>LYSW01000028.1:0-2998 GCA_001657295.1 Oceanicaulis sp. BBD 1991-10 | reverse complement strand
GCCCTCGGCCGCGGCGTCCTTCGAAGCGCC
The DNA here is from genome assembly GCA_001657295.1 of Oceanicaulis sp. BBD 1991-10. Taxonomy (GTDB): domain Bacteria; phylum Pseudomonadota; class Alphaproteobacteria; order Caulobacterales; family Maricaulaceae; genus Oceanicaulis. Next base: position 2,968 of record LYSW01000028.1, on the reverse strand, counting down.
GGCGCCGGACGGACCCGAGGATATCGCAGAACCCGATCCCGTCCCGGCTGCGGGAGAGCGTTCAGATCTGTCCGCCCCCGCCGGCGCGCTTGAGGCTGAGGATAAGTCCGCGCCCGATGACGGCGTGTCCGCGGCGAGCGAGTCGAAAGGCTTTTTCGCCCGCATCGCTTCGGGCCTGAAAAAGACCAGCTCGCGCTTCTCCGATAATGTCGGCGCGCTCTTCACCCAACGCAAGCTTGATGATGCGGCGCTGGAGGAGCTGGAGGACCTGCTCATCTCCGCCGATCTGGGCGCGGCGACCGCCGCCCGGGTCACGGCGCGCCTGGCCAAAGACAAGTTCGACAAGGATGTCAGCGCCGAGGAGATCAAAGAGGCCCTGGCCGAGGTGGTGGCCGAAACGCTCGAACCCTATGCCCGGCCGCTCGACATGTCCGGACCCAGCCCGCGCGTCGTGCTGTTCGTCGGCGTCAACGGCTCCGGCAAGACCACGACGCTGGGCAAGATCGCAGTGAAGATGACGCGCGAGGGCGCCGACATCGTCACCGCCGCCGGCGACACCTTCCGCGCCGCGGCGGTCGAGCAGCTGGAGGTCTGGTCCAGGCGCGCGGGCGCGCAGTTTCTGTCCCGCCCCATCGGCTCGGATGCGGCGGGCCTGGCGTTTGACGCGCTGGAGACGGCGCGCTCGCAAAACGCCGATGCGCTGCTGATCGATACGGCCGGCCGGCTTCAGAACAAGGCCGAGCTGATGGACGAATTGCGCAAAATCGTCCGTGTGATCCGCAAGATCGACGAAACCGCGCCGCATCACGTGCTGCTGGTGCTCGACGGCACGGTGGGCTCGAACGCGTTGTCGCAAGCAGAGGCGTTCATGGAGGCGGCGGATGTGACCGGCGTCATCATGACCAAGCTGGACGGCACAGCCAAAGGCGGCGCGCTGGTCCAGGTGGCGGAAAAATTCAAACTCCCCATCCACTTCATCGGCGTAGGTGAAGGCGAAGCCGATCTCACGGCCTTCAACGCCAATGCCTTTGCGCGCGCGCTTGCGGGGGTGGAGGACTAGATGTGCAAAATCGAAGTAGTCCCCACTGAAAGGCTTCAGAGCGTTGCAGATGGGTTGAGGGCAGATCTAGTTGGCATCGTCGCTGGCAAATCTGGCCCAATCTTGATGCGGAAGTCTGCCGGGGAAATCCCCCAATACGTCTATTTCGCGGGTACGGTCTTGGTGTTCATGAAAGCACTCGGCCTTGATGAGTACTTCAAAAAATTCTTCGGTAGGCTGGGAGAAGGCTCGGCGGATTCTTTGATTGCCTTGCTAAGAGGTAACAAATCTCCAAAGCTGCCAACCGCTGTCGATATGCTCGCAGCTTCAATTGAGAAAGCTCATTCAAATTCATTGGTAAGCTTCCAAACAGCGCTCCAGATTAAATTGCCGTCTGGCGTGGATCTGGACCTATGGCTCTCAGAGCATCGAGAGGAAGCCGCTCGCGAAATTGCGATTTGCTTTGCTCGCATGGATGATATCGAAGAATTATTTGACAACGAAGAGGCTGAGGGGCGGAACGTTCTTGCTCCTCGGATTATCGCTGAAGATGGCCGATTGAATCTGTATTGGATTGATCGGGAGACGCTTCAGGACAGGCAGCTCGCCCTTGAGTCATGCTCTTAACCGCTTAAGTCAGAACAATTTTTCAATCCTACCGCGTCTTCCCGCGCGCTGGCGGGGGTGGAGGACTAGCGTCGTCCTGTCATGGCCCGGTTCATCCGGGCCACCCATGCCGGTTGTGGGCCGCTCGCGGACAGGTCACAGAATGGGTCACACTTGGGTGAGCCGATGCTGAAATCCCGGGCGAGCAGAGCGAAGACCCGGGACCTCGTGAAGTTTGGGGCGCTTTAACGAGACAGAGGCCCCGGCTCGGCGGGCTTCGCCCTGGGCCGGGGTTTCAAAGCAGGGGGCGTGTGCTAAGGGGTCCGCGGGGCTGGAGAATGAGCCTCCACACCCCTCTTCCCGGCGAGCGCCGGGGCCCAGAGCCGTCTAACGTCTGCACTTGAAAGCGTCTGGATCCCGGCCTTCGCCGGGAAAGAGGGGAGGTGATGAGGGCGGTGACCTGTCCGAAGGCTCTGCCATCGCCGCCTTCACCCTCAACCCTCCTCCTCTCGTCATCCCCGCGCAGGCGGGGACCCAGAGCCAGCCACGCTGAGCCCTACGACACTGGACCCCCGCCTTCGCGGCGGTGACGAGAGGCGAGGCGGTCAGTCCATCCGGCGCCCAGGACGGGGCGCTCCTCGGGCAATCGCACCTCAAATCCGCACCGCCAGGGCGTGCTTGACACCCCTTGGGCCCTCATCTTCCCTGGCTTTTCACAATCTTAGGCAATGGGGCGGTCATGGCCGAGGCGATCACCACGGATATCGACAAAGCGCCGGACTGGTGGGCGGCCTGGTTTGACGCCGACTATAGCTGGGACGGGCTGGCGCGCCTCAACGCAGACGGCAGGCCGCACCATGCCTGGGCCGGCTGGGTGGTTGTGGACGAAACGTATTGTATGCCTGCGGATGAAGCACCGGACAACGCCAACACCCGCCCGGCCAGCCTTCAGGACTATTGGCGTGCTGATCCGGCCTTTGATTGGCGGTTGCGTGATGATGCAGCATTAGAGGCCGTCGGCGAACTCTTCACCGGTGATGAAACCCCGGACGGCCGCACCTGGCATATCGTCCATCTGCCCCCCGCCGGCCCGCCGGGCGCGCCGCCGCCAGCGGAGGATGACGCGACATCGGTCAGCTTTAAAGCGGATCGAAGCGGTTGGAAAAGGGGGGGGGGGAGCGGCTCATCGCCATAGTCGAATCTCGGCTCGCCGTAGCGTCGGAAACCGAGGCCGATCTGTTCGGCGATCCGATAGGCACCGATCGGCGTGCTCAGCTCGATGGCGCGATTCTGCGCTTGTACGATGTGAATCCTTTCGAAAAG
>LYSW01000027.1 GCA_001657295.1 Oceanicaulis sp. BBD 1991-10 | reverse complement strand
GAGCCAGTAATCGCCCGCGTCGGCGCGGTGGGTCGGCAAGAACGCGGCTTTAAGATTGAGATTGGCCATGAATGTCCTGTGAGAATACAAAGCGCGCGCCGGTATGACCCGGCGCGCGCTCCGCTTCAAGACATGCGCTGAAGCTTTAGGACGGCGCCGGGCCGTACTGATTTTCCTCGCCGTCGTTCTTGAGCACGGCGTTGAGGATGAAGGCGTAGCCGCCGGACACGATGGCGCCGGCGATCGCGCTGGGAATTGCGATCTGCCGCGCGGTCTCCTGGCTCGCGGCCATGATCTCGGCGAAACTGCCGCCGGATGCGCCCATCTGCATGGACTCCGGCGCCAGGACCATTTGCAGCGTCGTGCCGACGACCATGGAGATGATCAGCCAGCCCAGCACGATAAGGATCGTCATCCAGCCGGTGACATTGGCGTTGTGCAGACGCTTGATCCAGATCGCCACCCACATATAGGCGAGCACCAGCCCCAAAAAGAAGCTGAGCGATCCCACCGCCAGGGCGGCGGCGCCGGGCACAAGCGCGCTCAATGCGTTGACGAAACCCAATGCGACCAGAACCAAGAAGGCGGTCTGGAATTGGCCCCGCGACATGCGGCCATTGGGATTGAAGAATGTACCGGCGTTCATGCTTTCCCTCCTAAAGCGAGTAAACCGTTGATGGACAGTTAGGTCGTTTTTGGCGGTTCGCCACCGGATTCGTCGGGCGTGTCGGCGCTTTGTTCCGCGGGCGGATCGGCTGGAGCCTCAGCCGGGGGCGCCGCTTCGGCCGGAGACGCCGGCGCGGCGGTTTCAGACGCCGGCGGCGCGCCGGCGGCGCTGGACGCCGCTGCGACATTGGCTGCGGTGGCCGCATCCGCGCCGGGGGCCGATCCATAAGCGTTGTCGCCCGCCTCGCCCTGCATCACGCCGACCCAGATCGTGTAGACGATCCAGACCAGGAAGGAGAGCGACATGAAGAGCAGGCCCAGGCCGCCGGCGGAGATCAACGCAATGATCTGTTCCGGCGACATGTCCCCGGCGTCGGAGATGATGCCCGCGCTGATCGCGCCGCCGACCACCATGACCGTGCCGATGATGAAGAAGAGCAGGCTGAGCGCCCAGGGAACGACATGCAGCCAAGCGGTCTTGCCCGCATCGTGCAATCGCTTGCCGTAAATGGCGATGCCGACCCAGATAAGGCCGAGCGAGAGGATCCAGCCGATCAACGGCAGAACATTGGCGACGATATTGCCGCCGATCAGGATCAATATGCCGATCCAGTAGTCCTGCTGGCCGATCCGCCCGTTGGGACTGAATAGGACATGTCCAAGATTCATTGCGCGCCCTCCTCCTGGCTCGATTCGTCCTATGAACGTCAGCGAGCGGCGCGCCGGTGTCAAATAAAACGGCGCTTTATGACGTATTATTCAAACTCGATGAGAAGCTCGTCAGCGGCGACGCTGGCGCCCGGCTCGGCGTCGACCGTCTTGATCACGCCGTCGACTTCGGCGCGCAGGACATTCTCCATCTTCATGGCTTCGACCACCAGCAAGGCTTCGCCCGCCTTGACCGATTGACCTGCTTCAACCGCCACGGAAACGACAAGACCCGGCATCGGGCTGACCACCAGCTTGGCGGTGTCCACCGGTTCTTTCTCCGGAAGCTTGGCGTGCAAGTCCGCCGTGCGCGGCGCGCAAACCAGGGCGTTCGCCGAATAGCCGCGGTGGCGCAGACGATACCCCTCCTTGCCGACGCTGATCTCCAGGGCGAATTCCTCCTCGCCCAGCCGGCCCTCGAACAGGGCGTCGCCCGGCGTCCAGCCGGTCGTGAGCGTGACCGGCTCCGTGGACAGCGCCGGCATCCAGAGTTCGGCCGCGCCGATCCCGTCCAGCTGGACTTCGACCGGGAAGCTCTGCCCGTCCAGGATCACCACGCATTCCAGCCGGTCGACCTCGCCCGCCGGCGCGATTCGCCCGGATATGCCGGCAATCCGTCGCGCCTGGATCGCATGCGCATAGCCGGCCGCCGCGGTCATCCATTTCAGCTGCGCCTCGGTTGGTATCGTGCCGTGGAAGCCTTCCGGGAAATGCGCGTCGATATAGCCGGTATGAATGCGTCCGGACCGAAAATCCGGCTCATCGAGAACCGCCGACAGGAAGGGCTTGTTGGACTGCAGACCGTCCACACGCATGCGATCCAGGCTGTGCGCCAGCGCGTCCATCGCCGCATCCCGGCTGTCGCCATAGCCGATGACTTTGGCGATCATCGGGTCATAAAACATTGAAATTTCATCGCCTTCGCGCACGCCGGAATCGATGCGCAATGCACCCGGGCCGGCCGGTCCCTCCGGCGGTTCGACATAGCGCTTCAAACGGCCGATCGAGGGCAGGAAGCCGCGATAGGGATCTTCGGCGTAAAGCCGCGCCTCCACCGCCCAGCCCTTGATCTTGAGATCAGCCTGCTTGATCTCAAGCGGCGCGCCGGCGGCGACCCGGATCATCTGCTCGACCAGGTCCACGCCATGGGTCAGCTCGGTGACCGGATGCTCGACCTGCAGCCGGGTGTTCATTTCCAGAAAGTAGAAATTCTTCTCCGGGTCGACGATGAATTCGACCGTGCCCGCGCTGTCATAATCGACCGCCTGAGCCAGGGCGACCGCCTGCTCGCCCATCTTCTTGCGGGTCTTGGCGTCGAGGAAGGGAGACGGGGCCTCTTCCAGGACTTTCTGGTTGCGCCGCTGGACCGAGCATTCGCGTTCGTTGAGATAGACGACATCGCCGTGCTTGTCCCCAAGCACCTGAATCTCGATATGGCGCGGCTTCTCGACGAATTTCTCGATCAGGATGCGGTCATCGCCGAAGGAGGATCGCGCCTCATTGCGCGCGGCGGTGAAGCCTTCGCGCACCTCGCTTTCGCTGCGGGCGATCCGCATGCCCTTGCCGCCGCCGCCCGCGGACGCCTTGATCATCACCGGATAGCCGATGTCCTCCGCCACCTCGACGGCCTGCTGATCATCAACAATCTCGCCCTTAAAGCCCGGCACGGTGCTCACGCCGGCCTTGGCCGCGAGTTTTTTTGATTCCAGCTTGTCGCCCATGGCCGCGATCGCATGGGCGTTCGGGCCGATCCAGGCGATGCCCTTCTCGCTTAACGCTTCGGGAAAGCTGGCGTTTTCAGACAGGAAACCGAAGCCGGGATGGACGGCCTCAGCACCGGTTTCTTCGCAGGCCGCGATGATCTTGTCCATCTGAAGATAGGATTCGCCCGGCGCGGGCGGACCGATGAAGACCGCCTCGTCGGCCATCTCCACCGCCAGGGTGTCGGCGTCCGCTTCCGAATAGACCGCCACGGTCTGAATACCCAGGCGCTTGCAGGTCTTGATGACCCGGACGGCGATTTCACCGCGATTGGCGATCAGGATTTTCTTGAACATGGACGCGGCGAACCTTTGGCGCTGAGAATGTTTGCGCCGGTTTAGCCCGCCTCGGCTCAAAGCGGCAAGCCGTGGAGCATGCTCACGGTTTCAATCGGGTGAGCAGGTCCGGGATCATCAACGCGCGCGCCTCCACGCGATCGCCCCCCGCGCCAAGCTTTTCGTAATAGGTCAAAGCCTCCTGATTGAAGGATTGCACGACCAGCCAAATGAAGTGCGCGCCGCAGGCTTCACCCGCCTTGGCCACTGCGCGAAGCAGCGCGGCGCCCACGCCTGTGCGGCGCGCGTCCGGCTCGACCCACAGATCGGCGAGATAGAGCCCGGGCGCGGCATGGCCGGTTTCATAGCTCTTGTGGAACAGCGCATAGCCGACCGCCTCGCGTCCCTGCTCCGCGATCAGGATGTCGAACCAGGGCCGGTCTCCGAATCCGTCCCGGCGGATGACGTCAGCCGTGAAGCCGCCCGGAGCCCCGTGAAAGGCGTGGAACGCCGCCGCCATCGACGCGATCGGATCAGCGTCTTCCAAGCGCGCCGGGCGGACATTGATCGGGCGCGTCACGGCGTGTCATCCTGTTTGGGTTTGGGCGCGAACAAGTCCGGATCGATCCGGCTTTCCAGCCAGTCGAATTCCACGGACCGCAATCTCGACAGCACCGTGATGAGGAAGATGGTCGACCAGCCCAGCAGCAGGAAGCCGTTGGCGCTCTGGATCGCGGACACGATGCGCCAGCGGCTTTCCAGGAATATCTCGCCATAGCCCACCGTTGTGAAGGAGCTGGTGGAGAAGTAGAGCGAGGCTTCCAGCGTCTCAAACTCCTCCAGCGCCAGATAGACCCAGGCGTAAAGCCAGATCTGCACCGCATGGATCAGAAACAATCCCATGACCACGGCCAGGATCACGCCGATCTGCTGCATGACATAGGTGAAGCCGGCATAGCGGCTCGCCCGTGTGCGCATGATCCAGATCAACACGACGAGCCCTGCGATCTGGATGACCACGGTGGCCAGCACCAGGGCGGCGGACAAGGCGAGCGGGGCGAAGAGCATCGAGCATGACGTCCAGGTTTCAGCGCCATAACGCTAACCTGCTCCGGCTTGACGCGCCACGCCCGGCGTCTGACGCTTCAATGACAGACGCAGCCTGCCAAGGGTTTCAGCATGGGCTCACTAACCGTCACACCGTCCGGCGCGGCGCTGGGCGCCACGATAACCGGCGTGGATCTCTCAAAACCGCTCGATGCGGGGACCGTATCGGAGATCCGCGCCGCCTGGCTGGAGCATCTCGTCCTCGCCTTTCCCGATCAGCCCATGACCCACGACGATCTGGAACGCTTCACGCGCTATTTCGGCCCGTTTGGCGACGACCCTTTCATCGCGCCCCTGCCGGACCGGCCGCACATCATCGAGGTGAAGCGCGAGGCTGATGAAAAGGCGAGCGTATTCGCGGCCGCTTGGCACTCCGATTGGAGCTTCCAGGAGATCCCGCCGGCCGGAACCGTGCTGCATTCCAAAGTCATACCGCCGGTCGGCGGCGACACTCTGTTTTGCAATAATTACGCCGCCTATGAGGCGCTCAGCGACGAGACCAAAGCGCGGATCGAGGCGCTGCAGGCGATCCATTCGGCGAGCCTGGGATATGCGCCGGACGGCGCCTATGGCGACAATGACGGCGACGACAGGTCCATGACAATCATCGCCGACGACAGCGCCAACCAGACGCGGCTGCACCCGGTCGTGAAGACGCATCCGGAAACCGGCCGGAAGACGCTTTTTGTCAATCCGGCCTATGTGCGCAGCCTGCACGGCGTTTCAGACGAAGACGCCTTCCTGATCCTGGTTGAGCTCTACGGCGCGTGTCACGAAGCAGGAAATATCTACGCCCACACATGGGCGCCGGACATGCTGGTCATGTGGGATAATCGTTGCACCCAGCATATGGCCACCGGCGGCTATGACGGCCACGCCAGGCTCTTACACCGCACCACCATCGCGGGCCCTTAGCGGTCAACACCCTTTCATGGCGGGGGCCAGCCAAGCCACCCAGGCCGATTCGCCTGCCGTTACGGCAAACGTCCCCCGGACAAGCCGGGGGACGCTCCTCTCAATTCGCCGCTCCTATTCCGGCTTGCGGAATTTCAAGGTCATGCGATCGGATTCGCCCACCGATTGCAGCGGCGGGATATCCTCCTCGTCGGCGTCGCCGCGATTGGACGGCGGCAGGGCCCACACGCCGACATCATAATCGGCCGTATCGAACGGGTTCGCATTGATGTCGGAGGCGGCGACCAGCTCGAAGCCCGCCGCTTCAAAGGCGTCGATCACGTCGGCCTGGCGCAAATAGCCCCGATTGCCGTCGGCGCGTTCGTCGACTTCGTCATAGGGCGCGCGGTGCTGCACCACCCCGACGAGGCCGCCCGGCCTCAGCAAGGCGTAGGCGTCGTTGACCGCGACGTCGAGATTGCCGGTCCGGGCCATATTGTGCAGCGCGCGGATATAAAGGACCCGGTCGGCCTGACCGACGAATTCCTCCGGCACGCCGCCGAACCGGAAGGCGCCGTCGGCGAACCCGCCCCATTCCGCAGATTGGATCGGGAAGCTTTCCTCCCAGCCTTCCAGGCGGGCGCGAAGGCCGTCATTGAGCCGGTCGCCGAAAATCTGCTCATACACCGGCATGGGATAATTGATCGCCAGATAGCGCCCTTCGTCCTGGGTGTAGGGCACCAGAATGCGGCTATACCAGCCGCCGCCGGGCAGAGCTTCGACCACGGTGTGGTTCGGCTCGACTTCGAAAAAGCGCAATGTCTCGCCAGGGTGGCGGAATTCATCGCGCGCCCGGTCGGCGTCCCGCCGCGCATGCGCCAGCACGGCGTCCAGCGCGTCGCCTTCAAGCGCGGGCTCCGCCGGCGCTTCCGGCTCGGCGTCCTGGACCGCGTCCGCAGGCGTCTCGGCGGCCGCATCCGCGCCCGCGTCGACTTCGGCTTCAGGCTCGGCGGCGGGTTGGCCGCAGGCGGCGAGCAGGACGGCGGACAGGGCGGTGGTTGCAAACAGGGCTTTCATGGCAGCCTCCCAAAGCTCAGTTTCCGATAACGCTTACTTCTAGCGCAAACCATTCCAGATTACCCGAAAATTCGACCGCGATGGGCGGATTTCCGCCTTCGTCACATCACTTTAGGCTCAAGCCCGAATATGCTCGCAAGCTGTTCGAAGCGCTGTAGCGCGCGGTCCACCACCAAGGCTTCGCCGCCAGCCTCGACGGTCAGGGCCAAAGTCGACTTGCTACGCTTCAAACTGAACGCGCCGAGCACGCTCGCCGAGCGACCGGAGAGCGCCGCGCCAAGCCGCAGCGCCAGTCCCAATTTCAAGGCCGCCGTTTCGCCGTCATCGTCGAGCAGGCGCCGGGAGGCGCAATCCGCGTCGCGCGACCGCTTGCCCGCGTATCGATGGTGCAAGGTCAGCGCCAGGAAGGCGCGCTCGGCATGGGTCACGCCGCCGATCGGGGCGTAGAGAATCTGCGTCGCGGTGAGCTCGGCGCGGTGATCTGGATGCATCCGGGCGCCCAGATCGGCCAGTCGCGCCGCGGCGGCGCGCAACGCCCGGTCGCGCCGATGGCCGAAAACCGCCGTCTCCTCGGCGAAAGCCGGCTCGATCCATGCTTCCAGCGCGCGGCCGAAATCCGGTTCCGGCGCGACGGAACGCGCCAGCGCCTCCGCGCCGGAGATCAGCGGGTCGCCCTCGCTGACCAGGTCCGGATTCGCCGCGCACACCACGCCTTCCCGCAGGCCGTTCGCGGAAATCATCACCTGCTCGAAGCGCCCCTTCTTCATGATCCTGGACAGCAGGAGCGCCGCATAGGGCAGCCCGGCGGCGCGGCGGCTGGATATGTCGGGAACCGAGGCCAGCGACGCTTCGCTCTGCGACATGGCGAACGCGGCGACCTGCTCGACCTGGCGCGCAGACAGGCTGAATTGATGCAGCAGGCGCAGCGGGTAATCCTCGTCGACCGCCAGCGCCAGGTGCGCGAAGGCCCGCCAGGCGCCGCCGACCGCATAGAAAGTCGAACCGGATTTCTTGACGAGCTTCGACACCGACGCCAGCTCGGCGTCGATCGCCGCCTTGGCCCGTTTCAGATCGGCGGTCCCGACTGCGAGCGGGCCTAAAGGCAGAGAGATTGAAGCGCCGATCTCGCGCCCCCTGAGCGCCGTCAACTCCAGACTGGAACCGCCCAGATCGCCCGTTAAACCATCGGCTTCGCCAACGCCATTGAGCACGCCGAGGGCGGAGCGTCGCCCTTCTTCTTCGCCGGACAGGGTTTCGATCTTCATCCCCGTCGCCGCTTCGGCCCGAGCGATGAAATCCTCGCCGTCCCGGCTCTCGCGCACCGCCGCGGTGGCGACGGCCCGGCGGTCGGCGACGCCCTTGGCGTCCAGCAGGACCGAAAAGCGCTTCAGCACCCGCAAGCTCGTCTTCACGCCGTCTGGATTCAGACGGCCGGTCTCCCCCACGCCGCGTCCCAGCCCCGCCATGGTCTTTTCGTTGAACACAGGCCAGAGCGCGCGCCCTTCGACCCGGAACTGGACCAGGCGAACCGAGTTTGAGCCGATGTCGATCACCGCAACGTCGCGGGGGCCGGCGTCCCGTTCCGCTGCGCTCGGAGCGGCGTCGACAAAGGGGCGCTTCGACAAGGCCTAGGTCCGTTCGCCGATATGAGAGAAGGCCGGCGGCTGGTCGTGCTTCAGGGCCTGTCCGCGTCCGGACAGGCTGGGATTCGTCATGAAGTAGGCGTGGGCGGAAAATGGATCCTCAAGCGCGGCGGCGTCGACGCGCTGATAGCCGCCATCGGGATCCATATACCAGGATTGGGTCTCGTCATTGAGATTGGCGACCATGATCTGATCCAGCACCTGCCGGTGCACCGTGGGGTTCTCCACGGGACACAAAGTCTCGATCCGGCGGTCCAGATTGCGCGTCATCCAGTCGGCGCTGGAGATATAGACTTCCGCCTGCGGGCTGGGCATGGGCGCGCCATTGGCGAAGCAGGCGATGCGGGAATGCTCCAGGAAACGACCGACGATCGATTTGACGCGGATATTCTCCGACAGGCCTGGAACCCCGGGACGAAGACAGCAAATGCCGCGAATGATCAGTTCGCAACGCACGCCCGCCTGGCTCGCCTCGTAAAGCTTGTCGATCACGCGGGGATGGACGACCGAATTCATCTTCGCCCACACCGCCGCCGGTTTGCCGGCCTTCGCATTGGCGATCTCCCGGTCGATCTTCCCGCACAGGAAATCGAGCATCTGGGTCGGGCTGATCACCAGCTTTTCAAGGCTCTGCGGCGGCGCATAGCCGGTGATGTAATTAAAAATGCGGCCCGCATCGCGGCCATAGGCCGGGTCGGCGGTGAACAGCGACAAATCGGTGTAAATCCGGGCCGTGATGGGATGATAATTGCCCGTTCCGAAATGGGCGTAGGTCTTCAGCTCGGCGCCCTCGCGCCGCACCACGAGCGAGATTTTCGCGTGGGTCTTATACTCAATGAAGCCGTAGACGACTTGAACCCCGGCGCGCTCCAAATCGCGCGCCCATTTCAAGTTCGCCTCTTCGTCAAACCGCGCCTTCAGCTCCACCAGCGCCGTGACATTCTTGCCCGCTTCGGCCGCTTCGATGAGGGCCGCGATGACCGGGGAGTTTTTCGACGTGCGATACAGCGTCTGCTTGATGGCGATGACATCGGGATCGGCGGTGGCCTGACGCAGGAACTCCACCACCACGTCGAAGCTTTCATAGGGATGATGGACGATCAGGTCTTTGGCCCTGATGGCCGCGAAGACATCCCCGCCGAAATCCTTGATGCGCTCCGGGAAACGCGGCTCATAAGGCGTGAATTTCAACTCGTTCCGGTCATCGGGAATGAGCTGGGAAAGCTGCGCCAGCCCCAACAGGCCGTCGACCAGCTGAATGTCCTGACGTTCCGCGTGGAGCTGCTGGATGATGAAGCGGCGCAAATCCTCCGGCATGGAGGCTTCCAGCTTCAGGCGGACCAGCACTCCGCGCCGGCGTTGCTTGAGCAATTGCTCGAATTCGCGAACCAGATCCTCGGCTTCTTCTTCGATCTCGATATCGCTGTCGCGAATGATCCGGAAGGCGCCCTGCCCGAGGACCTCAAACCCAGGAAACAAGGCGTCGATGAACAGCGTGAGGATGGTCTCCAGCGCGATGAAACGTTTGACCGGACGGCCTTGCCCATCGCGGTCGCTGCACGGAGTTTCAATGAAACGCTTCACGCCGACCGGCAATGGCAGCAGCGCGTTCATCGTGCGCGCGTCGCCCTTGCGGCGCAGCTTGAGCGCCAAGGCGAAGCCGAGATTGGGGATGAAAGGAAATGGGTGAGCCGGATCAATGGCCAGCGGCGTGATGACAGGAAGCGTATGGGCGAGGAAGTCGTCACGCAGCCAGGCTTTCTCGCGCCCGGACAGCTCGTCGGCATTCACCAGCGTGACGGCTTCGCCTTCCATCAGCTCGCGGATCTCGCGCCAGCAGGCCTGCTGCGCGTCCATCAGCTCGGAAACCGCGACGCTGATCGCTTCGAGCTGCTCGCTGGGCGACAGGCCGTCCAGACCCGGACGGTCCACGCCGTTGCGCACCTGGGCGCGCAGGCCGGCCACGCGGACCATGTAAAACTCGTCCAGATTGCTGGCCGAGATTGAGAGAAAGCGTAGGCGCTCGAGAATCGGATGCGCCGGATTGCGCGCCTCCTCGAGGACCCGCCAGTTGAACTGCAGCCAGGACAGCTCCCGGTTCAGATAGCGTTCGGCGGCCTCCACCGGCGGTCCTGCATCGGCGTTGATCGGCGCGGCTTCGGTCATGGCGGACTCCCTGGCGCGGAATCGCGCGCCCTCACGCATCTACTCGCTGGATAAAGCGGCTAACCCCTCACGCGCAAGGGTGCGCGTGACCGGGCCCTTACGCGCCAGCGCCTCGCGATCCAGCCATGCGGTCAATGCGCGGGCATAGTCCACCGAGCGCTCCATGCGCGCCAGCAAATACTCCAGAACCCCCGCCTTGATGGGGGTGCGCCGGTCGCGCAACAGCTTGTCCATCACCTGACGCAGCAGATCATCATCGGGCTCGTGAAGCACCGCCGATTCCGAAGCCGCAAGCCGGGACGCCAGATCCGGCAGCGCCACGGGCCAGTCCGCCGGCGGGCGGGACGCCGTCATCAACACCGTCACGCCCGCGTCGCCCGCCGCACGGTTCAGCAAATGGAAAAGGCCGTCCTCATCGACGCCGGCATGCAGATCCTCCAGCAGCACTGCGGCGCCGCGCTGAACCGTGCGCATGGCCTGGCTCAGCTGCGCGGCCGGCAAGCTCACCGCGCCGGCGCGGGCGGACCAGATTCGGGACAGATGCGTCTTGCCGCAGCCGGCCGGGCCGAGCAGAAGAAGATGGCCCATGCGCCATTGCGGCCAGCGCTGAACAGCCTTGTAGGCGACGGCGTTGGCCTCGGTGATGCAGAATGCGGCCTCGCTATAGTCCGGCGACAACGCCAGATCGAGGGCGAGCTGGCTGACCTTCATCGGCGGCTGCGCACCGTCCATCCCAGATCGGCGTCCTCAACCAGCTCGGCGCCGCGCGCCGCCAGCTCGGCGGATAATTGATCGCGCGTGCCGCGATGAACCAAGGTCATCGCCGCGCCGGAGCGGGAGAGCGCGTCCAGGCGCGCATCCTGGATCAGCGCCGCGCCGGCCACCGCCGACTGCAAGCGGCGCCATTCAACGAGCGACCCGTAAACCACTGTGATCGACAGCTCCGCCTCGCTGGCGTCGCGCACGATGGCGGCCCGCTTCCATTCCATCTCCCGGTCCGCCACGAAACGCGCGGCGGCGGCGGCGTAGCCGCCGCTCGCGCTGATCTGCGGCAGGGCCTCCACGATTGCGCCCTCGTCGCTGAAGCGCATCAGATTGCCGCCCGAACGCACCGCGCCGGCGCCGGAGCGCGCGGTGAGCACCGCGACCGCGTCCACGCCGTAATACTCGGCGGCGGCGCGAAGCGCGGCTTCATTCATGGACAGCGCTTCGCTGACCGATACGACGCCGCCCGCCGGACCGGCGGGGTCGAATGCGATAAAGGGCGTCAATGCGTTCTCAAACCCGCCCCGCGCCCAGGCCTCGCCCCAGCCGCCCTGGGAGATCACCGGGCCCGATCCGGCGTTGGCGACCGGAATCACCAGCACCGGCGCAGCGGGGCTTTGCACGAAGGGCAGCCCCTCCTGCTCGAAGAAGCGCGCGACCGCCCGGCGGTCGAACTCCACCGCCAGGACGCCGCGATAGCGCGTCGAAGAGCGCTGTTCGTCGGAGATCTGCAGGCCGGCGATCAAACCGGCGGCGGTGTCCGCGGTCATGAATTCCAGATCCAGATCGAAGCGGTCTTCAGGAAGCGTGAGGCGCTCGATCAAGATGCGCGCCGCACGCACCTGGCCGTCGGCCATCGCCTGGCGCTGGGCTTCAAAGGCGCTGTTCGCCGTGGCGTCGATTTCGACGCCCTGCACGATGAAGGGCTGCGCCAGGGCGGCGGCGGACAGGATCACCGCCAGAAACAGGCCGGTCAGGACGCGCCACGCCCCGCGAAAACAAATCGTCATCGCCATGATCGAGCCCTCATTTGCAGGCGGTCTGCACTGTTGATGCGACTATACGGTTTCGCACGGCGCCGTGAAGCCCTTCCCGGCGCCGCGCGGGCTCGCATCCCGCGCCGTTCAAGGCTATGGATCGACGCTGTTCAGGCCGGCGAAACGCCGGGTGGAAGCGGGAGTGACCGGTGAGCGCGAAGCAAAACGAGACCGGATTGACCTATGCCGGCGCCGGCGTCGACATCGAGGCCGGGGATTCGCTGGTGCAAGCCATCAAGCCGCTGGCGAAGTCCACAGCGCGTCCGGGCGCAGACACCGGTCTGGGCGGATTTGGCGGTGCGTTTGACTTGAAGGCGGCCGGCTTTAGCGACCCGGTGCTGGTTTCCGGCACCGACGGGGTCGGCACCAAGCTGAAACTCGCCATCTCGACCGGCATCTTCGACACCGTCGGGATCGATCTGGTGGCCATGTGCGTCAACGACATCCTGGCCCAGGGCGCAGAGCCGCTGTTTTTCCTGGACTATTTCGCAACCGGAAAACTCTCGCCTGCGCGCGGAGCCGAGATCGTCTCAGGCATCGCGGAGGGCTGCCGGCAGGCCGGCTGCGCCCTGATCGGCGGCGAGACGGCGGAAATGCCGGGCCTCTACGCCGGCGATGATTTCGACCTGGCGGGCTTCGTGGTCGGCGCTGCGGAGCGCGGCGCGCTGTTGCCGCGCGGGGCCGACATGGGCCCTGGCGACGTCCTGGTCGGCCTGGCCAGTTCAGGGCCGCACTCCAACGGCTATTCGCTGATCCGCCGCGTCGCCGAGCATGCCGGACTGGGCTTTGACGCGCCGGCGCCGTTCGCGGGCGGCGCAACGCTGGGCCAGGCGCTGCTTGCGCCGACCCGGATTTACGTGAAGGCGCTGCTGCCTCTGATCCAGGCCGGCCAGGTGAAGGGTCTGGCGCATATCACCGGCGGAGGCATCACCGAGAACACGCCGCGCATGCTGCCCGATCATCTTGGATTTGAAGTCGACTACGCCGCCTTCAGGCGGCCTGAAGTTTTCTCCTGGCTTCAGGAGACCGGCTCGATCGCGGAAGCGGAGATGCGGCGGACCTTCAATTGCGGCATCGGCATGATCGCCGCGGTCGCGCCCGGGGACGCTGATTCTGTATGCGAAGCATTGAATTCGGCCGGTGAAACCGCCACCGTAATCGGTGAGTTGAAAGCGGGCTGACATCCGATGGCGCGATTAAAGACCGGCGTCCTGATCTCAGGGCGCGGCACCAATTTGCAGGCTTTGCTGGACGCCTGCGCCGATCCGGATTTTCCGGCCGAGATCGTCAGCGTGATCGCCAACAAGGCCGGCGCCCAGGGTCTTGAGCGCGCGCGCAAGGCCGGCGTGAAGGCCAGCTTTCTCGACCACACGCTTTATGAGGCGCGCGAAGACTTCGAGCGTGAGCTGGACGAGCGGCTGCGTGAAGACGGCGCGGAATTCGTGGCGCTCGCCGGCTTCATGCGCATCCTGACGCCCTGGTTCGTCGATAAATGGCGCGACCGGCTGATCAATATCCATCCATCTTTGCTGCCCGCCTTTAAAGGCGTGCACACCCATGACCGGGCGCTCGAGAGCGGCGTGCGCATCCACGGCGCCACCGTGCATTATGTGCGTCCGGAAATGGATGACGGCCCGATCATCGGTCAGGCCGCCGTACCGGTGCTGGCCGGCGATACGCCGGACAGACTGGCGGCGCGCGTCCTGGAGGCCGAGCACGCGCTCTACCCCGCCTGCCTCCGGCTGGTCGCTCAGGGCAAGGCGCGGGTGACCGCGGGCCTGGTGCGCCAGGACAAGGATTTCGGCGCAAGCGAAACCGACGCCTTGTTCAATCCGACCGCTTGACCGGCGTAGGTGAGCCATGCGCATCACCGATCATCTCAGCATCGATGAAAGCCTGATCGAAGAACGCTATGCGCGCGCGTCCGGTCCCGGCGGTCAACATGTGAACAAGTCCGAGACCGCCGTGCAGCTGCGCTTTTTTCTTGCGGCCAGCGCGCTGGAAGAGCCCGTGAAGCGCCGCCTGGCCCGGCTGGCCGGGTCTCGTCTGACCAAAGACGGCGCCATCGTGCTGACCGCGGACCGGGAACGCTCCCGCGAACGGAACCGGCAAGACGCCCGCGACCGGCTGCGCGCCCTGATCGAACGCGCCCTTATTGCGCCCAAGCCCCGCAAGAAGACGCGCCCGAGCCTGGCGTCGGTGAAACGTCAAAAACAGGCGAAGGCGAAGCGCAGCGCGGTGAAAGCGTCGCGCAGGAAGCCGGGCGCGGAGGACTAAAAAAACCCCGGCGCATCGGCGCCGGGGTTTTTGATCGAGCCTTGGAACGGCGCTTAGCCGACGATTTCGTCGTCGGAGAAGAAGAAGGGGATTTCCTGGGCGGCGGTCTCCGGAGCGTCGGAGCCGTGCACGGAATTGGCTTCAATGCTCTCGGCGAATTCCTTGCGGATCGTGCCCGGCGCGGCGTCTTCCGGATTGGTCGCGCCCATGACTTCGCGATATTTCGCGATGGCGTCCTCACCTTCCAGCGCCTGCACGACGACCGGGCCGGAGATCATGAACTCGACCAGATCGTTGAAGAAGGGGCGTTCTTTATGGACCGCGTAAAAGCCTTCGGCCTGATCGCGGGTCATGCGGATGCGCTTTTGCGCAATGATGCGCAGGCCGGCGTCTTCGATCTTCGCATTGATCTTGCCGGTGAGATTGCGAGCCGTGGCGTCCGGCTTGATGATGGAGAAAGTGCGCTGAAGAGCCATGGGGAGTGTCCTTATGGGCCGTGGGCGGGCGTGAATTTGCGCGCGCTTATAGCCACGACGCCGCGGGTTGGAAACCCGCAAGCGACCCGGCCTTCATCTCGACATCAGTCTTTGCGCTCAAACCCCGCCAATTCCCATATGTCCTCCGGGCTCGCAGCGCTGATAGCGATGATGTCCAGACCCGAGCGCGCCATGGCCCGGCGAACCATTTCCGCGCCCGTGCGATAGCCGATCGCTTCGCGGCCGTCGGGATGGGAAAACATCCATTGGCCGTAATCGGCGTTCCAGGGCAGGGCCCGCACCTCCGCCGCCCAGGCGGCGTATGTCGCGTCGTCCAAAGCCGGATAGGTCCCGTAAGAGCCCTCATAATGTTCCGAATACACCTCGGCGAGACCTTCCACGGCCGCGGCGGTATCGATGCCCGGTCCAAAGCGGTTGTCTTCGATCGTCCAGCCGTGCGCCAAGTGATGGAATTCATGCAAGGCCGCGCGCATCAAACCGGATTCGGCCGCCGCCGCTACGCCGCCAGGATAGGTCACCGACATCTCCAGCACCGCCTCGCCGGGACGCTCCGCACGCCCTGAGACGCCGCCCAGCGTGTCGACGATCGGCCGATGGATCGGGTCGACACGCACGGACACCTGATCGGGCAAGTGGGGAAAATCGGCTTTCGTGACGGCGTAGGACCGAACCACGATGGCTTCGATTTGCGCCCGCTCCGCCTCCGTGAACACATGATGGTTCGACGCGGTGAAGCTGAGTGAGACCGACGCTTGGGCCTGCTCGATCTGAGCCTGGGTCATCTGGGCGGGCTCCGGCGCCGCGCTCGCCAGCGCCGCCGCGAGGGCTAAAGTAAGAATCACCACCAAGCTCCTATTTTATTTGGTGCATGCCCCCTATCAGGTCGGCTTTTGGGTCAACATTGAGACCGAATGACAATGCGGACAGCTTGGCCCAGGCCGGGTCGCCACACAGCGCGCTTGCCCGCACGCCCTGAGCGGGCTACCCGCATCAGCCCATGCTGCACATCAACGACCTCACCCATCGCATCGAAGGCCGGATGCTGTTCGATCAGGCCACGCTCTATGTGCCGGCCAAGACCCGCATGGGCCTGGTGGGCCGCAACGGCACCGGCAAATCGACCCTGTTCCGCCTCATCCTGGGCGACATCTCGCCGGATGACGGCGATGTGCGCGTGCAGCCCGGCGCCCGGGTCGGCACGATCGAACAGGAAGCGCCCGCCGGATCCATCGCGGTGATGGACTATGTGCTCGCCGCCGACGCTGAACGATCCGCGCTGCTCGCGGAGGCGGATACGGCGGACGATCCCCACCGCATCGCCGAGATACAGACCCGGCTGGCCGATATCGACGCCCATTCCGCCGAGGCGCGCGCCGGCGCGATCCTGCACGGCCTGGGTTTCACCAACGCCGATCAGGCCCGCCCGTGCGCGGACTTTTCCGGCGGCTGGCGCATGCGGGTGGCGATGGCGGCCACGCTGTTCGCCAATCCCGACCTATTGCTGCTGGACGAACCGACCAACTATCTCGACGTGGAGGGCGCGATCTGGCTTGAGACGCATCTGGCGAAATTTCCCGGCGCCGCGCTGATCATCTCCCACGACCGCGAGCTTTTAAACGCCAGCGTCCACGCCATCGCGCATCTAAAAGACCTGAAGCTCGCCGTCTGGGAGGGCGGCTACGACCAGTTCCAGCGCCAGCTCGCCGAGCGCCAGCGGCTGCAGATGAAGATGATCGAACGCCAGGAAGACGAGCGCCGGCGCCTGCAAGCCTTTGTCGATCGCTTCAAGGCGAAAGCCAGCAAGGCCAAGCAGGCCCAAAGCCGGGTCAAACGGCTGGAGAAGATGCAGCCCATCGCCACCCAGGTCGAGGACCCGGTCGCGCCTTTTGATTTCCCGGGCGCCGAGCGGCGCATGGGCAATCCGCTGGTCCGCTTCGACGAGGCCGCGACCGGCTATGAAGCCGGCAATCCCATCTTGAGAGGCATGAATCTGCGCATCGATGTGGACGACCGCATCGGGCTATTGGGCCGCAACGGCGCGGGCAAATCCACCTTCGCCAAGCTGCTCACCGGCGCCTTGTCCGTCACCGAAGGCCGCATGGGCATGCACAAGAAGGCCGTGGTGGCTCATTTCGCCCAGCACCAGATCGACGCCCTGTCGCCCAAGCACTCCGCCTATATGCATGTGCTCGAGCGCATGGAGGACAAAACCGAAGCGGAGCGCCGCGCGCGCCTGGCTCGTTTCGGCCTGCCCATGGACCGTCAAGAGACGCCGGCGGAAAAGCTCTCGGGCGGGGAGAAGGCGCGATTATTGATGAATCTCATCACCTTTGACGGCGCGCATTTATTGATCCTGGACGAACCCACCAACCATCTCGATATGGACAGCCGGGCGGCGCTGACCGACGCGATCAACGCCTTTCCCGGCGCGGTCATCCTGATCAGCCATGACCGTAATCTGATCGAGACCTGCGTCGACCGGCTCTGGCTGGCCGCCGACGGCACGGTGTCGCCGTATTCCGGCGATCTGGACGATTATCGTCGTGAATTGCTGCAGGGCGAAGCCAAGGCGAAGGACAAGTCCAAGCCCTCCGGCGGGCAAAAGACCGAGCAACGCCGCAACGCCGCCGCCGCCCGCGAAAAACTCAAACCGCTGCGCGCCGAGGCCGCCAGGCAGGAGCGCGAGATCGAGCGGCTTAAGGGCGTCTTGGAGAAGATCGACGCCGGCCTGGCGGTCGACGGGCTGTGGGAGAAAGACCCGGCGCTGGCCGCCGACCTGACCAAGAAGCGCGCGCGTTGCGTGGAGCTGATCGACACCGCCGAGATGGCGTGGCTGGAGGCGGAAGAGGCGCTGGAAGCCGCGAAAGCGGTTTAAGCCCTGCGGCGAATGGACGATTGCTCGCGCCGCCCCGGCTCGGGAATACTCTCTGGAAAACGCACCGGGGAGGCGCGCATGTCCAATATCTTCGAGCAAAATCTCGATAAGAACGCGGCGAATTTCGTGCCCATGACGCCGATCTCGCTCTTGCGGCGCACGGCGCGGGCCTATCCGGAACGCACCGCGATCATTCATGGCGAATTGCGCCGCAGCTGGGGCGAGGTGTGGGATCGCTGCCGCCAGCTGGCCGACGCGCTGCGCAAGCGCGGGATCGGCAAGGGCGACACGGTCGCCATCATGGCGCCGAACATCCCCGCCTTCGTGGAAGCCCATTTCGGCGTGCCGATGAGCGGCGCCGTGCTCAATTCGCTCAATATCCGCCTGGACGCCGAGGCGATCGCCTTCATCCTCCACCATTCCGAGGCCAAGGTGTTGCTGACCGATCGGGAGTTTTCGCCGGTCATTTCAGAAGCGCTGGGTAAGCTCGACCACAAGCCCCTGATCGTTGATATCGATGACGCCTTGGCGGCGAGCGGGGAGCTGATTGGCGCGGTCGAATATGAGGCCCTGGTCGCGGAAGGGTCGACCGAGTTTGAAGACATGTGGCCGGCGAACGAGTGGGACGCGATCTCGCTGAATTACACCTCGGGCACGACGGGCGATCCTAAGGGCGTCGTCTATCACCATCGCGGCGCGTATATGAACGCGCTGGGCAATGCGCTGGAATGGGATCTGCCGAGCTTCCCGGTCTATTTGTGGACGCTGCCCATGTTCCACTGCAATGGCTGGTGCTTTCCCTGGACGATCACAGCGAAAGCAGGCGTCCATGTCTGCCTGCGTAAGGTCGAGCCTGTCGCGGTTCTGTCCGCCATCGCCGAGCATAAAGTCAGCCATTTGTGCGGTGCGCCCATCGTGATGAGCATGATGCTGCAGGTTCCCGAGGAACAGCGCCCGCACTTTGACCATCCCGTCTCCATGATGACCGCCGGCGCCAGCCCGCCCGCCGCCGTGATCGCCGGCATGGACGGCCTGGGCGTCGAGGTGGTGCACGCTTATGGCCTGACGGAGGTGTATGGCCCCACCGTCGTGTGCGCCTGGAAGCCGGAATGGGATGAATTGCCGCTGGCCGACCGCGCCGCGCTGAAAGCCCGCCAGGGCCTGCAATACGCCATCCAGGACGATTTGATGGTCGCGGATCCGGACACGCTGGAGCCTTTGGCCTGGGACGGCGAGAGCCTGGGCGAGATCATGATGCGCGGCAACGCCGTCATGAAGGGCTATCTGAAAAATGCGCCGACCACCGAGACAAGCTTTGCGGGCGGCTGGTTTCACACTGGCGATCTCGCCGTGACTCATCCGGACGGCCATATCGAGATCAAGGACCGCTCCAAGGACATCATCATTTCCGGCGGGGAGAATATCTCTTCGGTGGAAGTGGAGAGCGTGCTCTACGCCCATCCCGACATCGCCGCCGCCGCCGTGGTGGCCAAGCCGGACGAAAAATGGGGCGAGACGCCCTGCGCCTTTGTCGAACTGGTCGACGGCGCCGCGCCGTCGGAAGCGGACGTCATCGCCTACGCGCGCAAACACCTCGCGAATTTCAAGGCGCCGCGCGTTGTGGTGTTCGGCGATCTGCCCAAGACGGCGACCGGTAAAATTCAGAAATTCGTTCTGCGCGAGCGGGCGAGGGCGCTGGACTAGGCTTTCACCCGCATCTCACCTCGACGACGATGTCGTCTTCATCCAGCACGATATTCATCCGGTCGGGACGATAATCCATGGTGATCATCTGATCCGGTCCATAGATTCGTAGCGGGATGGGAAGGCTGTCTGTGTCCACTTCGCTGATCGGCTGACCCACCAGCACTTGATAGGCGTCAGCGGCGCATTCTGTCCGGCTGGGGTCGACAATTCGGCCCTGACCGGTGCGATCAATGACCGGCGGACCTTCGGACTGAGGCGGTTCGTCAGCCATGGGCGGCTCCTCGATGGAGGCGCAGGCTGCGGCGAGCAGCATTCCAGCGCCCATCAACGCTCCTCGAAAAACGCGGCTTACGCCTGTTTCTTCCATCGTCCCGCCTCATCCTGCTTCCAATAGCTGATGAGGATATCGGTTTTTTTGTGAACCGACCACAACGCCCGGGACCGGGCGAGCGCGGTCTCGTCGCTGGCTTCAAACATTACATTGACGCGGTCAAAGGCCGTCACGTCGCCGGGATCGGCTCCATCAAGACAGAACAGCATGTCGGCCTTGTTCAGGTTGTCCGGCGCGCCGGCCAGCAGCACCGGCTGGTCTTCCGGCTGTGCGCCCTCAGCCCTCCCGTGAGGCAGGAAGCTGTCTTCGCGAAATGTCCACAAATGATGATCTAGGGACGCGAGCCGGCTCTCCTCCGGGCTGATCACCAAGGCGCGCCCGTCGCGGGCCAGCAGCTTGCCAAGAAGCTCCGGCAGCGCGTCTTCGACGCGGGCGCGTTCCAGGTGATAAAACCAGAGCTCAGCCAATCGGTCACCCCATTTGCTCGCCGGCTTGCGGAAACGCTGTCAGCGACGCGGATTGAGCGGACGTTCGACGCTCAATCCGAACGACACCTCCGTTGGCGCCCCCGCGAGCGGGGAGGCGGCCTCACGACGCTCAGCCCTCGTAGTGATCGCGCACCAGGCGGTCGAGGAGGCGCACGCCGAAGCCGGTGCCGAAGAGCGGCTGGCGCGGATCCTTGGACTTGGAGTTCATGCCGACGCCGGCGATGTCGATATGCACCCAGGGCTTCTCGTTGACGAAACGCTGGAGGAATTGCGCCGCCGTGATCGAACCGGCGTTGCGGCCCTCGCCCAGATTTTTCATGTCCGCGATCGGGCTGTCGATCTGGCGGTCATATTCCGGCCCCAGCGGCAAACGCCATACCGTCTCATCGGACGCCTTGCCGGCATCGAACAGACGGCCGGCCAGCTCGTCGTCATTGGAGAAGATGCCGGCGTGCTCCTGCCCGAGCGAGATCAGAATCGCGCCGGTCAGGGTCGCCAGATCGATGATGAATTTGGGGTCGAACTCCTTCTGCGCATACCACAGCGCATCGGCGAGCACGAGCCGGCCTTCCGCATCGGTGTTGAGAATCTCGATGGTTTGACCGGACATGGAGGTGACGATGTCGCCGGGACGCTGGGCGTTGCCATCCGGCATATTCTCCACCAGGCCGATGACACCGACCGCATTCACCTTCGCCTTGCGGCCCGCGAGCGCCGCCATCAGGCCGACCACGGCCGCCGAGCCGCCCATATCGCCTTTCATCTCGTCCATGCCGAGACCCGGCTTCAGGGAGATGCCGCCGGTGTCGAAGGTGACGCCCTTGCCCACGAAGCAGACCGGCTGCTCGTCCTTGGCGCCGCCCGTCCACTTCATGACGACCAGCTGGCTTTCCTGGACCGAGCCCTGGCCCACGCCCAGCAGCGCGCCCATGCCGAGCTTGGTCATGTCCTTTTCGCCGAGCACCTCGATCTCCAGGCCCAGCCTGGCGAGGTCCTTGACCTGCTTGGCGTAGTTTTCCGGGCCGAGAACATTGGGCGCCTCCATGACCAGATCGCGCGCAATGTCCGCGCCGTCCGCAACCGGTCCCCAGCTCTCCCACGCCGTCTGCGCCGCGCCTGGATCGCCGGAGACGATCTCGACGCCGGCCAGGGACGGCTTTTTGCTGTCGGCGAGCTTGGTGCGGTATTTGTCGAAGCGGTAAGCGGCCAGGCGCGCGCCCAGACCCGCGCGCGCGGCGACGTCGCCGTCATCGCCGTCGACGGTGAAGGACAGGGTCTCCGCGCCCGAGGTCAGGAGGGCCTTGATGACATGGCCGGCCGCCCGCTCGAAGATGCTGGCGCTAACATCGCCGGCCTTGCCCAGCCCGTAGAGCACCACGCGGTCGGCGTCCACGCCGGCGGGCGCGGTGACGACCAGCACATCACCCACGCCGCCTTCGAACCGCGATCTTGCAACGGCGCGGGTCAACGCACCGCCCGACGCGCTGTCCAGCGCCTTCGCAGCGTCGGAAAACTCAGCCTTGTCATAGGCGGGAACGGCGATGGCGTCGCCGGATGCGGCGGCGGCGAAACTGATCTTCATCTTGATCCTCTCAAACCTCGGTTCGCCGACGCGTCGGTTCGCGCGCAGGCGTCATGTCACCGCGCAGTGGTATCCCATCAAATCCCGCGTTAGAAGTCGCATGTCCAGCCAGCGCGTTTGATCCGGTATATGACCCTTTTTCAGCGTTACATGTTCCGCCAGCTTCTCTGGCCCTTCCTGGGGACGATCGCGTCCTTGAGCGGTCTGGCGATCCTGACGCAGTCGCTGTCGAATCTCGACCTGTTGGCCGAGCGCGGCGAAACCGCGCTTTCCTTTCTTTGGATCACCTTGCTGGCCATGCCCCAAGTGATCGCCCTGCTTCTGCCCATCGCGGTTTTTCTCGCGGTCGCCATCGGGCTGAACCGTTTGGTGGGCGATTCTGAGTTGACCGTCGGCGCCGCCGCCGGCATGAGCCGCCGCCAGCGCCTGACGCCGGTGGTCCGCCTGGCGCTTTGGGTTCTGATCGCCAATCTGCTGATTAATCTCTTCGTGCAGCCCGCGAGCTTCCGGCAGATGCGGGAATTGCTCTACGAGATCCGCACCGATATCGCGGCCAGCTTCATGCGAGACGGCGAGTTCGTGTCGCTGGGCGGGAATGTGACCTTTTACGCGCGCGAGATCGACGACGACTCCGTCATGTATGACATCTTCATCGAAGACGGGCGCGCGGGCGAGGCGGCGGCCTACGCAGCAAGGCGCGGCGTTATCGTGCAGGCCGAAAGAGGCCCGGTCATGTTGCTGGAGGACGGGGTGCTGACCCGCACCGACGACCAGGGTGTTTTGTCGAGCCTGACATTTGAGCGGTATGAGTTTGAACTCACGGAATTCATCGACAGCTCGGCCGCATTCCTGTTCAAGGAGAGCGACAAATTCCTGTCGGAGCTGCTGGCGCCCTCGCCGACCGATATCGCGCGGTCTCGAAGCGCCGAAGACCTCTACGCCGAGGGCCATTACCGGCTGTCCTCTCCGCTTTATAATCTCGCTTTCGCGCTGATCGCCGCAGCGGCCTTTTTCGCGGTCGAACACAGGCGAACGGGCTATGTGCGGTTCGTCATCCTCGCCGGGGTCAGCGCGCTCATGCTGCGCCTGGCCGGATTCGCCGTTCAGGCGGCCGCGGCGTCGGACAGCTCCCTCAACACGTTGCAATACGGATTGCCCTTGGTCGGGATGGGCGTCGCGCTCGGCTTGATCGGGCGCTCCTCGGCGCGCCAGCGCATTTTCAATCGCATCTCGATGCGGCGGCGCCCCGCATGAACCGGCTGTCGCGCTATATCTTTCTCCAGACGCTTGGCGGAGTGCTGGCGGCGGCCGCGGTGATCAGCGCCGTGATCATTTTGATCGATTTCGTCGAAACCTCGCGCGACATCGCCACACGGGCGGATATCTCCGCCTTGCAGGCCCTGCAGCTGACGCTGCTCAAATCCCCGCTGATCATTCAAAGCGCCCTGCCCTTCATGGTGTTGTTCGGCGTGCTGTTCACCTTCTTCCGCCTCAGCCGCCGCAGCGAGCTCATCGTCATGCGCGCGTCTGGGTATTCCGCCTGGCGCATTCTGGCGCCGGCGGCGATCTTGACGATTTGTCTGGGGGCGTTGAGCGCGACCGTGATCAATCCGCTCGGCGCCGCCGCAAACGCGCAATTTGAATCGCTGCGCGACCAGATGCTCGGCGGACAGACCGGCGAAGCGAGGGGCGCGGCGGGCGAGATCTGGATGCGCGAGCAGCATGGGGACGGCTTCACCGTCATCACCGCCGATCGGCTTGATGCAGACGCGGAAACGCTGCGCAATCCCGTCTTTCGCACCTACCGCTTCAGCGAGACCGCGGGCGCGCCCGAGCTCGAGCGGCGGATCAGCGCCGTGAGCGCCCGGCTGACGGGCGGATTCTGGGTTTTGAACGCGGCTGTCGAGGTGCAGCCGGGACAATCGCCAAACAATCTTGGGGCGGTCAGCGTGCCGACCGATATCCGCGGACAGGCCCTGTTCGAGCGAACACGCTCGCCCGGCGCCACGGATTTCTGGGATCTGCCTTCGGTGATTGATTCGGCGCGAGAGGCCGGCCTGTCCAGCCTGCCTTACGAGTTGCGGCTGCATAATCTGCTGGCTCAGCCCCTGGTGTTGATGGCCGCTGCTCTGCTCGGCATCGCGGCGACCCTCCGGCTTCATCGAATGGGCGGAGCCGCCGCCTTCGCCGTCGCCGGCGCGATCGCCGGATTTGGCCTGTATTTCACGCAGGAGCTGCTTCTGGGGCTTGGCAGTTCAGGCGCCCTGGACCCGCTCACCGCCAGCTGGACCGCTCCGGTCCTGTTCGCGCTTGGCGGCCTGTTTTTCATCGCCGCAACGGAGGACGGCTGATGTCCGCGGCGCCGGGCGATTGCGTCCGGGCGCGCGATGGGTATCTTGCTGTCCTCTTTCAAAGTGTTGAACCGTCATGGCCCTTCGCACCGCGCTGATCTGTCTCGCCGCGCTGATCGCGTCGCTCTTTCCCGCAGCCTCCGCTTCCGCCCAGCAGGTGGAGGGTATCGCCGCGGTCGTGAACGATCAGCCGATCACCACGCTAGATGTCCGCAACCGCATGCGGCTGATCATCACTTCGGCGGGCGTTCGCCCCGACGAAGCGATGCTGGGCCAGATCCAGGAACAGGCGATCCGCGCGCTGATCGAAGAAACGCTGCAGCTTCAGACTGCGCGCGACTTCGATCTGGAGGTGGATGAGCGCGAAGTGGATGCAGCGTTGGAGGACGCCGCGGCGCGAAACGGCTCCACCGTCGCCGAAGTCGAGGCGGATCTGGCGCAGAACGGCATTGATATTGAAACGCTGCGCCAGCAAATCCGCGCGGAGATCGCCTGGCAGATCATGGTCGGCGGCCGGTATCGCTCTCGCATCCGGATCTCCGACCAGCAGATTGAGACCGCGCTGGAACGCCAGGCCCAGGCCGCCGCGCAGCCGCAATTCAGCCTGGCGGAAATCTTCGTGGAGATTCGTCCCGACGGCGGCGAAGACCGCGCGGCTCAGGACGTTCAGCGCGTTTATGGCGCCCTGTCCCAGGGCGCGCCCTTTCCCGAGGTCGCGCGGCAATTCTCCGATGCGCCGAGCGCGGCCCGGGGCGGTTTCACCGGCTGGCTGTCGGCCGCCTCGATCCGCCCTCAAGTCCTGCAAGTCGTCTCGCAGCTGGAGCCGGGTCAGATCTCCAACCCGATCCGCGTGCCCGGCGGATTTCAGATCGTCGCCGTGGTCGACCGCCGTGAAGGCCAGGTCGTCGAGCAGCTTGATATCGTTCAGCTGACCTTGCCCGCCTCGCGCATCAATGCAGACGCCCGCGGCGCCCTCCAGGACCTCGCCGCGCGCATCAATGCCTGCGAGACGGTTCGCGATCAGACCGCGGGCATCGAGGGGCTCATCGTCACCGATCTGGCGGGTCTGAACGCCACCGCTTTGATCCCGCAAATCCGCGACGCGCTGGCGGGGCTGGAACCGGTTTCGACGACGGAGGTCCTCGACACGCCGGCCGGCCTCCAGGTCTTTGTGGTCTGCGATCGCGAACTGACGGGCCCCGGCGTTCCGACCGCCGACGAGGTGGAGAACCAGCTGATCAACCAGCAGCTCTCCTTGCTGGCCCGGCGCTGGCTGCGCGACTTGCGCCGCGACGCCACCGTCGAGATCCGGTGACCCGGATTCCCCTGGCCCTGACCCTGGGCGATCCCAACGGCGTCGGCCCTGAAATCAGCCTGAAAGCCTGGCGTGCGCTGCGCGGCGCCGGCGCGCCCTTCGTGCTGTTCGCGGACCCCGCTTATCTGGTTCCGGCCGCAGAGCGGCTGGGGCTCCCGGCGCCGGTCGCGATTGAGGCCCACGGCGAGGCCGCCAGCGTGTTCGCCGACGCCTTGCCGGTCATCGCCCTGCCTCCTGCCGACGGCGCCGCCGAGGCTGCGATCGCATCCATCGACGCCGCCGTCTCTGCGGCGCTGGCGGGGGCGGTCGGCGGAGTGGTGACCAATCCCATCTCTAAAGCCGTGATGTATGAGGCGGGTTTCAAATTTCCCGGCCACACCGAATACATCGCCCATCTCTGCGCAGAGACGCCGTTTAAGGGCGCGCGCGGCCCTGTGATGATGCTGGCCGGCGGGGGGCTTCGATGCGCCCTGGTGACGGTCCACCAGCCCCTGAGGGCCGCGATCGACTCCCTGACGCCGGACGCGGTGGTCCGCACGGCCGCAGTCACGGCCGAGGCGTTGGCGCGCGACTTCGCAATCGCCCGTCCGCGCCTGGCGATCGCAGGCCTGAACCCGCATGCAGGCGAAGGCGGGGCCCTGGGCCGCGAGGAGATCGACATGCTCCTTCCCGCCATCGCCGCGCTCAAAGACGCCGGACACGCGGTCATCGGCCCCTTGCCGCCCGACACCATGTTCCACGCCGAAGCGCGCGAGCATTACGACGCCGCGATCTGCCTTTATCACGACCAGGGCCTGATCCCGGTGAAGACGCTGGACTTCCACGGCGGGGTGAACACCACTTTGGGCCTGCCCCTGGTTCGGACCTCGCCGGATCATGGCACGGCCTTCGACATCGCCGGCAAGGGGATCGCGCGACCTGACAGCCTGATCGCGGCGATCCGGCTGGCCGCCGGGCTCGCCGCCAATCGAGCGCAGGCATGAGCGTTATGGACCTGCCGCCGCTGCGTGAGGTGATCGCGGCTCACGGCCTGCGCGCGGACAAGCGCTTCGGCCAGCACTTCCTGCTCGACCTCAATCTGACCGCGAAAATCGCCCGGCTGTGCGGCGATATGAGCCACGCCAGCGTCTTCGAGGTGGGCCCTGGTCCGGGCGGGCTGACACGCGCCCTGCTCGCGGAAGGCGCCGGCGAAGTGGTGGCGGTGGAGAAGGACGCGCGTTTCCTGCCGGCCCTGGAGGAGATCGGCGAAGCGGCCAGTCCAGGCCGCCTTCAAATCGTTCGGGCCGACGCGTTGAAGGTCGCTGAAGACAAGGTGGAGACCCGTTTCTCCACCCGCCTTCTGGCGTCCAACCTGCCTTATAATGTCGGCACCGCATTATTAATCAAATGGCTCACCGCCGACCCGGTCTGGTGGTCGCGCCTGGTGCTTATGTTCCAGAAGGAAGTGGCCGAGCGCGTGGTCGCGACCGTCGGCGATCCGCAATATGGGCGCCTCGCCATCCTCGCCGCAGCGGCCGCCCAGCCGCGCTTCGCCTTCACCCTGCCCGCCCGCGCCTTCACCCCGCCGCCGAAGGTGGACAGCGCCGTGGTCGTGGTCGATCCGCTGCCGAGCGACCAGCGTTTCGGCGACCTGGAGGCGCTCTCCATCGTCACCGAAAGCGCTTTCGGCCAACGCCGCAAGACGCTGCGCAAATCCCTTGCGGCGGCGGCGGGCAAAGCCGGCGCAAGCGCGGAGGCGCTGCTTCAATGTGCTGAGATTGATCCGTCGGCCCGGGCGGAAACCATTAATCCGGCGGGCTTCATGCGCCTGGCGACGGCTTGGCGTGAAGCCAGGGGCTAGCCCCTATTCCTTCATCAATGCGTCGACAAATCCCGCCACCCACGGATGGCGGGTTCGCTTCAGGCGTTCGGCCTGGAGGATATCGGAGAGTTTTTCCAGGGCGCGGGAGAAATCGTCATTGAGGACGACATAGTCGTATTCGTCCCAGTGCTCGATCTCCTCCTTGGCGCGCGCCATGCGGCCGTCGATGACCTCGTCGGAGTCCTGGGCCCGCTTTTGCAGCCGGTCACGCAGAAGAGCCAGCGAGGGCGGCAGGATGAAGACGCGCACCACGTCTTCCGGCGCGCTCTTGGCGAGCGCGCGGGCGCCTTGCCAATCAATGTCGAAGACCACGTCGCGGCCCTCCGAGAGCGCTTCATCCACTTCGGCCTTAGGCGTCCCGTAATAATGATCGAACACCTTGGCCCACTCATGAAATGCGCCGGCGCCGGCCATCTCCAGGAAGCTGGCTTCGTCGGTGAAATAATAGTCCTTGCCATGCTCCTCGCCCGGGCGCGGCTTGCGCGTGGTGTAGGACACCGACAGCACGAGATCCGGATTCTGCGCGATCAAACGCTTGGAGAGCGTGGTCTTGCCCGCGCCCGACGGGCTGGAGAGGACATACATCAAGCCCCGTCGCTGGCCGCGGAAGACCGGTCCGGACAGATCAGCGCTCATGGGTTTACTCCACGTTCTGGATTTGCTCGCGCAGCCGGTCGACGGCCGCCTTCAGCGCCAGCCCGGTGCGCGTCAGCGCCGGATCGGCCGATTTCGAGCACAAGGTGTTGGCTTCGCGATTGAATTCCTGGGCCAGGAAATCCAGCTTGCGCCCGCAGGGGCTGCCGCCGGCCAGCAGCGCGCGCGCTTGCTCGATATGAGCGGTCAGCCGGTCCAGCTCTTCACGGATGTCCGCCTTGACCGCCAGCATGGCCGCTTCCTGCTCGAGGCGCTCAGGATCCAGGCCGCCGGGCAGAAGCTCGTCGAACTTGGCCTGGATGCGCGCTTTGATCGCCGCCGGAAGCGCTTCGGCGTTGCCGGCCGCGTCCGCGTGCAAGGTCTCGATCTCGGCCAGGTGCGCCTCCAGCACCGCCGCCATCGCCGCCCCTTCATCGTCGCGCGCGGATCTCAGGCTGTCGAACGCCGTCTCGGCGGCCGTCAACGCCGCCGCATGAAGCGCTTCGACATTGATTTCGTCGGCGCCGACTTCATCGGTGGCGACGACCCCTTTCAGGCCCAGCAATTCACCCGCTGTCGCGGGCGCGGCGAAGCTTTCATCGCTAAGTCTGCGCGCGCGTTCGGCGAGCAGCGCCAGGCGGGCCTCGTCAATGCGCACGCCCGCCGCGCTTTCAGGCGGCGCATGGGCGATCGTCACGGTGATCGAGCCGCGATTGAAGCGGGCGCGGCCAAGATCGCGCAGCTGGGCTTCAACCGCGTCAAATCCGACCGGCAGGCGCAGGCGCAGGTCCAGCCCCTTGCCGTTGACCGAGCGCGCTTCGACGCTGAGCGTTCCAAAATCGCCGCTGACCTCGCCCCGGCCGAAGCCGGTCATGCCGGTGACGCGCTCCGCCATGGCCTAGCCTCCCGACCGGGCGCGTTCGCGCTCGATCCGCCGCCAGTTTTGAACATGGCGATTATGCTCGGCATAGGTCTCCGAGAAAGCATGCCCCCCCGTCCCGTCCGCCACGAAGAAGAGATAATCGGTGTCCGGCGGATTGAGCACCGCACGGATCGAGGCTTCGCCCGGATTGGCGATCGGCGTCGGCGGCAAGCCGTCAATCTGGTAGGTGTTGTAAGGATTGTCCGCATTATCCAGCTCGGATCGGCGAATGCCGCGGCCTAAAGGCTCGCCCTGGGTGAGGCCGTAGATGATGGTCGGATCGCTCTGCAGGCGCATGCCGCGGCGAAGCCGGTTGACGAAGACCGACGCGACCAGCGGGCGCTCGGCGGCGACTCCGGTCTCCTTTTCGATCACCGAGGCGAGAATGACCGCCTCTTCGCGGGTCTGGAAGGGCAGGTCGTCAGCGCGCGAAGCCCATAACGCGTCCAGCAGCGCGGTCTGCGCGTTCGCCATCCGGTCCAGCAGGCCCTGGCGCGCGGTTCCGCGATCGACCAGAAAGGTTTCCGGCAGCAGCGTGCCTTCTTCGGGGATTTCGGCGATGTCGCCGGTCAGCACGTCCGCTTCTTCCAGAATGCGTACGATCATGGCGCTGGTCAGGCCTTCCGCCGCCGTGATCGGGTGCTGGATGGTCTCGCCGGAACGCAGGATGTCGTAGATCTGCGCCATGGAGGCGGATTCAGGGATGGCGAATTCGCCCGCGCGCAATGACCGGTCGCCGCCATCAATGGTGACCATTACGCGGAAAATCCGCGCATCCGCGATCAGACCTTCGCGCTCCAGCTGAGCCGCGATCGCGATCAGGCCGGACCCGCGCGGCAACAGCACGGTTTCTTCGGAGCCGGCCGGGCCTTCGGCTTCGAATTGATCATTCAGCCAGACCCAGCCGCCATAGGCCGCCGCGGCCGCAATCAGCACGGTGACGACAAGCGCGATCGCGAGCCAGAGGAGAATGCGCCCGATAAGGCCTGTTTTCTTGGGTGCGGATGGGTCCGTATCGGCCTCAGCCATGGAGCCCCTACCCCGCGCGCTTGAACACCACCGAGGCGTTCGTTCCGCCAAATCCGAAGGAGTTCGACAGCACCGCATCAATCGGCTTTTCAACCGCCTTGTGGGCCGCGAGATTGATCGGCGTCTCCACCGAGGGGTCATCCAGATTCAGCGTCGGCGGGCAGACGCCGTCGCGCATGGCCAGGATGGAGAAGATGGCTTCCACCGCGCCGGCCGCGCCCAGAAGGTGGCCGATCGCCGATTTGGTGGAGCTCATGACCAGATCCGACGCATTGTCGCCGAACAGGCGCTCGACGGCGCCCAGCTCGATCTCGTCGCCTTTCGGCGTCGAGGTGCCGTGAGCGTTGACATAGTCGATGTCGGCCGGCGTCAGGCCCGCGCTGCTGATGGCGGCCGACATGGAGCGGAATCCGCCATCGCCGTCTTCGGCCGGCGAAGTGATATGGAACGCGTCGCCTGACAGGCCGTAGCCGGCGACTTCTCCGTAAAGGGTCGCGCCGCGCGCTTTCGCCGCCTCATATTCTTCCAGAATGACGACGCCGGCGCCTTCGCCCATGACGAAGCCGTCGCGGCCTTTGTCCCAGGGGCGCGAGGCGGCCTGCGGATTGTCGTTGAAGCCGGTCGACAAGGCGCGCGCGGCGCCGAAGCCGCCATAGCCCAGCCGTGTAATCGCGCTTTCAGCGCCGCCGGCGACCATCATGTCCGCGTCGCCATAGGCGATCAGCCTGGCCGCGTCCCCGATCGCGTGCGCGCCGGTCGAGCAGGCCGTCACGACCGAGTGGTTCGGCCCCTTCAGGCCATGCCGGATCGACACCTGGCCAGAGGCCAGATTGATCAACATGGCGGGAATGACGAAGGGCGACAGCTTGCGCGGGCCGCGCTCATGAAGCGTGACCGAGGCGTCGTAAATCGTTTGCAGACCGCCGATGCCGGAGCCGATCAGAACGCCGGCGCGCTCTTTGGCGGCCTCGTCCGCCGCCTGCCAGCCGGAATGGCTGAGCGCTTCATCCGCCGCCGCGATGGCGTAGAGGATGAATTCGTCGATCCGCTTGCGCTCGCGCGCAGGCAGCACCGCGTCGGGATCAAACGACCCCGCCACCTCCGGCCCGCCGCTATTGCGGCCGTCCACGCGCGGAACAATGCCCGCCACCTGGCTCGACAGGTCGGAAACGTCGAAATGCTCGATACGGGCGAGACCTGACCGCCCGGCGAGAAGCCGGGTCCAGACATGGTCCGTTCCGCAGCCGAGCGGGGTTACGAGCCCCAGCCCGGTGACGACGACGCGGCGCTTGGCCATGGAGGCGGCCTTAGCCTTTTTTCTCGGTGATGAATTTCACCGCATCGCCGACCGTCTGAATGTGCTCGGCGGCGTCATCAGGGATCTCGATGTCGAATTCTTCCTCGAACGCCATGACAAGCTCGACATTGTCGAGGGAGTCAGCGCCCAGATCGTCGATGAAGGAGGCCTTTTCGGTGACCTTATCTTCTTCCACATCGAGGTGTTCGACGACGATCTTCTTAACGGCCTCAAAAACGTCGGACATGTCGGACCCTTTTCAAGTATGCGCAGGCGTCCGGATGAACGCCGCAATGCTGGACTGCCCCGATCGGGGAGAACGCGTCATGCGCCCCCGTTTCAGGAATGGGCGGGCTGATAACACGCTAAATTCAGCTACGCCAGCACCACCGATGCTGACAAGCCCGCGTCCGCAGCCCGAAATCGCTCAAATCATCGCCATGCCGCCATTGACGTGCAAGGTCTGGCCGGTGACGTAGCCGGCTTCCTCGCTGGCGAGATAAACGCACGCCGCTGCGATATCGGCGCCGGTCCCAAGCTTGCCGGCGGGAATGCGGCCGAGAATCGCTGCGCGTTGATCCTCGTTGAGCGCATCCGTCATCGGCGATTCGATAAAGCCCGGCGCCACGCAGTTGGCGGTCACGCCGCGCGCGCCGACCTCCTGGGCGAGCGCCTTGGTGAAGCCGATCATGCCGGCCTTGGAGGCGGCGTAATTGGTCTGGCCGGGATTGCCGGTGACGCCGACCACTGAGGTGATGCCGACGATGCGGCCCCAGCGCTGCTTCATCATGCCCCGCAGCACCGCCTTGGACAGGCGGTAATGGGCTTCAAGATTGACCTTGATGACGGTGTCCCAGTCCTCGTCCTTCATCCGCATCAACAGCTGATCGCGGGTCACGCCCGCATTGGAGATCAGGATGTCGAGCCCCTCCAGCGCCTCGGAAGCCTGCTTGGGCAGCGCATCCACGGCGTCGGCGTCGGACAGGTTCGCCGGGGTGATCGCCGTGCGATCGCCAAGCTCGGCGGCGAGCGCCTCCAGCTTCTCCACCCGCGTTCCGGACAGCGCCACGTGCGCGCCTGCGGCATGCAACGCCCGGGCGATTTCAGAACCCAGCCCGCCGGTGGCGCCGGTGACGAGGGCTTTCTTTCCAGTGAGATCGAACATGAAGGCTTATCCTTTCAAGGAGGCGGCGAAGGCGTCCAGCGACGCCTGATCGGTCAGCGCGACGCCTTCGGCTTCGCGGATATGGCGCTTGAGCATCGTGACCAGCACTTTGGCGCCGGCTTCGGCGAAGCGGGTGACGCCCTGGGCGTACATCCAGTCCACGCTTTCGCGCCAGCGCACCTTGCCGGTCACCTGCCCGACCAGCTGGGCGCGAATGAGGTCGGGATCGCTGACCGCGTCCGCAGACACATTGGTCACGACGGGCACTTTGGGCGCCGCGATGGTCGCATCCGCCAGCGCCTCCGCCATAGCTTCGGCCGCGGGTTGCATGAGCGGGCAGTGGAAGGGCGCGGAGACCGGCAGCGCCATCGCCTTGCGCACGCCCTGCTCCTTCGCCGCGGCCAGCGCCGCATCGACGGCGGCCTTGGCGCCGGAGATCACGATCTGGCCGGGCGCATTATCATTGGCGATCGCCACCACGCCTTCCCCGGCGCCGGCGGCGACGGCGGCCTCGGCCTGCGCCTGATCGGCGCCGAGCAAAGCGGCCATGGCGCCCTCGCCCGCCGGAACGGCCTTCTGCATCGCTTGACCGCGCAGCTTGAGCAGCTTGGCCGTGCGGGCGAGACGGAGCGACCCCGCCGCACACAGGGCGGAATACTCGCCCAGGCTGTGGCCGGCGACGAATTGCGCAGCCGTGATGTCAACGCCGAACTCGCTCTCCAGCACGCGCATCACGGCGATGGAGTTGGCCATGATGGCCGGCTGGGCGTTCTCGGTCAGCGTCAGCTCTTCAGCGGGGCCCTCCGCCATCAGCGCGGACAGCTTTTGTCCCAACGCCTCGTCGACCTCGTCAAAGACCGCGCGCGCGACGGGAAACTGCCCGGCCAGCGCCTGGCCCATGCCGACAGCCTGGCTGCCCTGACCGGGAAAGGTGAATGCAAGCGCCATATCCGGCGTCCTCCCTTGCAATGCTTGTTTTGGCGCGAGGTGTTAGACCGGTCGGGGGATGGGTGGCAAGCGTCGACGCCGGTCTTCGGCGCTTTCCGACACTAAACTAATTGGTTGACTTTTGGGCCAAGACCCACATACTCAACCACATGGTTGATTATTCGCACGCCCTTGATCAAATCTTTCGCGCCCTGGCCGATCCGACCCGGCGCGCCATGCTGACCGAGCTGAAACAGGGCCCCCGGTCCATCAGCGCGCTGGCGAGCCCGCACGCGATGACGCTCGCGGGCGCCGCCAAGCACGTAAAGGTGCTCGAGGCCGCAGGCTTGGTCGACCGCGAGAAATCGGGGCGCGAACAGATTTGTGCGTTGAAAGCGGCGCCGCTCGCCGAGGCCGAGCAATGGCTGTCCACATACGCGGCCTTCTGGTCCGACCGCCTCGACGCTTTGGAGCGGGCCATCAACACCGATGAAAAGGAGACGCCCCATGAGCGATGACGTACAGCTAACCGGCCCGACGCGGCTGGAGATCGTCCGCACCCTGCCCGGCTCGATCGACCGGGTCTGGGATTATCTCACGGAGTCAGATTTGCGCGCCAAATGGTTGTGCGCCGGTGAAGTTGAAGCGAGGCCCGGCGGCAAGATCATTTTCGACTTCGATCATCGCCGCCTCTCCGACACCCCGGCGCCGGCCCGTCACAAGGATCAGGAAGTCATCCGGTTTGAAGGCGAAGTCCTGCGCCATGAGCCGCCTCACGTGCTGGCCTTTCGCTGGCCGGAAGAGGATGGCGAAGGCACGATCGTGACGATCAGGCTGGAAACCGTGGACGGCGGGGTCCGCCTGCACCTTGTCCATGACCGCCTGTCCAAACCCGCCCATCGCAACAGCGCCGCCGGCGGCTGGCATGCGCATCTGGATCTTCTGGACGACGTGTTGTCTGAGCGCGAGGTGCGCGACTTCTGGCTCCACTTCACGCCGCTGGAATCGAAGTACGAGGCGCGGTTCGCGGAGAAATAAGCTATCCTGCCCCCCGAATTCGAGATGGAGGCTGCTCAACATGATCGTCAAGATGACAGGATTTCTTGCAGCGGCGCTCCTGATCAGCGGGGCGGCGCAATCCCAGGAGGACCCCGGGCCAAGCGCCCTGCTGGGCGATTGGCGTTCGCAGTGCGACGCCTGGGGTTCGCCCGCGGTTTGCGGCCTGGACTGGCGGCCGGGCCTGCATGGGGACCACATCACAGTGGATTACCGGATCCGAAACGCCGAAACCGGCGCGATGATCTTTGAAGGGCGCGGCGTCTATGATCTCAGCGATCCCGACCGCCCCAGCGGCTATTGGTCGGATTCCGGAGGCGCGATCCATCCGCTCGCCGCGCGCTGGGAGGACGGCGCTTTGACGACCCATTGGGGCGTGGCCGGCGGCGTCCTTGGCCGCACCCGCTATGTACTTGAACCCGACGGCGCGCTCGAGGTGACGGACTGGCAGCTTCGAGACGCGGGATGGGCGCAATTCATGTCAGCCCGCTATCAGCGGTCTGAGCCGGACCCTGACGGCCCCTGATCGCCGCAACGCCGATCTCAGTCCAACGGCCGCGGCACGCGGGGCGCGCCAAGCGGGCATTCCAGCGCATCCCGGTCCCAATCCGCCAGATCCGCCGCGGCCTGATAGGTCGTCTGGAGGAATTCCAGCAGCGCGGCCTCCGGGTCCGGCGCCGTGCGCACGGCTTCATAGGGCAGGACGAATTCGCCCAGCGGCTCGAACCAATGGGCCGCCGCCGGGCCCACCTTGGCGTCTTTATAGGCGGCCGGAGACGGATAGGCGTAGGCGTAAAAGGCCGGTTCATCGACGCCGCCGCCGCCGGCCCAGAAGCCCGCGGAGCTCACCTCGTGAGAATAGGCTTCCCGGGTGACCTCGTCCGGCAGGGCCGGAAAACCGCCCGGATGCAAAGGCGCGCTGCGGCCCGAGAAGCGCGTCACCGCCAGATCGAGGCTGCCCCAAAACAGGTGGACCGGGCTCGACTTTCCTAGAAAGCCCGAGC
>LYSW01000026.1:2582-39347 GCA_001657295.1 Oceanicaulis sp. BBD 1991-10 | reverse complement strand
CGCCCGCCCCCGCGGCGGCCAGCAATCCCAAGGCTCCACGCCGCGTCGCGCCAGTGGGCGAAAATGTGTCAGACATGCCTTATTTCCCCGAATTCAGATGTCGGCCGGGCGCGGACAAGGCCTCGATTCCCTAAGCCGCGCCTATGGTTAACGCCAGGAAAGTCTAAGCCGGAATTGGGCGCCGGCAATGTTTGATCGCCGCCATAATTGCCGCCCTAATTTCGGCTCCAATTGAGCGCCTAGTTAACAGCGGGGTTGTGAGATTTAACAAAAGGGGCTCCGTCATGTCAGACACCCTTCAGTCGCGTATTCGCCGGCCGCAGTTTAACAAGGATCTGCTTCAACGGGGGGCCGCCGACGTGAATGAGCGTCTCGATCAAGCCACGCAGAAGATGTCTGACAGGCTGACCTACGCCTATCAGCGCGCGGCGGCTGCGTTCACCGCCTACATCAATTTCAAGGACACCCGGGGCAGCCGCTTCGGCGAAGCCCAGGGCGTGGCGCCGATCATGCGCGCGCCGGCCTATCCCGACAGCCACATCATGACCTTCTCCATCCTGGCCGGTCTGGTGCTGTTTGAAGGCCTGGCCAACGCCTACTTCTTCTCCAAAGGCTCAGATCTGGGCCTTCTGGGCGGCTGGATTCAGGCGATCACCGTGGCCTTCACCAATGTCATCGCCTCCTTCTTCATCATCGGCTTTCTGGGTCTGCGCATGCTGCAGAACCCGCACCGCCCCTTCTCCTTCGCGGCCGCCTGCATATTCACGCCGCTGGCGGTGCTGCTGATCCTGTTCCTGAATTTCTCCGCCGCGCACTATCGCGATCTGCTCGACATCAACGCCGCCATCCTGGCGCAGGGCGGGATCGAGCAGACGGGCGAGATTCTCACGCCCGTGACCCGCGCGCTCACCTTGGCGCCGTTTGAAACGCTTGAAGCGCTGCTGCTCTTCATCCTGGGCATGACGTTCGCGGTGATCGCGGCGTTTAAGGGCGCGACCTTTGATGACCGCCTGGTCGGCTACGGCGCGGCGCACCGCCGCCTGGTGGCGGCCTCGTCCCATCTGGCCGCGGTGTTGAAGCAACTGCCCTCCTCCCGCGCATCCGAGCGCTTTGACGACGAGGATGAAGCCCTGACCGCCATCGCGCCGGGCGATCACGCCACGACCCGCGAGCGCGCCATCGCCCTTAAGCACGAAATCGACGAGGTCTTCGCCGAAGAAGTCGAAGAGGCGCTGGAGGCCAGCCGGGCCCGCCGCCGCCAGCGCGCGGTTGAAACCGACACGCAATCCGACGTCTACTCCTCCGAGCCGCCGCCGAGGGCCTAAGCGGCCAGCGGCGCGGCCGTATGGGGTGAAGCGAGCGCGTCAGGCTCGTGAGAAAGGGGCAGACCGGTCATGCGCGGCAAGGATATCCTCGGCGTTTTCAACATCTTGATCGTGCTCGCGATTCTTGCGGGGATCAGCTACGCCGCCCTGGTGCTGCGCCCGGCCGAGTTCGATCCCGACACGCTGTGTCTTGCGGGGGAAACGCCGCCCCATATCGGGCTGGTCATCGACAAGACCGATCTTTATTCGCCTGAGCAGGCCGATGCGATCGAAGAGCTGGTGCTGGAGACCCGCGACCGCCTGGAGATCGGCGAGCGCCTGACCCTGTTCGAGCTCGACGCCCGGGGCGAGCTGGTGAACACCAACGGCTTCTCGTTGTGCAATCCGGGCCGGGGCGACCAGATCAATCCGCTCTACCGCAACCCGCAACGGGTCGAGACGCGCTACCAGGCGCTGTTCGAAGGCCCGCTGCAGGCCGCGCTCGCCGACCTTGTCGAGCCTAAGGAAAGCCCGGCCAGCCCGATCCTGGAATCCCTGGCGCGCCTGGCGGTGACCGCGGATTTCGATATCGACACGCCGCGCCGACAGGTCGTCCTGGTCTCCGACATGCTGCAGAATTCCCAGCTCTTCAGCGTCTATGGCCGTGCGCGCGGCGATCTCGCCGGGCGCCTGCCCGATCCGCGCCAGGTCGCAGAGGCGATCGAGCGCGAGTATGGCGATGCTCTGCTCGGCGTCACGGTCGACGTCTACATCATTCCCCGCCGAGGCTGGGAGCAGGACCAGGCGACCGTGCTGCGCGGCTATTGGGAGGAGGTGTTTCGCCAGCTCGGCATGCGCGATCGCTGGCTGACGCTTTAGCCGGCCCTGGTCCGGCCGGCCAAGGGCCGGGCCGGAACCGGTCGCGGCTTGAGGCTAGGCGGCGTGTAAAGCCGCCGCCTTCTCCGCGCCTTCCGCCGCAGCGATCACGGCCGCCTTCTCCGCGTCCGACAGGAAGCCCCAGCGCCCGGCGTCGATCACGCGGACATCGCTGATTCCCAAAAAGCCGAGAACATGGCGCAGATACGGGGTCGCGAAATCGATCTCGCTGTCCACCGGCGTGCCGCCGGAGGCGACGACCAGCCAGGCGGTCTTGCCGTCCAGCAAGCCCTTGGGCCCTTGTTCCGTGTAGATGAAGGTGCGGCGCGCCCGCGCGACCTGGTCGATCCAGGCCTTCAGCGCAGCCGGCACTGAGAAATTATAGATCGGCGCCCCGATCACGATGTGATCGGCGGTCTCCAACTCCCGAACCAGCACTTCAGAGTCCGCGAGCCGGTCGCGCTGGGCGTCGGTGCGCGCGTCTGGAGCGGTGAAGTTCGCGCCCACCCAGTCGGCGTCGACGAAGCCGGGCGAGTTTTCGGCGAGATCGCGTACGGTGACTTCACCGTCAACGCCGGCCAGCCGGCTGACCAGCCGGTCGCTCAGATCACGCGACACCGAGCCTTCGCTGCGTGCGCTGGCGTCGATACGAAGAATGCGGACCATGTCCCTCTCCTCAATTGCTTGCGCGCCCCTCGGCGCTTTCGAGCGAACGTATGCACCGAGGCCCCGCGAAGCTTAATCCCGCTTTCCGGACACTTATTATTTCCCGTTGGGAATTTAATGCGGAGCATCGGACAGCCCCGGCGATACGGGCTGCATGCCGCAGCCTGAAAACTTTGAGCGGACCGGCGGGCGCGTCTATAAGGCCGGTCATGACCGCCTTGCCCCCCCGTTTTGATCTCGAAGATCTTTCCGCCCGCACCGCGCCTGACGCCTGCCGGACCATGGCGGACGTGCGCGACGGCGTGGACCGGCTCGACCGCGCCTTGGTGGCGCTGATCAAGGAACGCGCGGGCTATATGGAGGCGGCCGCCCGCATCAAGCCCAGCCGCGACGTCGTGCGGGACGAGGCGCGGATCGAAGACGTGGTCGCCAAGGTCAAGGCCGCCGCCGCGGCCGCCGGATTGACCGACGCGATCGCCGAGCCGGTCTGGCGCGAACTGGTCGAGCGCTCGATCGCTTATGAATTCGAGGTCTGGGACAAGACCCGCTAGGCGGCGTTCATGGCGGCCTGGGCGCGCGCGGCTTCCGCTTCAACGGCCGCAAGCGCATTGTCGTTCAACGGCTGAATTTCGGCTTGGGCGCAGGCTTCGCCCAGCGCCATCGCGCCGACCCCGCGCGCCGCGCCTTTGAGCGTGTGGGCGGCGTCTCGCCACCCCGCCTCCGCCGTGGCCGTCTTCAGCCGGGCGATGCAGGCGTCGATCTGGCTCGACAACAGGCCGAACAACTCCGCTTCCAGCGCGGCGTCTCCAGCCGTATAGCGGGCGAGATGGTCACGATCGAGCACGGGCGCGGACATGCCTGAAGTCTCCTTGGCTTCCGCAGCCTTTACCCCAAACACCTTAAGATGACACGACCAAACAGGGTTAAGCGCCGGCGTTGCCGCCTATGACCGCCCCAGCAGCCGCCCGGCCAGACGCCGCCAATAGTGGCCCGCGCGGGCGCTGAGCGGCTCAAATTCACGCCACTGCCGCGGCTCGAAGGTCTGGCGCCGCCAGGGCGACAGGCCTGGCGGGTCGAACACCGCCGGATTGACGCACACCAGATCGACCTGGGACAGGGTGTCGAAATAATAGGCCAGATCAATGATGTCGAAGAGGCGAAGGCCCGCCCGCTCCAAGGCGCGCAGCCGGTCGCTCAAGGTGTCGGTCGTCGCCTCAACGATCACGCACGCGCTTTGCGCCAGCGTATCGGGCGCACCCGCCAGCACCTGCTTTTCATGACCGTCGGTGTCGATCTTGACCAGATAGGGCGGGACGGCGCCG
The DNA here is from genome assembly GCA_001657295.1 of Oceanicaulis sp. BBD 1991-10. GTDB lineage: Bacteria > Pseudomonadota > Alphaproteobacteria > Caulobacterales > Maricaulaceae > Oceanicaulis. Next base: position 35,179 of record LYSW01000026.1, on the reverse strand, counting down.
GTTTCGGCGATCAGCGTATCCAGCCGCGCCTGCCGGACCTGACGCCCGCCGGCCTCGGGGACATCCTTTGATCCGCCGACATAGGAGTGCGTGATCGCCGCGCCCTGTCCCTTCGCGACCGACCTGATCTGGATCTGGCCGTCTTGATCGGACGCCGCGCACTGCAGCAGCGTGTGATCGACGCCGGCGTACGCCCGGGCGATCGCCGGCGCATGCGCAGGTTCAGGTTCGATCAGAAGATGACGCGCCGCCGGGAAGGCGGTGATCAGTTCCGGCGTGGCTGCGTGCACGCCGACATCGATCACCGTCGCCGGAGCAAGCCCCTGAGCCTTCAGGAAGGCGAGGCAATCACCCTTGGAGGGAAATCGCACCGGCGCGCCTACCCATCCAGATCCTCCAGCAAGACCTCGACCGCGCGCAGAAGAGGCAAGTCTTCGCCCGCCGCCGCTTCGGCCGGCGGGTTGTCCACCAGATAATCGGGCTGCAGCGTCTGGTTCTCCACCGGTTGATCATTCTCGTCCAGGACGGGCAATTGCGGGATGCCGAAGCGCAAATCGCCGCTCATCAGACCTTCCCACCAGACCGCCGTTCCGGTGCCCGGGACCGGCATGCCGACGAGCGGGCCGACATCAAAATGATCGAACGCCCAGGGGAACATGTGAGCGTTGGAATAATTACCCTCATTCATCACGACCGCGCTGGGCTTGGTCCAGCGCTCTTCCGGCGCGCCGGAAATGATGCGGCCGCGGACGCGCAGATTGAAATACGACTCGCCGGTGAGCAGCACCAGAAGCTCGTCATGAAGCCAGCCGCCGCCGTTAAAGCGGGTGTCCACGACCACGGCCTCCTTGTGAAAATTGCGCCCCATCAGCTCGCCATAGATCTGGCGATAGCCGCTATCGGACATGGAGCGGATATGCACATAGCCGATCCGGCCGTCGGACGCCTCATCGACGATGGCGCGGCGACGGTCGATCCACCGCTCATAGAGCGCCTGGTTCTCCGCGCCGCGCGAATAGGTGCGGATGATCACATCCTCTTCCCGCCCGCCGTCCGGGGCGGCCAGGGTGATGCGGATCCGGTCGCCCGCGACCCGGTTGAGCAGCGAGAACGGATTGACCGCTCCATCCAGCGCGACGCCGGAGATCGCCGTGATGCGGGAGCCCGGCTCGACGTCCAAACCGTCGCGGTCCAGCGGGCCGCCGGGCAGGACTTCAGCGATCACCAAGCCCGAGGCGTCGGATGTCAGATCAAAGATCGCGCCCAGCGCGGCGGTGCTGTCATCCGTGCCTTCAGGGCGCGGATTATAATACATGCCGGTATGGCTGGCGTTGAGCTGGCCGAGGAGTTCGGACATCAAGGTGGCGAAATCGCGATTGTTGGAGACCGCGGCGACCTTCGGCTCATAGGCGGCGCGCATGGCGTCCCAGTCGACGCCGTGGAAGTCTGGATCGTAGAATTTGTCCGCCACCTGGCGCCAGACATGGTCGAAGAAATAGCCCCGTTCCGCATCGGCGCGCAGGGTCATCTCCCCTGAGATCGCAATGCCTTCCGGCGATCCGTTCGACAGATTGATCTTGCGAAGCGAACCGTTGGCGAGAATGACGGCGCTGCTGTCATCGATCAATTCGATATCCACGCCGCCGCGCGCGTTCAGCGCCGCGAGCCGCCGGGTTTCGCGCTCGTGCAGATCGTGGACCCACAGGTCGAACCCGCCCTCAAACGCCGCCAAATAGTAGAGTTTGGACAAATCCTCGCTCCACACGGCGTCGCTCAAGCGGGAAGAATGGATCGTCAGGCGCGTGAAGCGGTCTTCGGCGGCGTCGAAATCCAGCTGTTGCGGGCTTTCCTCTTCGCCCTCCTCCATCATGTCGTCGACCCAGTTGAAGAAATCCAGAAGGCCGCCGGAGGGACGCTCTTCGCCCTCTTCAGGCTCTTGCTCGCCCATCTCTTCAAGCAGGGCGCGCTCCTGTTCGGTCAGGTTGAAGCGGTCCCAGCCCGGCTGGGTCAGAAACGCCGCGACAACGTCGAACTCGGAGCCCCAGCTGCCATGGGTGCGCTCGCCGTAGCGGTCGGAAAACCAGTAGATGACATCGCCTGAGGGGTGCCAGATCGGGCCGTTATCGCCATAGCCGGTGATGGAGATATTGCGTGCGGCCGCCGACCCGTCCGCCGGTGCGACCCCGATATCGGTGTAGAACAGGCTGCCGGTGATGTAGGTGGCTGTGATCCAATTTGAATCCGGCGACCAGTCGAAGCTGATATCGCCGTCGGCGTAGGAGTAGTTCTGCTCGGCGGTGAAGATCGTGCGCTTATTGGCGCCGTCGGCGTCGATCACGCTGATCAGGTCGCGATTTTCGACAAAGGCGATGCTGGCTCCATCCGGGGAATACAGCGGCTGGAAGGCTTCACCGCCGGCTTCCGGCCGGAACACCTCGCGCTCGCGCCACTGGGTGGCGGCGGAAAAGCGCGGCTCGCTGGCGTCCTCCAGCGTGGTTTCAAAAAGCGTCCAGGCGCCGCCGCGATTGCCGGCATAGATCAGCGACCGCCCGTCGGGCGCAAAACTGACCGAGCGCTCCTGTTCGGGCGTGTCGGTGATGCGCACAGTGGCGGAGAAATCCACCGCGGTGACGAAAACCTCGCCGCGCGCGATGAAGGCGATCTCCTGGCCGTCCGGCGAGATCGCAAATTCACTGACCCGGCCGGCGACCGGGAAGGGCGTCGGCGCATTGCGCAACAGGCTGGCGGGGAATGTCACGTCCACGCGCACGGGCTCTTCGCCGCGGCGCACCGTGTAAAGATCGCCATGATAGGAATAGGCCAGAAGGCCGTCGGCGCTGGCGCTCAGCTCGCGGGCGGCGTGAGGCGTGTGGCTGGACAGGCGCTCGCGCTCGCCGTCGGCGAGGTTGAGCCGCCAGGCGTTGAAGCTGTCGCCGTCGACTTCGGACAACAGGAACAGCGCGTCGTCACCGTCCCAGGCCGGGGCGTGGTCCCCCCCGGCGTTGTCGGTCACCTGCTCGTGGGCGCCGCTGGCGATGTCATAAATCCAGATATCGCGCGCAAAGCTGGAGACGTCGCGCTGGCGCAGATCGTTTTCGTACGCCTTTTCCTCGCGATAGGCGATGCGCGTCCCGTCCGGACTGAAGCGCGCCTCGACCGCCGGATTGGTCATCACCATCCGCGGCGCCCCGCCGTCGACGCCGATCTGATAGAGCTCCGGCAAGGCGCCGGTGGGAAAATAGCTGGAGCTGGCCGAATCCCCGCGCGCCGAAGAGAACAGCACGGCCGCGCCGTCGGGCGTGAAGTCGGACGGATAATCGCTGGCGGAATGGTAGGTCAGCCGGCGCAGATCCGATCCGTCCGCCGCCATGACGAAAACGTCGAGATCGCCGAATCGGTCCGAGGCGAAGGCGATCTGTGACCCGTCGCGCGACCAGACGGGATGACCGTCCCAGGCGTCGTCGACGGTGAGCGGAATGGCCGTGCCGCCCGCCGCGTCCACGCGCCATAAATCGCCCCAGGCCGTAAAGATGATGCTCCGCCCGTCCGGCGAAACCGCAGGCTGGCGCAGCCAGTGTTCCGCCTCCTGACCCGAGGCCGCCGCCGCCATCGCCAGGGCGCCCAAGGCCCCCAAAACCGCCCGTTTCATCGCAAGCCCCTATCCGGAAAACAGTTCGCCGAGAAGCTGCCATGCCGGCTCGCGAGCGGCAACTGAACACCGCTTCATACTTGCCGGGCGCCGCACACGCGGCTAAGCCGCCCCTCCCTTCCCCGCCAAGGAGCTGTCATGTCCCGATTCAGTGACGACGCCTGGACCAAGGTCGCCAAGGTCCGCGAGGCGATCTACGCAATGCCGTTCAACACCGCGCTGGCCGACGGCACGCTGAGCAAGGACGTGTTCGCCCATTATATCGTCCAGGACAGCCTGTATCTGGCCGAATACGCCAAAGCGCTGGCGCTGGCCGCCGCCAAGGCCCCGGACGGCCACGCCCTGATGGTGTTCGCCGGCGGCGCCACCGAGGCGGTGCAGGTCGAGCGCGCGCTTCACGCCGACTATCTGGGCCAGTTCGGGATCGAACAGGCGACGGCGGCGAACGCCGAGCCCTCGCCGACCTGTCTGGCCTATACCAGCTATCTCCTGTCCGTGGCCCAGACCCAGGGCTTCGCCGAGCTGGCCGCAGCCATCCTGCCCTGCTTCTGGGTCTATCAGGATGTCGGAACGCGCATCCACGCCGCCGCCGGCGCGGACAATCCCTATCGCGCCTGGATCGAGACCTATGCCGATGAGGGATTTGAAGCCGCCACGCGCGACGTCATCGCGATCACGGATGTGGCCGCCGCCAAGGCCGATCCGGACACGGTTGCGCGCATGCACACCGCTTTTCTGCGCTGCACGCAGTTTGAGTGGATGTTCTGGGACGCCGCCTGGCGGCGTGAAAGCTGGCCGGTGACGCCATGAGCGGGCCGAGCGGGATCGAAGCCATGTTGTGGTCAGACTATGTCGGCTTGACCGGAGTTTTGTGCATCCTCGCCGCCTTTTTCCTGCTCCAGCTGGAAAAGGTGCAAGGAGACGGGTTCTGGTATCTGATGCTGAACCTGATCGGCGCGATCCTGCTGCTCATCTCGTTGATGGTGACCTTCAATCTGGCCAGTTTCGTGATCGAAATCTGCTGGCTGGCGATCTCGCTGTTCGGACTGTCCAAGCTCGCCTGGCGGCGCTGGCGGCGCGGGGACGCTTGACCCGTAACGCAACGCCGGACAGGGTCCGCCCATGACCTTGCTCGACACCTATTCCGCCCGCATCGGCGAAACGCACGTTTCCGACTGGTTTGAGATCGATCAGTCTCGCGTGAACGCCTTCGCCGACGTGACGCTGGATCATCAATTCATCCATGTCGATCCAGAGCGCGCGGCGAAGGAAACGCCGTTCGGCGGGCCGATCGCCCATGGCTTCCTGACGCTGTCCATGCTCAGCCATCTCGCCGGTCAGTGCCTGCCGCCCTTCCCCGAGGGCGCGATCGGCATCAATTACGGCTTCGACAAGGTGAGATTCCTGTCCCCGGTCCGTGTGGGATCGCGGGTGCGCGGGGTCTTCACCCTGGCCGGCGTCAGCGAACGCAAACCAGGCCAGATCCAGCTCAAGCAGGACTGCACGGTGGAGATTGACGGCGCCGGCGCGCCGGCCCTGTCCGCCCAATGGCTGAGCCTGGTGGCGGGCGGTTGACGCTGACGCGCCGCCTGAGCCGCAGCCATCCTGTCATGGCCCGCCTTGTCCGAGGTGACGACGAGACTGGCTAGCGCGCGACGACTTCCACCCGGCGATTGAGCGCGCGGCCGTCCTGTGTCGCGTTGGTCGTTTCCGGCGCGAGCGGTCCGACGCCTCTTGCCTCCAGACGGCCGGCGGGGATGGCGTAATCCTCCACCAGCGCCGCGATGACCGACGCCGCCCGGCGTTCCGACAAGTCGAGATTATGAGCCAGCGAACCGGTCATGTCGCTGTGACCGACGACATAGAGCGACAGGTTGGGCCGGGCCTCGAGCAGCGCCGCCAGCACGCCCAGCGCGTGCGCGGACTCGGCGAGGAGTTCGTCGCTGTCATGGGCGAAGCGCAACCCGTCCACGCGGACATGACCGTCCGTTTCCAGTCCTCCAAGCAGGCCTTCCAGGCTGATGGCCGCCAGCCCCTGCTCCATCTCGTCGGTTTCGACGATATCGATGGAGGTTCCGCGCCGGCCGACGGCCAGCGCGATGTAGGCGGTGCGGCCTTGATAGCTTAAACGCCCCGCGACGTAGCGGGAGTTCGGCCCGTTGATGGCGCTGATCCCGTTATGGCGGCTGAACGCGTTTCGGGTGGACCCCGTGGTGCAGTCGCCGTCGCCGGCGCAAGACCAGATCTCCTCCAGGCCCGCTGCATCCAGGGCGTCGCGGTAATTGGCGAAGATCTCCAGCTCTGAACGGCCGTCCGGATTGGTGAAATACATCCGCGTCACCCGGCCTTGCACGGTCATAGACACGGCTTCGCGCGCCTCGAAGTCAAAGCCGTTGATCAGGCGGTATTCGTCAAAGGCGCGCGCTTCGCTGGAGCCCAGGCGCGAACCCTCATAGGGCTCGATCAGGGGGTGGACCGGAACGGTGACCTGGCCCTGAGCGGCGGAGATCAGCAGGGCGGCGGCGAGCGCGAGCAGCATTTTCTTGATCATGTCAGTCTCCCCATTTCGCGACGCTCCCGCGCCTTAGGGCGCAAGGGGCGCGGCCGGCAGCGCCTCCATGTCGGGGCGTTCGAGATTATAGTCCGTCTCAAGGGGCAGGATCAGCGCGCAGGCCTCATCCGGCCGGCCTTCAGCAGATGCGCGCACGACGGCCTGAATGCGCTGGATAGCGGTCATCAACGCGCTCTGGCTCATCTCGCCCGCGCGATAGCGCTCTCCGAGCACCAGGCCGTATCCGGTGACCACGCCGATGGCCCTGGGCGGGCCGTCGGCTGCGGGCTGACAATACTGCGCGGGCATGGGCTGCGGGCCGGGCGTCGCGGCGACGGCCAGCGCCGCGGTAAGAAGCGTTGCGATCATCTCCGGCGTCCCCTTCAGGCGGCTCGAGGACAGGACTCCACATATTGAATATTTTTTCAATGAAATAATATTCAATTAAGGTGAGGCTGCGATGACGGGGCCGGAAATGGCTGAGCCGGAGATGCCGCACATGGCGCCCAGACGCCGGAAAAATCAGACCGAAGAGACCCGGCTCAAGCTCGTCGCGGCCGGCGCGGCGGTGTTTGCCCGCCAGGGCCTCGCCGGCGCGCGCATCGCCGACATCGCCAAGGAAGCCGGCGTCGCCATGGGCACGCTCTACACACATTATCCCGACAAGGACGCGCTGTTCGCCGAAGTGATGCGCGCCGGCCAGGCGATGGTCCTCTCCGGCCTGGCCGCCTCGCGCCAGGTCGATGGCGGGCGCGAAGCGGTCGACCGGGCGGCGATGGACGGCGTGGTGACCTTTGCAGAGACGTACGGCGCGCTATTCCGCCTGCTGCTCAGCCGCGGCGCGACCGACAATCCGCTTCAGCGCGAGGTGGTCGACGCCATCGTCGCCTTGCGGGTGGAGGAGTTGGAGCAAGGTCTTAAGGACGGATGGGCGCGGGCCGACCTTGATCTGGAGAGCGCGGCGCGTTGTGAGGTGGGCGCAGTGTTCCATCTGCTCGACTGGTGGCTGGACGACCCGGCCAAGATGGACCGCGACATGCTGATCGACCATCTCAGCGCCTTCCGGCGGTTCGGGGTGGAGGGCCGCGCGGCGCCTTAGCAGGAGGCGAGCCGCCCTGCCCCTCACCGCATATGCATGAAGACTTTGCGATCAACGCTGGCCGCCGACAGCAGCCCGCCCATCAGCGCGCCGGGAATGCCGGGGCACACCACGTCCTGACCCGTGAGAAAGAGACCGGGAACCGGCGTCTGCGCCCGAAGCGCGTCGCTCATCACCCGCGCCGGGGTCACGTCCAGTCCATAGAAGGCGCCTTGCCGGTGTCCGGTGAAGGAGACCGTGGACAAAGGCGTGGCGAGCTCGCGATACACGACAAGCTTGGCGAGTTCGGGGAAGTGTCGCTCAAACATCGCCATCAGCGTGTCTTCGGCGCGGCGCTTGAAGTCCGCATACGCGTCACCGCGATCGCCGGGCGGCAGATCAGCCCATTTCGCGACCGTGGACCAGTCCGCCCAGACGATGATCTGACCGGTATGCTTGCGCGTCGGGCCGGGGTCATGGGCCGGATTCTTCAGCGATCCGAAGGCGACGGTCATTTGGGGCGGCGCTTCATCGGGCGCATTGGTCCAGACGACGTCGGCCTGACCGCTCGGAAAGATCCAGTGGTTCGCCGTCGTGGCGCCGGCGGCTTCGATATCGCCCTCAAAGCCGAGGAAGATGTTGAAATGGGCGATGCTGGAGGGCAACGCGCGGATCTCGTCGCGCCAGGTCTCATGGCCGGCCTCAGAGGGCAGAAGCGTATCGATCGTCTCCCGCGCGCCGATATCGGAGATCACGACCTTCGCCCGAATCTCCTCGCCGTCGCTGGTCCGCACCCCGACCGCGCGCCCGTCTTCGAGAAGGATGGCGTCTACGCCGGCCCCGCCGCGCGCTTCGCCGCCATTCCTGGTGATCGAGGGCAGGATATGCGCGGCATAGGCGCCGGCGCCGCCGACCGGATACCAGGAGCCGGAGATCAGATAACTCGCCGCGATCGTGGCGTGCATGGCGAAGCTGGCCTTGCTGGGCCGACCGCCATGATCGCCCCATTGAGCCGCCATCGCCGCCGCCAGCACGGGATCATCGGTCAGTTCGTCGATCACCTCCTGCGTGGTGCGCGCGCAGTATTTTTCGAGGGTCCGCCGGTTGAGCCAGTCCATCACATCGCCGGCGATCGCCGGCATCGCGCGGGTCGGGAAGACCTTGTACATCGCCGCCCGGCCCTCGCGCAGGGCCTGGGTCCAGGCCGTAACGGCCTCGGCCTGATCGGGAAATCGGTCCTTCAGGTCGCGCTCATAGGCTTCATAAGGGCGCGAGAGCGATAGCGGCGGCTCCTGTCCGATATGAAGGGTGTCGTAGACCGAGCCCAGGGACGCGAACTCCATCGGCGTATCGCAGATGAAATCGAGCAGGTCGCGCATCCGGTCGCCCGGCGCCATGGAGCTGAGATAATGAACGCCGACATCCCAGGTGAAGCCGTTGCGCGTGAAGCTGTGCGTCAGACCGCCCAGGGTCTGGTGTCGCTCAAGCAGGAGCACCTTGTGGCCGACCTGAGCCAGCGCGGAGCCGGCGGCCATCCCGCCCATGCCGGAGCCGATGATGATGGCGTCCCATTCGGGACCCGGTCTAGGGCTTTCCTCCGACTGCGACGTCGCCATCCCGGTCTCCCTCAGCCATCAAAGTCCGCATTGCAGACATTGATCATAAAGGGAATTGACCGATCCGGCCTTCCGACCGATCGCCGCAGAGATCGCGACCCGCTCAGATTCCGATCCGAACGACCGCCGGGAAGCCCTTGCAGGCGGTCAGGCGCGGTCAAAGCCGTGAAGACGGCGCAGGGCGCTACTCGCCCTCCCCGCTTTCGCCGCGGGCGATGGCGCGATCCTGGCGGGCCTCCAGGGCCGGGTCGGTGGAATGCTCGCGCACGTCCGGCGGGATGAATTTCTCCGCGCCGTCAGCCAGATAGACCGTGGTGGACGGATAGGCGAAATCGGTCCCGGCCTCTTTAACGATGCGCTTGATCTCGAACGCCAATTCTTCCTTGATCCGCAGCCACTCGCCCCAATTGGTGGTGCGGGTGAAGCAGTAGAGGAAAAAATCGATCGAGCTGGCGTTGAAACTGTCCACCCGCATGAAGGTCGACACCTCCGGCGGTTTAGCGAACTCAGGATGGTTAAGGACATAATCCAGCACGCCGTCGCGGATATATTTCAGCTGGTCGGTCGTCGCGCTGTATTCCACTCCAATCATCCAGCGGATGCGCCGATGCGTCATGCGCGAGAAATTCGTCACCGCGTTATCCGCCAGCTTCGAATTCGGCACGAAGACCGGGCCCTTATCAAAGCGCCGCACCAGGGTGGAGCGGAAATTGATCTGCTCGACCGTGCCTTCGACCACGCCGTCCACCTTGACCCATTCGCCCGGCACGAAGCGCTTTTCGGTCAGGATCAAAATGCCGGCGATGAGATTGCGGAACAGGTCCTGCGCGCCCAGGCCGACCGCGACGCCCAGCAGACCCAGGCCGCCGATGATCGGCGCGACCGGAATGCCCCACGCTTCCAGAACCGCCGCGCCGCCGATGATCAGAAACAGGATGCGCAGCGCTTTGGCCATCCAGTCGATCATCACCGGGTTCAGCGCTCGCCGCAGCGGCGCCGAGAGCCTCGCGACCGGCTCCACCGCATTAAACAGCGCCCAGAAAATGGTGATGATCACCAAAGTCTCGATGACGCGCGTGCCGTCAACCGGCGCTTCTTCGCCGGTCAAACCCAGGAAATAGAGGGCGAAATAGGCGCCGATGATCACCGGGATCATCTTCACCGGCCCGGCGAGCGCCTTAAGCAGCGCGTCGTCCAGTTCTGTCTCGGTCTTCTCCGCCTGCGCCAAGAGCCGGCGCAGCAGCAGCTTGGAGAAGACGCCGCGCACCAAAAGCGCGAACAGGAAAATCCCCACCGCCGCCAGGCCGTCGCCGACCGGGAAGCCGAAGAAGCTGGTCTGCCAGACGTCGACGACGATGGCCCACAATTCGGACAGCTCGGTGCGGAATGTCTCCATGATCAGGCGCGCTCCTTGGTGCGCGAGAAGGTCAGATCGGGAAATTTCTCTTCAGAATAAGACACTTCCCAGGGCGATTTGGCCAGAAAGACCAGGTCGCCATCAATGTCCTCGGCCATCGCGGTCTTATGCCGGTCGATGAAATCCTGGAGCTTGTCTTCCGGTCCGGACAGCCAGCGCGCGGTCTCGAACGGGCAGGCTTCGAAGGTGACGTCGATGCCGTACTCGTCCGCCACACGCTGAGCCATGACGTCGATCTGCAGCGCGCCGACCGCGCCGATGACGAACTCGCCGCCCACCTGCAGGCGGAAAAGCTGGGTGACGCCTTCTTCAGCAAGCGATTCCAACGCCTTTTTCAGATGCTTGGCTTTGAGCGGGTCCTTCAATCGCGCCCGGCGCAGCATTTCCGGGGCGAAATTGGGAATGCCCGCGACCTTCCACTTGCCGCTTTCCGACAAAGTGTCGCCGACGCGCAAGACGCCGTGATTGGGCACGCCGATCACGTCGCCGGCATAGGCGTTGTCGGCGATCTCCCGGTCATCGGCGAAAAACATCACCGGCGCGGACACGGTCAGCGCCTTGCCCTTATCGGTCTTCAGCTTCATGCCGCGTTTAAACTCGCCCGAGCTGAGGCGCACGAAGGCGACGCGGTCGCGGTGATTGGGGTCCATATTCGCCTGAATCTTGAAAACGAAGCCGGCCACCTCCTTGTCGCTGGGCTCCAGCGTTGCGCGCGGGCCCGCCGCAACGGCTTGAGTTTGCGGACCTGGCGCGTGCTCGGCCAGGGCGTCGATCAGTTCGCGCACCCCGAATTTGCGCAGCGCCGAGCCGAAATAGACCGGCGTCATATGCCCCTCGGCGAAGCTTTGGGGATTGAAGGCCGGCATGAGCTCCCGCGCGATCTCCGCGCCCTCGCTCATCTCCGTGATTTCCTCGTCGCTCAGCTCGGACGCGATCGAGTTTCCGTCCATGGCGAAGCGCTCGCTCTCGCGAAACTCGTCACCCTCCGGGCGGCGATAGGCGATGAAATCATTGGCCTTCAAGTCCGCCACGCCCTTGAAGCGATTGCCCGATCCGACCGGCCACTGCATGGGCGCCACGTCCAGGGCCAGCTTGTCCTGGATGTCGTCGAACAGCTCGGACGGGTCCAGCGCTTCGCGGTCCAGCTTGTTGATGAAGGTCAGAATCGGGATGTCGCGCAGGCGGCAAACCTCCACCAACTTCAGCGTGCGCGGCTCGACGCCCTTGGCCGCGTCGAGCACCATGATGGCGCTGTCGGCGGCGGTGAGCGTGCGATAGGTGTCTTCAGAGAAGTCCTCGTGGCCGGGCGTATCGAGCAGGTTGAACGTCAGACCCGCATGCTCATAGGTCATCACCGAGGCGGAGACGGAAATCCCGCGCTCGCGCTCAATCTTCATCCAGTCCGACCGGGTGCGGCGGTTCTCGCCGCGCGCGCGCACCTGCCCGGCCAGACGGATCGCGCCGGCGGTGAACAGAATATTCTCCGTCAGCGTGGTCTTGCCGGCGTCAGGATGGGAGATGATGGCGTAGGTGCGCCGGCGCGCCCAGGGCGCAGCCTCTGCGGTGCTCATGAAGGGCCTGTCAGTCTTGTTGTCGCGTGTGGCCCGCGGGGTAGCCGAGACAGGCCCGAGGCGCAAGCGGGGCCCGGACCCGCCCTAGGCTTTCATGCGTTGCGGCGCGTGACGCCACACCGACAGATTGGCGACATGGCTGGACAGCTTGCCGGCGCGCTGGAGCTCTTCCAGCTGGGTCATCGCAACCAGCGAGACCGACGCCAGGCGCAGCTGGACTTCGGCGGCGGTGACCGCCTCCTTCGGCGCAACCGCCAGCAGCGCGTTCGCCTCGTCGGTCTTCCAGGCGATCATGGCGGCGAGAAAGCCGGCGACTTCCGGATTGGTGCGCGGCAGATAGTGCTCGTCGAACATGGCTTCGCGCACCAGCTTGATCACCCGGCCGATCCGCATGGACAGGAGTTTTTTCTCGGTGAAGCCGTGCGGCAAGCCGGCTTCTATGGCCGTCTCGCGCGGATCGCCCAGATCAAACACGACATCATTGAACAGAAAGAGCATGGCTGGCACGAAGCATTGTGACTGCGACAAGCGACGGTCAGAGCTTAGCCTTGCAGGCGTTACAACTTCTCTATCAGCGCATTAAGAAAGTCTCGACCATGCCGGCGCCGATCAGGCCCGCAGCCGTATCAGAGCAGGCCCCGTGAGCGGACAGCGTCATGCCGGGCGCGGCTGACAGGCACCACCGTCCCGTCCTTGAGATGAAGCTTCAGATCGCGCCCGGCGCGCCGGCAGGATTGGATCGACCGGTCGGCGACCCACCAGGACCGATGCGGACTGAAACCCCACGGGTCGCCGTCCGCTTTCAGATCCGCCAACCGGCCGCGGATGAAGCGCCGGCCGTGATCGGTGGTGATCTCCAGATAATGATCCTGCGATCGCACATGCAGGGTCTCGGCCCCGATAGGCCCGCTCGCACCGGCGCTGTCGGCAGCCTGAGCGCGCGCGGCGCGGACCTCGAGGTGGCGCCGCTCCCAGGCGAAGCGGAGGAATAAGACAAAGCTCGCCACAATCACCACGGGCGCGCCCACAAAGGGAATGAATTCGATCCACGGATCGACCGCGCGCGGCAGAAGGGGCGTGAATTTCAACAGATGAATCTGAACGGCGGCGAGCGGGATCGCCACCAGGACGGCGCCGGCGGCGGACAGCCAGGCGCCCGCAATGCTTGGCGGCGTGAACCGCGCGAAGGCGCGCTCGAGCAGAACCGGCTGAAACACCATCAAGGCGGCGACAAGCAGCCAGAACGCAATGCGGTGCGGCGCCGCGAACTCGTCGGTGTCATACGCCCCGCCGACGACAAAGGTCGAGGCCATGAACAGCCAGACCCCGGCGAGCAGACCGGTGTCGCGATGCCAGGGACCAGACGCATCTGCGCGGGGATACGGACCGTTCGCGTCAAGCGGCGACATTTCGCGACTTCATCCTCGCTCCAAGCAGTTCCGGCCGGGCATGAGGGCCGCCGACCGCCGCGACGGCGGCGAAGCTGATCCTAGCCCCTGAAAGGAATTCGACCATGCGTTTCACACTCGCCCTCATCGCCCTGGCCGCCGCGTTGCCTCTTGTCAGCCCATCCATCCAGGCTCAGGAGCGGCGCGAAATTCCGGCGTATCGCGAGATCGGCGTCGACCCAGGCTCGTCCGTTGATATGGAGCTGGAGGCCTTTCTGCGCGCCTATCGCGACGCCTGGGGCGCAGAGGACACAGACGCCTTAATGGCTCTGCATGTCCAGGACACCGAGTGGATCAACGCGTACGCGCGCATATTCACGCACTCAGCGGCGCTGGCCGGATTTCTTGAGACGCGCCTGTTTCCCGCGTTCGGCCCTGACGTCGCCAGAAGAGAGATCGAGAACATGCATCTCATCTCCATGCGCGCCATCGGGACGGAGGCTGCGGTGTTGCACCTGTTCACGGACAGTCCCCGGGGAGCGTCCGGCATTGAAGGCCAGGATTTGCGGCGCACCCATTTCCACCTTGTGCTCACGCGCGAGTCCGGCGGCTGGAAGGTCGCCCACACCGTCATCATGGACGCGCGTGAATAGGCTGCGCCGAGAAAGGCCGTCGCGCGCTAGACCTCCTCGACAGGCTCATTGAGAAAATGGCGGCCCTTCACATCGTCCACTTCGACGACCCAGAGATCCGGATCACGGTCCACGCGCCGGTCGATATAGGCGGTCACGTCTTCTTCTTGAGACGCTTGTGACCCGAGAGGCCGGGTCCACACTCGATTGCCGTCCATGTCCCGGGCTGGAACGAAGATCTGTGCAAGCCGTTGAGGCATCGCGATTTTCACCAGCACGACGCCGGCGTCCGGATCGCCGCGCCGTGTGATGTAGACAGACGCGCCGGCGCTTTCCGCCCGCCACCGCAGGGCGTCCACCCAGAATCGCGCTTTTAGCTCAGTCATCGCGCTTGATGGCCCGCCCATTGCTTAATAAAGTCTTAAGCGAGGGGAGCGTTTCATGTCGATACAACAAAGCCTGATAAGGCTGGCGACAGCTGCGTTGTGCGTATTTTTCATTTCGTTTGAGGCCTTTGGCGACCACCGGCCTGCACGGTCCGAGGAAAAGCTGCTGGCCGGTCTCGAGGAAGGTCCCGCGGCGTTGACGCTGGACGACAGCGTTCGCGAGATCCGGATTGCGTTCACCATCGCCGCCGGGGCCAGCCCGGAAGCAGTGGAGCTGGTGTTGAACGCCGCACCGTTATCCGACAGGTCCAACGGCCGCATCGAAGCCTTCGTCAATCGCGCGCGCGCAGTGGTCTTGCAGCCGCGCGCCGAGCCGTTTGAGGCGCGTTTTGCGCTCTATTCGGACGATTTGCGCGTCGGCGACAATGAATTGGTGCTGCGTCTGACCGGCGCCGTCCGCGAAGGCTGGAGCGTGGACATGATGCGGTCCCGGCTTAGGGTGTCGGCGGCCCCGGTCCACGGCTACGCCGCCCTTGACGATATCGAGCATGCGCTGCGTGCGGACTTCGCGGCGCCGCGCCGCGTGCATATCAACGCGGCTGCGGCCGGCCGCGACGAGCTGGCGGTTTCCGCGCTCGTCGCTCAAGGTCTCGCCCTGCGCATGCATCAAGCCCCGATCCTGGTCCAGGATCCGGCAGTCGCCGAGCTGATCGTTCGCGCCGAGGTGCGCGAGGGCGCCGGCGCCCCGGCGATCGATCTGACCAGCCCGTCTGAAATGCGCCTTTCCGCCGGCCAGACCGGCTCGCTGATCGCCGCGGCGCGCCTGTTCGCCGCGCGGTCGATGGAAGATCATGCGCTGCGCTTCGACATGACGGCCGCCCTTCAGGCGCCGCGCCTGTCCCATCCGCGGCCGGACATCGCTCTGGATTCGCGGCTGGAGAATCTGGCGGCGCTTGGCGCGCCCTTCGGCGACGACCAGGGCGGGCGCGCGGCGATCGTCATGGCGCCGTCGGACAATCCGGACGACCAAATCGCCTCGCTCGCGCTGGTGTCCCGCGCCGCGCTCGCGTCCGGTTCGGCCTGGCTTTACGCTTGGTATGGCGAAGATGTCGACGCCGCGCCCGCCAATCACGACCTGATGGTTCTCGGTCCGCAGCGCGCATTGGATCCCCGCCTGATGGCGGCGGCGCCCGCCGAAGTGCGCGCCGCGACCTCGGCTGCGGCCAATCGCGCGCCCCGCCGCCATCTCGGCTCGACGGCTTTCGCGTCGGACAATACCGAGCGCAACGCCCGCATCACCGGCGTGGCGGCGCTGTTCGAGCAGGCCGACGGCCGGCGCGTGGCGTTGTTCACATCGCCTGAAGGCGCCGACTACGCCCGCGCCGCCAAACGCCTGGCGCGTTCGGAGCTGTGGGCGAGCCTGGAAGGTCGCGCGGTATTGTGGGACGCCTCCGCCGTGACGCCGTTCGGCCCGAGCGCCGCGCCGCGCTTTTCGATCGAGTGGGCGTCGCAAATGGTGCGCACCCATGACGAATATTTCGCTCTGGGCGCCTTTTCGCTCGCGGTTTTGCTGCTCCTGCTCGGCGCGGGCGTAAACCGGACGTCAAGACGGCGCGCGTAACCCTAAGCGGGCATGATACCCGCTCTGACCGCCCTTCTCCTCGGCGCCCAAGCGCCGGCCGCCGCCAGCGAGCTTGAACAGCTGGCCACCTTGCGGGCCAGCGACGAGGCCTGCGCCTTGTTCAATCAGGCCGAGCGCGCCCTGCTGGACGCGGCGATCGCACGCTCGCGCGACGATGCGGTGAGAGCCGGCGCGGCCCCCGAACGCCTGGATGCGCTTGAAGGGCAGCGCGCCGCCCTGCCCTGCGCCGACGACGGGCTGGCGGTGTTGAGCGCGGATCATCGCGCGCGCATTTACGAGCTCGCCGGCTTCACTGAAATCCGCTTCGCCGGCGTTCATCGCGCCTGGATCGTCGACCGGCGCCCGCCGCGCCGCGGCGCAGGCCCGGCCTGGCAGGTCTTGCAGTCCACGCCCCTTTCCGCCGCCAATTTCGGCGTCGCCCGGTTGGACGGAGCGCCGAGCTTCGTGCTCGCCTTCAACGCCGCGGAGCCGTTCGCCAGCGCTGTGCTGGTGATGCGCGACCCCGCCCGTCAGACCTATCCGATCGACTTCACCGCCGGCGGCTTGCTGGCCGCGCCGGGGGGCGATCCGGCGAGCGCCTGGGGCGCCCCGCCGAGCGAGGAGCGCCGCTATCTGGCCACAGATCGGTTGGCGCCCGACATCGCCGCGACGCTGGCGCCGGCCTCCGGCGATCCGGCGCGTGGATTCGTATTCACCGACGACGCTCTGGGCGCCATGGCCCAGCTGACGCCGCGCGAGGGCGTGGCGGTCGAGCTGCGCGATCGTAGCGGTGACATCGCCGAACGCTACTGGTTCGAGGTCGGCGGTCTAAGGGCGGCGCTGGCGATGCAAGCCGTCCCGCTGTCTCAGGCCGCCGCCAGCGAGGCGCGCTCCGTCAGCCCTTAAGGATCAGGCGCTGGTCTGCAGCTCGTCGCTCAAGGTCTGGGCGGCCCGGATGCGCTGATGCACTTCCAATTCCTCATCAGGCGCCGCCTCGGCAAGCTCCGCGCTCGCCAGCACGGGCAGGGTGACGGTGACCGTCGTGCCCTCGCCCGGCGCGCTCTGGACGGTCATGTCGCCGCCATGCAGCTCGGCCAGGGCGCGGACCAGCGACAGGCCGAGCCCGGCGCCCCGCTCTGTGGTCTCGCGCGCCGAGCGGGTCTGAGTCCAGGCCTTGCCGATCTGATCAAGCTCGTCCGGGTCGATGCCGACGCCGCTGTCGCCGACCGCCAGCACCAGCGCGCCGTCCTGAGCCCGCGCCATGGACACGATCGCGCCGCCTTCCGGCGTAAATTTCACGGCGTTGGACAATAAATTCAGCAGGATCTGGCGCAGCGCCTTGCGGTCCGCCTCCACGGTCAACGGCGCATCCCCGGTATCGGTGAACAGGGCCACGCCTTTTTCCTCGGCGCGCAGGCGGAGCATCTTCGAGCAAATCTCAACCACATCGCGGGCGTCGAAAGTCTCAATGGCCAACTCGTAACGGTCCGCCTCGATCTTGGACATGTCCAGGACGTCGCCGATCAATTCCAGCAGATGCGCGCCGCTCTCATGGATAAGATCGCCATACTCCGCATAACGCGCCGGCAACGGGCCGAAGAGGCGCTGCTTCATGACGTCGGAAAAACCGATGATCGCATTGAGCGGCGTGCGCAATTCATGGCTCACCGCGGCGAGGAATTCGGATTTGGAGCGGTTGGCCGCCAGGGCCGCGTCGCGCTCCGCGATCAAATGCGCGCGGTCATCAAGCGACGCCGCCCGGTCAGAAGTGTTGGCGGCGCGGTCAAAGCTCAGCACATAGCCTTCCGGCGTATGGACCGCACGAGCGTCGACGGGCACGGATGCGCCCTCGCCATCGCGCACCGCAAAGGTGAAGCAGCCGCCATCGGCGGGTCCGCCCTCACGCGCGGACTGAAGGCCTGCGCGCACCATCGCCTGGGCGGCGCCGTCAATGCCGATCTCATCGGCCTTCAAGCCGACCAGGCTGTTCGGGACGCCGGGAATGACCCGGCGCAAGGAGCGCGAAGACGCTTTGATGGTCCCGGACTTGTCCAGCGCCATCAACGGAGACGGGGCCCGGGCGAAGGCCTCGGCGGCGGGCGTGGCGTCCTTCAGAGTTCGCTCGAGCCGTGCAAGCCGGCGCTCAAGCCGCGTCCGTCCCATCATCCCGGCAAGGGCGAGATAGCCGGCGAACGCCGCCCACGCCTCCGGCCGGCTAAGGACATCAGACAGCGTCGTGCTGAGCGGACCGGGAATCCCGGCAAGCACCACAAGGATGAAGGCGACCGCGCTTAGCAGCGCCGCGACCCGCGCCTGGTTCACGCCGGCGACAGCGGCCAATGTCGCAGGTCCGGCAAGAAAGATCAGGGCGGCCGGCGAAATCGCGGTGGAGAAGCTGATCGCGGCGGCGACGCCCGGCAGCGTCCAGCACAGCGCCAGCACCAGACGCGCGGCGTCGGATCGAATAAGACGCTCGCCCGCCAAAAACAGACCCAGCACGCCGGGGATCGCGGCGAGGAGGAAGCCGATCATCGCCGCCGCGCTCAAGGGCGGCGGCGAGATCACAGCCGCATACGCGCACAGGCCCAGCCACAGCGCATGCAGCGCCCGGCCGGCCAGCACGTTGAACAGCTTTTCGATCGCCTGCATGCGAATCGCATCCTGCACGAGGGTTTTGCCATTTCACGCTCGACGCACGGCGTTAATAATTATTGAATCTGTGTTAAACGCTCAGGTCATGATTGAGCGGCACTCTAGCGCTCGGCCCCCCGGCCCGCCCCTCAATGTGTTCCAGGAAGGAATGGCTCGCCATGACAGAAGCATGGGTCACCGCCGCCGTCGCCGCAATTCTGGCCGCCGCGTCACAAGACGCGCCGCCGGCCCAAACGCCCTCTCCCGCTCCTGAAACCGATGCGGCGCCGACGCTCGCGCTGACGCCGCCTGCGCCCGCCGATCCGCTGGTTCAGAACGCGGAGACCTACGCCGCCTATCATGCCGATGTGGGCGAGGCCGGCCGGCGCGAGCTGCGCTCGGGCGCGGATCTGGACGCCACCATGGATGCGCTGGCTCAGTATTATGACGGCGACCGCCTGGTGGACGCCCAGATCGCCTACGCCGCCCTCGTCGCCGCCCAGCATCCCGAATTCATCGACGCCGTGCGCGCCGTGGCGGATTATTACGGATCCGGCGTCGCCCGCTCCGCGCTTCTTGACGACCCCGTCTATGTCACCGGCTTCATGGGCGCGGACCGCGCCCAGGATTCGGTGTTCACCGCCATCAATGAAGACGTGACCTCCATTCGCAGCGTCGGCCTTCGCTATCGCCAGGCCGCCTATGAGCTGCAGAACGAAACCTGGGCGGCGCGCCGGGCGCGCGACCGGGAAGACCGGCTGACCGCTCTGGAGACTGCGTCCGAACGCCTTGAGGTGGATTTCCGCCTGGCCGATCCCAATCCGGGCGTCCAGGCCGCAGCGCCCCTGCGGTCCGCCTCGTCGCTCTTCGCCGAACGCGACGCAGCTCCCGCCGCGCCCCTGCCTGAGCTTCAGGTGACCGTGGGCGAACAACAGCTTGAGCCGGATGAACGCCGGATCGGGCAGATGCTGGCGGTGGCCGCCCTGCAATCCATTGAAGCGGGAGACATGACCGCGCTGGACCGGCTGCTGGGCGATCCCAGCGTCGAGCGCTGCATCACCTGGGCGCGGCTGACCATGGCGCAATGCGTCGCCGCGGGGCATTTCAAGTATGAGGACAGCTTCTGCATCGCCGAGCACGCCCTCAACGATGTCGCCGATTGCCTCACAGCGACGCGTCCTGTGTCGAACTGATACGCAAATCGGCGACGTGTTCACTTCTGGTTAGCCGTGCGCGTTCAGCGTTAACGCGTCATTTACGCAAGGCTTGGGAATCGCTGGCGATTTCCGAGCCTTTCGCGTTAGCCTCATCTTTGCTTCCAGAGCGGAAGAAAGTGAGGCTAGAACAATGTTTCCAGTCAAAGCGGTTTTCTGGACCCTCGTGGTCGCAGCCTTCGTCCCCGCAGGCTTCAGCGCGCCGGTCGACGGCGCGTTTGCACAGGAAGCCGCCGTCATCGCCGGTCAGTTCAACGCCAGAGAGGCGAGCGGCGACCTCCAGGCGGCCGCGAACGATGTGTGCGCCGGTCGCGAGCAGGCCTGTGCGTTGGTGGGCGAGGCCGCCGACATCGCCGGCTTCATGGTGTCGCTCGCCGCCGACCGCGCCAACGCGATCGCCGAACGCCATGCCGACGCCGCGGAGACCGAGGCCATCGACCAGCTTTTCGCCGAAGCGGTCAGCGACCAGCCGGCCCGCTAGGCGCCGCAGAGCGTCACAGACCGCCGGGCTTGAAGGCTGCGGCGGTCCGTCTTATGTCGCCGCCCATGGGCGATCTTCAAACCGATATTGATGAATTGGTCGACGAGTTCGAGTTTCTCGGCGACTGGGAGGAGCGCTATCGCTACCTCATCGAGCTGGGCCAGGCTTTGCCGGCCTTTCCCGACGCCGAGCGTACGGAAGACCGCAAGGTCAAAGGCTGCGTCAGCCAGGTCTGGGTCGTCGTCGACAACCAGGACGGCCGTCTGAACCTGCGCGGCGACAGCGACGCCCACATCGTCAAAGGTCTCGTCGCCTTGATGGACCGGCTCTACACGGGCCGGACGCCCGCGGAGGCGTTGTCGATCGACCCCAAGGCCGTACTCGGCCGGATCGGCCTGGCCGAGCATTTATCGCCCCAGCGCTCCAACGGCCTGGCCAGCATGATCAAGCGAATCCGCGCCGAGGCGGAATCACTGGCCGCCTAGCCGGTGAAGGCTTTCGGCCGCGGCTTGAGCCGGTAATGCACAGCCAGGCGATCCAAGGCGATCTTCAACATCGCCGCGCCGGCGCGCTCGGGCCAATCGAGTTCGCGCTCCGCGGCGCCGACGCCAACCTCCCGGATCAGGATCGCGAACAGCAACCGATCAAAGCCGGGGCCCGCCTCTTCAAGGGCGGCGAGCACCCGATTTTGGGCGTCTAGACGAGTCGCCGGGATGTCCGCCCGGTCCGTCGGCGCCGAGCGCCGCTTGCCGCCCGGCGCCGCGCTCCAGTCCGCCGTCACGCGGCTCGACAGGGCCGAGCGCTCATAATCGCGCACGAATATCGCGGCCGCGCTCGCGTGCACGGCGTCAAGCAGGGCCGGCCGCCCTCCGGACGGCCTTAGATAGCGCGCGAGCGGCCCTGGCGCGGCGCTCGCTGAAACGCTGCGCTCGCCGTCCGCATCGATGACGATGCGCCGGGCGGGCTGCTGATGCTGAGCGGCGAAGGGTTGGTCCCCGGCGCTCGCCGCGCGGTGCAGCCGTTTGCGGCCCTCTTCGCTCAGGACAATCCCGCGGCCGGTTTCGATGAGCGCGCCGTCGCTGAGCGCGGCTCGAACTTCTGCGTCAGCCGCTTTGGCGATCGGCCGGCGTCGACGGTCAGCGCCGGCGAAGACGCCATATCCGGACCGGCCGCCCGGCAAGGGGGCGAGCAGGCGTCCGGACCGGTTCAGCCGCCGCATCCAGGCCGCAACGCTCATGCCGCCGCCGGCGCGCTGGGCGACGGCGCCGCACGCAAGCAGGCTTCAAGATCTTCAAGCTTGGCGTCGAACGCGGCGTCGTCGCGCCGGTCTTCGATCCGGTGGCAGGCATAGGCCGCCGTCGACCGATCCCGCCCGAACGCCGCCGCCGTGCGGGCCAGGCTCAGCTCGAACGCCACGTGGGTGAGATAGATCGCCGTCTGGCGCGCCAAGGCGGCGCGGGATGTTCCACGGGTGGGGGAGTCGATCTGGTCCGCCGGCACGCCGAAGGCGTAGGCGACGGTCTGGAGCGCCAACTGCGCCCGGGCGCGGTCGGCGCTGTGATTTCGGTCGGTCATGGCAATCTCCCTGGAGCCGTTCAATGATGAGACGACATTCTAGGAAGATAACACGATTATGAGGATAACTTTCCTATCAATCGCGCATAAGATTGCAACGCTAGCGTATATTCTCCCACAGGTGGAGAAGCTCAGGCTGTGGAGAAATAGGCGACCACCAGAACGCCGGCCAGCAGGATCGCGGTCCAAAGCGCCATCAAGCCGGACGGGAAATCGCGCGACAACGTGCCCGCCGGGCTGAAGAGATTGAACAGCTTGCGGCCAAGACTCTTGAAATTCTGGCCCAGCACCTGCTCGCTCCAGCCGGTGAGGATGCGGCCCATGGCCGTGCCCCAGCGCGCGATCGCGTCACCCACATAGCGATAGAGCCAGTCCGCATCCAGGATCGTGCGATCGGACTTGAGCGGATAGAGCTTCAGCCAGATCAGAGCGGAGAACGCCAGCGCGCCGGCGCCCAGGATCTGCAGCTGACCCACCACGGAGGCGGCTGCATACGGCTGATAATCGATCGCGAAGGGCAGAAGGCCGTAGAGCGCCTCATACTGCGTTCCGATCAGAAGGCAGAGGAAGGCGGCGATGCCCATGGCGATCAACTGCCCTGCCGGCGCCTCGCTGACCCGGTGCCCCCGGTCTTCGCCGAAGAAAGCGAAATACGGCACCTTCAGCGCCGTCTGCTCCATAACGCCGGCCGAAGCGAAGATCAGAATGATGTAGGCGAGCGTGAGATGCTCGTAATGCACCGCCGACAGGATCAAGGTCTTGGCGACAAAGCCGGAAAACAGCGGCACGCCGACCACGGCCGCGCCGGCGATGACGGCGAACAGTCCGGTCGCGGGCATGGACTTGAACAGCCCGCCCAGCTCGGTGGCCTTCACCGTTCCCGTTCTTGCGAGCACCGCGCCCATCACCATGAAGAAAAGCGCCATGTAAATCACGCCGACGAAGGCGTTCGCCGCAGCGCCGTTGAGCGCGAGCTCCGAGCCGACGCCGACGGCCACGGTCATGAAGCCCAGCTGGTTGATCAGGGCGTAGGCCAGCGTCTGACGCAAGTCGTTGGTGACGATCGCGAAGAAGACCGGGAAGACCGCCATGATCAGGCCCAGCGTGATCAGGATCTCCTCACCCGCAAATCCGCGCGCCAGCGCGTAGATCGCCATCTTGGTCGTGAATGCGGAGAGCACCACGGCGCCGAAGCCGGTGGCTTTGGGATAGGCGTCCGGCAGCCACATATGCATCAACGGGAAGGCCGCCTTGACGCCGAAGCCCAGAAGGATGATCCAGCCGGCCGGTCCGGACAGGTCGAAGACGGAGACGGCGTTAAGGCCGCCAAAGCTCCAGCTGCCGGTCTCGCCCGCCCAAAGCGCGGCGCCGCCCAGAAGCAGGACGCCGGACAGCACCTGGATCGCCAGATAGCGAAGGCCGGCGCGGCGCGCGACCGGTCCCCCGGCCGCGAAGATCAGCGGCGCGGACGCGATGGCGGTCAATTCCCAGAAAAAGAAGAGGGTCAGCAAATCGCCCGCGAACACCGCGCCGACGGCCGAACCGGCATAAATCAGCGAAGCGGCGTCCGACCAGCGTGAGCGGTCATGGATGGAGTAGATGCCGTTGATGAAGGCGGCGATCAAAAAGACCAACGCCCAAACGCGGCTCAAGGAGTCGAAGCGGAAGGTCTCCAAGACGACCGGACCCAGCTCGATCACCCCGTAGACGCCGGGCTCCCGCGTGGCGAACCAGGCGGCCAGACCGATGACCGGCGCCAGGATCATCACCGCCTTGCGCCCGGCATGGGTGGGCAACGCCAGTGCGATCAGGCCGCCGAGAATGAGCGGCCAGGCCGGCGAGACTCCGGCGAGGAAGGAAAAGGCGTCAGCCATCGGCGGACTCCGATTCAGTCTTGGTCAGATCACCCGCTTCGCGCTCGTAAAAGTCGGGCGCGACCCCCAACACCCAGCGCACAAGCCAGGCGGCGATGATCGCCGCGGCGGCGGCCAGGGCAGGCAGGACTTCATAACCGCCGAGGACCTCGGGGTATTTCGACAGCCCCTCACCGCCGGTCATCGCGAATTCGACGCCGAAGCTGACCAGCAGGAGCACGGCCAGCGCGAGCACGAAAAGGCGCGCGAAGCCTGGCTTGAAGACGAAGAGGAAGGGCTGCGCCAGCGGGTGTATCCCGTCCGGCGCGCCGGGGCGCGGCGCGCTCATGGCGTCATCTCCGTGGTGAAGACAGGCTGAAGAAAATCGATCAGCGGCCCGACGAAGAAGAATAATACCACGGCGCCGGCCGCCGTGATCGCCGGCGCGACGAAGGCCAGCGGCGGCGGCAGGCCCGGCTTCATCGGGTTATCCTTCGGTTTCGGCTTTAAGAAGCCGCGGATCACGATGGGCAGGAGATAGCCGATATTCAACAGCGTCGAACCGATCAGCATGGCGATCAGCCAGGGCTGACCCGCCGCGGCGGAGCCTTCCATCAGGAAGATTTTCGGCCACACCCCGCCAAAGGGCGGCACGCCGATGATCGACAAGGCGCCGATGGCGAAGGCCGCGAAGGTGACCGGCATGTGCCAGCCCAGCCCGTCGAGCTGGCTCACCTCGGTCTTCTTGGCGCCGGTATAAATGCCGCCCGCCGTCATGAAGAGCGTGATTTTGCCGTAGGCGTGCATGACGATCTGCAAGGCCCCGCCCAGAAGCGCCGCCGGGCTCGCCAGCATGGCGCCCAGCGTCACGTAGGACAGCTGGCTGACCGTGGAGAAGGCGAGCCGGGCCTTGATATTGTCCTTGGTGAAGGCGATCACCGAGGCGATCACGATCGACAGACCCGCGATCCAGGCCAGGACGTCCGCCGCCGGCAGGGTCTGCATATATTCCGGGCCGAAGATGTAGATCACCACTTTGAGCATGGTGAACACGCCCGCCTTCACGACCGCGACGGCGTGCAGCAGCGCGGAGACCGGGGTGGGCGCGACCATGGCGTTGGGCAGCCAGGGATGAACCGGCATGAGCGCCGCCTTGCCGATGCCGAAGGCGAACAGCACCAGCAGGATCGAGCCCGCCACCGGACCGGCGGCGCCGGTGAGAATGCCGCCCGCGGTGAAATCGGTCGTGCCGGTTAAGGCGTAGGTGGCGAAGATCGCCGGCAGCAAAAGGCCGATCGAGGTGGCCAGAAGAATGCCCAGATAGATCGCCGTGCCCTTCTTGGCCTTGGCGTCGCCCTTGTGCGCGACCAGCGGCACGGTCGCCAGCGTCAGCGCTTCATAGAAGAAGAACAGCGTGAGCAGATTGCCCGACAGGGCGATGCCCATGGCCGCCGCGATGGACAGGGTGAAGCAGACATAGAAGCGGGTCTGATTCTTCTCCTTATTCCCGCGCATATAGGCGATGGAATACAGCGAGTTCACGATCCACAGACCGCTCGCCACCATGGCGAAGACCGCGCCTAAGGGCTCCAGCTTGAAGCTGAGCGTCAAGCCGGGCGCGAACTCGATCAGGGTGATCTCCGGGCGCTGACCGGAGGTTTCGACCAGATAGGCGACCACCACGGCGAGCGCGACGGCGCTGATCAGCGTTGCCGCTTCGCGCAGATTGGGCTGCTTGTCGAAGATCAGGACTCCGACCCCGCCGAGAAGCGGCAGGATCAAAGCCAGGGCGAGCGCAAGTTCAGGCGTCCAGCTCATGAGCCCACGCCTCCGTTGATCGCCGCCTGGGCGGCGGTTTGCGCCATATCGACCATGAAGCCGGCGTTCGTGCCGAAATACAGGTTTGCGGCGGCCAGGATCCAGAGCGGGATGACGATCATCCAGGGCACGCGGCGCACATGGCCGTTAAGCGCCCGGTCCGCCGTCGGCGCCGGGTTGACCCACAGGGCGACCAGCATGCGATAGCAGTAAAACACCGCCAGCACGGACGCGATCAGGATCGCCGCCACCGCCCACCACCAGTCTTTGTCCAGCGCCGCCTGAACCAGGTAGAATTTCGAGATGAAGCCGGCGGTGAACGGCACGCCGATCAGCGACAAGGCGCCGATGGTGAAGGCCGCGGCGGTGAACGGCATGGCCTGGCCCAGACCCTTCAAGTCATCGATCCGGCGCACGCCATAGCTATAGGCGAACGCGCCCAGCGCCATGAATAGCGCACCCTTCATGATGGCGTGATTGAGCAGATGCAGCGTGCCCGCCGCGACGCCCAGCGCCGTCGCCATGCCCAGACCCAGAAGCATATAGCCGACCTGGGCGACCGACGAGTAGGCGAAAAGCCGGCGTGCATCCGCCTGGAACAAGGCCTGGGCCGAGCCCACCAGCATGCCCGCGATCGCCAGCGGCGTGACCACATAGGTCAGCGCGTTCACCACATAGGCGCTCTCGATCGAGAAGACGTCGAAGGAAAAGCGGATGATCACGTAGAAGGCGACTTTCGTCGCGGTGGCCGCCAGGAAGGTGGTCACGAAATTGGGCGCGAAGGCATAGGCGTTGGGCAGCCAGAGATGCAGCGGGAAGAGCGCCGATTTCAAACCGATGCCGACCAGGATGAAGGCGAAGCCGACCTCCACGACCCGGTCGCCGGGCAGTTCGGCGATGCGCTGGGCCATGTCAGCCATGTTCAGCGTGCCGGTGGCCATATAAAGAAAGCCGATCCCGATCACGAAGAAGGTCGCGCCGATCGTGCCCATGACCAGATAATTGAAGCTGGCCGTCAGGGCGCGGCGGTCATTCTTCCAGCCCATGGCGATGATCGCATAGGTGCCGATCGAGCTGATCTCCAGGAAGACGAACAGGTTGAACGCATCGCCCGTGATCGCCACGCCGGACAGGCCGGAAAAGGCCAGAAGGAAGGCCGAATAGAACAGCGATTGCTTATTGCCGGCGATCTCGTCGGCCACGCTGGGCAAGGCGAAAAGCAGCGCCAACAGCCCGGTTGAGGACAACAGGAGAAGGATCGCCGCGTTCAGCCCGTCAATGCGGAATTCAATGCCGAAGGGCGGCTCCCAGCCGCCCATGGCGTAGCTGACGACGGCGTGGTCGGCGCGCGTCGCGAAGAAGAGCTCGATCGCGCAAACCAAAGCGACCGCTGCGCTGATCACCGCCAAAGCCCAGGCGGTCCGGCCGCTGGGAATCGCGGCGGCGACCGTGGACAGGATCAGCGGGACCGCGACCAGAAGCGCGGGCGCATGCGCGGCGAGCGCCGCGGGAAGAAGAATGCCGTCCGTCACCGGTTACACGCCCTTTTCAAGCTCGAGCGAATAATCCGCCTCGGAGATCGTGTCGTCCTCGATCGTTCCGTAGGCTTCCCGGATCCGCACCACCAGCGCCAGACCCATGGCCAGCGTCGCCACGCCCACGACGATCGCGGTGAGGATCAGCACTTGCGGCAGCGGATTGGAGTAGAGCTGGGTGGGATCCAGCTCGCCGTAATTGATCTCGTAATAATCCAGGATGGGCGGCTTGCCGCCGAACACCTTGCCCACCGTGATGTAGAGCAGGAAGACCGAGGTCTGGAAGATCGCCAGCCCCACCATGCGCTTGACCAGATTGCCGGTCGCGATCAGCGCATAAAGACCGACCATCATCAAAATGATGATGACCGCGTAGGTGAAGCGTTCGGAGAGCATTTCAATCATGCTCACCACTCCTCTTCGGTGATTTCAGGGGTTCGCCCGGCGAATGCGTAGAAGATCGCGATGATCACCGCGGTGACCGTCATCAGCACTCCGATCTCCACCAGCACGATGCCGAGATATTGCCCGCGCGCCTTCTCCAGGTCCGGATGCAGCACGTCATAGTCGAGATAATTCTCGCCGAAGATCAGCGAGACGAAGCCCACCGCGGCGAAGATGAAGGCGCCCAGCGCCAGGGTGACGCGCGCCGTCCAGGGCGGCACCGCCTTGCGCGCCGCGTCCATGCCGTAGATCAGCGCATACAAGATCAGCGCCGAGGCCAGGATCACGCCGGCTTGGAAGGCGCCGCCAGGGGCGTATTTGGCATGGAAATGCACATAGAAGCCGAAGACCAGGATCAGCGGGATCAGCAGCTTGGCGACGACCCGCAGAATGAGATGGGGACCCATTATTCGTCCTCCTCACGCCGGCGGCCGGACAGGCCCATGAGCAAAGCCACGCCCACGCCGGCCGCGAACACCACGAAAACCTCGCCCATGGTGTCGAAGCCCCGGTAAGAGCCCAGAATGGCGGTGACCACGTTGGGGATGAACAGCTCTTCGCCGGTGCGCATCATATAATCCATGCCGACCCCGGAATTGGCCGGGCTGTCGGCGGCGCCGTAGACCGGCATGTCCGGCAGCGCGTAGAACAGCGCCGCCCCCGCGGCCAGGCATACCGCCAGGGCCGCCCAGTGGCGCGCCGAGCTGACCTTGTCGCATTCGCGCGAGGTCAGCAGCATCGCCGCCAGCAGCAGCACTGTTGAGATGCCCGCGCCGACCGCCGCTTCGGTGAAGCCCACGTCCAGGGCGTCCAGCGACGTGAACCAGGCGGCTGATAGCAGCGAATAAACGCCCGTCAGCATGACGATCGCGAACAGATTGCGCAGCCGGATGATCGCCACGCCCACCGCCAGAAGCATCGCCATCAGCGCATAGTCGAAATACTGGGTGACATCCATGTCAGGCGCCTCCCTGATCTTCCGGCGCGCGCGGGCGGAAGCGCGTCAGCAGCGGCTTCAGGCCCGCCTTGTACGCCGCGTTGGCGGTCGCATGGGTCGCGGTGGGGCTGGTGAGGAAGATGAACAGGCCCAGAAGCGCCAGCTTCACCGTCACCAGCGACCAGCCCGACTGCAGCATCAGGCCGAGAATGATCATCTCCGCGCCTAGCGTGTCGGTGACGCCTGCGGCGTGCAGGCGGGTGTAGAAATCCGGCAGCCGAAGCATGCCAAGGGCCCCGGCCAGCACGAAGACCGCGCCGGTCAGCATCAGGACGGCGGACGCGATATCCAGGCCGATCTCGATCAGAAAAGCGACGCTCATTCCTCATCCTCCCGGTCCAGCGCCCGGCGCAAGGCCATCTGGGACAAGGCGACCTCCAGCGAGCGGTAGCGGAAGAATTTCAGGATCGCGATCGTGGCGATGAAGTTGATCAGCGCATATAGGATCGCGATGTCGATCGCGGCCGGCTCGCCGACCATCATCGCGAAGACGACCAGGAAAAGGACGGTCTTCGTGCCGAAGGCGTTGACCGCCAGGACGCGGTCATACAGCGTCGGACCGACAAATAGCCGCGCCAGGATCAGCGCCATGCCGCCGGCGACCATGCCGGCGACGGCGAAGTCGACGAATGTCATCCACATCAGCTCGGCTCCCCGTCAGCGGCCTTCAGAGCGCGGCGGCCGATATCGCGGAAGCCTTCCTGGTCCGCGAAGCTCTCATCCAGGCCATGGACGAGAAAGCCGTTCTCCTCCACCTCGACCGTCACCGTGCCCGGCGTCAGCGTGATGGAGTTGGCGAAGGTCGTGCGCGCCAGGTCCGACCCCCCGTCCACGGCGACACGCGTGAGAACCGGCTTGATGTTGAGGTCCGGCGCCAGCGACAGCTTCACCACGGCGATATTGGCCTTGAAGATTTCGCCGCCCAGCCAGATCCAATAACGCCCGAAGCGCACGAGATTGGCGAAGGGCGCGGCTTCGCCGTCCAGAACGCCAAATCGAATCGTCATGTACACCGAGGCGATCACCGAAAAGACGCCGAAGCTGGTGATGATCGCGTGCCACCACATGCCCGAAAGCAGCAGCCAGAGAACCGCCAGCACAAAGGTCAATAGGATGCCGTAGAGGAGCCTTCGGCCCACATCGCTCTCCTGAAGAAACGCCCGGACGAACGGCCCGGTGCGACCGTTGGTCGCCGGTCTTAGAAAACCCCGGCCCGCATTTCCAGCAAAACCGGCGGCGCGGGGGGCGGTTTTTTACATATCACCGGCGCGGAGTACGGACTTAATCGTCCTCTTCCTCATATCCGGCGAGCGAGAGCGGCCGGGCTTTCAGCCCCTCCAGCTGCGCCCAGCGCGCCAGCGCATCATCGCGGCCATGGGTGATCCACAACTCCTCAAGGGCGGACTCCTTGGCCGTGCGCGTGAGCTCGTCCCAGTCCGCATGATCGGACAGGATGAGCGGCAGCTCCACGCCGCGCTGGCGCGCCCGCGCGCGAACCTGCATCCAGCCGGAGGCGAAGGCGGTCACCGGATCGGCGAAGCGGCGCGCCCAGCTGGTGTGGAAGCTCGACGGCGGACCGATGACGATTTCGCCCGCGAAATCGCGCTTGTCGCCCGCCCCGTCCTTCAAGGTCGCATCGCGCAAATCGCCCAGCGTCACCCCATGATCTTCATACAGCGCGCATAGCGCCTTCAAGGCGCCGTGGATGTAGATCGGCGCGTCATATCCCGCCTCGCGCAGAAGGCAGATGATGCGCTGCGCCTTGCCCAGCGCATAAGCGCCGACGAGATGGGTGCGATGCGGAAAGCGCCTCACGCTGGCCAGGAGCTTCTCGATTTCACCGGCGCTGTCGGGATGGCGGAAAACCGGCAGGCCGAAAGTGGCTTCTGAGACGAAGATATGGCTCGGCACGACTTCGAATGCGGCGCAGGTCGGATCGTGTCGGCGCTTGAAATCGCCGGACACCGTGATCACGAGGCCTTTCCATTCCAGACGCGCCTGCGCGCTGCCCAGGACATGGCCGGCGGGATGAAGGCTGACCTGAACGTCGCCGATCCTGACCGCTTCGCCATAGCCAAACGACCGCCGGGTCCGGCAGAAATCCTCGCCATAGCGGGCGGCCATGATCGCCAGCGTCTCCGGCGTCGCCGCCACGGCGTCATGTCCGGCCCTTGCATGGTCCGCATGGCCATGGGTGACGACGGCGCGGTCAGCGGGCTGCATCGGGTCGATGAAGAAGCCGCCCGGCTCGCACCATAAGCCGCGCTCGGTTTCGCGAAGAAGGTCTGCAGGCTGGATCATGGGTCCCAAGATAATGCGATCGAGCCCGCGCGCCAGAAATTGAACACGTTCAAATCCATACTCTTTATGCGTGTATAATATCTAGAAACACACGCAAAGCGTTAACCAAATACCCTGCTTGGTTATTCCAATGAAATTGGAGGCCCCCATGCTCGAGAACACGCGTATCCCTCTGAGACTTAACGTCGGTTTCGGAAGCCAGCTTGTGATCCTATTGCTGACTTCTGCGTTCGCCTTTTGGTGTTTGACGCGAATTTCGGCCCTGTTTGTGGAATATTCCGAAGACACAACCGCCATCGAAGCGCTGGGAGAAATCCAGCAGGACGTGTCCCAGGCGCGCCTCGCCGCGATCATCTGGCGCGCCGACGGCTCCGTTGAAGCCGCCAATGATGTTGAGCAGAAGATCGGGGAGGTCCGGTCCTCGCTTGACGCACTCCCGGCGGAGCAGCGCGAAAGCCCGCAAATGCGCCGCCTTGCGGAGCGGCTGGACGAATTCGCCGCCGGATTTGACGTGGCCCTGGCTCACCAGGCCGCGAGTCGGCAGGCGATCGTCCGCATGCGCACGGCGGAAGCGCGGATCGAGACCGGTCCAAGCGACGGCGCCCCCGCGACCCTTCGCTTCCTGGCGGCCTATGGTCAGGCCGCCGTGTCCGCCGAACGCTATCTGGTGGGCAATTACACCCAGGACGGCGAAGATGCGCTGAACCGGCTGGCGGCGCTTGATCCGCCGCAGCGTCTGGCCGGCGACATGCGCAGTTTCGCAGAGGCCTTCCGCGAGGCGCGCGCCGCGATCGAAGCCCGCAACGCCTTGTTCGCCACGCTGGTCGACCAGATCGGTCCGGAAATGTCGGAGCTGGCCGACGAGGTGAGCGACGCCGCCATGGTCGAGGGCGATGGCGCGGAAGCGGCCACACGCGACACCTCCAACTTCGCGGAGGTCGCTTTGATCGGGCTTGTTCTGGGCGGTCTTGCCGTATCGGTCGGCATGGCGCTTTTGATCACCCGTTCTCTCACCCGGCCGATCAATCAGCTGCTGGCCGACACCGCCCGCCTGTCAGACGGCGCGTACGACGCCTCCGTCTCGGGCCTGGAGCGGCGCGATGAGATGGGCGATCTGGCGCGCGCGCTGGACAGATTCCGCGTGCAATTGCGCGACGCGCAGGAGGCCGAACGCGCGCAGGCCGAAGCGCAGAAAACCGAGCTGAAGCGGGCGGAACGGCTGCGCACCCTGATCAGTGAGTTCGAAGCTCAGAGCACGCGGGCCGTCGGCGACGTCGCCGAGATTGCGGCTGGTTTGCGGGAGACGGCGGACGGGCTGCACGGGGCTGCGACGCAGAGCGAACGGCGGATCACCACGGTCTCTTCAGCGTCTGAAGAAGCCAGCGCAGGCGTTGAGACGGTGGCGTCCTCTTCAGAGGAAATGGCGACATCGGTTGAAGAGATTCGCCGCGCCTCGATGAAAGTCGCCGATCAGGTGACCGCCGCCGCCGAGCGCGCGGCGCTCGCGAAGTCTGATCTTTCGGAAATGGAGGACAGCGTCGCGACCATGAGCGAGGTGGTCGACGCGATCAATCAGGTCGCCGAGCAGACCAATCTCCTGGCGTTGAACGCCACGATCGAAGCGGCGCGCGCCGGGGAGGCCGGAAAAGGCTTCGCGGTGGTCGCCGCCGAGGTGAAGGATCTCGCCGAACAGGCGCAGCGCCTGAATGAGGAAATCGCCGGGAAGATCGGCCACGCCACTGAGCGGGCGCGCGCAGTCGCCGCCGCCACATCGCAGGTGCTGGACGGGTTGGAGGCGATCCGCACCGAAGCGGGTTCGACCGCCAGCGCCGTTGAGCA
>LYSW01000026.1:0-2543 GCA_001657295.1 Oceanicaulis sp. BBD 1991-10 | reverse complement strand
AGGAGGCCGCCCGGGGATCTCAGGAGACTTCCTCGAATATCGAGGGCATTCGCGCCGGTGCGAGCGAGACGCTGAAGCAGGCCGGAAGCCTGCGCGATGTCGGCCAGACGCTGGATGATCGCGCGCGGTCCCTGCGCTCCGACGTCGAAGCCTTCCTGGAGCGGGTTCGCGCCGCCTGATCCGGCTAGGTCGCCGTGGTCGTCGTGATCGTCGCCGCGCTGGTCGCGGCGATGATCATGGCGGTCTGGGCGGCGATCACCGCCGCCATGGCGGACAGCTCGCCGCCTTCGGGCAATTGTCGGCCTTCAATATGAATCAGATGGGCGAGCCGAGTGCGCGCGGACGCGGTGGTGGACACGCTTTTGGGCAATTGCTCGCGGATTTCCGCGATGGCGTCGATGTCAGACGGCTCAAGGGATTGTGCGGCCCATTCCATCAGCATGGAGCGGGTCACGCGCCAGCGGATCGCCTTGTGCTCCGTCTTGGCCGCCTCGAGCCCGTGAAAGCGGCGCAGCACCGTGCGCGGTTCGGCGGCCATCAGGGCGCACAGGCGCGCGCCCTCGTGCTTGTAATTCCTGGTGCGCCGGTCTTGCTTGAAAACGGACATTCCCCGCTCGCGCGCCTGCAGCACGACGCGCGCTTCATCACCCCGCGCCGCATGAAAGGCGGCGAATGTGTCGGTGATTGACGGATTGGCGCGCCACCAGGGCGGGCGCAGCGCCCGCTTCATGTCGTAAAAGCGCTCCGCGGGCGTGTCCTCATCGGACGCCAGACACAGCACCAGCGCGGCGCGCGACCCGCCCGCGTGCAGCGGCCCGGTCTTGCTGGCCTTCTGGCCTTGC
Source organism: Oceanicaulis sp. BBD 1991-10 (assembly GCA_001657295.1). Lineage (GTDB taxonomy): Bacteria > Pseudomonadota > Alphaproteobacteria > Caulobacterales > Maricaulaceae > Oceanicaulis. The sequence continues at coordinate 1,701 of LYSW01000026.1, read as the reverse complement.
CGAAGGCTGCCGCGCGCCGCCGCGAAGCGTTCGACCGGAATTTCATTCGCGGTCATCAAACCGGCATAGATCCAACGCAAGGAGCCAGACGGCGCGCCGTGGCGGCCGACCACCTCCGCCAGCCCGCCATGGCGTACGGCGCACGCCTCCACCAGCGCTCCAGGCTCGCCCTCGGCGCCCAAAAGGGCGGAAGCGGTGAACCAGGCCGGAATCTTGTCCGGGCGGGGCTTTTGGGCGCGCAGCGCCTCAAACAGGGCGTTTAAGCGTTCAATCTTCGCTTCGGCGTTCAAATCAGACCTCATCGTCAGCTACAACCGCCTTATTCTAAACGGTCCGCAGCCCTTACGGGGTGAATTCCCGGTTAGGTCGTCTTCTCTCTAGTCCTCAATCTCTAGCCCTGTGTGATGGGCGATGAAGGCCCAGCGGTCGGCCGCCTCCTCGATCAGCTTGGAGACCGGCGTGCCCGCCCCGTGACCGGCGCTCGATTCAATCCGGATCAGCGTCGGCGCCGCGCCCGTTTCAGCGGCCTGCAGCGCGGCGGCGTATTTGAAGGAGTGGCCTGGCACCACGCGGTCGTCCGTATCGGCCGTGGTGATCAGGGTGGCGGGATAATCCCCGCCTTCCGGGACATTGTGATAGGGCGAATAGGCATAGAGCAAATCAAACATCTCCGGGTCCTGCGGGCTGCCGTAATCATCCACCCAGAACCGCCCGGCGGTGAATTGGTTGAAGCGCAGCATGTCCATCACCCCAACGGCGGGCAGCGCGGCGGCGAACAGCTCGGGCGCCTGATTGGACACCGCGCCGACAAGCAAGCCGCCATTGGAGCGGCCGTGAATCGCCAGCGTGTCCGGATTGGCCCAGCCTAATTCGATCATCGCCCGGCCGGCGTTGATGAAATCATCGAAGACATTCTGCTTGTTCAACAGCCGCCCGGCGTCGTGCCAGTCCCGGCCATAGGCCGAGCCGCCGCGCAGATTGGCGATCGCGTAGACCCCGCCCATCTCCATCCATTGCAGCCGCCGCACGTCGAAATCGGGCCGCCGGGTGATGGCGAAGCCGCCATAACCGTAGATCAGCGTGGGCCGGGCGCCGTCCGGCTCCACATCGCGGTGATGGGCGATGAAGAGCGGGATTTGCGCCCCGCCGGTGCTTTCATAGAAGGTCTGCGTCACGACGTAATCGGCCGGATCAAAAGTCAGCTCCGGCGCGGCGAAGACTGTGCTTTCGCCGGTCTCGACATCGTAGCGGTAAAGCGTGGCGGGCTGGTTCAGCCCTTCGAAGGAAAAGAAGGTTTCGGCGCTGTCCGGATCACCGGAAAACCCTGAGGCGACGCCGAGGCCCGGCAGCGCCACCTGGCGCACCAGGCGGCCGTCTTCGGCATGGACCGACACGGCGCTGGCGACATCCTGCATGCGCTCGACGAGGATGTGGCCGCCGATATGGTCGGCGTCCGTGATCGGGTTTTCCCCTTCAGCGATCACGTCGCGGCGGCTGGCCGGATCGGCGAGGTCCACCGCGACGATCCGGCCGTTCGGCGCATCCAGATCGGTGTGGAAGAGGAAGGTTTCGCCTAGATTGCCGACATAGGCGTGGTTGTTGCCGAACCCCTCGAAGATCAACACCGGCGCCGCGCCGTCCGTCCTCAAATCAAGAATATGCACGCCATTGCCGTCCGTGCCGGTGGACGTGTTGATGACG
>LYSW01000025.1:65045-66376 GCA_001657295.1 Oceanicaulis sp. BBD 1991-10 | reverse complement strand
GATAAAGCGGCGTCAAATTGTCGAAATGGACTTTGTGCTTGGCCTTCTCAGGCTCCTCGAAATTGATCGAGCTGACCTTGAGAAGGGCGAAATAGCGCTCATTATCCCGCGGGGCGCGGATCTCGCCGACCACGGTGTCGCCGGTTCGCAAACCGAAGCGGCGGATCTGGCTGGGCGACACATAGATGTCGTCCGGGCCGGGCAGATAGTTGGATTCCGGCGCCCGCAGGAAGCCGAAACCGTCCTGAAGCACCTCCAGCGTGCCGCCGCCGGAAATCTCAGCGCCTTCATCGGCCAGCGCCTTGAGGATGGCGAACATCATCCCCTGCTTGCGCAGGGAGGAGGCGTTTTCGATATCCAGGCTCTCTGCCAGAGACACCAGTTCCGCCGGGCTCTTTTCTTTTAATTCCTGCAGGGACATGCGTTCGCCGGCATGCTTGCCGGGCGCTTCGGAAACCTCTTCGGTCTCGGTCTCCTGCTCGTCGATATATTCGTCACTCATGGGAGTATCTCAGATATGACCGGTGGGCCGTTCCGGGTCGGTGTCCATCCACGAGCAAGCCCGGCGCCAGCCAGGCATGTCGTTTAAGCATGAACGCCCGCCCGAAATGGCTTCAAGGTCAGGCTATGGATTGGGTTGAACAGCCGAGCGCGGCGTCGATGACTTGGCGCTGCGGTGAAGAGGAAGGATCCCTGAACGGGATTTCCTCAATTGCGTGCCATGGCTTGCGTTGAGCGTCAAGCGTCAGGCGCGGATCATCAAAAAGGTTTCACCACCGCCAGGATCACGATGATGATCGTCGCGATCGCAGGAACTTCGTTGAGCATCCGCCAGAATTTTTCAGTCCGGGGACGCTCTCCGTTGGCGAATTTCTTAGCCGTCGCGGCGTAAAATCCGTGCAGGCCGGACAATGCCAGCACGAGGACGAGCTTGGCGTGCATCCAGCCGGCGCTGAACAATGCGGTGTTGACCGTCAGCATGATGACGGCCAATAGCCAGACCACGATCAGGGCCGGATTCATGATGATTTTTAGAAGGTTACGCTCCTGGATGAGCAGCGCCTTCTCCAGCTCGCCGTCCGCCTGCGCGCCATGATGGTAGACGAAAAGGCGCGGCAGATAGAGCATGCCGGCCATCCAGAAGATCACCGCCGCAATATGCAGCGCCTTGATGGTGAAATAGCCGGTCGTTCCCGGCGCGATCCAGTCCATCATGCCGCCTTCTCCGCCCGCTCGTCAGGGGCGGCGGCCTCGCCTTTGAACCCTGCCTCAAGGCAGGGACACCGGCCGAAGCCCGCCGGACAGATGGGTTGTCCACAGGGCGGTTTCAA
>LYSW01000025.1:0-64975 GCA_001657295.1 Oceanicaulis sp. BBD 1991-10 | reverse complement strand
CAGCGCCGGAACCCGGTCATAGCCGAGCGCGCCGAATTCCTCGGCCAGCTCGGCATACTCTTCGTCCAGCTCGACCAGCGTCTCGATATGTTCGGAGACAAAGGCGATGGGCGACAGAAGAATATGTTTTTCATCCTCGCACGCCCGCTCGATCGCCTCTTCGGTCGAGGGTCCGATCCATTTCAGCGGCCCGACGCGGGACTGATAACAGACTTCGTGTTCTTTCAAGATTTCGGGCAAACGCTCCACCACGCGCGCGACGGTCTGTTCGACCTGCCACTGATAGCTGTCGCCCTTTTTGATCGTCGTCTCCGGCAATCCATGAGCGGAGAACAGGACTCGCGGATTGTCCGGCCGCCCGGCCTTCTCATAGGCGTCTTCAACCAGGGTGACATGGGCGCGGACAAAATCTTCCTGCTCAGGATAGCAACACACCGCACGGGCCTCTTCGCCGCCTGCATCCTTCCACGCCTTCAGCGACGAGCCGGTCGTCGTGGTGGAGAATTGCGGATAGAGCGGCAACAACACGGTTTCGTCCGGCTCAAAGGCTTTGACGGCCTCCACCGCTTCATCGACGAGCGGGTGCCAGTAGCGCATGGCCAGAAAGCATTTGATCTCGTCACCCGGCATGACCGAGTTCAGCGCCCGGGTGAGCGCCGCGGCCTGCTTCTCCGTTTCCGGGACCAGCGGCGACCCGCCTCCCATCTTGGCGTAGTTTTCCGACGCTTCCTTGGTGCGGGTGGTCGAGATCAGCCAGGCCAGCGCCTCCCGGATCGGACCGGGAGCCCCGATGATTGCGGGATCACGAAACAGATTTCGCAGGAACGGCTTGACGCTGTCCGGGCCGTCCGGTCCGCCCAGATTAAACAACACCACCGCGATGCGCCGGCCCATATTGCGTCCTTCCTATCCGGCGGCCCGCACGCGCTCCACAAGCTGAGCGACATGGTCCGGCGGCGTCTCAAGATGAATTCCGTGTCCCAGATTGAACACATAGGGCCGACCGGCCCATGCGGAAAGCAGCCGGTCGATCTCGTCATCCAGCTGGCGTCCGCCCGCTCTTAACACGGCCGGGTCCAGCTGACCCTGCACCGGTAAAGATTTTGGCAGCGCGCCGGCGGCCCACCGCGTGTCCATTCCGTGATCCAGGGCCAACGCCGTCACGCCGGTTTCCTCAGCATAGCGAACGGCTTGAGGTCCCGCGCCTCGCGGAAACCCAATCACCGGCGCGGTGATTCCCTGGCTGCGCAGGCTGTCGACAATGCGCTTGGTCGGCCGGATCACAACCCGGTCGAACAACGGGTCCGGCAACCCGTCCGCCCAACTGTCAAAAATCTTCACCGTATCGGCGCCGGCCTCGATCTGGTCGGCCAGATAATCCGCGCTGGCGTCGGCGAGCAGGTCCATCAAGGCGTCGAAGCCGGCAGGATCGGACCAGGCCAGGCTGCGCGTCTTGAACCGGTCCTTGGACCCGCCGCCCTCCAGCATGTAAGTCGCGACCGTCCAGGGGGCGCCGCAAAACCCGATCAGGCTGGTCTTCGCGGGCAGCCCGGCGCGCAGTATCCGAATGGTTTCGCTGACCGGCTGCAAGACCTCCCGGGCGCGCCGCCGGCTCAATCGGCCCAGCTCCGACAGGGCGATCGGATCCAGCTTGGGGCCCTCGCCTTTTTCAAACCAGACCTTCTGGCCCAGGCCATAAGGGATTAGGAGGATGTCGGCGAAAACAATTGAGGCGTCAAAGTCATAACGCCGAATGGGCTGGAAAGTGACCTCCGCCGCGGCTTCCGGATTCAGGCAAAAGGCGATGAAATCCGGCTGTTGAGCGCGCACGGCGCGGTATTCTTCCAGATAGCGGCCTGCTTGCCGCATCAGCCAGATCGGCGGCGGGCTGACAGTCTCGCCGGCCAGAACCTTCAGTAAGGCTTTCTGCTCATCCCCAGCCATCACGCAGTGTCCTTATGGTCGCTTCTGATCGGTTTTCCCCGATCACCGGTTAGCGTCATACCGATCTTTTTCCTTATTAGGAAAGACGGGGTTGAAGAGTAGGGCGGCGGACAGCGTGGAAAACTGAAGCGAGGTCTGACCGGCGCCCATTTTTCACAGCCTGTTCAAACCGGTTCTCGACGCGCCTCGCCACCGTGTGGAGAAGACGCGGATTAACTCTTCATTAGCCTTTCTTAACAAAGTGTTACCTGAATCCAGTTTTGGGTGGGAGGAGTTGCGAAACGAAGTTTTCCAGCGCCTTCAACGACGGATCGGCCTTCCACAACCGGACCGGTTCGAAGCTGTGGCTCCGCGGGCGCCGGGCTGGCGCCATTTGTCGCGGGCGCTGCAATTGTTCAGAGCTGAGTTCTGGACTGTGGAATAGCGCGCCAGCTTGTTCACAGGCGCCGCGGCGGCTAACCCTTGGGCGCAAGAGTTTGGGAATTGCGATGTCGCGCAGTGATTCGTCGATTCATTTTCATGTTCACATGATCTCGGATTCAACGGGGGAGACCTTGATCGAGGTCATGCACGCCTCCGTGGCTCAGTTCGAAAATGTCGAGCCGATCGAGCATTTGTTCGCTTTGGTCCGCAGTCCCAAACAGCTGGAACGCGCGCTTGATCACGTCGCCGATTATCCCGGAATCGTCATGTACACGCTGGTGAATTATGATCTTCGCCGGCAGCTTGAGGATTTTTGCGCGCGCCTCAGCATTCCTGCGATCGCAGTGCTTGACCCGATACAGGCGACGCTGAGCAGCTATCTCGGCGCGCCGATCCGCGGCAAGGCCGGCGCCCAACGCGTGCTGGATGCGGACTATTATCATCGCATTGAAGCGATGAATTATTCCATGGCCCATGATGACGGCCAGGGCGATGATCTGGGCAGCGCCGACATCATCCTCTTAGGCATCAGCCGCACCTCGAAAACGCCCACCAGCATTTATCTGGGCCATCGCGGAATCCGCACCGCCAACATCCCGCTCGTGCCCGGCGCGCCGCTCCCTGACGAGTTGTTCGCACTCAAGAAACCGCTCATCGTCGGACTCACGGCCTCACCGGACCGCATCATACAAATTCGGCGGAACCGCCTCCTCAATCTGAAGGAAGACCGGCCCACCGAATATGTTGATGAATCAGCGGTCAAGGAGGAGGTCATCTTCGCAAAGCGGCTGTTCAATCGCCATGAATGGGCGTCCATCGACGTCACCCGGCGCTCCATCGAGGAGACGGCGGCGAAGGTCATCAACTTGCTCAATGAACACCGGCGGAGCCTGCCATGAGCTTCATTCTGGCGTCCGGTTCAGCCTCACGACGCGCCATCCTTTCCGGCGCCAAAGTCGAGTTCGAGGTCGATCCGGCGGATGTCGACGAGGCCGCCATAAAGACCGCATTTGCGGGAGATTCCTCTGAGCTGGCGCTGCATCTGGCTGAGGCAAAGGCGCTTGCTGTCTGCGCGCGGCGCGACGGGCTCGTGCTCGGCGCCGACCAGGTGCTGGAGTTTGAGGGCGAGGCCTATGACAAAGCACGCTCCATCGAGGAGGCCGGCGACCGGCTTCTCATGCTGCGCGGCAAAACGCATTGGCTTCGAGGCGGCGTTGTTCTGGCGCGCGCCGGGACCGTGGTCTGGCGCCATCAATCCAGCTGCCGCATGGTGATGCGGGACTGGTCCGACGCTTTTCACGCCCGGTATCTCGCCGCAGCGGGAGAGATTTTGACCAAGGGCGTGGGCGCTTACGCCTTCGAGGGCCTGGGCGCTCAACTCTTCGACCGCGTGGAGGGAGATTATTACGCGGTGCTCGGTCTTCCCCTGCTGCCGGTCCTGGAAGCCTTGCGAGCCGAAGGCGCGATTGAAGCATGATCCGGCCGTTCGCCGCCGTGGTCGGCTGGCCCGCTAACCACTCCCTGTCCCCAGTGATGATGCGCCGATGGCTGGATGACGCCGGCATGGACGGCGAATACGGGCGTCTTGAAATCCCGTCCGACCATTTTGATGCCTTTTGCCGATCCTTGCCGGCGCTGGGCTGGACCGGCGTGAATGTGACGTCGCCTCACAAGTCTGCGGCGCTTACAGCCGCGCACACCGCGACCGAGGCGGCCCAGGCGGTCGGCGCGGCCAATCTTCTCACGGTCGGGTCCGATGGCCGCCTGAAGGCGGACAACACAGACATCGCCGGGGTCGCGGAAGCGCTTAAACCGGACGCCGGCTCAGGTCCGGCTGTGCTGGTCGGCGCTGGAGGCGCAGCCGCAGCGGCGCTGTTTCATCTCGCATCGCAGGACCGCGAGATCCGATTGGTCAATCGCACGCGGGCGAAGGCGGAGGCCTTGGCCGCGCGTTATGACCGCCCAGTCGGCGTGGGAACCGATATTGAATCCGCCCTGGATGGGGCGGCGTTATTGATCAACGCCACGACCCTGGGGATGGCCGGCAAGCCGGCCTTGGAGCCCGACCTGTCACCTATGACGCCCGCCGCGCTGGTCTTTGACATGGTTTATACGCCGCTGGAGACGCGCCTGCTTAAGGCCGCGCGCCGGTCCGGACGCCGGTCCGTTGACGGCTTGGCCATGTTGATCGGCCAGGCCCGTCCCAGCTTTGAGGCCTTTTACAGCGTGCGGCCCCTGTTTGGCACCGATATGCACGCGCATCTCGCAACGCATCTGGGTGAAACCGCATGATCACCGTCGGCCTTACCGGTTCAATCGGAATGGGCAAGTCGACCACGGCGGCCTTGTTCGCTGAAGCGGGGGCTGCGGTGTTCGACGCCGATCAGGCGGTGGCCGAGCTCTATGCTCCCGGCGGCGCGGCGGTTGAACCAATCGCCCAGGCCTTTCCAGGTTGCGCGGACCTCCGGACCGGTGTGGACCGCGACCGCCTGTCCGAAGCATTGCAGGCTGATCCCGGGCGGTTTGAGGCGCTTGAAAGCATTGTTCATCCGCTGGTCGGCCAAGCGCGCGCCAACTTCTTCAAGGCGGCCGAGATGCAGGGCAAAACCGTTGCAATTCTCGATGTTCCGCTGCTGTTTGAAACCGGCCAGCATGAAAAAGTCGATGTGGTCGTCGTGGTCAGCGCGCCGGTCGACGTGCAACGCGACCGAGTTCTGGCGCGTGAAGGGATGAGCGAAGCGAAGTTTGACGCCATAATCGCCCGGCAAACGCCTGATTCGGTCAAACGCGAACAGGCGGATTACATCATCGACACCAGTCGGGGCGTGGAGCACGCGCGCCGCCAGGTCGACGCCGTTATGACAGCTTTGAAGGAGCGCGACCGGTGACGGGCCGCCAGATTATTTTCGATACCGAAACCACAGGCCTCTCCCCCCAGGGTGGAGACCGCGTGACCGAGCTGGGCTGCGTCGAGGTCATCGACCTTATCCCGACCGGCAAGGATTTACGCATTCTGATCAATCCCGAGCGCGACATTCCCGCTGAAGTGACTGAGGTGACCGGGCATACCTGGGAGATGCTCAAGGACGAGCCGGTCTTCGCCAAGATCGTCGACCAATTCCTCGACTTCGTTCAGGACAGCGAACTGGTCGCGCACAATGCCGGCTTCGACATGGGCTTCATCAATATGGAGCTGAAACGGTGCGGAAAGCCTGTGATCGACCCGGCTCGATTCATCGACACCGCAGCCATGGCGCGAAAAAAATATCCCGGCGCGCCCGCCAGCCTGGACGCGCTCTGCAAGCGCTTTGACATCTCGCTCACAAGCCGGACCAAGCACGGCGCCCTGATCGACGCCTACTTGCTGGCCGAGGTCTATCTGGAGCTTAACGGCGGGCGCGAGCAGGGGCTGAGCTTCATCGCCCGATCCGGCGACGCACAGGCCGTCACCTATCCGCGCCGCTCACCCAGGCCCCAGCCTTTGGCGCCGCTGTCCACAGATGCGGAACGGGCCGCCCACCTCGCCTTCATCAGCGAAATGGACGACCCGCTTTGGACGCAATTGGGCCTGGTGAAGCCCAAAGCCGAGCCTGCCGATTAGGCGTTGCCGACAGGTCCGTCGCCCGCCGGCGCGGCGGCGCCCTGGGCGCCCGCCAGCTTCTGGCGATAGAGCGCGGCGAAGTCGATCGGCTCGAGCATGAGCGGCGGGAATCCGCCGTCGCGCGTGGCGTCGGCAAGGATGCGGCGCGCGAACGGGAAAAGAATGCGCGGGCACTCGATCAGCAGGAAGGCCTCCCGGGCGCGTTCGTCGAGATTTTGGATCTGGAACAGACCGGCATAGGTCAGCTCAGCGATGAACAGCGCGGCGCCGTCCCGGTCCGCCTTGGCGTTCATGACCAGTTCGACTTCGAACGCATCGCCGTCTTGCGGGGTCGCGCGCACGTCGACGGCGATGTCGATCTGCGGCTGTCCGCCCTGCCGCAGGCTGCCCGGCGCATTCGGATTCTCGAAGGACAAGTCCTTCACATACTGGCCCATCACGCGGATGGACGGAGCGGGCGGCTGGTCGCCAGGCTGCGGGGCGGCGGGGGCGTCGGTCATGCTATCATCTCATTAATTACAAGCGCTGCGGGCGGCTGCGGCCGCCTGCTCAGCTTCAGGTCCTGAACGTTCAGGCGCGCGGGTAGCATGGCGCGTCACCGGCGGCAAGCAGGGCTCGAGCGCACACTCGGCCCGTGACGCCGCGCCATGGACCGCCTATATCAAGGTCTCGCGTGTTGGAACCCGAATTCGAAACCCTGGTCGCCATGGATATCCTTCAAATCCTGTTCTTCGCCGGGCTGGCCGTTTTTCTGGCGGTCCAGCTCTACCGCGTGCTCGGACGGCCCACCGGCCGCACCCATGAAGAGCATGTGCGCGAGGAACGTGAACGCGCCGCGGCCGCTGCTGCGGCCGGCGAGGCGTCCGCGACCGAGATCGACGCTGCGCGTCCGGCCTCTTCGGCCTTTTCGGGCCCCGCCGGCGAGGGGCTGGCCGCGATCGCCCAGGCCGATCGCAGCTTCGATCCGAACAGCTTCGCCGAGGGCGCCAAGCAGGCCTATTCGATGATTGTCGAGGCTTATGCGAAAGGCGATCGCGAAGCCCTGGAACCGCTGTTGAGCGAGCGTGTCTACAAGGCGTATGACGCGTCCATCAGCCAGCGGGAGAGCGCCGGCCAGACCATGGTGACCGAAATCGAGCGCCTGCGCCGGTCGGACATCGTTGAAGCCTCTCTTAACGATAATCGCGCCAAGGTGAAGGTGGCCTTCAGCGCCGAGCTCGCCAGCGAAGTGCGCGGTCCGGATGGCAAGGCCGTGGAGGGTGATTTGACCCTCCTCAAAACGGTCGATGAAATCTGGAGCTTTGAGCGCGATGTCACCAGCGGAAACCCCAATTGGCGCTTATCCGCGGTCAAGACGGCTTAGCCTCGCCCTTGTCTGCCTGATATCGCTGGCGCTGAGCGCCTGCGGCTCCACACCCGATCCAGCCGCAACGCCGACGGTCCGGCCTGCATCCGCCGCAGCGCCGCCTCGGGGGCCGGCGCCCCAGCCCGCGCCGGCGCGGATCGAACGCGGCGGCTTTGAGCGCCTGTCCGGCTGGCGGGACGTGGACGCGCGCGGCGCTCTGAACGCCTTTTATGAGAGCTGTCGCCGAATCGAGGCGCGTCCGGATGCGGCGCCCATGAGTCCGAGCGCGGCCTATGCGGGCCGGGTGGCCGATTGGCGCGATGCATGCCTGGAGGCGGCCTTCCTGGCTCCCGCCGGGCCGGACGCTGCAAGCGCCCGCGCATTCTTCGAGCGCAATTTCCAGCCGGTGCGCTGGGGCCCGACAGGGCGGCTGACCGGGTATTATGAGCCCTATCTTGAAGTCCGCGATCGGCCGGATCCGGAATTCTCCATGGCGATCCGGGCTCGGCCCGGAGATTTGCTGACCGGCGATCTGGGTCAATTCATCGCCGGGCTGGAAGGTCAGCGGGTGATGGGGCGGGCCGCGGAGCAGCGCTTCGAGCCCTATCGCAGCCGCGCCGAAATTGAAGCGCTGAATCTGGGCGTCCCGCTGGCCTGGGGCCGGCCGATCGACGTCTTCTTTCTCCAGATTCAGGGCTCGGGCCGATTGATCTATCCTGATGGCGGTCAGGCGCGGGTCCGATTCGCCGCCCATAACGGCCGGCCCTATGTCTCCATCGGCCGGATCTTGATCGATCGCGGCGAGCTGTCGCCGCACAACGCCTCCAAACAGGACATCCAGGATTGGCTGCGCGCGCGCGGACCGGCCGCCTGGCGCCCGCTATTCGACGAGAATCCGCGCTATGTCTTTTTCAGTCTCGACGTTCTTGAAGACCCTAATCTCGGTCCCTCCGGCGCCCAGGGCGCCCCATTGACCCCGATGGCCTCGATCGCGGTTGATCCCCGGCACCATGCCTGGGGCGTGCCGATCTTCTTAACGGCGGACCTTCCTGGAGAGCCGGGATGGACCGGCCTGGTGGTCAGCCAGGACGCGGGCGGGGCCATCACCGGGTCGGCGCGGGGCGATCTCTTCTACGGCTGGGGCGATGCCGCCGGCGAAAGAGCGGGCCGGCAAAATGATCCGGACGCGCGCTGGGTGGTCTTGCTGCCCAATGCGCTCGCCGCGCGGATCAATTAGCGCCGATGACGCGCCGCCGGCCCTCCCGCGCCCTCACCGAGGAGGAGCGCGCGCTTTGGCGGCGGACGGCGAAGGCTTTCAAGCCTTTGAACGCCGAAAGGCTGAAGCGGCTCGATGATCCGGCGCCTCCGCCTGCGAAAACCGCGCTGACGCCGCAGTCTGCTCCGGTAAAGACGGGGGCGGTTGACCGGAATATCGCGCCCAAAACGCGCAAACCGGTCGACCGGGGGCAGGATCGCAAGCTGCGCCGCGGTCAGGTCGAAATCGAAGCACGGATCGATCTTCACGGGTTGACCCGCAAGCGCGCGCGCGCGGACTTGCTGGCATTCCTCAATCGGGCGCAGGCCCATGGATTGCACCGGGTCCTGGTGATCACCGGCAAAGGCGCCGGCGCCCGGGCTCTGGACCGGCGCAAATTCGAGCCCTGGGACCCTGAATCCGCGCCCTTGCCCGGCGTGTTGCGCCGCTCCTTCACGCAGTGGATGGACGATCCCGCCTTCGCCGGCCTGGTGTCCGGTTACGCCGAAGCCAATCGGCGCCATGGCGGCGCAGGGGCGTTTTATGTGATGCTGCGCCGCTAGTCGGAGGGCATCCACACCAGATCATGGGGCCCGCGCACGGTCTCCAGCCGTTCGCCGGTGTTTTCCAGCCGGGGACCGGCCGGCGTTTCAACAACCCGCCACAGATCGATGAGTCCGCGGCGGCGCAGCGGACCCTGGCGCAGGTGAAAAGTCGCCACAGCCAGGCTGTCGCCGTCGGCGTCGAATATCGCGTCCTCGGGCAAGACCCCGTCAAAATAGACCTCCGGGCCTTCAGGACTCAGCGCGCCGGTTTCCGGATCGATCGATATCAGGCTCAGGGAGGATTGATTGCGGCCGGGCCAAAAGCGCAGGAAGGGCGAATCCGGCAGATAAGTGCGGCCCATATTCACCGTGACCGCCAGACGGCCGTCCGGCGAAATGTCAAAGCCTTCAGGGCTCAGGCCCACGCGGATCTGATCGGCGAGTCGCGCCCCGCCATTCTCGTCGACCGCGACCGAAATCAACCGGCCGCGCGGCTGGGTCAGCATGCCGATGGTCCCGTCCGGCCAGGCCGTGTCGGTCAGCAATAGATGGCGACTGTCCGGCGTCCATTTCGCCACCGACCAGCGCCCGCCGATCTCCAGAGCCGCGCCGGCCTTGGAAAGGGCGGACGGATCGCCGGCCTCATCGCGCTCGACCCGGTAGATTTCAATGCGATGATTTTCGACATTGGCGGCGACGAATGCGCCGTCTGGAGACCAGAACAGCCCGCGCAGTCGATTTTCTCCGCCCTGCCGATAATCCGGATCAAGATCGATTGCCCGCTGGTCCCGGGCCATGCCGGCCGGGTCAATCCGGACGAAGATCGCTTCGGCGCCGCCGTCTTCACTCGCCAGGATCAACCAATCGCCTCCAGGTCCCCGCGAGACCGATTGCGGGTTCAGTCCCGCCGGGCTTACGCCTCGGGGCCTCAGGCGTCCGTCTTCGATCTGGAATGCGTGCAGGCTGCGGCCTTCGGGAAAGCTGGAATAGGCGCTTTCGACCGTTTCGATCTCGCGCGGCAGGGACCCGCGCGTCTCCACCACGTAGACAGCGCCCTGATCGGGCGCCCCTTCGATGATTTGCGGCCAGGACACGACGGAGTTGGGTGCATGCGCCGTGTCCAGGGCGACAAGTGCGCCGCCGCGCTCCTCGATCAGGATCAACGCATCCGCGCCCTCTTCGGGCGCCAGCGGCTCAAGACGCCCGTCGGCGTAGGCGAAGGCGACCATGTCGGCGTCCGCCGCGGCGAGAATAAAGCCGTCAAACCAGGGGGCCGGGTCCGTGGATTGGCCCGACAGGCCGGCGGCGAGCAGAAGCGCGAGGAGGGGCATGGCATTCTCCAAACTGAAATATGCAGTTTAGATAATGGAGAATGCCGATCGGACAAGAGGGCTGCGCCGAAAATTGGCGCGCCGGGCTGAACGCACTAAGACTTCAGGACATGAGCCTTGAGGAATTCCGCAAAAAGCGCGCGGCGCAAAAACAGGATGCGATCCGGCGGGCCGCGGAACGCCTGTTTCTCAAGCGCGGATTTGACGGCGCCTCGATCGAAATGATCGCGGCGGAGGCTGAGGTTTCGACCGCAACGGTCTACAGCCATTTCGGGTCCAAGCGCGGGATTTGTTCGCCGCCGTCATTGCGGCGGCGACCAGCCATATGACTCTTGATGCATCCGACTCGCTTCAGGCGGTCGCACGCGCCTACGCCAAGCTGATGACGGACGCCGCGGTGCGCGGGCTGATTCGCCTGGTCGCCTCGGAGGCGGAGCGCTTTCCGGAGCTGGGCGACGCCCTGTTCGAGCATGGAAAGCAAGCGGTCTACGCCGCCTTCAGCGCGGCGTTTGAGGCCGAAGCGCAAGCGGGTCGGATCGCGCCGCGGGACGACTGGACCCTCGCCGCCAGCCAGCTCACCGGCGTGATCGGGCAGAGCGTGCTGATGCCCTGGCTGCTGGCCAATCGAGACGGCGTGCGCAACCCTATCGAGGTCGCTGATGAAGCCGTCGCGCTGTTTCTTAGAGAATGAATTTGGACAGGTCGGCGTTCTTGGTCAGCGCTTCGACCCGGTCTTTCACATAAGCGGCGTCGATCGCGATGGTTTCTCCGTCCCGGTCCGAGGCGGTGAAGCTGATTTCCTCAACCACCTTCTCCATGATGGTCTGAAGCCGCCGCGCGCCGATATTCTCGACATTGGCGTTCACCTCGGCGGCGAAGTCGGCGACCGCATCGATCGCGCTGTCGTCAAAGCTCAAAGTCACGCCTTCCGTGCCCATCAGGGCGACATATTGGGTGACCAGGCTGGCTTCCGGCTCGGTCAGGATGGCGCGGAAATCGTCCCGCGTGAGCGCTTTGAGCTCGACCCGGATCGGCAGACGTCCCTGCAATTCAGGCAGAAGGTCGCTGGGCTTGTTCACGTGAAAGGCGCCCGACGCGATAAAAAGCACATGGTCGGTCTTCATCGGGCCGTACTTGGTCGCCACCGTCGCGCCTTCGATCAGGGGCAGCAGGTCGCGCTGAACGCCTTCGCGGCTGACATCGGCGCCGCGCGCCTCGGCGCGGGCGGCGACCTTGTCGATTTCATCAAGAAAGACGATGCCTTCTTCTTCCGCCAGCTTCACTGCATCGGCCTGCAGCTGGCTTTCGTCGAGCAGCTTGTCGGCCTCTTCATTGATCAACGGCTCATAGGCCGATTTCACCGTCGTGCGCAGCGCCTTGGTGCGCCCGCCAAAGCCTTTGCCCAGGAGATCGGAGAGATTGATCATTCCCGCGCCGCCGCCGGGCATGCCGGGGATATCGATGCCCTGGAGCGGCGAAGAATCGTCCGCGATCTGAATCTCGATCTCCTTGTCATCAAGATCGCCGGCGACCAGCTTGCGCCGGAAGCTCTCCCGCGTCGCATTGCCGGCGCCCGGCCCCACCAGCGCGTCGAGCACCCGCTCCTCCGCGGCGGCATGGGCTTTGGCTTTGACTTCTTCCCGCTTCTTCTCGCGCACCAGGCCCAGCGCCACCTCGACCAAGTCCCGGGCGATGGAATCCACGTCCCGTCCGACATAGCCGACCTCCGTGAACTTGGTCGCCTCCACTTTCAAAAACGGGGCGCCGGCCAGCTTGGCCAAGCGACGGGAAATCTCCGTCTTGCCGACCCCGGTCGGACCGATCATCAGGATGTTTTTCGGCGTGACTTCCTCGCGGAGCCCGGCGTCCAGACGTTTGCGCCGCCAGCGATTGCGCAGGGCGATCGCCACCGCCTTCTTGGCTTCGGCCTGGCCGATGATGTGCCGGTCCAGCTCGTGGACGATTTCGCGCGGAGAAAACTCGGTCATGGAATGAAGGCTCTTGCCGAAGGAGAGGGTCAACGCTCATCTAGGACCTCACGCCGAGATGCGCAAAGCCGCCGCTGAAAAATGAGTCCGCCATGAGCCCGCGCCCCCGCTTTCACCTCGCCTTTCCGGTCCATGATCTGGAGGCGGCACGCCGCTTCTACGCCGGCGTTCTGGGCTGCGGCACGGGCCGGGAAAGCGATCACTGGATCGATTTTGATCTGCACGGTCACCAGATCGTCGCTCACCTGGCGCCGGAGCTGTGCGAGACCGGTCCCACCAACGCTGTGGACGGCAAGCAGGTGCCCGTCCGCCATTTCGGCCTGATCGTCGATTATGAAGCGTTCGACGCGCTCGCCGAACGCCTGAAGGCGGCGAGTTCGGAATTTGTCATCGAGCCCTATCTGCGCTTTGCGGGAGAGGCCGGCGAGCAAAAGACGATGTTTGTCAGGGACCCGAGCGGCAACGCGTTGGAGTTCAAAGCGTTCGCCGATGACCGGCAGGTCTTCGCCACGGATTAGCCGCGCAAGCGCACAGGCGCGCTGTCGCGCCGGGCAGTGTTCGCGCAGCGCCGGTCAACGGCGCGTGCGCGCCGCAAGAGAAACGACCGCCGCCGGGGCGCCGGCTCTAATCGGCAATCTGTAACGGTTTATGGGCGGGGGTTTTCGGAATCTTGTTGACTCATTGCGCAAGACTTCCCGACTCTGGCCGCAGAGTCAGATGAGGCGTGGCCCACCATGGAAAAAAAAGTGATTGTGTTTGCAGCCCTGCTGTTCGTGGCGGCTTGTGCGACTCCCGCGACTAATGTCGCGGCCACACCCGCAGCGCCGCAGGCGAATGCAGAAATGGCCGCCCTGAGCGAAGAAGAGCTGAATGTGGAGGTTTGCCGGCGCGTCCAGCAAACCGGCACGCGCTTCCACAGGACGGAGTGCAAGACTCGCGGGGAATGGATCGAAGAGATGCAGGACGCGCAGGACGCCACGCGCGCCATGCAGCGGGAAACCGCGCCGAGGAGCGATTGCCTCTTCAACGATCGCTGCTGATCAAAATCCCGAAGGGAGGGGTGGGCGACAGGCCGCCCCTCGCGTCGCACGGCCGTGGCTGCGGCCGTTACTCCATCATGCCTTTCAGCGCATAAAGCAGATCCAGCGCCTCTCTGGGCGACAGGCCATCGACATCGACCGCCTTGAGCCGGTCTTCCACCGCGCTCGGCTTGGCTTCCGCTTCAGGCGCGATGGCGGAAAACAGCGGCAAATCCGCCAGCGCCGCCGCGGGCGCGCCGTCCGCCTCCAGGCGGTCGAGGATTTCGCGGGCGCGCGCGACCGCCGCCTTCGGCAATCCCGCCCGCTTGGCGACCTCCACGCCGTAGGAGCGGTCGGCGGGGCCGGGTTGGACTTCGTGGAGGAAGACCAGCTCGCCCTTCCATTCGCGCGCCTTCAGCGAAACATTGCCGGCGGCGTCAAGCTCGTCCACCAGGCGGGTGAGCTCGTGATAATGAGTGGCGAATAGGGCGCGGCAGCGATTGACTTCGTGGAGATGCTCGACCGCCGCCCAGGCGATGGACAGGCCGTCGAACGTCGCCGTGCCGCGGCCGATTTCATCCAGGATGACGAGCGCGCGGGGCCCGGCCTGATTTAGAATGGCGGCGGTTTCGATCATCTCCGCCATGAAGGTGGAGCGGCCGCGGGCGAGATCGTCCGCCGCGCCGACGCGGGAGAACAGCCGGTCCACCAGGCCGATGCGCGCCGATTTCGCCGGCACGTACAGCCCGGCCTGGGCGAGGATCGCCATCACCGCATTCTGGCGCAGGAAAGTGGATTTGCCCGCCATGTTGGGGCCGGTGACCAGGGTCAGGCGCGGCGCGGCGTCGCCCGCCCCGTCCAGGCTGCAGGCGTTCGGCGTGAAGCGACCCTCGCCCGACCGTTTAAGCGCGGATTCAACGACCGGATGGCGGCCCTGCTCGATTTCGAACGCGCAGCTGTCATCGACCACGGGGCGGGCGGCGGCGGTCTCCTCCGCCCAATCGGCGGCGGCGGCGGCGACGTCGAGTTCGGCCAGCGCGGCGGCGGCCGAACGGATCGCGCCGGCGAGATTTTCGATGCGGGTGCGGAAGCTTTCGAACTGCTCCAGCTCCAGGGCCAGAGCACGCTCTCCGGCTTTGGCGATCTTCGCTTCCAGTTCGCCCAGCTCCGGCGTCGAGAAACGCACCGCGTTGGCCATGGTCTGGCGGTGGATGAAGGTGTCATCGCCCATCAAGGCGTCGGCATTCCTGGCGCTGACTTCGATGAAATAGCCTAAGACATTGTTATGTTTAATCTTAAGTGCAGCGACACCAGAGGCGTCGGCATAGGTCGCTTGAAGGCCCGCCACGATTTTGCGGGATTCGTCGCGCAGGGCGCGGGCCTCATCAAGCGGCGGCGTCCAGCCAGCCGCAATGAATCCGCCGTCTCGCGCCAGCAGGGGCGGCTCCTCGACCAGGCCGCGATTGACATCGTCGACCAGAGCCGCGAGCTCGGGACGCTCGGCCAGGGAAAGCGCGTTGAGGCAGTCTGAAACGCGCGGCGGAGGCGGGTTGAGCCGGTCCTTCGACAGCGCGGCGATCAAGCGCTCGCCCTCTTTCAGCGCTCTGGCCAGGGCGGCCAGGTCTCGTGGTCCGCCCCGGCCCAGCAGAAGGCGGGTCAGCGCCCGGGCCGGATCGCCCGCCGCTTTCAGGCGCTTGCGTACGCCGGCCCGGATCGTCCGGTCTTCGGCGAACCAGCTGACGGAATCCAGACGGGCTCTGATTTCGGTCAGGTCCAGGCTCGGGCGAGCCAATCGCTCCGCGAGGAGACGCGCGCCGGGCGCGGTGAGCGTCCGGTCGACGGCGTCCACCAGCGAGCCTTTGCGCCGACCTTGCAGCGTGCGCTCGATCTCCAGGCTGGCGCGCGCGGCCGGATCGATCGCCATCACCATGCCCGGAGCCTGGCTGGCCGGCGGCCGCAGGCGCGCCGGCGCGCCGGCCTGGGACAGTTCGAGATAGTCCAGAATGCATCCCAGCGCGGCGATCTCAGCCTTGGTGAAGGCTCCGAAGGCGTCCAGGCTCTGCACCTCAAATCGCGCCTTCAGGCGGCGCTCGGCCGCCGCCGCGTCAAATTTCGCCCGGGCCCGCGGCGTGACCACGGCGTTGGGCGCTAGAGATTCGGCCGGCTTCGCGGCGTCGTCGAGGCACAGCAATTCGGACGGGTTGAGGGCGGCGAGTTCCGCGTCCAGGTCCGCGGCGCTTACCGCGGTCGAGCAATACTCCCCGTCGGACACGTCCGCCCAGGCGATCGCCATTTCGCCAGTGGCGAGCTGCGCCCAGGCGGCGATCCGGTTGGCCGACCGGGCGTCCAGAAGGTCGTCTTCGGTCAGCGTGCCAGGCGTGACGATGCGCGTGATCGCCCGGCGCACAACGGCTTTCGAGCCGCGTTTCTTGGCCTCGGCCGGATCCTCCATCTGCTCGCCGACGGCGACTTTGAAGCCGGCCTTGATCAGACGGGAGAGATAGGTTTGCGCGTTGTGCACCGGCACGCCGCACATGGGCACTTTCTCGCCCTGATGCTCGCCGCGCTTGGTCAGCGCGATGTCCAGGGCCGCGGCGGCCTGAACCGCGTCATCGAAGAAGAGCTCGTAGAAATCGCCCATGCGATAAAACAGGAGGGCGTCCAGCGGCGCCTCGGCGCGCAATTCGAGAAACTGCACCATCATCGGCGTGCCGCCTTCCGGTGTGGGGAAGGCGCGCTGGGTCATCTGGGCGGGGTCGGCCGGGCGAGTCATGACCGAAAGGTAAACGCCCGCCCCGGCCATGCAAGCAGGCCGCGCGTGTGCGTCACAGCTTTGCAATTTGCCCCGCCGGACGAAGCGTTTAGGTTAGCGCGAGACCTTTCCCGCCTTGATCTGGACGCCCGCCATGACCGACCGCCGCCCCCGCGTGGATGACGACGAAGCGCTTGATTTCCACCGCTATCCGACGCCGGGCAAGATTGCGCTGCGCGCCACCAAGCCCATGGCGACTCAGCGGGATTTGTCGCTCGCCTACTCCCCGGGCGTGGCAGCCCCGGTCAAGGCGATCGCGGATGATCCCGATGCGGCCTACGACTTCACGTCCAAAGGCAATTTCGTCGCGGTGATCTCCAACGGCACGGCCATCCTGGGACTTGGAGATTTGGGCGCCGCGGCCTCCAAGCCGGTGATGGAAGGCAAGGCGGTGCTGTTTAAACGCTTCGCCGATGTCGACGCCATCGATGTGGAGGTGGAGGAGGCCGATCCGGACGCCTTCATCGAATGCGTGCGCCGTTTCGGCGGCAGCTTTGGCGGCATCAATCTGGAAGACATCAAGGGCCCGGACTGCTTCATCATCGAAGAGCGCCTGCGCGAGGCGCTCGATATACCCGTCTTCCATGACGACCAGCATGGCACCGCCATCATCACGGCGGCGGGCATTTTGAACGCCTGCGAGTTGACCAAACGGGACATCTCGAAGCTGAAAGTCGTGGTTAATGGCGCAGGCGCGGCCGGCATCGCGGTGTTAGAGCTGATCAAGGCGCTGGGCGTGGCCCATGACAATGCGATCCTCTGCGACAGCCGGGGGGTGATCTACAAAGGCCGCGAAGCCGGCATGAATCAGTGGAAGTCGGCCCATGCCGCCCACACGGAGGCGCGCACGCTTGAAGAGGCGTTGGACGGCTCGGATTGCTTTATCGGCCTGTCGGTGAAGGGCGCGGTGACCAAAGCCATGGTCAAATCCATGGCCGCCGATCCGATCATCTTCGCCATGGCCAACCCGGATCCGGAAATCACGCCCGAGGAGGTCCGCGAAGCGCGCTCCGACGCGATCATGGCCACGGGCCGGTCCGATTATCCCAATCAGGTCAATAATGTGCTCGGCTTCCCCTATATCTTCCGCGGGGCGCTGGATGTGCGCGCGCGCACCATCAATGAAGAAATGAAGGTCGCCGCCGCGCGCGCCTTGGCGGAATTGACCCGCGAAGACGTGCCGGACGAGGTCGCCGCCGCCTATCACGGCACGCGGCTCAGCTTCGGCAAGGACTACATCATCCCGGCGCCCTTTGATCCGCGGCTGATCAGCCATGTTCCGCCCTATGTGGCGCAGGCGGCGATGGATACCGGCGTCGCCCGCAAGCCGATCGCGGACATGGAGCGCTACAAGGCGGCGCTCGCCCGCCGGCTCGATCCGACGGCCGCCCTGCTTCAGAATATCCAGGACGATGTCCGTTCCGGTCCGCGCAAAACCATCGTCTTCGCCGAGGGCGAGGAACCCAGCGTCATCCGCGCCGCCTTCGCGTTTCAGAATCAGGATCTGGGCCGCGCCATTCTGATCGGACGGGAAGAGACGGCGCACGCCAATATGCGGCTTTTAGGCGTGCCGCTGGACGCCATCGAAGTCGTCAATGCGCGCCTGTCCGACCACAATGGCGACTTCGCGGATTTTCTGTACGAACGGCTGCAGCGCCGGGGCTATCTGCGCCGGGATGTGCAGCGCCTGGTCAATAATGACCGAAACGTCTTCGCCGCCTGCATGGTCGCCAACGGTCAGGCCGACGGCATGGTCACCGGCGTCACCCGCAGCTACGCCCAGGCCCTGGGCGATGTGCAGCTGGTGCTCGATCCGGCCGAGGGCGAGCGCGTGATGGGAATGAGCCTGGTGCTGTCGCGCGGGCGCACGCTCTTCATCGCGGACACCAATGTGTCTGAATTCCCGGACCCGCTGGCGCTCACCGACATGGCGTGCGAGACGGCGGCCGCGGCACGGCGTTTCGGGGTCGAGCCGCGCGTGGCGTTTCTGTCCTATTCCACCTTCGGCAATCCGGCCGGCGAGCGCGCCGACGCGATCCAGTCCGCGGTCGCGGCGCTGGATGAGCGCGGGGTGGATTTTGAGTATGAGGGCGAGATGAACGCCGATGTGGCGCTCGATCCCGATCACCGCCGGCTTTATCCCTTCTCCCGGCTGTCCGGGCCCGCCAACGTGCTGATCATGCCGGCGATCCATTCCGCCTCCATCGCCACCAAGCTGATGGGGGCTGCGGGCGGAGCGACCGTGCTGGGGCCGATGCTGCTGGGATTGGAGAAGCCGGTTCAGATCGCGCGCCTGGGCGCGAATGTGAACGAGATCCTCACCCTCGCCGCGCTGGCCGCCCACGATTTGTCCGTGGACGCCCACAAACAGGCCGGCTAGCGGGACAACCCTTGAGCTTCACGCGCGGCGCCGTGGGCGCGGGCGGCCCAGATCGAGATGATCACCGAGGGAATGCCGATCGCCGCGGTGAGCGCGAAGAAGGTCCCATAGGCGGGGATCAGCCCGATCATCGGCTCCATGCCGTCCACCGCCGCGCCGGAGAAGCCTTTCAGGAATTTGCCGAGGATGGTGTAGAAGGACGACAAGAGCGCATATTGCGTGGCCGCATAGCCGAAGCTGGTCAGGCTGGACATCCAGGCGATCAGCGCCGTGCCTGCGAAGCCTTCGGAGAAATTCTCTAGGAAGAGCGCCAGAGCGAAATTGTGCAATTCGCCGCCGGCGATCGCCATATAGGTATAGCCGAGATTTGAGGCGGGCGCGAGAAATGCGCCTAAAATCAACGTCTTGGTGAAGCCCAGCCGGAAGGCGGCGAGTCCGCCCGCGGCCACCCCGATCGAGGTCGCGATCAAACCGATCGTGGCGCGCACGCCGCCGATCTCTTCCCGTGTGATGCCCAGATCCAGATAGAAGGGATTGACCATGGGGCCCATCACGAAGTCGGGCATTCGATAAAGGCTGACCGCGGCGAGCAGCAAGACCGCCTTGCCGCCGTGGGCGCGCAGGAAGGCTTCAAACGGGCCGACGATCGCCTGATACAAGCCGCGCCCCGTCCAGAGCGGCGCTTCGGCTTCAAGACCCCCGGCGGGTTTGGCCACGGCGCTGGTCTGGGCGCTGGGCTCGGAGGCGAGCAAAGCGGCGGCCATGCCGACCAGCATCAGCGCCGCCATGGCGGTGTAGCTGAGCTCCCAGCCGATATTGGCGGCGACGATGAAGATCAGGGCGTTTGTGATCAGCAAGGAGACGCGGTAGCCGAGCTGATAGGCGGCGGAGAGCAGGGCCAGCTCTTCATCGCTTTCGGCCGCCTCGATGCGCCAGGCGTCGATCGCGATGTCCTGGGTGGCCGACGCGAACGCGACCACCAGCGCCAGGGCGCCGAACGCCACAAGCCCCGCCTGGGGCCCTGCCAGGACCATGCCCACAAGCCCCAGAGCGACGAGAATCTGGGCGATCAAGATCCAGCTTCGCCGCTTGCCGAGACCTCCGATGCCGGGCAGCGTCACGCGGTCCAGCAGGGGCGCCCACAAGAATTTGAACGAGTAGGCGAAGCCGACCCAGCCGATAAAGCCGATCGCGGTGAGCGTCGTGCCTTCCTCGCGCAACCAGGCGCCCAGCGTATTGCCGGTCAATAGAAAGGGCAGGCCGGCGGAAAAGCCCAGCGCCAGCATGATCGCAACGCGCGGATTGGTCAGGCCCGTCAGGACCGCGCGCCAGCCCGGTTCAGTTTTTTCGGGCGGCTGTGCAGTTGTTTCAGTCATGGGACGGCTCGCGCGGCGATCTGATCAGCCGACGTTCGCGCGGTTTTGTGGCGCACACAAGGCGGTCAGGCGCTCCGCCAAGTCATTGGGGTCTAAAGGTTTGGTCATGAAAGCGTCCATCCCGGCCGCCAGGCAGGCGGTGCGATCGGCCTCCGTGGCGTTCGCCGTCAGGGCGATGAGGGGGAGGGCGGCGACGCTGGGCGTGGTCCGGATCTCCGCGGCGGCGTCGAGGCCGGACAATTCCGGCATGCGCAGGTCCAGCAGCGCCGCGTCGAACATGCCCCTGGACGCATGCTCCACCGCTGCGCGCCCGCTTTCCACATGGGTCACGTCGGCGCCGAGCTTCGAGAGCACCGTGCGCGCGATCATCGCGTTCACCGGATCATCTTCGGCGAGCAGGACGGCCAATCCGCGCAGCGGTTCGTGCTGAGTTGGCCGCGCCGGGTCTTCGGCGCCGTCGTCCCGCGCCTCGCCCACGGCCCAGGCGGCCAGCGAGCCGGGCCGCACCGGCGCGACCAACCAGCCATCCACGCTGTCCGGGCGCGCCTCAGCGCTGAACTGGTCCTTTGTGCGCGGTTCGGCCAGGGCCAGAATCCGCGCGTGCGGGGCGGCGGCGCGCATGGCGCCGGCTTCGCCGATCCAAGAAGCGTCCAGCACCACGGTCAGCGGGGGGGCCGCCGCGCCGGCCTGGGCCAGCGCTGCGTCCGCGGTCGCGGCGGTCAACGGTTCCGCGCCCAGGGCTCGGCTCAGGCGGGCCAGGCCGGCGCGCTGGAGCGCATCGGGCGTGACGATCAGGATC
Source organism: Oceanicaulis sp. BBD 1991-10 (assembly GCA_001657295.1). Classification (GTDB taxonomy): domain Bacteria; phylum Pseudomonadota; class Alphaproteobacteria; order Caulobacterales; family Maricaulaceae; genus Oceanicaulis. The sequence goes on along the minus strand of LYSW01000025.1, from coordinate 44,157 downwards.
GTGCGGCCCCCCAGGGGTTTTTCGGTCGGCGCGGGGGAGCGCGCCGGCATGGGCGCGCTGACCCAGAAAAGCGCGCCGCCGCCCGGTTCGGACTGGACGCCGACCTCGCCGTCCATGGCTTCGGCCAGACGTTTCACCATCGCCAGACCCAGGCCCGCGCCGGGCGCGGCTTTGCGCTCCGCCGCACCCCGCTCGAAATGTTCAAACAGGCGCTTCTGGTCTTCGGTGCTGATGCCCGGCCCGCTGTCCCGCACAGAGAGCCGGACGCGCTCCCCGGCGGTCTCCGCCAAGATCAGCACGCCGCCCGTTTCCGTGAACTTCACCGCATTGCCGGCCAGATTGAACAGAATCTGCTTGAGCCGGCCTTCATCCGCCAGAACCGTGGCGGGGATGTCGGCGTCGACGGCATAGCTCAGGGTCAGACCCCGTTCGGCGGCGCGCGGCGCGAGCACTTCGCCCACCTCTGTGACGAGCTGGCGCAGATCGACGGGGCCGGGGCGCAGTTCGAGCCGCCCGGCCTCCAGGCGGGTCAGGTCCAAGATGTCGTCAATCAGCCCCAAGGCGTGCCCGGCGCTCTGGCGCACGGCCTCCAGATAGGCGCGCTGGTCGGGCGCGAGCCGCGTATCGGCCAGCAACGCGGCGGCGCCCAGGGCGCCGGACAGGGGCGTGCGCAATTCATGGGTCACTGCGGCGAAAAAGACGGATTTGCCGCGCGCGGCTTCGCTTTGCTCGGCGCGCGCTTCGCGCTCCCGGCTGACATCGCGGCCGACGGCGACGCTTGATCCGTCCTGGCTGAGCGTCTCGGACCACTCGATCCAGCTGGGCCCGGACAGGGTGCGCATGGCGACGTCATAACGCCGCGCCGGCTGTTCGCTCGCCCGCGCCGGCGAGACCGCGAACCAGCAGCCGATCCAGTCCAGCCGCGTGCCGCCAAAGGCGCTGAGAAAGGCCGTGTTCACCTCGGTGATCCGGCCCTTAGGGTCCCGCATGATGACCAGCTCGGCCATGGCGTCCAACGCCTGGCGCGCGGCGCCGCGCGCGCCGGCGATGAAGCCTTCAGGCGTTTCCTGTCGCATGGGACCACTCATGGCCCCGGTGTAACGCCGGCTCCGTTAAGGAAAGGTCGAGACCCGCGGCGGTGCGGAGACCGCCTGACGGCCGGCCTGGCTGGATTTGCGCGCGCTAAGCGCTTCAGCGACATGAATGCGCCGCACGGCGGTCGCGCCGTCGAGATCGGCTATGGTTCGCGCCACTTTGAGAATGCGGTGATAGGCGCGCGCGGTCAGGCCCATGGCTTCGCTGGCCTTGGTCATGAGCGCACGGCCTTCCGCATCCGGGCTCGCGACCCGGTCCAGCCTGTCTCCGCTCAGGCGCGCATTGAGAGCGCCGCGTTCGTGCTGGGCCTCACGGGCGGCCGTCACGCGCGCGGCGGCGTCCGCCGTGCCCTCCGGCGCAGGGGGCAAAGCCAGGTCGGCGGGGGTGACGGGCGGCACGTCGATCTGCAGATCGATCCGATCCAGCAGCGGGCCGGAGACGCGCGCCTGGTAGCTCTGGGCGCATTTCGGGCCCCGGGCGCAGGCCTGGCCGTTCTCGCCCGCCCAGCCGCAGCGGCAGGGATTCATCGCAGCGATCAGCTGGAATCGCGCCGGAAAGGTGACCCGCGCATTGGCGCGCGCCACCGCGATTTCGCCGGTTTCGAGCGGTTGGCGCAGACTGTCGATGACTTGGGGGTGAAACTCCGGCAATTCATCGAGAAACAAAACGCCGTGATGCGCCAGCGAGGCTTCGCCGGGCCGCACGCGGACGCCGCCGCCGACCATGGCGGCCATGGAGGCGGAGTGATGCGGCGCCCGGAAGGGCCGGGTGCGCGACAGGCGGCCCCGCTCCAGCAGGCCGGCCACGGACTGGATCATGGAGACCTCAAGCAATTCCTCGGCGTCCAGCGGCGGCAGCAGGCCCGGCGCGCGGGCCGCGAGCATGGATTTGCCGGAGCCCGGCGGCCCGACCATGAGGAGATTGTGGCCGCCCGCCGCTGCGACCTCGAGCGCGCGCTTGGCCGTCTCCTGCCCGCGCACATCGCGCAGATCCGGGATCGATGCGCCGTCGTCGAGTTCGCCCGGCGCTGGGCGCGCGAGCACTTGTCCGCCTTTGAAATGATTGATCAGCTGAATCAGCGAACCGGGCGCCAGGATGGGCAGATCGCCGCCCGCCCACGCCGCCTCGGGTCCGCAGGCCTCCGGACAGATGAAGCCGCGACCGCGTTCCGCCGCCAGCATGGCCGCCGGCAGGGCGCCCGGCGCAGGTGCGATGGACCCGTCCAGGCCCAACTCGCCCATGGCGAGGTGCTCGTCCAGGACGTCGGGCGGTAAAACGCCCAAAGCGCCCAACAGGCCCATGGCGATGGGCAGGTCGAAATGGGAGCCCTCTTTAGGCCGGTCCGCCGGGGCCAGATTGACGATTAATCGCTTGCTCGGCAGGGAGAGACCGATGGCGGCGAAAGCGGCGCGGACCCGCTCGCGGCTTTCCGCGACGGCTTTGTCGGCGAGACCGACGACGACGAAAGTCGGCGTGCCGCCGGCCAATTGGACCTGAACCTCCACCGGCTTGGCGCAAGCGCCCTCATAGGCGGCGGATTCAGTTCGAATACTCATTACGCTCGCTCATTGAAAAGATTCAACTAAACTCATGGTGTCGTGCTTTTTCCACACATGGCTGTGAACAAGCTGGATCAAAGCGGGAACAAGAGTGGTACAGATGACGAGACAAGTCAACCCATACGCGAAAATTACGCAATAATTCGTGCGAAACTGGTGAATCAGCGGGAGTCCGACCCGGCGGCGTTCAGCGACGGGCCGGGATCAACAGGCTGCAGCGGCGCCTCGTCCACCGGCTCGGGATCGGACAGGGCCGGGGCGACAGTCGGGGCGACCGGCCCGTCACATGCCGCCGCCTGAAGCGCGCCGCGCGGCGGCGTGTCGGGCGTCTCGCCGAAGACCCGAACCAGATCGACGACCTCTCTGACGCCCTCGGCCAGCGAAGCGTGCGTCGCAGCGCGCCGCCGCTCGGCCTCATTTCGGGCGAAACCCAACAGATGAACTGCGCCGTTATGGGTCTCGATATTGAAATTCACCGAGCGCACAGAGCTGTCAGCCACCAGGCGCGCGCGCACCCGTTGGGTGATCAGCGCATCGCGGGCCGCCTGGGTCCGGCCGCGGCTGCCGCCGACATCGATGCGGTTGCTGACCTGGCGCACGGACGGCGCGCTCCAGGTCACGCACTCGGCATAGACGCGGTCTTCCGCGCGCGGGACGGTTCCGGTCAGAAGCGCGACGCCTTCGGTCACCTCCACATCGACGCCGCCTAGCCGGTAGCCTTCGGCGCGCAACATGGCGGACTTGATCGCCGCCGCCGCATTGAAATCATCAATCTGGCGCCCGGTGGAGCGCTCAGACTGTAATGCCGCGCAGCCTGCGAGCAGGAGGGCGGCGGCGATGACGGACAGGCGGAGCGGAGCGAACACGGGCGACCTCATATCAATCCCCAGCCGGGACAGCTTGGGCTGGAAGGGTAAACGGCGCGTTCACCCTAGGGCTGACCGCAGCGTCCGGCACGTGTCATTCCAGTTAGATCAGATCAAGACTCGATCCGGTCTCGGCAGTGAAGGCGCTTTCCCGCTTCGCCGGCCAGCGCCAGGGCGCGCAGACGATGACGTCGAAACGCGTCTGCAACCCGTCCACGTCCGGGCGCCGGGCGCGCCATATGGCGGCGGCGCGCAGGATCCGGCGGCGCTGATGGGCGCTGACCGCCTCCATCGCCGCAGCGAGATCGCCGCGCGCCTTCACTTCCACAAAGGCCAGAACAGTCCCGCGGCGCGCCACGATATCCAGCTCTCCGGCGCCGGTCCGGGCGCGCCGTTCCAGGATCGTCCATCCGGCCAGCCTCAGCCGCCAGACCGCCAGGGTCTCGGCGCGCCGTCCCCAGCGCTCTGCGCGGCGGCGGCGGACCGTTCGGCTCATCTCGCGCCGCGCAGGGTCCGCGCTTGCTCGCAAAGCGCGCCGAAGCTAGCTTCGCGCCATGGGGGCGAGCCGCGCGAGATTGCGGCGTTGCAGAGAGGGTGACGGGCCATGACCGTTCAAGCATCGCCGAAGCCGGGACGATCGCCAAGCCGCCGCCTTTTCGCCATCGGCGGATTAGCGCTGCTGACGCTGGCGGCCTGCGCGACGCCGCCGCCGGCCCCGGTCCAGGTCGCCGCGCCGCCGCCCGTCGTCGGCGCTCCGCCCGCGCCGGCCGTCCTGCCGGTGGAGATCGCGGAGCTGGGCTTCACGCCGGCGCATATGCGCGGCCAACCGGTCACCCGGGTGGCGCTGCTTTTGCCCTTCAGCGCCCGCGCCGCCGCCGCCCGCTCTGAGGCGGAGAACATCCTCAACGCCGCTGAGCTGGCCCTGTTTGAACGTGCAGGCGATGACGTGCTCTTGCTGCCCAAAGACACCGGCGGAACGCCGGACGGGGCCCGTACGGCCGCCGAGGCCGCTCTGGCCGACGGCGCCGATCTGATCCTGGGACCGCTGTTTTCCGGCGCCGTCGCGGCCGCCGGCGCGGTCGCGAACGGCGCGGACGTGCCGGTGATCGCCTTCTCCACCGACTCCACGGTCGCCGGCGACGGCGTATTCCTATTGAGTTTCCCGCCCAATGAAGAAGTGCGCCGGGTCACCGAGTTCGCGCTGGAACAGGGCGCTACGCGGTTTGCGTTCGCCGGACCGGCGACCGCCTACGGCCAGGTCGCCTACAGCGCCTACGCCGACGTCATCACGCAGGCCCTCGGCGAGGCGCCCTTGTCCGAATTCGCGATGATCGAGCTGCCGTTGCCGGACGATGCGCCGGAAGACGCCGAGCCGGAACTCGAGGAGCGCGAATTCGCCACCGGCCTGGTGGCGGAAGCCTTCTATGACGGCGGCATCTCGGCGATGACCGAGGCGGCGGCGCGCCTGGCCTCCACTGGAATCGAGATGCTCGATCCGGCCGAGGCGGCCTTGATGAGCGGCGCGGACTGGACCCCGTCACAAGCCTCCGCGTTTCAGGTCCTGCTCCTGCCGGAAGGCGGAGACCGGCTGCGCATGCTGGCGCCGGTGATGCTGTACGAAGACATCGATCCCTTGCTGGTGAAATTCATCGGCACCGGCCTGTGGCGCGATCCGGCGTTGGCGCGGGAGCCGGCGCTGGCCCATGGCTGGTTCGCCGGGCCGGACCCGGCGTCTCGCACGCGGTTCGAGCAGACCTATGACAGCGTTTTCGGCGACGCCCCGTCGCGCCTCGCCGGCCTTGGATATGACGCGGCGTCCCTGGCGGCGCTGATGGCGGCGGAGGGCGACGGCTTCTCCAGCGGACGCTTGATCGATGAGGAGGGCTTCCTGGGGGTGGACGGCCTGTTCCGCTTCCGTGAAGACGGGACGATTGAGCGCGGATTGGCGGTCTATACGGTCCGCTCCAGCGGTTTCCGGGTGCTCGACCCCGCCCCGGCGCGATTCGGCGCGGAGACGGCGCCGGAGGATGTCGAACCGGATATCGAGTCGTGACGCGTATTCACGCAACACGCTAAGTGATTGAACGATAACCGCACAGGTTTAGACATGCAGCGCCACAACGCTGCGTTAACCAAGCCCGAGCCATAGACAGGTCCTCAACTGCGTCAAAGGACCGCATGTGGCTCGGACCGCTCCTTTTCTTTGCCTGATTGGCGTTTTCGCCCTGATCGGCCTCGCGCCGCTGGCGCTGGCGATCAGCGCTGCGCCGCCGTCCGGTCAAACGGCCGTGCTGTTTGATCCGCGGCTGGACCGGCGCGAGGTGCTGCAAGCCGTCGCCGCCTCTGACGCGACTCTCGTGCGCTTCGGCGCTCTGCCCGGCAGCGCCGTCGTCGACACCGATGAAGGCGGCCGGTTGCGCTTGTCCGCGGCCGGGGCCTGGCTTCTCGCCGACCCGATCCTGCTCGGCGGCTGCCGATCCGATTTTGATTTCTCCGACACATCTATTGGGAACCCGATCTGATGACCCGTCTCGACTCCATGCGCGCGCGCGCGCAACGCATCTTATTCTTTGGTATGGCCGGGACCGTCCCGATCTATGTTCTGGCGAGTCTGCTCGTTGACCCAGCCAAGGCGCTGCCCGGCGGATTGATCCTCGCGGCGGCGGTCGGTCTGGCCTTCGCCGCCTGGCGCACGGCGCCGCTGGAGTGGACGACGCGCGCGGTCTTCGGCGCCGCCATGATGGCGTTTCCCGCCTGCTTGACCTTCATGATGAGCGGCCAGTCCTGGCAGATCGACATGCACATGACCTTCTTCGCGGCGCTCGCGGCGGTGACGATCTTGTGCGATTGGCGCGCGCTCCTCGCCGCGGCCGGCGCTGCGGCGCTCCATCACCTGGTGCTCAACTTCGCTTTGCCGGCTGCGGTCTTCCCCGGCGGCGGCGATTTCGGCCGGGTCGTCTTCCATGCCGTGGTTGTGGTCGGCCAGACCGCGCTGCTGATCTGGCTCGCCAAGGCGATTACGGATGCGCTCACGGACGCCGATATGAGCCTGGCCGAGGCGACGGCCGCAAACACCCAGGCCAGCCAACTGGCCAAGGCGGATCAGGAGCGTCAGCAAGCCGCCGAGAAATCCCGCGAAGAGATTGCGCGGATCGCCAATGGTTTCGAGGGCGCGGTCGGGGGCATCCTGACTCAGCTTCAATCCGCCGCGTCCGAGCTGGCGGAGCTGGCCGAAGGATTGCGCGGCGACGCCGGCGCCACGCGGTCCAGCGCGGAAGCGGCGTCCAACCAGGCGCGTGAAACCAGCGGCCATGTCGAGGCCGTGGCCTCGGCGGCGCAGGAATTGGCCGCGTCGATCGCCGAGGTGAGCCGCACCCTGACCGAAGCGGACAGCATTTCCGAGCGCGCCGGTGACGAGGCGCGGCGCGCGGGCGGCTCAATGGCTGAGCTGGAGACCGCGGCCCGGGAGATTGAAGATATTGTCGTGCTGGTCACCTCGATCGCCGAACAGACCAATCTGCTCGCGCTCAACGCGACCATCGAAGCGGCGCGCGCCGGCGAAGCCGGCAAGGGCTTTGCGGTCGTCGCCAGCGAGGTCAAGGATCTCGCCGACCAGACCGGCAAGGCGACCGGCGATATTCGCGAGAAGATCGACGCCATGCGCCGCGCCGCCGACCGCCGATGCCGCCGGTTCGGGCCTCAATCAGATTTCCGGCACGATTGATGAAGTGCGGTCGGCCTCCACTGGCGCGCGCGGGGCGTTCTCCGAGCAGGCCAGCGCCACCGATGAGATCGCGCGCCTGGCTGCGGACGCCGCCGGATCCACGGCGCGTGTCGGTGAAGAAGCCTCCGCCGTGTCCGACGCCGCCGGCCGCACCAATGACGCGTCCGAGCGTTTTGAAGGCGCAGCCGAGCAGCTGTCCGCCGCAGCGCGGCGGCTGGGTGAGGAGCTGGCCCGCTTCCGCGCCGATCTCGACGCGGCGGCGTAAGCGCGCCGACGCGGCCGGGCGTCTTGCGGCCTGTCGCCGAAGGTCCGCCTGTCGTAACATGCCACGTCCGGACAAGGGTGTTCGGATTTCGCCATAGGGCTTGAGTCCGGGCCTTGTGATCAGCGGGGCGGGCGATGAAGCGGGTCTGCATCATCGGGATTTCCGGCAAGCTCGGCCAATACATGGTCGAGCATGCGCTGGCCCGGGATTATGACGTGGTCGGCGTTTGCCGCGCTCAAAGCGTCCACAAGCTCGACCGGTTCAAGGATCAGATCACGATATTCCCCGGACCGACCGATGACGCAGACATCGTTGCGCGCGCGGTGAAGGGGTGCGACGGCGTCCTTGTCGTTCTGGTTCCGTGGGGCGTTAAGGGCTATGCGGCCGGCACGGCGCAGGCGGTGCTTGATGGGGCGGCGCCGGACGCCCGCTTGGTGTTCTCCTGCGGCTGGCATATCAGCCTGGACGGTCAGGATGTCTATTCCTGGCGCGCCAGAGCCTTCCTCAAGATTTTCGGATGGATCGCCAAAGGACTGCGTTTCGCCGATATCGAGGATCAGGTTGAGGCGTGCCGCCGGATTTTTTCCTCGAAAGCACGTTGGACCGTGGTCCGCGGATCGGACTTGGAGGAAGGTCCGAGCGACGGATTGCCGGTTTGGTCACACCATGTCGGCGACCCCATTTTGGCGAGCAATATGACCAAGCGCATCGATTTCGCCTTATTCATGGTGCACGCCCTCACCAATGACGCGCTCATTCACAAGGCGCCGGCCATTGTCGGGTGCGCGACGCAGTCCGCCAGAGCCGATGCCGGGTCGGCGCGCCCGTCATCCGAGTGAGCGGCCAGACGGAGAGCGCTTTAGCTCGCCGGTGTTTGGGGTCCGAACGTTCCCAGGCAGGCGTCGCTTAGACGCCATTGCCCATTCTCGGAGATGAAGCGGCAGGCCAGGTGATCGCTGCCCGCACGGCCCAACTCCGCGCCCGGCGCCTCCGGGTTCTGCAGCGCTTCAAAGCGGCCGGCGGGAAAGACATAGGTCACCCGCTCTTCAGACGAGAGCGCCTGATCATAAAGGCAGAGCGGCGGCTGCATCAGCACAGTGCGGACAGAGCGATCGCCCATGCGCGCGCCGAACACCTGCTGCTCGATCTGCGGATCCAGCGCGCGCAGGCGCTGGGCTTGCGGCGTCGGCGCCATCAGGTCGGCGACGCGGGCTTCATCATGCGCGACGATGGCGCCGAACAAGGCGCGCTCGGCGGCGCTGGCCTCGCGGCAAACGGGTTCGGTCGTTGTGCAGGCGGCGGCCGCAAAGCCAGCCAGCGCGGCGAACAGGACGGGTCGGGACATGCGAGGCGCTCCAGAGGGGGACGGACAGGCGCGACCATGCCCGTCCAACACAGCTGCGCCAAGGCGCTTTTGGCGGTTTTGCTTAACCGCACCCTCCCGCCATCTGATCAATCCAGGCTGCGATCAGCGCCACGCCCTGTTCATGCACTGAGGACCGGCCGAGCTCCGGCATCATGATATCGGCGCCGGTCGATTCCATGCGGTAGGTGAAGATTGAGGCGTCCGGCTCGCCTGGGACAATGGAATACAGGCGGTTCCCGGCGCCCCTCCCGGCGGCGATCGGCGGCTTGCACAGGCCCAGATTGGCGCTGGCGGGCTCCCAGGGCTCCAGATAGAGGCCGGACGTGTCCGCCTGCCCGGTGCGCGAATGGCAATGGGCGCAATTAATGTCCAGATAGGCGCGCGCCGCCGCCTCCAGCGCCAGTTCGGACGCCGGCACGCCGCCGGTCCAGGCCGGCGCGGCGGGCGCATCCTCCGGCGCGCCGGCGAGCAGGCCGGCGCCGACCCAGCGCGCGAGTTGATTGGCCGGGCCATCCGAATAGGCGAAATCGCGATTGAGATGGCGCGCTTTGGGGCCGATGGGACGCACGCCGCGCTCGTCGGCCGTGTCGGTGATATGGCAATTGGCGCATTGATTGGTGTTGGGGATGAGATAGTCGAGGCGCTCGTCGCCGCCTGCGGCGCTGACCAGGGTCAAGTCGACGAAGGCGCCGGTCCGGGCCAGCACGGCGTCGGTCTGCGCGTCGTTCCACTGGTAGGACACGGCGTCCCAGCTGAGGCCGCGCCGCACCAGGATACGGGTCTCTATCAGGCGGACCTGTGTAAGATCCAGGCGGTCTCCCGTAAAATGAGCCATCGGCTCGCCATCCCCGCTCACCCGGGCGAAGCTTCGTCCGGCGCGCGGATAATAGAAGGTCTTGGTGATCACCGTGCCGTTGGGAAAGTCGAAGACCTCGCGCGCGTGATAGGCGGCCGGATCCGCACCGTCCGGCAGCCAGACCGTGCGCAGCTTCAGCGCGTCGTCGGTGAATAAAGCCGTGTTGAGATCATAGGCGGTCACCTCCTCGCCCAGCACCAGCACGCCGCCGCCGGCGGCCAGCTGACCCCACTCGGACAGGGCGCGGGGCCAGCCGTCGGCGAAGCTCTGCGGGGTTGGCGGCTCGGGCGCGGGGCCCAGGTCGACCTCGCCTGCGGTGCAGGCCGCCAGGGCCAGGCCGGCGAGCGCCGCGAGGAGGATCCGCATTCAGAGCTCCAGCGCGACCGGCGTCAGGCGCGGCAGGCGGCAGCGATGGGCGTCGCCTTCCAGCCGGGCGTCCGCCGCGTCATTGGGCAGGTCGGCGTTTAAGACCTCGACCGCGTCGACACAGATGCGCATCGCCTCCGGCAAGACGCCGTCGACCATCTTGTTGGCGTCCGCGAACCCGTCCCAGACCACCGGCGGGAAGCGCCCGGTCGGTCCGAATTTGGCGATCCGAAGCGCCTGCAATTCCAGTCCGTCCGGATTGCCGCCGCCGCCTTCGAAACTGTTGGCGCCGATGAAAATGGCTTCCGGATAAGGATCGTAATCCTCGCTCAGCTGCACGCCGTCCCAGCCGGAGGAGAAAAAGGAGGAGATGATGACATGGGCGGTGCGATTGTCGCGGAAGCGATTGTCGAAGACTTCAATCCCATCGCCCGCATTGACCAGCATGCCGGTGCCGGCGGGAACGCTGGCCACGGCCGTGCCGGCATGGGCGAAATTGGCGGTGTTGTTCTCATAGACGTCATTGTCGAAGACCCGCGTGCCGAAACCCGGCCGGGGCAGGTGCGGCATGTCGAAGACCAAAATGCCGCCGGTATTGTTGGCCGCCACATTGCCGTAGACGTCCGCATTGCGGGAGTTTTCGATCTCGATGCCGGCGACATTGAATTCGGCGCGGTTGTTGCGGACGATGATATTGTCCGACTGGCCCACATAGATGCCGGCGTCCGAGGCGCCGATCGCCACGCTGTCTTCGATCAGGACATTGGTGCTCTGAACCGGATAGAGCGCATAGGCGCCGTTGTCGGTCGAGGGCCCGTTGGTCCACTCGATGCGCACGCCGCGAATGATGATATTGGTCCCGTCGGTGATCTTCAGCGCATCGCCGATCGTGTCCTCGATGGCGAGATTTTCGATCGTGAAATCATCCGAGCCGGAGACCAGCAGGCCTTCCGCGCCCTGACGCTGCTCGGCGAAGGACAGGATGGTCTGCTCCATCCCGGCGCCGCGAATGGTGACCCCGTCCACATTGGCCAGGGACAGGCCGCGCTCAATGAGAAACTCGCCGGCGGGAATCTCGATGACATCGCCCGGCCGGGCGTCCAGCAAGGCTTCCATCAGCGTGTCTTGATACGCTCGGTCAAAGCCGGACACGTCCCGGCCGTCCGGCTCGCCGCCGCAGGCCGCCAAAAGGACCGCGCCGACCAGCGCTGATCCGGCGATGCGCAAATGGCCCATCGTCTCGTCCTCCCCGTATGGCGCGGCGCTGTGCGCTCTTCGCCCGATCAGGAGAGGATAGGCGAACGCTGTTCACCCTGTCGAGATTGGGGGATGTGGCGGCGGCCGGGACTTCCGGGGTCAGTCCGCCGCCAGGCTCATCATCAGGAAGAAGATCAGCGGCGCCGCGATCATCGCGGGCACGACCAGGGCCGAGAAACCGAACACGACCGCGATCAAGGCCAGGCCCAGGGCGGTGTTGATCAGCACCAGCGGCGCGGCGCGGTCGGGATTGGCCGCCAGCTCGCGCCAGAAGCGGCCGATGACCGGCAGCCGGGTGACCGCCGTGCTGAGCGCATAAACGCCCCGTCGCACCCATTGACCCGGCGCGGCCATCACGGCCGCGCTGCGGCGCGGTCGGCGGGCCACCGCCATAACCGCCGACATGAACAGGCCCGCCGCGCCCACGGCGGCGACCGCGAACAGGCTCTCGCCGATCACGTGAAGCGCGCTCATCGCGGCGAGCGCCAGCATCGCGCTGAGCGGCGCCATGGCGCGCTGGAGAAGGCGCGCCGGACGCCAGACCGGCAATTCCTCACCCGCGCGGCCCGCCATGGAATTGGCGATATAGCCCAGCGCCGCGATGTAATGAAACAGCGCCAACGGCAGAGACACCGCCACCAGCGCCGCAATCATCGGAGAGTCCGTAATGCCGGGCTTGGGCCCCGGAAACAGCATGAAAAGCCCCGCCCAGATGGCGAAAGGCAGCAGCATGAAGGCGCCGACAGCATAAGGAATGAATGGCACAGCAAAGCTCCGCGGCGAATCGATTTCGTCGCGGTAGATAGTCTGTTTCTTCGCGCATGCAACATGATTTGCTGCGGCGCAATAGCGCCCGCAATAATTGGGGTTTTACGCGGCCTTCCGGGTTACGATCAGTTCGGCGCCGGGCTTGGGGCCGGTGCTGGATTGTCTTCCGGGATCGCCTGCTCCAATGGCTTTTTGCGCTCTTCGATCAGGGCCTGGACATAGGCTTCCAGCAAGGCCGGCGGCGGCGTGGGCGCCATTTTGAAATACAGGCGCGAAGAGCCTTCCTGGCTATAGCTGTATTTCGACGCGTAGGACGCATTCACCTGCGCGGAGACGGGACCCCATCCGCCTTTCACGCTCAGCGACGCGCTGGTCTCCCGAGTCTTGGTCATGGAGATCGCCATCTTCACTTCAACCTCGGCGGTCGTGACCTGATAAAAGCTGGGATAAAATCCCAGGGCGATCAGCGGCACGGTGACATCCGGATCCGACGTCTTGATGCCGGGCAGCTTGATGTCTGTCGTCGCCATGAATTTGGCGACCTCGGTGGAGTTGGTGTCCAGCTTGGTCTGGCCTTCCGCCACGGCGAGCGCAAGCTTCTGCACCATCTCCGCGAAAGGTACGTTTAAGAGTTCCTGTCCAACGCTCATGGGGGGCTCCTTTCAGCGTCGTGGCCGCGGACGCGGCCGGTTAATCCGCCTCCTCATCCGTGGCGCGGATCTGCGCATTGCGGGTGAGACGAAATCGTATGCGCGACGCGCCTTCCGGCGCGCTCAGGGCGGCGGGATTGAAGCGCATCACCGCCCGGTCGCTCTCCACATCGAGCGGGGCGACAAGATCGATCTCCACATCATCGAGAGCGAAGGCGCCGCCTTCCGCAGCGCTCAACTCGGTCAGGTCCCGGTGCAGCATCTCGATCAGCGCCTTGGGCTCTTTCGTAGCTCCAGCCTGCGCCGCGCCTGGGGCGTGCGCCTGTTCCTGAAGGGTTTCGATCAGAGCGTCGCGGGCCGCCAGATCGGCGCGAAGCGCGGCGAGATCGCGATCGAGAACCGCCACGCGCTCCGCGCCGGCCTGCAAGGCGGCGATCCGCACATCGAGATCGCGACGCTCGGACTGCAGCTGCGTGATGGAGGCGTCGCGCGTCTCGATCGTGCGCTGAAGCTGGGTGTTCTGCCGGCGAACCTGATCCAGCTCCCGGTTCAGGGTCCGCGATTGCGCGACCTGGGCGGACAGGGCGGCGGCGCGGTCGCCCGCGGTTCGCGCTTCGCGCCGCGCGGCGGTCAGATCCTTGCGCAGTTGGTCGCTCTGGGCCTTCTGGCGGTCAAGCTCCCTGAGCGATTTCTCCGCCTCCACGGCCTGGGCGCGCAACTGGCCCTGCAGCAATTCGAACCGTTGCCGCTCGCGCGGGTCCGGGATCGCCTCCGGATTGATGGAGATGAGGTCGCGCGCCGCCGTCAAATTGGTCAGAGTCGGAGGTCTGGGCCGGCGCGCCATCGCTTAATCCTCCGTGTCCGGCTGTAGTGCGGTCGGCGGCGGCGCCGCGGCGAATTTCACCGTGACCTTGCTGCGGCCCTCTGCGGAATACTTGAAGGCGTTCTGGTATTTGGCGTTGTGCGGGGCTGCAAGCAGCCGCCAGCGGCGCTTGCCTCCGGACTCGCTGGCTTGGCTTTCCTCTACATGGAAGGCGAGGCTGATCTCGGCCTCCACCTCCGCCAGCTCGAACCAGGCAGGCGTCCAGCCCAGAACCTTGAGCTCATCAGGCGTGTTCCGGACCAGCTCCAGATTAGCCGCCCCTAGGGCGCCATGCGCTTCGGCCACGGCGACCCCGGTCTCGCGGATCAGGTCCGCCAGCGGACTGACCAGAACGTCTTTCGGATCAGGACCGGAACCAGGCATGCCCCCATGATGCAAACACAGGGTGAAACGTCAATCCAGTATTAAATCACAGGTCGTATTCTCAGCTCACCCCGCGGCTTTGCGCCCTGCGATCAATTCGTCGACGACACCCGGGTCGGCCAGGGTTGAGACATCGCCCAGCTTGTCGAACTCGCCCTCTGCAATCTTGCGCAGGATGCGGCGCATGATCTTGCCGGAACGGGTTTTGGGCAGGCCCGGTGCGAATTGGAGGATGTCCGGCGTGGCGACCGGTCCGATCTCCTGGCGGACATGGGCTTTAAGATTCTTGGCGGTCTGGTCCGTCGGCTCCAGCCCGGCGACCAGAGTCACGAAGCAATAGATGCCCTGGCCTTTGATATCGTGCGGATAGCCCACCACCGCGGCTTCCGCGACCAGCTCATGGGCGACCAGGGCGCTTTCGATCTCCGCCGTGCCGAGGCGGTGACCGGAGACGTTGAGCACATCGTCCACCCGGCCGGTGATCCACCAATAGCCATCCCTGTCGCGCCGGGCGCCGTCGCCGGTGAAATACATGCCCTCATAAGTGGAGAAATAGGTGTCGATGAAGCGCTGATGGTCGCCGTACACCGTGCGCATCTGGCCGGGCCAGCTGCCCAGAAGCACCAGATTGCCTTCCACCTCGCCTTCATCGGGCAGGCGCTTGCCCTCAGCATCCACCAAGGCCGGGCGGATGCCGAACATCGGAAAGCTCGCCGAGCCGGGCTTGAGGCCATGGGCGCCGGGCAAGGGCGTGATGAGATGGCCGCCGGTCTCGGTCTGCCACCATGTGTCCACGATGGGGCAGCGCGTCTCCCCCACCACCTCATGATACCAGCGCCAGGCCTCCGGATTGATCGGTTCGCCCACCGTGCCCAGAAGGCGCAGCGACGAGCGGTCGTGCCGTTTCACCGGCGCCTCGCCTTCGCGCATCAGAGCGCGGATCGCGGTCGGCGCGGTGTAAAGCGTCGTCACCTTATGCTTGGCGACGATGCGCCAGAAGCGGTCCGGGCCCGGATAGGTGGGCACGCCTTCAAACATCAGCGTCGTCGCGCCGTTGGCCAGCGGGCCGTAGACGATATAGCTGTGGCCGGTGACCCAGCCGACATCGGCCGTGCACCAGAAGACGTCGCTATCTTTAAGATCGAAGGTGTAGTCACACGTCATCGAGGCCCAGACCAGATAGCCGCCCGTGGTGTGCAGCACGCCCTTGGGCTTTCCGGTGGAGCCCGACGTATACAGGATGAAGAGCGGATCTTCCGCCTTCATCGGCTCCGGCGCGCAGTGGGCGTCGACGGTCAACGCCAATTCATGGTGCCAATGGTCCCGGCCCTCCACCCAGCCGATCTCGGCGCCCGTGTGGCGGATGCAAAGCACGGCCTTGACCCCGCCGGCGATCTCGATCGCCTTGTCCACATTGGCTTTTAAAGGCACGCCTTTGCCGCCGCGCACGCCCTGATCGGCGGTGACGATGAATTCGCTTTGACAATCGGTGAGCCGGCCGGCCAGCGCCTCGGGTGAAAACCCGCCGAAGACCACTGAATGCACCGCGCCGATGCGCGCACAGGCCAGCATGGCGTAGGCCGCCTCCGGGATCATCGGCATGTAGAGCGTGACCCGGTCGCCCTTTGTCACGCCGATGGCTTTGAGCTCGTTGGCGAAGCGGCAGACATGGTTGAACAGCTGGGCGTAGGTGATGGCGTGGTGATAGGCCGGATTATCGCCTTCCCACAAAATGGCGACCTTGTTGGCGCGCTCGGGCAGGTGGCGGTCGATGCAATTGGCGCTGACATTAAGAACCCCGTCCTCAAACCAGCGAATGTGCAGATCATCCTTGGCGAACGAGACGTCTGAAATCTTCGTCGGCTCAGTGATCCAGTCGACGCGCCGCATCTCGTCGCGCCAGAAGGCGTCCGGCTCCAGGAGGGAGCGGCGATACATCGCCTGATAACGCTCGGCGTTGATCCGGGCGTCCGCGAAATTGTCCGGCGTCTCGATGATCGCGTCGGCCATGGCGTCCTCCTCCCATGCTGTCGGCTTTGATCAGGATGGCGCGCGGAGGCGGTGCGGCGCAAGGTCCGCGAAGCGATGATTGCGGGGCTGACCGGCGGCCGCCATACTCGCCTGAAGGGAGAGGCTCATGGGCATGCTGCTAGCGATTTTGGGCGTTCTGGGCGGCGTCGGCATGCTGATCTGGCGCATTCAGCAGGCAGGCCGCGCCGCGCGCGAAATCGCCGACGCCGCAGAAGGCCTGGCGAACCTGCCGCGCAAAATGCGCTTCAAGCAAAAGGCGGGCAAGCAGGGCGTCGACGTCATCGACGATCCGCGCGAGCTTGCAGCTGCGCTCCTATATGGCGCAGCGAAGTGCGCGGGCGAAGTGAGCGCGGCGCAGAAGGCTGCGATCGAGGCGGACATGGTTCGCCTGTTTGAGATCGATGAAGCGTTCGCCCACGCCTTGCTCGCCCGCGCGATCTGGCATCTCAGCGTCCTGAAAGATCCGATCAACGCCGTGAACAAACTCACCGACAAGCTGGCGCAAAGCGTCGACAAGGCGGCGCTGGCCGACCTTTGCGGATTGATCGCCGCGGCCGTGGAACGGTGCCCCGACCCGACGCCGGATCAGACGCTCTATCTCGACAAGTTCAAGCGGCGGTCGGGTCTGGTCTAGGACAGCCATCGCCTTCGAACTCAAAGAGCCCGACCCTTGATCCTGACCGATCAGCTTGCCAGGGGGTGCGACATGCTGTCCTGTGCACGGGTCGATCCGGCTAAGGAGCCCCGTCATGCTTTTGCACACCGCATCCTGGCCGGAAGTCGAGGCGTATCTGGAGGGCTCGAAGGGGATCATCATCCCGATCGGGTCCACCGAACAGCATGGCCCCAACGGGCTGGTGGGCACCGACGCCATTTGCCCCGAAATCATCGCCCATGAAGCAGGCGAGGCCGGCGGCTTGTTGATCGGGCCGACCTTCAATGTCGGCGTCGCCCAGCATCATTTGGGCTTTCCCGGCTCGATGACGCTTCGTCCCTCCACCATGATCGCGGCGATTTGCGACTGGATCGACAGCCTGCACCGGCACGGCTTTGAACGGATCTACTTCCTCAACGGCCATGGCGGCAATATCGCGACCATTCAGGCGGCGTTCGCTGAAAGCTATGCGGGCTGGTCGCTCGACGCCGATCCGTGTCCCTACCGGCTCAAGCTGGCCAATTGGTGGGAATTGCCCGGCGTGATGGAGGTTTGCCGCTCGATCTTCCCGGTCGCGGACGGCAGCCACGCCACCGCTTCGGAAATCTCGGTGACCTATTACGCCTACCCGGCCGCGGTGAAGACTGTAACCCTGAACCCCAAGATCGCGCCCGAAGGCGGCTTCGCCGACGCCGCGGATTATCGAGCGCGCTTCGCCGATGGCCGGATCGGATCCGATCCCTCCGGCGCCACCGCGGAAAAAGGCGCGAAAATCGTCGCCAGCGCACGCGACGCCCTGGTCCGCGAGGCCCAGGCCTTCTTCAAGCGCTAGGCTGGATGCGGCCGGCTTTCATGATCCTTCCGTGACAGAGAGCGCCGCACCCTTTTCCCGGCTGCCCCGGGCCGCTAAAGGAGCGCCCGACCGGCGCGTCGTCGCCGCGACCGGATGAATGGGGATTTCGTCATGACCGCTTTGCGTTTGCTAGCACCCTCCGCATTCGTGCTTTTGCTGGCCGCCTGCGCCGAGGCGCCGGAGGCCGAGCCGGAAACGCCGCCTGTCGAGGCCGCCGCCGAGGCGACCGAGCCGGCGCCGCAGCCGGAGACCGGTGAAGCGGAAAGGCTGGACCCGCTCGCAATCGCGGCGCGCGATGTCTGCGCGGCGGGCGACGAGGGCTTCTCCCAGGCGCTGCCTGACGGGACCGCGTTCGCCTCGCGCGGGGCGGACGCGCGCGTGCACGCTGCGTGGAATATCGATGGCGAAACCGGAGAAGCCATCATCCGCACGCCGGATTTGAGCCTGGACGATCGTGTGGCGTTCGACGGCGCCGTGGCCGACTTCCTGCGCCATAACCTGGTCGCCGGCTTCGATCGCGAGGGATTGACCGGCGCGTTTCGCTTCCGCGACGGGCGCTTCTGCGTCGTTCAGACCGAGCCTGCGGTGATTGAGGCGCTGCGCGCGGCGGTCCGGACCGCACAGGCGCAAACGGCCTCAGGCGACTAGGCGATCAGGCTGCGATCACCTGACCGTCCCTGACGGTCACGGCGACCGATTTCAAGCCGACCCCGCCCCCGGGCCCGCCCGCTCCGGCGCCGGTGTCCAGCTCGAAGCTTGCGCCGTGAAACGGGCAGACGATGAAGCGGTCTTCGCTGATCAATGTCTTGCCCGAAGGCAGGCAGAGCGGCCGGCCCTGATGCGGGCAGATATTGATATAGGCCCGCACGGTTTCGCCTCTGCGCACGATCAGAATAGGCGTCGCATCATGGTCCGCCGGCGCGCCGCCCGGATCTGGAATCTGGTCCAGCGCTTTTAAGACCGTGCCCGGGGCGGGTGCGCTCACTTCAGATCGCGCGGCGGCTTCACGGTCCATTTGAACGGGATCCAGAACACTTCGGCGAACAGCTCCGCGAGGGCGTAGGGATCGGCTTTCAATATCTCCCGCAAGGCTTTCTCGTCCGCCGCTTCCACGATCAGCAAGGAGCCGACCGGTTCGCCGTCAGGCCCGATCAGCGGCCCGGCCATTTTCACAGGGCTGTCCTCGGCGCCGGCCCAGTCCAGATGCGCCTGACGGTTGTCGACCCGGATCCGCCTGGCGCCCAATCGGTCGGTGCAGGTTACGGCGAACAGCATGAAGCTCCCCCACTAGTCTTTAATCGTCGAGGTTTATCCGCCTTCGCCCGCTGCGGCCAGAAAGCAATTACACAGCACATCCAGAGCGGGATTATCGGGGGCGCCGGTCCGGCGGATCAGCGCCGGCTTGACCCGGATCGCGTTGTCGGGAATGTCCAGGCGCACCAGACCGTGTTCCTCGCACACACGATCGATGACCGTGTCGGGCGCCGCGAGGATATGGTCGGACGCCGCACAGGCCCGCGCCAGAACCGAATAATCGTCGCACACGATGTCCGGCGCCCGCGGTCCCCAGGGCAGGGGTTCTGTGCGCAGCCGCTCCGGCGGCGTGGCTGACGCGACCGGAAACGCGCCCAATTCGGCGCCGGAAAACACCGGGTGATCCGCACGGGCCGCCGCGCCCACGGTCTCTTCTGGCATCGGCAGGGTCGAAAGGCTGTCATCACTCTGCGCCGCGCCGATATCGGCTGCGACCAGATCCAGACGCCCGCTGCGCAGGGCGTCGACCAATTCGCCGGCGGGTCCGGAGGTCACCGTCAGGCGCACGCGCCGGCCTTCGCGGTAAAACCCAGCGACAGCGTCGGGAAGGAGGCGGTATTCGACGCTGGGACCGACGCCTACCCGCAATGCGCCGGCCTCTCCGGTGCGCCAGCGCCGGGCTTCCGCCTCAAGGTCATCGGCTTGCTGAACAAGGGTCCGCGCCCGCGGCAGCAAGGCCGCCCCCAGCGCGGTCAGCGCCAGGCGCCGCCCCTGCCGCTGAAATAGCGCGCCGCCCAGCCCGAGCTCCAACTGCGCCAGCGCTTTTGTGGCCGCGGGCTGGGAGATGCACAGGCGCTCGGCGGCGGCGGTCAGCGTTCCGGCGTCGGCGGCGGTCAGAAAAAGCTTGGCGGCGCGCAGGGTGAGCATGCGTGACTATAACTTAAATGAATATCAAAATGAATTGTTTTGATTTGATGTTATAATGATTGGGCGACATCCTGCGCTTGGGAGGATGACGCATGGTCAATGAGAAGATCGCGGTGCCGGCCATTTTCGCCAGCTTCATCCTGCTCGAGATTCTGGTGGGGCGTTTCACTCAAAAGGGCAAGGCGTCGCGGCGCGACGTGCTGATCGAACTGGTCTCCTCGCTCACCATCGTGCTGGTGACGGTGCCGGTGATTTTCTCCCTTGCTCCGATGATGATCGAGCAGATCCGCCCCGGTTCCGCCGACGCCCTCGCCTTCCTGCCCTGGTATGTGATGATCGCCATTCTTCTGGTCGGCGATGATATGACCCAGTACTGGTGGCACCGGGCCAGCCACAGCGTACCGCTGCTCTACAACCTGCACCGCGCCCATCATTCCGGACGCTATCTCAGCGTCCGCATCGCGTACCGGAACAATCTTTTTTACTATCTGCTGATGCCGGGGATCTGGATTTCAGCCAGCCTGGTGCATCTGGGCTTTTATCCCGTTTACGCCTTTTATCTGGTCGTGAAGATGACCGTGATCTTCGCGGCCCATTCTTCCTGGCGCTGGGATGACGCGCTCTACCGCGTCAAGCCGTTGCAGCCGGTGATGTGGCTGGTGGAGCGCACGATCTCCACGCCCGCGACCCACAGCGCCCATCACGGCATGTACAAGTCGGACGGGGTGACCAATTACAAAGGCAATTTCGGCAATCTGCTCTTTTTCTGGGACGTGCTGTTCGGCACGGCCAAGATCACGCGCCGCTATCCGGAGGATTTCGGGATCGAAGGCCTGGAGCCGGTCAGCGCTCAGCGCGAACTGATGTGGCCGCTGGTGCGCAAATAGGCCGGCGCGCCGATCGAGTGATTGAAACCGGGCTAGGCGCAGACCGGCTCGAACACGAAGGCCAGCCGGCGGCGCAGCAATTCGCTGGCCTGCATCAGGCTGAGCTCGTTGGAGGCGCAGCGGCGCAGCACGCCCAGATAGGCGTCCTGAAGAAACTTCACCAGGGCGTCGACTTCAACGCTCGCCGCCAGCCTCCCATCAGCCTTCGCCTCGTCCAATACCGCCCTTACAGGCCCCCAGGCCCGGTCCATATTGGCGTAAAAGCGTTCAAACTCTTCACCCTCCGACATCCAGCACTCCGCCAGGAGCGGGCCCATCATCGCCAGGGTCTCGTTATGACGATTGAGGTGCAATTCCAGAAGCGCCGCGACTGCGGTCCTGAAATCACCGGACAGACCGGCGCGCAGGGTGTCGCTGTCCGCACCCAGCGCGGAGAATTCCTCCGCCATGACCAGATTGAGCAGGGCGATTTTCGTGGGCGCCGCGTTCAGGACCGTGCCGGCGGACACTTTGGCCTCCTCCGCGATCACGGCGATCGTCGCGGCGGCATAGCCTTTGCTCCGAAACACCCGGCCCGCCGCTGAAATCACCGCGGCTCTGGTCGCGGCCTTCTGCAAGGTGCGCTTATTGGTGGTCATATCCATCATGCAGGTCGTCTCCAACGCGTCCTCGTCCAAAGGACCAGTGGAATACTCGGATATTCAGTAGGGGTATCCAAGTGGCATAAACGCCGCATCCTCATCGCTTGACGTCAGGGGGGCGGAACCCGCTAGCTAGCGTTATGGATCGCGCCCTCGCCCTGCGTTCGGATCTGCATGTCGACCTGGCGATAATCGGCGCCGGGGCGGCCGGGCTGTTCATGGCCAGCGAAGCGCTGGCGCAGGCGCGCCGCCTGCGCGTCATCGTCCTGGAGCCGCGCCGGATCGGTCCCAATCCCCGCCAGTGGGTGTTTCCAGCCCGGCCCGGCCACGCGCTGGAGCGCTTTGTCTCCCAGCGCCTGGATCGGGTATGCGTGAACGGGCTGGAGCAGACGCTGAGGGCGGATCGGCTGGATCTTGTGCAGGCTGTCGATGTCCAGAGCGCCGCCCTGGACCGGCTGACATCCGATAGCGCCGGCGCCCTGGAGGAGGGCGTGCGTATCGATCAGATCGAAACCCGGGACAAAGGCTTCCGGCTGAACACCAGCCTGGGACCGATCCACGCCGCTGCTCTTACGGATACGCGTCCCGGACCGCTCGCTGCAGTGCCGGACGGCTGCTGGACCCAAGTCAGTTGGTTTGCGCGGGTTCGCTCAGTCGACATCACGCCGGGTTTCTCCATCTCTCGCGCGAGGGTCGAGGGCGGCGGGGTGGTCATGGACCAGTCGCTGGTCCTGCCTGACGGCGCGGCCCTGATCGAGAGCACGGGGCTGTGCCGACCCGGTGATGACGGCGCAGCGGTGAGAGCGCGGCTGCTGGACCGTGTCGATGCGCTTGGGGCGCAGGCTGACCCCGTCGCCCTGAAGCGTGCGGTCTTCCCGCTGGCCCCGACCCCGCCCGCCCCGGCCGGCCCGAACGGCGTCGTGCACGCGCCGGCCGGCGCCGGCGGCTTGCGCTTCGGCGCGGGCCGCGCCGCGCTGCGTTTGGCGCGCTGGGCGCGCAGTGAAGCGAGCCGCTTTGCACGCACCGGGCGTCTGGCGAGACCGCCTGTCACTTCGCGGACCGAGCGCAAGGCCGCGCGCATGCTGACCGCCAAGCTCGAGGAGGGTCCGGACGCCGCAGCCCGCTGGATCAATTCCGCGCTCGCCCAGCCCGATCCGGACGGCGTGTTGCGCTTTCTCGCGGCCGCGCCGCCGCGCGCCGCCGGCCTCTTCTCCCGGCGGCGTGGAGACATTGACGCGTGACGGCGCCGCCGCTCGACCCGGACATTCATCGCCTGATGGCCGACCCGGCCACCCATGGCGGCCAGCCCGTTCAGATCATCGAGACCCATGCGGCCTGCGTCTTCCTGGCGGGCGACACCGCCTACAAGCTGAAAAAGCCGGTCGATTACGGCTATCTCGATTTCTCCGATGTCGAGGGCCGCAAAGCGGCGCTCGCGGCCGAGCTCGCGGTCAACGCCGCCAATGCGCCGATGCTTTATCGCCGCCTGGGCTGGATTGGCCGAGACGCGGCGGGCCGCTTGCAGCTGGACGCCGGCGATAAGGTGGAGCCGGTGCTTGAGATGGCCCGCTTTGACCAGGCGGCCTTGCTGGACCAATGGGCGAAGACCGGGCGCGTTGACGGTCCCGTGGCGCGTGATCTGGCCGATGCGATCTTTGAAAGCCATGCGCGCGCGCCGCAGCGGCCGCGATCCGGCGAGGCGGCGCGCATGCGCCAGGTGCTCGCCCGGGTCGGCGCCGCCTGCCGCAAGGAAGCGGGTGCGCCGGCGGCGCGTTTGGACGCCGTGGAGCGGGCGCTGGACAATGTCCTGGCCGAAAAGGCGCAAACACTGGACGCCCGCGGACGGGCCGGATGGGTGCGCCGCTGTCATGGCGATCTGCACTTGCAGAATATCGTCATGCTGGACGGCGCGCCGGTGCTGTTCGATGCGCTGGAATTCGACGAAAAGCTGGCGGAGATCGACACGCTCTACGACCTCGCCTTCCTGGTGATGGACCTTGTCCATCGCGGACTGCAGGTGGAGGCGGCGGCGCTCTTGTCTCAATACGCAGCGCGCCTGGCGCCGGCGGAGGCGGACGCCATCGGGCTCTTGCCGGTCTTTTGCGGCGTGCGGGCCCTGATCAAGGCCATGACCGGCTATGAGCGGGGCGGCGAGGGCGATGCTGATGAAGCCGCGCGCTATCTGGCGCTGGCCGAACGCTGTGCGGCGCCGCATACGCCCCGTTTGATCGGCGTCGGCGGGTTGTCCGGCACGGGCAAGTCCACGTTAGCGGAGGGGTTGGCGTCTCATCTTGCGCCGCCGCCCGGGGCGCTGGTGCTGCGCGCGGATCTGGAGCGCAAGGCGATGCTGGAGATCCCTTGGCGAGACCGTCTGCCCGAGGCCGCCTATACGCGCGAGGCTTCGGCGCGGGTTTATGAGCGCCAGCGCATTAAGTCGGCCGCGGCCCTCAATGGCGGCGCCAGCGTGATCGTCGACGCGGTGCATTCGCGGCCGGATGAGCGCGTCGCTCTGGAACGGGTCGCGCGTGAGGCCGGCGCCGCCTTCACGGGCCTCTGGCTGGACGCCGATCGCACCGTCATCGAAGCCCGGGTCGCCGCCCGAACAGCAGATCCCAGTGATGCTGACCGGTCCGTGGTCGCGAAACAGGCGCGCTATGACAGCGGCGAGATCGGATGGATGAAGATCGACGCTAGCGGCGGACCGGGGGCGAACCTGACGCGCGCCCTTAACGCATTAGGCCCCGCCTGAGGCTTGGGGAAGCAGGCGGGGCCAGAGGCGCCGTCGATACAGCAGGGCGCCGCGACGCGTAGGGGCGCGTCACGGGTTAGATGCAGGCCGCCGCGAATTTGGATGCAGCTCTTTAGCGCCGGCCCATGCCGTAGCGCGCCCGGCTGGCGATCTCAGCCAGGTTGGGCAGCCGTCCGGTCAGCTTGGTGACCTGACCCTTCACCTTCTCAAACTGCATGACATTCTCGATGCGATTGTCGAGGAAAGCCTTGGTCTTCGCCTTTTCCGGATCGGCGTCCTCCACCCAGATCATGAAGGTCGTCGTGAACACGCCGGACAATATGGTGCGCTTGGAATAGAAGTTATAATCCGTGGACTTGTCCCCGATCGCGCGCCAGATCATGTCGGACGTCGCCCAGATCAGCCGGCGGCCCCGATCAAGCCCGTCCGGCAGCAGCAATCGGCCGCGGGCGCGCGAGGCGGCGTCTTCAAGGCCGGCGATCTGGTCGAGGCGGGCCATCACGCCGCCCGCGACCTTGTCGCGAATCCGGTTGGCGCCGCTGGTTATAATAACCTGCCGCGCGCCTTCGTCGGCCTGACGGGACCAGACCTCGATCAGATCAAGCACGCCGTCCGGACAATAAAGCTGAACCTCGCCGTCCGAATAGCCGGCCGCCGCGGCGGCGCGCGCCAGGGTGCGGGCGTTCCAGCCGTCAAAGGCGGCCTCGTTCAGCGCCGCATCCAGAAGGGCGCCGCGCACGGCGTCGGCGCGGCTCTTGGCGGGCAGGGCGTTGTCATTCGTCATGTGGTCTACATAGGGCGCACGAAGCCTGCCGTCACGGGGCGTTTCGCCGCGCACGCACGCTGGACAGGCGCGCTCAGCTCTGGTAGATCGCGCGCCTTACATTGGAAGCGAACCGGCGCGAGATCGATTGGATGACCCATTGATCCTCGCCAGTGTTGAAGATCGGGCGGCGCCGCCGCCCCTGTCGAGGAATTAGGGAGAGTACGCCATCGTTCAGATCGTCGTGCGCGATAACAATGTCGAGCAAGCGCTCAAGGCATTGAAGAAGAAGATGCAGCGGGAGGGCACCTTCCGCGAAATGAAGCGTCGCAACCACTACGAAAAGCCGTCTGAGAAGAAAGCGCGCCAGAAGGCCGAGGCGATCCGCCGGGCCCGCAAGCTGGCCCGCAAGCGCGCCCAGCGCGAAGGCCTGCTGCCCAAGCGCGGCGGCGGACGCCGCTAGGGTCGAGCGCCTCAACGCTTTCCAATAAGCGATCGCATGCGCCGCGCTGACCCCGGTCAGCGCGGCGTTTGTGTTTGCGGACGCGGCTTGCGCCGGAGCGGGCCGTCGGCCAGGGCCCAGAGCGCCCTCGCCGCGCCCGGCTCGAACAGAAAACGCAGCGGCGGACCGCTCAGCCGCGCGAGCGAGGTCTGCAGCGCAAGCCGGCCGTCAATCGCCAAAGTCTCCTGCATGAAGTCCGGCTCCAGCCGGAGATGGTCGTAGCCCAGGCGAGCGTTGATCGCGTAAGCCGGGCCGGCGAAGAGGCCGGTCAATGCCGGATCGTCTGATCCGAAAGCGATGTGAAGCCGGCATTCGGGAAAAGACATCGACCGCATCATCCGCCTTAAAAGGCGGCGGCCGGCCGGACCGGACAAAAGCTTGAAGATCGGTCCAGCGCGGTCTTGAAGCGGCCGGGCTTCGCGCGCTGTTTTGCGTTTCGCCGGCGCGGGCTTCGGGGCGGGTTTGGGCGTGTCGCCCTTCTCCTGACCCGCCCGCCAGCGATGAATGCGCCAGCTCCAAAACCAGATTTCGACGCGCTCCGGCCTCGGCCCGCCCGCAGCCTCCAACGTGATCCGGACCGGCGTAAACAAGACGATCAGCACCCCCGCGATCAGGATCGCGAGGATCGAAAGAAGGAGCGTCACTCCGAGCCCTTGTCGCCTTTAAGCGCGCGCGCCACGCCTTCCAGATCAAGGCCTTTGGACTCCTTGGCGAGCGACTCCACCCGCACCCCGTCCGGTCCGGCGATGATCACCGCGACCGGTTTCACCCCGCCGCCGAAGCCGATCGCCGCGCCGTCGCCGGAGCCGCGCTCGGCGCCTTTATCATCGCCGCGCCCGCTGCCGCGGCCGGACCCAAATCCAAATCCCACCGAGCAGAGCGGGGTGATGACATGATCGCCCACGGTAATCGGCTCGGCGGCCACGACGCGCGTCGTGATCAGGCGCTCAAGCTCCTCAAGCGCGGCTTTAAGATCGAAGGAATCCTGTTCGCTCATGCCGGTTTTCCTTTCAGCCATCGATTGATGCGGCCTTGATTCCGCGCCGACGGCCCGGAGGCCGTCATGGCGGGACAGGCGATAAAGACAATAATAGCGGAAAACGCCGGACCGCTCGACCGGGGCGGGCGTCGATACGCGCCCAATCACCCCGATGCGACGATATGGCCCGATCGAAACAGGCGCAGCAAGCGACCGGCGGCCGTCATGGCCGCGGTTCGCCTTATGCGGGGTGCAGCCGGACGGAGACATGCGCGCCGCAGGGTGCGGCGCGCCGTCGCGATCAGGCTTTCTTGCGGCCCAGCTTGAAGAATCGGCGCACCGAATCCGCGTCCGCCTGGCGCAACGCGCCCTGACGGAAGACTGCGGCTGCGGCCCATAGCACCAGCACCATGGTGAAGATCATCAGCGCGCTGGCGCCGAGCACCTCCCAGAGGGGCGGCTCGGCGGGCAGCCGGGCCATCATCACGAAGGGCGTCCAGAGCGGCACCCAGCTGGCGATCCTGACGACGGTGGAATCGCTCGCCTCCAGAGAAAAGAAGAGGAAGAGCAAGGGCAGCATCAGCGTCCAGATCACAGGTCCCATCAAGGTCTGGGCGTCCTGCAGCGTGTCGCAGAGCGAGCCCATGGCCAGGAAGACCGCGCCATACATCAAATAGCCGACCGCGAAGAAGAACAGCGCGGCGAACAGCAGGCCAGGATCGAACACCTCGCCGAGAAACTCCGCGATGTCCGGATCGACGCTGGCCAGCGCCGCTCCGCCGAAGGCGGCCAGAACGCTGCCGACAAACCCCCAGATCAGGAACAGGGTCGCCGACACGCCGGCCACCCCCGCCAGCTTGCCGATCAGGATTTCATGAAAGCGCGCCGTGGACAGCAAGACCTCGATGATCTTGCCGCCCTTTTCCTCGATCAGGCTGGTCAAAAGCATGTTGGCGACCGAAAACACCGCCACCCACAAGATGAAGGCGAGGATGACCGCCACCACGAATGGCGCGCGGTCCGCCACCGTGACCTCGGCGTCCGCTTCAGCATCAGGCCGGGCGCTCAGCGTGGTGACGTCCGGCGACAGGCTCAGCAGCTGATCGACCTCTTCGGGCGACAGGCCGCGCTCGATCAGCGCTTCATCGCGCACATGATCGCGCAGGATGCGCACGATGGAATTGCGCAGATCGCGGTTGGTGACGTTCTCGGAGAGATAGACGACTTCCAGGGGATGGGTGTCGGACGCGCGAAGCGCGAACACGGCGAACAGGGCGCGCGGTCCGTCCGGCGTGTCGACCGTGCGGTCCCCGGTCAGATAGGGCCGCAAATCCTCAAGCCGGGCGCCGGGGGCGTCGACCTGGACGGCGCCGCGGCGATTGGCGTTCAGCACCGCTTCCGCGCCGGGAAGACCCGCCGCCTCAATGGCGTCGTCCAGCCCGCCCAGTCCGTCCGGATCGGCGTCGAAGGCCGCCAGCGCGGCTTCTTTCGCCGCTTCGCCGCCGGTGAATTCCGCCAACAGCTCCAGCTGGTCACGAATATCCTCGCGCCGCTG
Source organism: Oceanicaulis sp. BBD 1991-10 (assembly GCA_001657295.1). Taxonomy (GTDB): domain Bacteria; phylum Pseudomonadota; class Alphaproteobacteria; order Caulobacterales; family Maricaulaceae; genus Oceanicaulis. The sequence goes on along the minus strand of LYSW01000025.1, from coordinate 16,343 downwards.
AATATCGCGCCGGTCGCGGATCAATTCATCGAGCCCCTGACCGGTTTCGTCGATCACCGCGAAATAGCGCGTCGGCTGGGAGTTTTCGATCAGCGCCGGGATGGTGCCGCCGATGACCGCGAAAATCGGCACCGCCAGCAGCGACAGCCAGAAGCCCCAGGTGGCCACATAGGACAGGTATTCGCGCCGTGCGATCAGCAGGATGGCTCGCATGTCAGGCCTCGACCTCTTCAGATTCCATTTCCGCGGCCCGCTCCTCGCCGACCAGGGCGACGAAGGCGTCGTGCAGGTGCGGCCGGCGCGGTTCGAAATGGGTGAGCTTCAGCCCGGCCTCCACACAGGCGCGCAGCACGGCCTGCGCATCCGCCCCCGGCTTCAGGGTCAAGCGCCAGTTTTGTTCGGCGCCGTCGTCTGAAATCCCTTCATTGACCAGCTCGCCAAAGCCGGACAGGACCTGCTCCACCGGCTCGCCGGGCGGCGCGCCCAGCACGACCTGCCGGGGCACTTCGGCGAGCGCCGCGTCGACCGTGCCGTCGAATACTTTTTCGCCACGCGCCATCAGGATGATGCGGTCGCACAAACGTTCGGCATGCTCCATCACATGGGTCGAGAAGAGCACGGTGCGGCCCGCCTCGGCCTGCTCGCGGATGACTTGCTCCAAAAGCGCCTGATTGACCGGGTCGAGGCCGGAAAACGGCTCGTCGAGGATGATGAAGTCCGGCTCATGGACGATGGCGGAGATGATCTGGACCTTCTGGGCCATGCCCTTGGACAGCTCCTTGATCTTCTTCTTCGCCGCGTCCGCCAGGCCGAAACGCTCCAGATGCATCGCCGCGCGCCGCCGCGCCTCGCCGGCCGGAACGCCTTTCAGCCGCGCAAAGAAGACGATGACGGCCTCCGCCGTCATCTTGCGGTAGACGCCGCGCTCTTCCGGCAAGAAGCCGACCCGGTCCATGCCCGCCGCGTCCGGCGCTTCGCCGAACAGGCGCGCGGTCCCGCTGTCGGGCGTGATCACGCCCAAGGACATGCGCAGCGTCGTGGTCTTGCCCGCGCCATTGGGTCCCAAAAAGCCGGTGATCTCGCCGGAGGCCGCCTTGAACGAGACATCGCGCACGGCCAGCTTGCCGCCGAAGCGCTTGGTGAGCCCGTCCACCTCAAGGGCGTAGTCAGTCATGAAAGCCGCATCCCTCTCACACGAAAGGCCTGTTTAGGCTGTTCCTCTTCGCCGATCCAGCTATCTATGGAGTGCCCGTCAAAGCCGGAGACCGCCATGGCCGACCGCCCTTTTCCGATTGATTTCTCCACGCTGATCCCGTCAAGCCGGCCGAATCGCTGGCTGGTCCTGCCCGAGGGCTTTGACGCGGCGGCGACGCCGGATCAGACCAGTCCGGTCTGGGCCGGCGCTGAGCCGGACGCTCTGCTTGAGGCGTTCAAGGCGGCCGCGCTTTCGGCGGCCCGCACCCAGCTGGTGCGGGAGGAGGCAGGCCAGATCGAGCTGGTGCAGCGCAGCCTGGTGTTCCGCTTTCCTGATTACATCACCGCCCAGGCGGTCGCGGCGGAGGGCGGCGCGGCGTTGTGCGTTTATTCACGCTCCACGCTGGGATATTCCGATTTGGGGGTGAACGCGAAGCGGGTCCAGGCTTGGCTGGCGGCGGTTCCCAACCCGCTCTAGGCGGAGGGCAGCGCGAAATACAGCAGGTCCAGCGCCGGCGGCTCGGCCACGCCCAACTGGCGCAGCATCTGGGTCGCCTGCCCGCGATGGTGGGTCTGATGGTTGAACAGGTGGGTCAATATCATCTGCCGCGCCAGCGTTTTGGCTTCTCCGCGCGTGTTTTCATAAGCCAGCTCGGCTTCCAGATCGGCGTCCGTCAGCGCCGAGACGAAATCGCTTATGCGCTTGTCTTCGGCTTCACGCGCTTCACGCAACTCCTCGAACGTCTCATAAAGAATGGCGTCCAGGCTCGCCGGCGGTTCCCCGGCGCCGGTGAGGCGATGCAGCCAGATCCGGTCTGCGCTGAGCAGATGATTGAGCGTGCCGTGCAGGCTGGTGAAATAACCCTTGATGTCGCGCTTGCGCTCAAAATCGGTGAGCGCCGTGGCGGCGTCGTAGAGCCGGGCGTTGGCCCAGGCGTTATAGGCGGCGAAGCGGGAAAAATGGTCGAGCACGGAGGGGAGCTTCCTTTATTTTCCCTCAGGATGATAGCTATTCGCCCATGACGAAACAGCAAAATACCGCGCGGGAGCGATTAAATGCCCTCAAGACCGAGCTGATCGCGCTGTCCCGAACCGCCGCTGACGACCGCAAACCGGTTCGCCTCGACCAACAATCGGTTGGACGCCTGTCGCGCCAGGACAGTCTTCAGGTCCAGGCCATGGCCAAAGCCGCCGAGGCCCGCCGGGCCGCCGAGATCCGCCGCATCGATGCGGCCTTGCGGCGCGTCGAAGACGGCGAATACGGCTATTGCGTGGAATGCGGCGAGGCGATTGATCCCAAGCGACTGCAGATCGACCCGGCGGCGCCGCGCTGTCAGGCGTGCGCGTAACGGCCGCCGTGCGTTTAGGGGGCGTCGCCGGTCTCCACGCCCACGCCGATGGGGCAGATCACGCCGGTGCCGCCGAGGCCGCAATAACCGCCCGGATTCTTCGCCAGATATTGCTGGTGATAATCCTCGGCGAAATAGAAGGGACCGGCTTCGCGCAATTCCGTGGTGATGGCGCCGCGCCCGGATTGGCTCAAGGCGGTCTGGAAGCGGTCTCTTGAAGCGAGCACGGCGTCGCGCTGGGCGTCGCTGGTCCAGTAAATCGCGGACCGATACTGGGTCCCGACATCATTGCCCTGACGCATGCCCTGGGTGGGGTCATGGCCCTCCCAGAAGGCTTTCAGAAGCGCCTCGACGCTCACTTGTTTGGGGTCAAAGACGATGCGGACCACCTCGGTGTGGCCGGTGCGGCCCGAACAGACCTCTTCATAGGTCGGGTTCGGCGTGACGCCGCCGGCATAGCCCGCCGCCGTGTTGAGCACGCCGGGAATCTGCCAGAAAATCCGCTCCACGCCCCAGAAACAGCCCATGGCGAAGACGATCTCCTCCGCCCCGGCGGGCGGAGCGGCCTTCAACGCCGCGCCGTTCACGAAATGGGTCGCCGCGGTCGGGATCGCCTGAATCCGGCCCGGAAGCGCCTGATCGGCAGGAATGAGGGTGGATTTGAATTCGGTGTCGCTGCGCAGGCGCATCTCGAAGGCCTCACATGGTGGAATATCGCCAAGGGCCGATAGATAGGACCACAGGCCGGCCTTGGGTACCAGTGCGGGCGATCACGCTGTCGCGAGCAGGCTCAAGGATTGCACAGCGGGCATTCGCTCTGATCGGCGACGGCGCGGCCGTCGCCGCGTGCGCGCCGCTCGCTGCAGCCGCACGCCCCGCAGCTCCATATCTCCTTGGCGACCAGATCGGTCGGCGCGCCGCAGCCGCCGCAGGGCAAGCCGGTCTCCACGCCCGTTCGTCCAAATCCGGGCGCGCCGCATTCGGGACAAGGCGCCGCCAGACGGGCCGCAAGATTTTCGGCGAGCCTGGCGATCTCGCCCATCCGCGTCGGATTGAGATGGGCCCGCATATCGGTTTCAAGCCGCACCGGCGCCTCGGCGCCCGAGACGCGGCGGTCCAGCGCGGCCCGGTCCGTCACGGCTTTGGCGAGCACGGCCGCGCCGGACCGGAGGATCAAGGCGTGATCTGGAAATCCGATCCGCGTGAGAAAGCCCTCGATATCAGCGCCCGGCGCGACGTCGAGATGGCCGAAATTGGTCGTGAAGCTGACCTGTCTGGTGAGAATCTCCAGATCGTCCGCCGGCCGCCAGGCGAGCGCGAGTTCTTTGGCTTCCGCCAGCATCGGCGCGATCCGGCTGGGCCCGAACGCGCCCTCGCTCGCGATCACCCAATCTGCGCGTTCGCCGGAATGCGAAAACGCCGCCCGCGCTTTCGCACGTGCGGCGTCAAGCATGTCGCCCTGTCGCTCCACCTCTCCGGCGAAGCTTCCGAACCGGTCGGTGTCAAAACCGTCAGCGGTTTCAACGGTGAAGCCCAGGCGTTGCAGCGGCGGAGCCAAGACGGTGTCCTTGCCGTGCATGGTCGCGATCAATGCGACCTGCCCGGAAAACGCCGTCTTGGCCCCGCTCAATGACAATCTCTTAGTTACTGGCCCTGACCGAGAGAATAGCCGGGCTGACCGTCGAACTCATAGAGGTGTTCGGTCTTGATGAAGTCGACGCCTTCGCGAACCAGGCGGGTCATCAGCTCCGCCACGGCGCCGCGATTGCCGCGCCCTTCGAACATATAGCGGCAGCGCCAGTGATCGGTCTTGAAGGTCTCCGGCATGCCGTTCGGCCAGACTTTCGTACCGCGATTAGAGATCATCTTCAGCTCCAGCGCGCCTTCGCTTTCCGCCTTCTTCATTTCGACGGCCAGCGCATCCGGGTCCTGGTGCGGCCAGTGCACGAAGACGTCCACGCCCACCAGATCCTTCTGGGCCGGCGCCGGGCGATTGACCTGCGGGATCGCCGGAGCGCCCTTGGTCTTGTCGTAGACGGCCGGCTTCAGGCGGGTCGGAGTCTGACCCAGGCGCTCGATGATCGCGTCGGCGAACTCGGAGGTCGACACTTTCCGGGCGCTCTCGCCTTCGGTGTAGATGTCATAGGTGTGCACGCCGTCTTCGATGGTCTTCAGCCAGGCGTTATGGACTTTCTCCGCCACGTCGGGCTGGCCGATATGGACCATCATCTGGACGCCGGCGAGCAAAAGCCCGGTCGGGTTGGCGACATTCTGGCCGGCGCGGCGCGGCGCCGAGCCGTGAATGGCTTCAAACATCGAGCAGAACTCGCCGATATTGGCGGACGAACCCAGGCCCACCGAACCGGTGATCTCGGCCGCGACGTCGGAGAGGATGTCGCCGTACAGATTGGCCATCACGATGACGTCGAACTGGTTCGGATTGGCGGCCAGCTTCGCAGCGCCGATATCGATGATCCAGTGCTCGTTCTCGATCTCCGGATACTCTTTGGCGACCTCGTCGAAAATCTTGTGATAGAGGCCGTCGGTCAGCTTCATGATGTTGTCTTTGGAGAAGCAGGTGACCTTTTTGCGGCCGTTCGCCTTCGCATATTCAAAGGCGTAGCGGATGATCCGCTCGGTGCCCGGACGGGAGAACAGCTTCAGGCACTGGAAGACTTCGTCGGTCTGACGGTGCTCGATGCCGGCATAGAGATCTTCTTCATTCTCGCGAACGATGACGACGTCCATGCCCGGATGCTTGGTGGCGATATAGGGGTGCATGGAGGCGCAGGGGCGCACATTGGCGAACATGCCCAGCGACTTGCGCACGGTGACGTTCAACGACTTGTATCCGCCGCCCTGGGGCGTGGTGATCGGCGCCTTGTAGAAGACTTTGGTGCGGCGCAGGGAGTCCCAGCTTTCCGGCTCGATGCCGGCGCTGTTGCCTTTGAGATAAACGGCTTCACCGATCTCGATGGTTTCTTCGACGATCGCCGCGCCGGCGGCCTTTAGAACGCGCAGGGACGCGTCCATGATTTCAGGGCCGATGCCGTCGCCATGGGCGACCGTGATCGGGACGGGGGTGCGTTCAGTGGACATGGGTGGCTCCTCAATCCAGCGTGAGAAACAATGGGAGGCGCGCCGGGCCTGCCATTTGCTGGACGACAGGCGCTGCGGGCCGGGACTTGCGCGCCTTCATACCCAAAATCACCGGGCGGTCTAGGCCGCGGGATGCCGACGGCAAGGGTTTCGCTTTGGAAACGGCGCTCTTCGCCAGCGCAGCAAATCCCCAGGGTCCGCTTGCGAAACGCTGATCGGCCTCTACCCTCACACGCCAGTCGCAGGGAGAGGGCGCCATGAGACTTCACGCCATCGCCGTCGCCGCAGCCGCGCTGACGGCCATGACCGGGTGCATGGAACGCGCGGCGCCGCCGCCGATCGCCGCCCCGAGCACCCAGCGCGCTTTGTCTGGCGGCGAGATCGTCGGCTATGTCGACCCCGCCAATGGCGCGCAGGTCTGGCTCGGCCTTCCCTTCGCCGTGCCGCCGTTGGGCGAGCGGCGGTGGCGGCGGCCGCAGAGTCACCCAGGCTGGGAGGGCGTGCGCGAAGCGCTCTTCCATGGCGCGCCCTGCCCCCAGATCACCAATGCCCTGAACGCCGAAGCCACGGGCGCGGAACCGGGCGCGCTGGTCGGGTCGGAGGATTGCCTATTCCTCGACGTCTACGCCCCGCCCGGCGCGGCGCCGGCGGACGCCGGCCGCCCGGTGATGATGTGGATCCATGGCGGCAGCAATACCTGGGGCTCGGCCGCGCAATATGACGGCGCCCAGCTGGCGGCCGATCAGGACGTCGTCGTGGTGGCGGTCCAGTACCGCCTCGGGCCTTTGGGCTTCTTCGCCCATCCCGCGCTCTCCGGCGCGCCGGACGAAGGCGCGCCCGCCAATTTCGCCTTGCTGGACCAGATCGCCGCGCTGGGATGGATCCGCGACAATATCGGCGAGTTTGGCGGCGACCCGGCGAATGTGACGATTTTCGGCGAAAGCGCCGGCGGCCATAATGTCGCCGCCCTGATGGCGAGTCCGCTCGCAGAGGGCCTGTTCCACCGCGCCATCATCCAGTCCGGCAGCTTCGACAGCGACCCGCTGGAGGCGGCGCGGAACGGCTCCGAATTCGCCGCAATTCCGGCGGCGGAAAGATTCGCCGGTCCTGGCGCGGGCGCCGCGGCGATCCGGAGCGCCGATCTCCAAGCCGTTTTCGACGCCTATACGATCAACGGTCCCGCGCTGGAGCTGCCGCGCATCATCCAGGACGGCGTCACCCTGCCCGACGGCCCGCTGGCGGACGCCTTCCTCAGCACCGAGACCTTCAGCGCGGTGCCGGTCATCACCGGGACGACGCGCGATGAAATGAAGCTGTTTAACGCCTTCGATCCCGAGCTGTCCTCCCGGCTGTTCGGCGTCATCGTGCGTTCGCGCGATGCGGAGTTTTACGACCGCACGGCGCAGTATCAGTCGCGCGTCTGGCGCGCCCTCGCGGTGGACGAGGCCGCCAACCGCATGACGCAAGGCGGGCATGAAGACGTCTGGGCCTATCGCTTCGACTGGGATGAAGGCGGATCCATGCTGTTCATGGACTTCTCCCACCTGCTCGGCGCGGCGCACGCCATGGAGATTCCGTTCGTTTTCAATCATTTCACATTTTTTGGCCGCCTGGACGGCCCCCTGTTCAACGACCAAAACGCCGCCGGACGCGATGCGCTGGCGGGCGCCATGGGCGCGTATTGGGCCGAGTTCGCGCGCACCGGCGATCCGGGCGAGGCCGGCGGGCCGGCCTGGCCGCGCTGGCGAAGCGAGGGCGTCCTGATGCGCTTCGACAGCCCGGCGGACGGCGGGCAGGAGGTGATCACCGGGCCGGACAGCGTTGATCGCATCCTCGCCGACCTCGCCGCAGACACCGAGCTCGACGACGCCGAACGCTGCATGGTGCATGCGCGGCTGGAATACTGGATCGACGAGGGCGTTCCGAGCGCGGGGATAAGGTGTTGAATAACTCAGCTTGGCGGCTCGGCGCTGGAGACCGGGTATCCTGCGGATAGATCGCCGGCGCCGGAATCGGCGCGGTCCGCCGCCTTGCCTTGGTGAAGTGAACGGTGTTCACTTCACCGCCATGACATAGAAGATAACCGGGACGGGTAGGGATCATGACTGCATCGGGACTTCGCCCGAGCGAGGATCTGGACGTGCTGATCGTGGGCGCCGGTCTGTCCGGCGTCGGGGCCGCCTGGCATCTTCAAGACAAATCCCCAGGCCGCAGCTTCGCGATTTTGGAGGCCCGGGCCGACCTGGGCGGGACTTGGGACCTGTTCCGCTATCCCGGCATCCGCTCGGACAGCGACATGTACACCTTCGGCTATAATTTCCGGCCCTGGGTGGACGGCAAGGTGTTCGCCGACGGCCCGGCGATCCGCAATTATGTGCGCGCGACCGCGGATGAATCCGGCATCACCGAACGAATCCAGTTCCGGACGCGCGTCACGGCCGTGAATTGGGACACGCAGAGCGCGCGCTGGACCATCACCGCTCAGCACGGCGACGAGACCCAGATCTGGCGGGCGCGCTTTTTGATGCTGTGCTCAGGCTATTATCGCTACGAGGCCGGCTATCTGCCCGACTTCCCCGGCATGGAGACCTTCAGGGGCGATATCATCCACCCGCAGCTCTGGTCGGAAGACTATGATTATGCCGGCAAGAAGGTGGTGATTATCGGTTCCGGCGCGACCGCCGTGACCCTTGTGCCGGCGATGGCGGAGACCGCCGCCCATGTCACCATGCTCCAGCGCTCGCCCAGCTATATCGCGGCGCGCCCCTCGCGCGACGGGCTGGCGGATTTTCTTCAGAAAATGCTGCCGACACGGCTCGCCTACACGCTGACCCGGGTGCGCAACGTGTTGACCGGCATGTTCTTTTTCAACCTGGCCCGCTGGCGGCCGGACATGGTGCGCAAGGGCGTGCTCAAGGAGATCCGCAAGGAGCTCGGCGACGACTTCGACGTCGAGACGCATTTCTCGCCGCCCTACGACCCCTGGGACCAGCGCTTCTGCCTGGCGCCGGACGGAGATTTCTTCGCCGCTTTGCGGTCGGGCAAGGCCAGCATGGCCACCGACCATGTCGAGCGCTTTGACGAGACGGGGATCGTCCTCAAATCCGGCGAGCATCTGGACGCCGACCTGATCATCCCGGCCACCGGCCTGTCCATGCAGATCGGCGGCGGGATGGAGATCGCGGTCGACGGCGCCGTGATCAATCCGCCCGACCACGTGACTTATCGCGGCATGATGCTGTCGGGCATTCCCAACGCGGTGATCGCATTCGGCTACACCAACGCCAGCTGGACCTTGAAGATCGACCTGACCTGCGAGCGGGTCTGCCGCATGCTCAACCATATGGCTGCAACCGGCACGGACTACGCGGTGCCGGAAGCGCCGGCCGATCTGGCGACCCAGGACCTGCTGGATTTCTCGTCCGGCTATGTCCAGCGCGCGCTGCCGAGCCTGCCGCGCCAGGGGACCGTCGCGCCGTGGAAGACCTATCAGAATTATGTGATGGACATGATCACCATCCGCTACGGCAGGCTGGAAGATGGTCATATCCGCTTTGGTGTCGCCGGCGACCGGGCGCGATTGGCGGAGCCGGAGGCCGTGGCCGCAGCCGCGGAATAGGGCTAGCGCGCGCTCCCCGGGTCTGTTTCGGCCAAGGAAATCCGCTCCACGGGCGGCATCCGCCATTCGCCGCTGAGCATCGACTCATCGGGCAGGTACAGCCGGGCGGTGAGCTGGAACGGCTCCCCGGAGGGCGTTGGCAGATGGTTTTCGACGGACGCGTTATTGAGCGGCCTTCGCCCGATCGTCAGCGTCAGACCGCCGTCGCCGTCCCGGACGAGCGGGTCCCGGTCAGTGATCGCATGGCGGTCCGACTCAAGCAGGAATCCCGACGCATCATAGGCCGTGATCGACCAGAACGCGCCCGTGGGCGGCAAGGCGTGCGGCTCAAACCGTATCCGATACGTATTGTTCCCGGAGAGGAGCGACCCGTCCGCGTCGCGATCCGTCGTCGGGTAGATCGCGTCCTCCGGCAGATTGGCGCCCAAGCCCATCAGAGCCACCCCGGCGCGCAAGCCGTAATTGGCTCCGTAGTCACCGACGCCGGCGCGCAAAGTCCGCCAGCCGGTCGGCCCGTAGGGCCGTTCGGCGACGCCGTCGACAAGCCGCTGGCGCGCGACTTCGACGCCGCGGCCGATCGCCCATTCCGCAACCCAGCCGGTCTGGTCCGCCGAGCTTGCGCCCGGTCCAACGCCCAGCGCCCTTAGATGCGCCGCCATCGCGCCGTCGGTTGCGCGCGGCGGATTCTCGGCGATCAGGCGCAAGAGGCGTTCAACGACTTCGTCTGCGCCCAGCGCCGCAACCACCTCAGGCGGCCGCTCGCCCAGCGCCGGCGGCGTCGCCGGCGCGGCGCTGATGTCCGGCCCGCTCAATAAGAACTGATCCTGCAGCGCGCCCGCCGCCCTGAGGTCCGCCTGGTCCGGGCTGACTTCGATGCGGCCGATGATCCAGGCCATATTGGTGTCCACGCCGATATGGGCCATGCCCGGCAGAGCCGGTCCGTCCCAGCCCGGACCGGAAATCATCGCGGCGCCGGGGCCTGAGCCTCGGGTCCGCGTTCCGGGGGCGCCGGCGACGTCGGTCCAGGCGTCCATCACCTGAAACAGCCAGTAGCGCTCGCCCATTTCCGGCCAGCGCAGGATGACCGGGCCTTCGCTGAGGTCCAGCCAGGCGATGGAGTAGAGCGTGTCCAGGCTGGGCCGCACCACCGCCTCTTCACCATAGCGTGGCGGACGGCGGATATGGCTGAGCCTGTTGATGGTGAAACTGGGACGGTCTTGCGTTTCTGGCGCGGCGAGCATGGCCGCGCGCGTCTGATCCATCACCAGCAGCGGATAGGCGTAGATATAAGCTTCGCCGGCCGCTTCACCGAGCTCCCGCAGGGAAAGATCGTCCGGATTGCGTGTCCAATGTCCCCACGACACCGCCGCGAACGCCGCGAAAGTCACGATGACGACAACTGGAAAAACCCATCTTTGCATGATCGGGACCGTGGCGCAGAAGCGGCGGTGAACGCAAGCGCAAGGCTCGACTTTGCGCCCCGATGCGCGCCAATCTGCGGGCCATGGACAAAGATGCGTACAAAGACCAGCTCTACGGGCTTCAGATCGGGCTCGCCGCCTTGCAGCGGCAATTGATCGAGGAAGACCGGCGGCTCCTGGTGATTTTTGAAGGCCGCGACAGCGCCGGCAAAGACAGCGCGATCAAGCGCATCATCGAGCATCAATCGCCCCGGGAGACTCGCGTGGTGGCGCTCGGCAAGCCGACCGAGCGCGACCGTTCCACCTGGTATTTCCAGCGCTGGGTCCCGCACCTGCCGGCGGCCGGCGAATTCGTGCTGTTCAATCGATCCTGGTATAATCGCGCCGGCGTCGAGCAGGTGATGGGCTTTTGCACGCCGGCGGAATACGCGCGATTTCTCACGGATGTGGGCGCTTTCGAGCGGCTGCTGATTGATGAGGGTCTGATCCTTCTCAAATATTATCTCGACATCTCCCGCGCCGAGCAGGCGGCGCGGCTGGAGGACCGGCGAACCAATCCTTTGAAACAGTGGAAGATCTCGCCGGTCGATAATGTCGCGCTGGCTAAGTTCGACGCCTATACCGAGGCCAGAGACGCGATGCTGGCCAGCACCGGCGATCCCGTCCCATGGCGTGTGGTGCGCGCCGACGACAAGCGCCGCGCGCGCCTGGAGATCATTCGCGACATCCTCGCCAGCGTGCCCTCCAGGGGCCTGCCCGAAGCCATCGATCCGGCGGACAAAACCATTCTGCGCCTTTGGCGTAACGGCGACCGGCCGAGCGATTTCCTGGAGCGGTGATTTAGATGTCCGCCCCGGCTTGCGGGGAGGCGGCGCCGGCATCGACGATCCAGGCTCGCCTCTTGCCATCCCTGCGAAACCCAACAACCCTGCCGGGCGGACATAAGGGAGGCTGTCATGGGCTGGGCGCTGAATATCGACAAGGCCGACATCACCAAAGCCAGGATCGTCGAAACGCCCGACCGGCCGCTGGCCCGGGGCGAGGCGCGCCTCGCCGTGAAGCGCTTTGCGCTGACCGCAAACAACGTCACCTACGCCGTGTTCGGCGAGATCATGCGCTATTGGGATTTCTTTCCCGCCCGCGACGGGGGCCGCCTGCCGGTCTGGGGCTTCGCCGACGTTTCCGAAAGCCGGGCTGAAGGCCTTGAGGCCGGAGAACGCATCTACGGGTATTTTCCGGCCGCGTCGGAGCTGATCGTCGAGGTCAGCGCGCTGAAGCCGGGCGGATTTGTCGACGCCTCGGCGCACCGCGCTGATCTGCCGGCGGCCTATAACCGCTATGTCCGCACCGCCGGCGATCCGGGCTATCGGGCCGAGCGAGAAGGCCTCCAGATGGCGTTGCAGCCGCTCTTCATCACCAGCTGGTTGATCGATCTGCATCTACGCGACACGAATTATGGCGGCGCAGCCTGCATCAGCCTGACCAGCGCGTCGAGCAAGACGGCGCTGGCGCTGGCCCAACTGCTCCATGCCGACAAGCCGGACGGCGTGATCGTGGAAGCGATCACGTCCGATCGCTCCAGGCCCTTCGTGGAGAAAACCGGCTTTTATGATCAGATAACGCTCTACGATCAGCTTGACGACCTGAAGCCGGAGCCCAAACGTCTCGTCGTCGATTTCGCCGGCGACGCCAACGCCAACCGAGCGATCCACGGCGCGCTTAAAGACGATTTGATCGCCAATATCCGCGTCGGCGCGGCGCACTGGACCGATAGCGCCCCAGCCAGCGATCTGCCCGGACCCAAGCCCGCCTTCTTCTTCGCACCCGACCATGTGGCCAAGCGCATGAAGGACTGGGGCGCGGCCGAGTTCGGCAAGCGCTATGGCGCCGCCTGGACCGCCTTCGCTGACGCCGTGGACGGCCTGTTCGAGGAGCAGAGCCTGGCGGGCGCGGAGGGCTGTCTAAAGGCCTATAGCGACACCCTGGGCGGCAAAACGCCGGCCTCGGCCGCGCTGATTGTCGAGGCCTAAGGGCCTTCGCATCTTTCGAACGTCACTCCGCTGACCCGCAAGTCGCCGATCACCACCTGACGGGCGGGTTCGCCGGCTTCGGCGTCGAAGCGGACCATGGTGAGCCCGGTCCAGACCCGGCGGGCGCCGTTCCAACCGGCATTCGGATTATCCGGCGCCGGGTATAGGCGTTCAGGCAGGCCCTGTGCATAGCGCTGTACGAAGTGACCGTCCTCGAGCGTGTAGCTGACCTGCGCTTCCAATTCGGCGCTGCAATACCAGCCTGTGAGCGGCTCCAGAGCGTCCAGCGATGCCGGCGGCGCGTTGTCAAAGGCTAGGGCCGTGTAGCGATAGTGTCCGCCGTCAACACGCATGGCCCGGTCAAAGAGCTCGACCTCAACGCCGCCCCGATGGGTCACGAAGCGCCCTTGCCCCCGCGGCAGCAAATGGGCTGTGAACCTATCGCCGCCATCATGGAGGTCCAGCCCGCCAGCCGCATTCAATCGCAGGAAACGGCGATTGTTTATGTCATCACTGAAATAGGCTCCGACCCAGGCCTGCGCGCCGTCAAAGGCGGTGGCGCCGAGATCGAGTTGCTCCGGCGCTGCCGGGTCGATGGGCGGCGCCACCCGATCGGCTAGACGCCAGGCCTGGAAGGCGTCGCCGTCATTGCGGTTCGCGAAGACGTAGACCGACAGCCCTTCGTCGGGAAAGCGAATCTGATCGGCGATATAGCCGCCGAGGCCCCCGCCATGGGTGACCACCGACCGCCCTCCCTGGCGACCGAAGAACAGGCCGGGTCCTGTGTTGAGCGGGGCGCCGTCCCGAAGCCGGCCGCGCGTGTGCATGGCCGTGCGCCAGGTCTCGCCAAAAACAGCCCCGCCCGCCAGCTCATGGTCCCATTTCGCCATGTCGCGCAGAGTTGTAAGGAGTCCCCCATCGCCGACGACATCGAAATGCTTCAGCCAGCGCCGCCAGGCCTCGCCGTCGCGCTGGTAGGCTTGGGCGCGCCCTTCGACCACCGCGCCGTGATCGGAGTCAAACAGCGTGCGCGTCATGCCCAGCGGCTCAAACAGGCGGCGCGCGGCAACGGCGGCGAACGGTTCGCCCTCCAGCACTTCGATCATCGCCGCCAGCAGGACATAGCCGCTGGAGGAATAGCGCTGCTGGGTTCCCGGCTCGAAATCGAGCGCCCGCTGACGCGTGATCAAGGCCATCGCATCGGCCTGACTCATGCGGTCCTGAAGCCGGCGGTCATCGCCGCGGATCAGCAAGAGCGAGGTGTATTCGCGCACCCCGCCGGTGTGATGGAGAAGTTGGCGGACGGTCACATCCGCGTAGATCTCATGAAGGCCATCGACATAGCTGGTGATGGGCGCATCGAGGTCAACCCGGCCGTCCATCGCCAGCTGGATCACGATCGCAGCGGTGAACTGCTTGGAGATCGACCCGACATAAAAGCGGGTGTCGGCGTCCACCGGGGCGCCATGCTCCAGCTCTGCGTACCCGTAATACCCTTCGGCCAGGAGGACTCCCTCGCGCACGATCCCGGCCGCGAAGCCGGGCGCGGCGCCCTCGACAAGAGGGGCGAACTGGGCGTCGAGATCGATGTCAGGCACCGGCGAAGGCTGTCGTGCAATGGCGAGGGCGATAAGACAGGCGGCAAGCATGGGCGGGCTCCGATTGAGGCCCCCCGCCTTACTGCGCCGCCGCCGCCAATGTCGTGTGAAGCCTTGTGAAGGCTGGTGAAATCACGTGAAGCATGCTTGAACTCGCGCGGCCTGAGCAGAGGGGGTGGCCATGTTGTATCGCGTCGGAGCGCTCGATCTTGACACCGTGTCTGGAACCGTGCGTCGCGATGGGGAGACGCGTGACATCAAGGGTCTCACGCTGGCGTTTATGACCGCTCTCGTTGAAGCTGCGCCGGATGCGCTGGATGCCGATCAGCTCGCCCGCACGGTCTGGCGGCGCGATCATGTCACCGACGAGACCATCCGAAAGCGGGTATCGCTTCTGCGCGCAGCCGTCGGTTCGGAGCTGGTGCGCACCCTGCCCGACCGGCGCTACGTCCTGTCTGCGGACGTTACGATCATACCAGCCGGCGTCGCTGGTGATCAGCACGCCGCGCCGGATTCGTCCGCGGAGCCCTCGCACAGCGCGCCTGACGCGACATCGCCTGCCGTCGTGGGCGGCACGCTGATGCGCCGTATGATGATTGGCGCGATGGCGATGCTGGTCGCCATGCTGGGGCTTGTGGTCTGGGCCGGCCTCCGAGCAGGGGACGCGCCGCCGCGTCTGGTCAATCCTGAAACCGGCGATGTGCTTGAAGCCCCGGGGGGCTAGCCGCTAACGGTTCCGCCCGAGCTTTTCGTGGCTCTCCACCCAGTCGCCTGCGACCACCGCGCCGGCCAGCGAGACCTCCCCGGCCAGCACGGTCGCGGCGCAGATCTCGATGAAGCGGCCGACCTTGCCGGCGCCGCGGCAGCCCAACAACTCCAGGCATTCGCTCTGGGTCGGCAGCCCGGTGCCGCCGCCGAAGGTCGCCACGATCAAGGCGGGAAGGGTGATCGACCAGTAATAGCTCGGCGCGCCGGTCTCCGGATCCTCCTCCAGCCGCACATAGGTCACCGCCGCATGGCTTTCGGCGATGTTGGCCGCGTCCTGTCCCGTCGCGATGAACAGCGCGGCGAGGGCGTTGGCCGCGTGAAAGCCGTTATTGGCTGAACCCGCCAGCACGGACCCGGTGAAGGAATTCAGCCGTGCCCGGAAGAGCTGGGCCGCGGACGCGCCGACCCGTTCCTGCAGCAGGGCGTCGGGAATGCGCGCCTCGGCGATCACACGGGCGCCGCGGGATTGCAGCATGTTGAGCTGGGAGTGTTTTTTATCCGTGTCCATGGCCCCGGACAGGGTGTAGCGCGCCCCGCCGGGATATTGGGCCGCGATCCATTCGCAAGCCGCCAGCCCCGCCTTTCCGGCCATGTTCTGACCGGCTGCGTCGCCGGTTTCGAAGTTGAAGCGCACATGCAGCATCGGCCCGACGGCGTAGGTGTCCGCGTGGGAGAGCTTGACGACCGACGAACTCGCTTCCGCCGCCTTGCGCACACCCGCCATATTGGCGTCCAGCCAGACTTTGAACGCCCGCGCGCCGCGCGCATCGTCGAAGTGGAAAACCGGCGCGCGCTGCATATGGCGCTCAACGATCGTGGTCTTCACCCCGCCCGCTTCGCTGAGGATGCGCATGCCGCGATTATAGCTCGCCACCAGCGTGCCTTCGGTGGTCGCCAGCGGCACATAGACATCTTCGTCTTCGATATGCTCGCCGCGCACCCGCAGGGGGCCGGCGACGCCGATGGGGACCTGGGCGGCGCCGATATAATTCTCGATATTGCCCGCAGTCAGCGCTGGCTCGAGGGTGGCGCGTCCGACATGGTCCAGCACTGCGCCCGTGCGCTCTTGAAGGAATAAGCGGCGCGCCTTTGCGGCGGCGTGGGAGTGGTCGTCATCCTTGCGGCGCGGAATGCGCGCGCGGACATCGTTGGGACGGGGCGCATCGGTCATGGCGGCGAGCCTAATGAAGGCGCGGCGAAGAACAATGCTTCGGCTTTTGCGGCGCGGCAAAATCGTCTAAGACCCGCGCTCTTTGCCGCTCCAG
>LYSW01000024.1:37885-77006 GCA_001657295.1 Oceanicaulis sp. BBD 1991-10 | reverse complement strand
ATTTTAGCGTCGAAACCCGCGCCAAAGGACCCATGCGACGACCGCAAGGACCGCAGCCATCATCGCCATCTCCAGCAGACTGACTCCGAACACGCGCGGCTCCACCAGCGGGCCGAGCCGCCCAAGGCCCTCGGCGATCAAGCCAGTGACGCGCTCGCCCTGAAATCCGGCGCCGACCGCGATGAAGACCAGCACGATGGCGACAAAACCCGCCAGGCGCATCGCCCCTGCGGGGTCGAAGCCGTCCGATCGACGACGGCGGGCGTCCCGGTTTTCTGAGAATCGGCTACGGCGGCGCGGCATGACAGCTTTGTAAAATCACAAGGGATTACGGGCGCATTTGCTTGTGGATGCGCCTTGTTTCAGGCATAGTCTCGCGCGCACGAGCGGCCTGAACAAGGCCCGGTGGAGATGAGTGAGCATACCGCGTGTCTTGCGCCTACGCAGTTTTACCTTCCCCGACCGCCAGTCCGCATGCCGCATCCGGGACGCTGGATGCGATTGATTCTTGCGTGGGACGCCACGCGGGCAGGGTAAAGGACTCCCACTCATGACCCAAGGTACCGTCAAGTTTTTCAATATGGAAAAGGGCTTCGGCTTCATCACTCCGGACGAGGGCGGCAATGACGTCTTCGT
Source organism: Oceanicaulis sp. BBD 1991-10 (assembly GCA_001657295.1). GTDB lineage: Bacteria > Pseudomonadota > Alphaproteobacteria > Caulobacterales > Maricaulaceae > Oceanicaulis. Next base: position 76,370 of record LYSW01000024.1, on the reverse strand, counting down.
GCACATCACCGCAGTGAAGGACGCCGGAATGAACGATCTGCGCGATGGCCAGCGCGTGGCGTTCGACACCGAGCCCGATCGCCGGGGCAAAGGCCCCAAGGCGGTGAATTTGCGCGCCGCTGAATAGCTCACGCGCTGAACGCCTGATGATGCGCCGCGCAGGTCCGCCTGCGCGGCGTTTTCTTGTGACATCTGTCACTTCGGACCGCTGACGCGCGTCAATACCGCCCGCGCAATAATCGCGGCACCCTGCCTCCACGATGAAGGAGGCGGCCGCGCTCATGTCCGAGAGTCCCATGATCCAGGCGGAGGGCCTGACCCGCCGCTTCGGCGCCCAGACCGCGCTTGAAGCGGTTGACCTGAGCGTTGATGGTCCCGGCGTTCTGGCCCTGCTGGGTCCAAACGGCGCCGGCAAGACCACATTTGTGAACGCCGCCCTTGGCCTTGTGCGACCGAGCCGGGGCTCGCTCACGGTCTTTGGCGCCGCGCCCGGGTCCAAGGCGGCCCGCAGCCGCATCGGCGTAATGATGCAGGACGCCGAACTGCCCGATCTCTTGACCGCGCGCGAGCAAATAACGCTATTCGCGAGCTACTACCCGGCGCCGCGCGGCGTGGACGAAGTGATCGCCCTGTGCGAGCTCACCGCCTTCGCCGACAAGCGCTACGCCAAATTGTCAGGCGGGCAAAAGCGCAGGGTCCAGTTCGCGCTCGCCTTGATCGGCGCCCCCAAATTGCTGTTTCTGGACGAGCCGACGACCGGTCTCGACACCGAAGCGCGCCGCGGTCTTTGGACCATCGTGCGCGCCGCCGCCGAGGACGGGGCGCGCGTCGTGCTGACCACCCATTATCTGGAAGAGGCCGACGCCCTGGCGGACCGGGTCGCGGTTCTTCAGGCCGGCCGCATCATCGCGGATGACAGCGCGGCCAATCTGCGTGACCAGGTCGGCGGGTCGCTGATCCGCTGCGCCACGACGCTGGATGCGGAACGGCTAGGCGCGATGCCCGGCGTGCGCCGGGCGCGTCGCTCCGGCCGATATGGCGAGCTGGTCACGGCGAGCGCGGTCGAGACCTTGAAGGCCTTGTTTGAAGCAGATTCTCAGCTGGACGATCTGAGCGTGCGCCAACCCACGCTGGAGGAAGCCTTTGACGCCCTGACCCGCAACCCGGAGGACCGGTCATGAGCCGCACCGCCAATCCCTACGCCGCCGAGATCGGCGCGGAACTCAAAAAGCTGGTGCGCGCGCCGGAATTCATTGCGCCGACCCTGGTGCTGCCGGTGGTGTTTTACACCATGTTCGCCGTCGTTCTGCCCGGCTCCAATCAAAACGCGCCGTATCTGCTGGCGACCTTCGGCGTCTTTGCGGTTATGGGCCCGGCTCTGTTCGGCTTCGGCGCCGGCGTCGCGGCGGAACGCGAGCGGGGTTGGCTGAAGCTCAAGCGCGCGGCGCCGGCCCCGGCTTTCAGCTATATCGCCGCCAAGACCGCCGCGACGCTGCTGATGGCGCTGATCAGCCTGTCCTTCGTTTACATGATCGCGGGCTTCGTCGCCGGCGTCGAACTCGAGCGCGCGGTCTGGGCGAGTCTCCTGGCCATCCATGTCATGGCCGCCCTGCCCTTCGTCTTTGTTGGTCTGACGCTTGGATTCCTTCTGGGAACCAACGGCGCGGTCGCGGCCGCCAACCTGATCTTCCTGGCCCTGTCGCTTCTGGGCGGGCTCTGGATTCCGATCATCATCTTCCCGCAGGTGATGCAGTCCATCGCCTGGGCCCTGCCGAGCTTTCACATCGCGGAGATCGCCCTGGCCGCAAGCGGCGCGGCGGGCGAACGCCCGGTCCTGCTGCACGCCTTCGTCCTGGCCGCCATGACGGCGGGGCTGGCGCTGGCCGCGACGCTGGCCTGGCTGCGCCAGCGATAGGAAAGGCGGCGCGCCATGTTTCGCACAATCGGCCTCCTGGTCCTGCTGATTTCAGGCGTCGCGGCCTTGATCTTCACCTTGCCGCGGCCGGACCTGCCCGAGGGCGCCCAATCGGGACTGGCGATCCGCGATGTCAGGGCTTTTGACGGCGCGGCCCTCTCCGCGCCCCAGATCGTGGTGATTGAGGACAGCATCATCACCGCCATCGGCGAAAGCGCGGCAATTCCGGCTGGCGCACGTGTGATCGACGGTGACGGCCTGACGGCGCTGCCTGGCCTGATTGATGCGCATACGCACACCTGGGGCCAGGGCCTGGAGGCGGCGCTCGATTTTGGAGTGACCGCCCATCTCGACATGTTTTCAGCCGCCATGATGCTGCCGGACAGCCGAGCGGCCCGCGAGGATAAGAGCGTCATCAGCGCCGCGGACCTGTTCAGCGCCGGCATGATCGCCACCTCGCCGGACGGGCACGGCACCCAGTTCGGCGTGCCGGTTGAAACGCTGAGCGCGCCGGAGGAGGCGGCCGCCTGGGTGGCGGCGCGCAAGCGCGAGGGTTCAGACTATATCAAGCTGGTCTACATGCCCGGCGCAGCCCGTTTCGGAGGATTGGACCTTGCGACCGCTGAGGCCGTGATCGACGCGGCCCATGAAGAAGGCCTCATGGCGCTCGCCCATATCTCCTCCCAGGACGGCGCGCGCGACATGGTCGCCGCCGGGGTGAACGGCCTGGTTCATATCTTCGCGGACACGCCGGTCGACGACGCCTTCATCGCGCAAGCGCTGGAGGCGGATATCTTCATCATCCCGACCCTGGCCGTGATCGCCTCCGCCGCGGGAACCGGCGCGGGCGCAGCGCTCGCTGACGACCCGCGGGTGTCTGAGCGCCTGTCCGCCGCTGCTCGGCGGGGCCTGGAGGGCGGATTCGGCATCCCGCCCAGCCGCGTGTTCCAGTATCCGCTGGCGGAAGCCAATGTGCGCCGTCTGCATGCCGCGGGGGTGACGATCCTGGCGGGATCCGATGCGCCCAATCCAGGCACCGCCTACGGCGCCAGCCTGCACCACGAGATGGCGCTCCTGGTTGATGCGGGACTGCCGCCCGGTGCAGCCATCGCGGCGGCCTCGGTTCAGGCGGCCGACCGCTTCGGCCTGAGAGATCGCGGACGCCTCGCGCCAGGCGCACGCGCGGATTTACTGCTGGTTCGCGGTGATCCGACCGGCGATATCGCCGGCACGCTTGATATCGAGGCGGTTGTTCGCAACGGGCGCTGGCTTGGGTCTGGCGACGCTCCAATCGGTCCCGAAACCGCGCGGCTGGCCGACGCCGACATCAGCGCCTTTGACCGGCCGACCAACGGTTTCGCCTGGATGGCGACCACGGACGCGATGATGGGCGGGGCGTCTGAGGCCGACATTCGCGCGGAGGCCGGCCTGCTTCGCGCCGAGTACGCCGTCCGGCCCGGCTTCGCCTTTCCATGGGCCGGGCTAGGCTATCTGCCGGCCGATCCGGCCGCGCCGGGGCTGAATCTCAGCGACTTCGACACCCTCGTGCTGCGCCTGCGCGCGAGCCCGGGCGCCTATCGGATCATGGTCTTCACGCCCGGATCCTCAGGCGCGCCTCCCACGGTCGTGGTCAATCTCACTGAGACCTTCAGTGAGATGCGGGTTGATCTCGGCGCCGTGGAAGGGTTCGATCGGACGGCGTTCGCCGGGCTGGCCGTCGTCGGCGGCCCGCAAGTGTCCGAAGGCTTCATCGAGCTTGAGCAGGCGCGCTTCGAGCCGGCCGAATAGCAGCGGGAGGAATGATCTGAACCAGCTGACCGAGACCCAGGCCTGTCCGGCGCCGGAACGCAAGCGGGGTCTGGAGGAAAGGCCGGTATTTTACCTGCTCTACATCCTCTTTTACTTCACGCCCTGGTTCTTTCTCGCGCCGACACAGGCCGATGTCGTCGTCGGGATCGGCGCCGTCGCGGTGTTCTCCGGCGTTTATCTTTACGCCATGGCGCGGAGCACGGCTTGGGCGCTTGGGGCCGCCGGCTTCGCCCTGGCGCTTGCCCTGGGGCTGACGCCGTTTTACGGCATGAGCGGCACTTTCGGGATCTATGCCGTCACCCTGTGCGCCAGCATCAGGCCGGGCCGCCGCGCATTAATGGCCATGGCCTGCGCGTTGGCGATTTATATTTTTGGCTCGCTATTCCTGACCTTTGGCCCTCCGGCGATCGCGATCAGCCCTTTTGAGATCGCCATCACCGGCTTCCTCGCCGTCATGGCGGGCGTGGCGAGCTGGGCCGGATTCAACACCTCCGAACGCGTTGACCTGCGCGAGCGCGCCCTGCGTCTGGATGCCGAACTGGCCGCCGTTCGGGAGCGCGAGCGCATTGCGCGCGATCTGCATGACGTGCTCGGCCACACCCTGACGACGATCGCCGTGAAATCCGACCTCGCCGCCCGGCTGCTCGGCGACGACGACACGGCGGCCCGGCGCGAGATCGAAGAAATCCGCGACGCGTCGCGCGCGACGCTCAAGGAGGTGCGCGCGGCGGTGTCGGGCATGCACCGGACCTCCATAACCGCCGAGCTGGACCGGGCGCGCGCCGCGCTGTCGAGCGCAGGAATTGCGCTGGACGTCGACGGCGTCCCGCCGTCCCTGCCCGCGCCACATGCGTCCGCCCTGGGATTGGCGTTGCGCGAAGCGGCGACGAATGCGGTGCGCCATTCCGGGGCGCGGCGATTGCGGGTGGCGCTCTCGGCGAGCGACCAGGCGGCGCGGCTTGTCGTCGAAGATGACGGCGGCGGCGAGGCGCCCGAACCCGGCGACGGGCTGTCGGGCATGCGGCGGCGGCTGGAAGTCCTGGGCGGCCGGCTGGAGATCGGCCGCGGCGAAAATGGCGTGCGTCTGACCATGCACATGCCGGTCAAGACCGCCCTGGAGGGATCATGATCAGGATCGTCATCGCGGAAGACCAGGCCCTGCTGCGGGGCGCCATCGGCAGCCTGCTCAGCCTTGAGCCGGATATGGAGGTGATCGCCTCGGCCAGCGACGGGCGCGAAGCGCTGGATCGGGTCCGGGAGCGGAAGCCCGACGTCCTGGTGGCGGACATTGAAATGCCGGTCATGACCGGTCTCGACGTCGCAGACGCCTTGCGCAGCGAAGGCGATCAGACCCGCGTTCTGATCGTGACGACCTTCGCCCGCCCCGGCTATCTTCAGCGCGCCATGCAAGCGGGTGTTTTGGGCTATGTGCTCAAAGACAGCCCGAGCGAGGATCTGGCCGACGCGGTGCGCAAGGTCGCCGCAGGCCAGCGCGCCGTGGCGCCGGAATTGGCGGAGACCGCCTGGAGCCTGCCTGTCAGCCTGACCGAACGGGAACGGGAAATCCTCCGCCTCACCGAAGAAGGCCGGACCAATAAGGAAATCGCGCGGACCCTCAAGCTTTCGCCCGGCACGGTGCGCAACTACCTTGCCGAAGCTGCGTCCAAGCTGGGCGCCGCCAACCGGATCGAAGCCTTCCAGATCGCCCGGGAGAACGGCTGGCTCTAGCTCTCGGCGGCGGCCGCCAGTTCACGAAGCTGCGTTGATGAAATCGCGACCTTCGACAACGTCCATCCTCCGGTCGTCGTGATCTCGTCAAGGGCCTCGTCGGCGCGGTCCACTTCATGGCTGTTTGCGCTGGTCCAGCTTTCCACCAGCGCTTCCGCCCAGTCCGAACCCGGCTCTTCAATCCCCGCCTGAAGCGTGCCGCCCGCAGACAGGGCGTAACGCATCATCGCCGCGCACAGCGTCTGCTGGCTGGCGTAGAGATCCTCGATCAGCCGGCGCATCGCCAATCGATCCCAATGCAGGCTGGACGACAACTGACCGCCGGCGGCGCGCAACCGGTCAAAGCCGAAGCGCGCTCCGATGCGGTGATAGAGCCAGGCGGTCGATTTCAGCGGCCAGCTCTTGCGCAGCGCCAGGTCGATCACGTCCGAACTCGATGTCAGCGGGCGGAGCCGGGCGACGTCAAAGGCCAGGTCTTCCGGAGCGCCGCCTTCGCAATACTGCCGCGCCCGGCGCTCCACGCCGTCCCGGTCGAACGGCGAGGCGATGTCGGTGACGATCGATTTCAAAGAGTCGACGCCGGGCTGGTAGGCGCTGATCACATCATCGATGAGTTCGGAGTTCTGATTCAGGCCCCGGCGCGCCAACCAGTAGGTCTGACGGCGCAAGAGCCGGATCACCTCGTCATGGAGCAAAGTCTGCACCGAAGCCGGCGCCTGATTGTCGAGCCCGTTGATGCGGTCGGTATAATCCTTGAAGCGGAAGATGCGCCGGCCCGCTTCGAAAGCGCGCGCCACCGCTTCGACATCCACTCCGGTGCTTTCCTTAGCGCGGTGGATGAAGGTCGGTCCGCCCAGATTGATCATGTCGTTGGCCAGGCGCGTCGCGATGATCTCGCGCTTCAGGCGATGGACCTGCATCGCCTCGGCGTGATCGGAAAGATGCGCGGGGAAATATGTGACGAGGGACTCGGTGAAGTGCGGATCGTCAGGCACGTTGGACGCCACCAGGGCGTCGAACAGCGTGATCTTGGCATAGCTGATCAGGACGCCGATTTCCGGCCGCGTCAGGCCCTGCCCATTGTCTTTCAACGCGCGAATGGCTTCCGGTCCGGGCAGGCCTTCGACCTTCCGGTCCAAACGCCCCTTGGCCTCCAGCCGCTCCATCATGCGCTCGTGGGCGTCGATGTCTTCTTCAGCGTGTTCCCGCGCAATGGTCAGCGCCAGGGTCTGATCATAATTATGCTCCAGAACATGGTCGGCGACGGTGTCGGTCATGTCCTCCAATAGCGTGTTGCGCGCCTCCAGCGTCATGGCGCCGTCGCGGACCATGGGGTTTAAGAGGATTTTGATATTCACCTCGTGGTCGGAGCTGTCCACGCCGGCCGAGTTGTCGATGAAGTCCGCATTCACACGGCCGCCGGCGCGGGCGAACTCGATGCGCGCGGCCTGAGTCATGCCGAGATTCGCGCCTTCGCCAACGACCTCGGCGCCGGCCTCGGCCGCGTCGATGCGCAGGGCGTCATTGGCCTTGTCGCCCACCTGATAATGCTGCTCGGTTGAGGCTTTCACATAGGTGCCAATGCCGCCGAACCAGAGCAGCTCGACCTTCGCCTTGAGCAGCGCCTGAATCAGCTCATTCGGCGTCAACGCTTCATCCTGAGCGCCGATCAGGGCTCGGATTTCGTCGGTGAGCGAGATGGATTTGGCGGTGCGAGAGAAGACGCCGCCGCCTTTCGAGATCAGCGCCGCGTCATAATCCCGCCAGCTCGAGCGCGGCAGCTCGAACAGGCGCTGACGCTCCTCCCAGGTGCGCTCGGGGTCGGCCGGGTCGGGGTCGATGAAGATGTCGCGGTGGTCGAAGGCGGCGACCAGCTTGATCTGCTTGGACAGCAGCATGCCGTTGCCGAACACGTCTCCGGACATGTCGCCGACGCCCACCACGGTGAACGGCTCGGTCTGGATGTCCTTGCCCTTTTCGCGGAAGTGACGCTGCACGCTGACCCAGCCGCCGCGCGCGGTGATCCCCATCTTCTTGTGGTCATATCCCGCCGACCCGCCGGAGGCGAAAGCGTCGCCGAGCCAGAAGTCATATTCCTCCTGCGCGACCGCATTGGCGGTGTCGGAGAAGGTGGCCGTGCCCTTGTCGGCGGCGACGACCAGATAGGGGTCGTCGTCATCCCAGCAGATGACATTGTCCGGATGTCTCACCGCGTCTTCGACCAGGTTGTCGGTGACGTCCAACAGGCCGCGCAGGAAGACCTTGTAGGCTTCGCGTCCTTCTTCAAACCAGGCTTCACGGTCGCCGCGATCGGGCAATTGCTTGGGGTAAAACCCGCCCTTGGAGCCGACGGGCACGATGACGGCGTTCTTCACCTGCTGGGCTTTGACCAGGCCCAACACCTCGGTGCGGAAGTCCTCGCGCCGGTCCGACCAGCGAAGGCCGCCGCGCGCCACCGGGCCGAAGCGGATGTGCACGCCTTCCACGCGCGGGGACCAGACGAAGATTTCCCGATAGGGCTTGGGTTCGGGCAGGCGCCGCAGCTCGCGGCTGGCGATCTTCAAAGAGATCCAGGGCTTGGGCTGTCCATCTTCGCCGGTCTGATAGAAATTGGTCCGCAGAACCGCTGCGATCAGGCGCAGGATGCGGCGCAGCACGCGGTCATGATCCAGGCTCTGCACTGCGTCCAGCAGGGTGTGCAATGCGTCGCGCAGGCCTTCAAAGCGATCCTTGCGCGCCTCCAGACTGAGGTCCAGCGCGGGATCAAAGCGCACCGCGGCCAGCTCAAGCAGCTTGCGGGCGATGTCCGGATTGGCGGCGAAGGCCTCCTCCTGCAACGCCTGGGAGGGATCAAGGCCGGATTGCTGGCGATAGCGCGCGCAGGCGCGCAGGAAGGCCGCCTCGCGCCAGCTGACCCCGATGGCGAGCACCAGCTTGTTGAAGCCGTCATCTTCCGCCCGGTTCTCCAGCACCGCTAGAAGCGCGGCCTCAAAGGCGGCGGCGACCGCGGGCACGTCGGCGACCTGCGCGTCAGATAAGCGCGCTTCGAATTCGTGCGCCCAGATCGTCTCATACCGGCGCTCGCCGGTTTCATCGCGTCCGATCTCGCGCTGCACGGGGTAACCGGCTTCAGAGAGGACATGAAGACCCAGATTCTCGAGCACGGGCAGCACGCGCGAGAGGGCGAGCGGCTGGCCGAGCTGATAGAGCTTCACCCGAATATGGTCTTCACCTTCGCCCTCGCGGCGATAGGCGCGGGCGCACAGCGTGCGTCCGTCATGAAGGTCCTCCATGCGGGTGATGTCCGCCAAACCCTCGCTGGAAGTGAAGCGCTCGCGATAGCCGGCGGTGAAGCCGCCCAGATAGTTCGGCGCCGCCCGGCGCACCGCCGCGCTGTCGGACGCGCGCGCCTCGTTATGAAGATCGTCCTCCCAGGTCCGCGCCAGGGCGACAATGCGGCGCTCCAGCTCGTGCGGATCGGGCTCGGGATGATTGAAAGGATCCAGCCCGACGATGAAATGCACGCGCGCCAGCGGGCTGTCGCCGAAGCTCGGGTAAAAGGCCGAAAGCCGTCCGTTGAACGCGTCGCGGATCAGATTGCCGGCGTCTTCGCGGACTTTCGAGTTATACCGGTCGCGAGGCACGAAAAGCAGGCAGGAGACGAAGCGGTCAAACTGATCGCGGCGAAGAAAGAGCTTGGTGCGCGGACGGTCATAGAGATGCAGGATGCCGAGCGAAATCTGCAGGAGATCGGCTTCATCCGTCTGGAACAATTCATCGCGGGGATAATTCTCAACGATGTTCTGGAGCTTCTTCGCCGAGTGCGAGCCCGGCGTCTTGGCGGCCTTTTCCAGGACCCGGCGCACCTTTCGCCGTATCAGCGGCACTTCGCGCGCCATCTGATCGTAGGCTTCAGCGGTGAACAGGCCGACGAAACGGGTCTCGCCGACCACCGCGCCGTCCTCGCGATAACGCTTGACGCCGATATAATCCATATAGACCCGGCGGTGGACGCGGCTCTTCATATTGGCCTTGGCCACGATCACCGGCGAAGGCGCGCGCATATAGGCCTCGATGGCCGGCGTAAGGAGCAGCGGCTCGGCGCTTTTGCGCAGGACGCTGCGGTCCGGGTCGCGCAAGACACCCCGACCGCTGTCCGGAAAAATGTCCGGCTCGCGCCGTTCGGGCATGCCGTTTTCATCAATCCCGAAGATATATGTGCGCGCGCCCAGGAAGGCGAAATGATTGTCGCGCAACCAGGACAAAAAGCTGACCGCCTCTTCAAGCTCCTCCCGGGACGCCGGCGTGTTGGCTTTGGAAAGATGCTCGATCGCATCGTCCATTTGCGCGCGCATGTCGTTCCAGTCGTCGACCGCATCGCGCACATCGCAAAGCGTCGCCCTTACGCCTTCCTCCAACCGCTCGCGCATCGCATCGCCCAAGGCGTCGAGATGCACTTGGATCATCGATTCCGGCAGGGCGCGGCCGCCGCTTTGGAGCCGGCGCCCGTCCTCATCCCGGCGCACCTGCACAACCGGGTGGAACATGGCGAGGATATCCAGCCCGTGGGATGCGATCTCACCCATTATGGAATCGACCAGGAACGGCCGGTCGCGGCCGATCACCTCAAGGATGTCCCGTCCAAGGTCGCGGCCGTCCTCGCCGACCGCGGACCGAATCCGGACTTTCAGCTTGCCGATGCGCCGCTCGGCGCCGAAGCCCCAGAACTCGGCGGCCTGCTTGGCCATGTCGTCCATGCTCATGGTCGTCAGATCATCGGCGAGGGCGTCGCCCCAGACCTGGATCAGGAAGCTCTCCGCATCAGCGCCGATCTCGGAAAACTCGCCTTTGAACCGCGCCTTGGCCGCGTCCAGAAATGCGTCGCGATCGAAGGCATAATTCACGCTGACGACGGCGGTCATGGGCAGGTCCTCCAAAGGAACGCGCTCTGATTCTCCAGGCAGAGTCGCGCTTGCGGCGGCAGCCTACTCCTGTCCCTGCCGGGTTCAAGCCGCGCTGACCGGTAGACCTCACAGAAGCGGTGTGCTTGGTTCGCCTCCCCGAACAAAAAGACGACGGAACGGAGAGCCGCCATGCCCCATGCCCTCATCACCGGCGCCAATCGCGGCATCGGCCTCGAGCACGTGCGCCAGCTGCTTGCGCGCGACTGGACCATCACCGCCGGCGTGCGCGCGCCGGAGGCTGCGGACGATCTAAAGGCGCTGGATCCCGGCGACGGCCGTCTGAGAATTGAGGCTTATGACGCGAATGATCTGGGCGCCGCGGCGGCGTTGAAGGCCAAAGTGGACGGTCCGATCGACATATTGTTCGCCAATGCCGGCGTGATGGGGCCAAGCCGTCAGGAATTCGGCGCGGCCGCCAGCGAAGGCTTTCTGGACACGCTGCGCACCAACACCTTGGCGCCGCTGGCCCTGGCCGAGGCGTTCGCCGACCAGGTGGCCCAAAGCCAGCTGAAAGTCATCGCGCTGCAGTCCAGCCGCATGGGCTCGATCGCAGACAATGACAGCGGCGGGCGCTACGCCTACCGGGCGTCCAAAGCGGCGCTCAACGCCGTCGGCAAGTCGCTCAGCGTTGATTTGAAGGATGACGGCGTCGTTGTGCTGATCCTGCATCCCGGCTGGGTGCGCACCGATATGGGCGGCCCGAACGGCCTCCTGACGGTATCGGAATGCGTGGAAGGCCAGCTCGACCTCATCGCGCGGGCCAATCCGGCGATGTCGGGCCGCTTCTTCCACGTCAGCGGAGAAGACCTGGCCTGGTGATCGCAGCGTCCTGCACCGAGCACAAAAAAACCCGCGGATGAACCGCGGGACCATTTTGCGGAAGGGCGGCGCCGCCAGGCGGGGACAGGCTTGCCCGGCGGCGCCTGCAGGCCTCATCGGGCAGGCTGGGGGGACGCACTTTGAGGCCTGATTTTGAACGCTTTCGAATTATTTCACCGGCCTTCAGCTGATGTAGAGCGCTGAGCCGGAGTTGCAAGCCGCCAATACAGCGGCGGTCAACAGCAGGCCGGCTGCGATGCCCAGTGAGATGAATCGAATCATGGCTGTTCTCTCGACCGCGGGTTCGGCGCGTGTGATCCGCGCCTTCATGTCCTGTTCATATGGGATCAGGACCGGGCAATGCCAGTCACTCCCGCTCACGCCTGCGTGAGCAACTGAATTTCCAAACCGGAAACGACCATTGCGTCCGCCCCTGACAGCGATAGCCTGACAGTCGGATCGACAGGGGAGACAGGGATGCGCGCATCATGGGCGTCCGCATGGCTTGCAGCATGGCTGCTCTTGATCACGCCCGCCGCCACCGCGCAGCCGGAGCTCGAGGATACGCGCGCCTTCGGCGCCTGGAGCCTGGCGGTGTCGCAACACACCCAGGACATCATCGCCCTGATGGAAGTGGTGAATGAAGGCCTGGAGATCGCCGCGCAATCTCAATCCGGCGCGCTCAGTGAAGCCGCGGCCCGGGCTCAGGCGCAGGCCTGGCGCGGGCGCGCCCAGCAACGTCTCGACGCCTATGCGGACCGCGCCGAAATCCTTGGCCGCGGTCCAAGCGCCATTCCGGCGCTGCTTGCGGAGGCCGCCGACGGCATGGCCGCGGCGCCGATGAGGTCCGCCCGGACAGCGCGCGACTATTTTTCAATTGTCGACATCTATGTGCGTGACGCCTTAGACGGCCGCAATCCGGACCCGAACCGCACGACGGTCGCTCAATTCAACGTCATTCAAATCTTCTACCAGGGCGTCTCCCAGACCAATCGCCAGGCGATGGAAAGCGTGCCGGTCAACAATCCGCAGCACCATCTCCTGCAGGCGATCACCGCGAATACCGATGCGCTGATTTTGATATTCGAGATGGTTCGCCAGTCCTATGGCGCCGCCCCCTCTCAATTCGCCGTCGATGATATCCGCGGGGACATTCAGCGGCTCAGCTTGTCCGCCCGCGGCGCGCTTGGGACCGCGACATTGACCCACCGCACCTTGGTCAGCCAGATCAACACGCTAAGCGCCGAGCAGCTGGGGGTGACGCCTCACGTCCGCGACGTGTTGCTCGCCATGATGGCGACCTATCCGGAAAGCATTGCGGTGGAAAGCGAAGGGGCGGCGCTGATGCTGGAAGGGCCCGACAATGCGGACGCGGCGCAGGACCCTGACGCCTGGGACGCATTCCTGGCCCGGGTCGTCGACTATGAAATGCGGCGCGACACCCTGCTGCAAGAGCGCCAGCGCCTGGCCTCTGAGATGTAGACGCTTAGTCGAGAGACTGCATCAATGCGCCAAGATTGGCGGCGCCGGCCATGGAGGCGGACTTCACTTCATCGAGGATCGCGCGCCGCCTGTCATCGTCCGGTGAAACGGCGGCCGCGATGCGGGAATAGCCGTCCAAACGGGACCGGCTCACCCACTCGCGCACTTTGGGATGCTTGGCGCAAGCGTACCGGTTCATCATGTCCGGCATCAGCGCTCTGACATAATCGCTCACCGTGTCCGGCAAAGGCAGCGGCGCGGCCAGGGCGTTTCTTTCCTCATCGCTATCCAGCTCCGCCTCCAGGAAGGCGCAAAGAGCCGCTGAAAACGGGATCTGTGGAAAGCGCACCATTTGCAGTGTGATCCGCTCGCCTTCGAACACCGGGCGCACCGGTCGGGGCGGCAGAGCGGTCGCCGTGCAGGCGATATAGAGCGTGTCCGGGTCGGCCGGAATCTCGCCGCGCTCCAATTGAACCTGATCGGGATGGATATGGGTGACGTGGCCGAGCCGGGCCGTATCCGTGATGCGGCGCAGCTGGGCGAGTTCGCCTTCGCTCACCGTTGCGGCGTGAAACACGTCGGGATGAATGTCCGGATCCAGGCGGAGCCAGGCCCCGCACGCCTCCAGGCGAAGAGCGAAATCACGCACGTCCGAGGCTTCGGCGAGGGCGCGGCGCTGGGCTGCGAAATTGGAGAAGGTGTCTTCGAAGAAGGCGTCTCCCGGCTGGGTATAGGCGCGATTCAGGAACCAGGCGTCGCGACCGAGAATCCACCGGATTCGATCCGGCGGCACGCCGTTCTCCAGAAGCCAGACCACCGCATCCATCCCGGTCTTGCCTGAGCCGATGACGGTGAAGCGCTCGAAACGTCCGGCCAGCGGCGGCAATTCGTTGGGCGGACAGACCGCAACTTCCGGCGCGGCGAGAAATCTAGGTGTTTGGGTGCGTGGAACGGCGTTGGTGTACCAGCTCGCATCGACAGTCTTGCGGCGCACTTTGATTTTCTGATGGTCGCCAGACAACAGGTGGCGGATGCCTCCGTCGCCCAGGACTTCGCTGTTGGGCACAAAGCGCACGCGCCCGGACTCCAGCAGCCGGTCCCGCATCAGCGCATGGAAATAGTTGAGGATTTCCGGACCTTCGGCGAGCTCCATGAAGCCGGCGTTCGGACCGGTGGTCTCCAGCCTGTCGCGTCCCATGGGGGTGGATTCCACACCATAAAAGACCGAAGGCTGGTGCAGTTTCACAAAGCTGTAGGCGTCGTTCCAGTGACCGCCGGGCGCGCAGCGCTTATCGACCAGCGTCATGGTCGCGTCGCTTCGGGACAGCAGCTCGTCGGCGAACGCCAGGCCGGAGACGCCGGCCCCGATGATCAGATAGTCGGTTTCAAGGCTCATGCGCCCATCCTCGCCTGCAGCGCAATCAGCGTCCTACAGGTGCGAACGGAAGTCGAGCGTCAGCGCTTTGGTGCGGCGCGGTGGAATTAGGAGGAGATTTGAAGAAATGGAGCGGGTGATGCGATTCGAACGCACGACCCTCACCTTGGCAAGGTGATGCTCTACCCCTGAGCTACACCCGCTCATTTCTTCACGGTCTGGCCCCGGCTGACGCCGAGGCCGTGCTATATGACGCAAGCAGATCGCTTATGCAAGCCCATGTTTGCCGTCCGATTGCAGCTCTGTGACGCCTCAACCCAGCCGCTTGAACCCGCGCCCGGCCCGCGCTAACGCCAAGGGATGAGCGATCTGATTTCTCCTCCCGCGCCGCCGGTCGAGCGGGCCGCGCTGCTTGCCTGGTTCGACCTGCTCGGCGTTGAACACCAGACTGTCGACCACCCGCCGATTTTCACGGTCGCGGAAGGTGAAGCGCTGAAGGCCGACCTGCCCGGCGGGCACAGCAAGAATTTATTCTTGAAGGACAAGAAGGGCGCGCTGCTGCTGATCTCCGCCCATCAGGACACCCAGATTGCGTTGAATCAGATCCACAAACGCCTCGGATGCGGACGGCTATCCTTCGGCAAGGCGGAGCTGCTTCAAGAAGCGCTTGGCGTGACCCCGGGGTCCGTGACGGCTTTTGCGTTGGTGAACGATCCGGAAAAGCGCGTCCGCTTCATCCTCGACGCGGCGCTGATGGCCCACGACATCGTCAATTTCCACCCTCTGAAGAATGACGCCACCACGGGCGTGCGGTCCCGCGACATGCTGCGGATTGTGGAGGCGTTGGGGCGCGAACCAGAGATCATGGACTTCACCGGCTGACCTTCCCCGCTTGCATCCGGCGCGGCGAACGGCCACCTAAGCTTCAACACTTCAATTTGATGCGATGGAGAGACCTCGCATGGAAATTCTTGGCGCGAACGGCGAACCGCAGGCGGGCGGCGGTCTCAACTCGGGAACTCATCCTGATCTGGTGAAGGACGGCACGGATCAATCCTTCATGGAAGATGTGATCGAACCGTCCAAAGACGTTCCGGTTCTGGTCGACTTCTGGGCGCCCTGGTGCGGGCCGTGCCGCCAGCTGGGCCCGGCGATCGAGCGGGCGGTGAAGGCCGCCGACGGCGCCGTCCGGCTGGTGAAGATCAATGTCGACGAAAATCCCGGCATCTCCGGCCAGTTGCGGATTCAATCGATTCCAGCGGTGATCGCGTTTAAGGACGGTCAGCCGCTGGACGGCTTCATGGGCGCCTTGCCGGAAAGCCAGATTCAGGAGTTCATCAAGCGCATCAGCGGTCAGGTCTCAGGAGAAGAAGTCGAGGCGTTGATCGAGCGCGCGGACGCGGCCCTGGCGGCCGGGGATTTGGGCGGCGCCGCTCAGGATTTCGCCACCGCTCTTCAAATGGATCCCGAACGCGCCGAAGCCATCGCGGGGATGGCGCGCATTCATCTGGCCGGCGGCGATCCGGCCCAGGCCAAGGCGATCCTGGACAGCGCGCCGGAGACGAAGAAATCCCACCCGGCCATCGCCGCCGTGCGCGCCAGCATGGAGCTGGCCGGCGAAGTGGAAGGCGCGGACGAGCTGGCGGGCGCGGAAGCCCAGGCCGCGAAGGCGGCCAGCGATCCGCAAGCTCAGTTCGAACTCGCCCGGTCGCGGCTGGCCAGCGGAGACATGGGCGGCGCCAGCGAGGCGCTGCTCGCCTCAATCGGTGCGGACAAGGACTGGAACGAGGCGGCGGCCCGGCAGCTGCTCTTGCGTGTTTTCGACGCCGCGGGACCGGACTCCGAAATCGCCAGGACCGGCCGGCGCCAGCTGTCCTCCATCCTGTTCAGCTAGACCGCATTGGCGGGCGGCGCCCTTTTCTCGCCGCCCGCCGCGCCTAGCTTACTTCCTATCGCAACAGGACGCTCAGCCCGCCCATGACCGAAGGTGTCGAACCGCCCGGCGAAATGCCGCTATTCCCGATCCGGGGATGCATCCTGCCGCCTGGCGAGCATTTGCCGCTGAACGTGTTCGAACCGCGCTATCTCAACATGGTCGACGACGCGATGAATGGCGATCGCCATATCGCCATGATTCAACCTTGCGAGGGCGGCACGCGGGAAGTCCCCGCCCTGGAGAGGATCGGCACGGCGGGCCGCATCGTCAGTCATTCTGAGACCGAAGATGGCCGCTATCTGATCGTGCTGGAAGGCGTCATGCGCTTCCGGCTCGTCGAAGAGGTGGATCGCAAGACGCCCTATCGCATGGGGCGCGCGGATTATCGCGGCTTCGAGCACGATCTCGACACCGAGGCGCTGGATTCAGAAACCGACCGTGAAGGCTTCCTGTCGGTGTTGAAGGATTTCTTCGAATTGACCGGCATTGAGTCCGATTGGGACAGCATTGAGCGCGCGCCCTTGTCGGCCGTCGTCGACAAGGTGGCGATGGTCGCGCCCTTTGATGCGGGCGCAAAGCAATCCCTGCTGGAGGCGCGCACGCGCGCCAAACGCACCGAGCGCATGACCGCCTTCATGACCGGCGCGATCAAGGCCGCCGGCCAAGGCGGCGAAGCCTAGCGGCGCCGAACTCTACTGACAGGTGCGGTCCAGCAGCGCGCTGAACTCCATCGCCATCACTCGCGCCGCTGCGGGCGACAGGGCGTGGCCGCCGGCGCCATAGGCGCCGGGCGCGCCGCTGGCGTTGTCCTGGAAAAGATGATCCACGCCGTCGATGGTGACCGTGCGCGTGTCAGCGTTCGGACGGCTCGCCGTCAGGGCGGCGGACGTTGGCTCGGCGAGCACCTGGGTGTCGGTCGCCCCGAACAAGGCCAGCATGGGGCCGGAATAGGCCGCAGCGGCTTGGGCGGGATCGGTCTGGAACGAAGCCGCGGCATAGGGCTGTCCCCAGATCGCCGCCTGACTTTGCGCCACATTCGCGGGCGCGCCGGCGCCCAGGAGCGCCGTCTCCAGAGCGGCGGCGATGTCGTCGCCCGGCTGAGCGGTGCGCAATACGTCGAACATGGCTTCCTGAAGGACGCGATTTGCATCGACCGCCGCGTCGCCGCCGCCCGATGCGCGAATGATGGCCTCAGACTGACGCCGCAGGGTCGGCTCCATCGCCTCGTGCATGCCGGCCATGGAGATAATGAAGTCCGGCCGCGAGGCGGGCGCAGCGAGCAGCGCGATCCAGCCGCCTTCGGAATGGCCCAAATAGCCCACGCAGCTCAATCCGGTCTCGTCGCGCAGATGCTCCAGCGCCGCCGCGGCGTCCCAGCCCAGATCCTCCGGGCTTTGAGGGATCAGAAGCTGCGACCCGCCGACGCCGCGATCATCAAGCCGCAGGCTCGCCACGCCGAGGTCGGCCAGCCGCGCGGCCCATTCCGCGTAGAGCGCATGGCCCGCAATCGACCCGTCGCGATCCTGGGGCCCTGACCCAGACAGGATCACCACGCCCGCCCGCGCGCCGTCGGGGTCACGCAGCGTGCCGGCGAGCGTCACTGTCTGACCGGTCTGGGGATTGACCGCGGCCAGCTGGATTTCGGTCTCGTCCGGTGAAGACGGCACGACGGGCGCTTCGGTCAGCGCGGAGGCCTGACGATCAAAACTCAGCGGCAGATCGCGGCCGTTCTGGGTGAAGAGACCGTTGATGCGATCCGCGCCTGCGACTTCGCCGGAATAGGAAAAACCCGGCTGGGTCGCTTCAAAGCGGAAGCGCCTTCCGTCAATCGTCACCAGGCTGAGCGCCATGCGCGCGCCGCCCTGATCGACAGAAACCAGTGTGCCGGACAGCCCGTCCTCGCCATGATCCAGCTCCAGAGCCAGGCGCAGCTCACCGGCGCCGACATCGAGAACGCCCAGCCAGTCGCCTGCGAGCACGGCCGGATCGACGGCTTCGGTCAGGCCGGCCTCAACCGGTTCCATTTGGACCGGAGACGCGGTCTCTCCACAGCCACCGAGCGCCGGGCTTGCGGCGGCGATCGCGAGGCTGGCGGCGAGTGTGAGCAGGCGCATGACGGTCTCCCAGGCTGGCTTCGGATCATTATTTAGCATTGACGCTAATTAGCGTCGAGTCTAAACAATTGCCATGCCCGATGTTTTTCAAGCGCTGGCGCACCCGGTGCGCCGCGAGGTGTTACGGCGCCTGCGCGCAGGTCCGCAAAGCGCGGGCGAGCTGGCCAGCGCCTTCCCGGTGTCGGGGCCCACCATGTCGCGCCATTTCGCAACCTTGAAGGAAGCGGGGCTGATCCGGGCGGAGCGCACCGGGACGAGTATTCGCTATCGGTTAAACGTGTCTGTCGCCGATGAGGCCCTGGCCATGGTGATGGCCCTGCTGGGACGCGCACACGACGAGGAGGAGAAGTGAGATGATTGCGAGAGGCCTGACGATATCCGCGCTGGCGATAGCTGCCATGGCCGCGATGTCGGCCTGGGGTTGGATGATGACCTCGGCCGATGCGCAAATCCCGGTGCACTGGTCGGCGACCGGGGAGGTCAATCGGTACGGCTCGCGTCTTGAGGCTTTCACGACCATGCCCATAGTCGCGATCGTCATTTCGCTTTTGCTGGCCTTCGCCCCGAAGATCGATCCGCGCGGCCGCAATCTGGCCAAATCCGGACCGCTCTTGATGACCGTCTGGATGGGCACGCTGGCGCTCCTGGTCGTCGCTCATCTGGCGCTGGTGCTGTCGGCCACAGGGACTCTGGATCCGGAAAGCCCCATTCTGCCCCGCATCATCCTGATCGCCGTTGCGCTCTTCCTGGCGGTGCTTGGAAATCTCCTGGGCAAGGCGCGGCCGAACTGGTTTGTCGGCGTGCGCACGCCCTGGACGCTGTCGTCCGATCATTCCTGGGACGTCACCCATCGCTGGGCCGGCCGCGGCTTCGTCGCCACCGGCCTGGTCGGCGGCGCCGCCATCCTGTTCACGCCGGTCGAGGTCGGATTGATGATCTTCTTCGGCCTGCTCGGCGCGACCGCGATCGGCGCGGTGGTGCTCTCCTTCCTGGCTTGGCGGAGCGATCCGGACCGGGAGACCTATAGCGAGGCCGAGTAGCGCGGCCGGGCCTTATCGCTCCACCACATCTACGGAAACCGCTGCGGCGCGCGCCGCCTCCAGATCCAGGTGAAGCGGGTCCCAGCCCTTGTCGGAATAGAGCCGCGTTTGATCGCCAAAATGGGCCGAGGTCGGGTCGGTGGACTGGGAATAGGTCAGCACGCCCTCGCTTCGCACCCCGTCCTCGGTGAACTCAACGGTCATGATCCAGCTGGAGCCATGTCTGATCGAGGGCCAGCCCGCGCCGGCAACAGGATCGTGAGGGATCATCATATTGAATACGCCCGTGCCGGCCGGACCGCCATGCATGGGAATGAATTCGTCTCCGCGCATTTCTCCGAACACCTCTCCGAGCGGCGCGTCCGGGGCGATCTGCAGCTCAAAGAGCTGGCGCGCAGCCGTGCGCAACGCCTCCAGAACCGCGGGATTTTCGGCGTCGAGCCGGGATGGCGTGTTTACGGCGTCGTCCGGATCGAAGGCGTCTTCAAAAACGTCCCCGCCCGCCAGGATGAAAAGCGCCATCACATGGGCGCCGGTGCTGTCGCGATTGACCTTGAGGTCCCAATCCGCCAGCGCGTTGCAGACAGGCTGGAGCGCGGCTTCGCCGCTTTGAAGGCATATCTCGACGACGTCGTCGCGCAGCAGCTCGCCGCCGTAATGGCGATTGGAATACATCACCGCCTGAAGGCTCGACAGATCAAAGCCTGGCGCGCCATGACCGTCATCGCCGGCGAGACGCCGGCGCACCTGGTCCAGAGCCAGACGCGTGCGCAGGGAGCGCGGCGTCGCCTCGTCCCCCCAGATCAGGCTGTAGCCGACAAGCGGGCGCTCCGGATTGGTCAGCCAGGGCGAGTCGTTGGACTGGGCGATGTAATCGGAGCGGAAAAGATGCGGCGCGTCGGACGGTCCGAAGACGCCCGGCGCCGTCGCCCCGTCGCCGTCAGCCCAGCGGCAAGTGGGATCGGACGCGTCGAGGATCGGAATCCGCGCCTGCGCCCAATACCCGCGCGCCAGATCGGACGCCGCGCACCGCATGGCGAGCGCGGTGTCGACATGGGGCACGAGACCCATGTCGCCGTAATAGGCGCCGCCGCCGCTATCGACGGCCATGGTGTTGAAGGCGGTCGCCTGATAGCGCGACAGCGCCGCATGCAGCTCTTCGACGCTGCTCGCCCGATACATGGCGAGATACTGGTCGATGATGCGCAGGCCGGAGCTGGGCGCGGAGAAAGCGAAGGCGCGCTCGGTCGTCCAGGGCAGGCGGCGCGAAACGGCCACCGGGCCGAATTCGGTCTCCCAGACGGTGCGGGTGACCGGCGCGGTCTCGCCATCCTCGCCGAGCACCTCCACCGTCACCGCGTGGGCGACCATGTCGCGATACGCGTCTCCGACGCGGTATTGCGTGGCGTCGTCGGGGTTCAGGCGCAGCTCGAAATATCCAAAGCGGCGCGCGGTTGAAACAGTGTGAGTCCAGGCGATCTGGTCGGTATGACCGATGCCGACAAAAGGCGTGGTGATCAATCCGGCGCCCACCACATTCAGCTCGCCGGGAATGGTGAGGCCGACCCGGTAAAAGCGCAGCGCGCCGTCCCAGGGATAGTGCGGATTGCCCAGAAGCGCCGAACGCGCCTCGCCCCTCACGCCCTCGCGCCCGATGGCGTAGGCGTTCGACCCCATGCCCCGGCGTTCGACCAACAAGTCCTCAACGCGCGCTTCGCTGATGGTCGGGGCGCCCGCATCCGGCGGCGCCGCGGCGGTGACCGCGGCGATGGGTTGGCCGAAGGGCAATGTCAAAGCGCCCAGCCAGATGTCCTTGGCGTTCACGGGCCGCACCCAGGCGGCGTCCGCGCAGGCCGGATCTTGCGTTTCGCTGGTCTCCAGCACGCGGTTCACGCCCCTGGCGAAGCCTTCCACGAAGGCGCGCGCCTCGGCGCTGGGCGTGTCCAGGCTGCCGTCCGGACCGTCAAGCGCGGCTTCAATCACCCCCCTGTCCGCAATCCGGCGGTGGTAGACGTCGCTGGCGACATTCGATCCGCCCGCGCCTGCGCCAAGAAAGGCCGCGCGTTCGCCGCGCACGGTCATCGCCCGCTCCATGACCAGGCACAGATTATCCTGAGCCGCTACATAGCCGGCGCCGAAGCCCAGGCCTTCATAATCAGACGCGATGATGCGCGGCACCCCGTAGGGCAGACGCAATATCTCAACCGGTGTCCGCAGAGGCTCCTGAGCCGCACGTTCCGCCTCACGCGCTTCGACGCGCTCAGCCATCATGCGCACGGCGCGTTCCTCGCCGCCTGATTGCGTCGCTATTGCGGCTAGAGTCATGCAGCCCGACAGGCCAAGGCTCAGCACAGCCGCGCCGAGAGCGGTTTGAAGCGTCATGGTCGAGGGCTCCCGATCTGTCTTGCGGCGAGCCTAGCCCGGCTTCCCAGCGCCTGAAACCGGAATGTAGGCCGACGCTTTCGCTTTGTTCGCCGACCGCCTAGATTGTCGCGCTGCAACATAGCTTCAGACATCGGACTCCCGCCATGACCGCTCGCCCAAGGAAAATCGTGCTCGCCTATTCCGGCGGGCTGGACACCAGCGTCATCCTGAAATGGCTGCAGGATCACTACCAGGCCGAGGTGGTGACCTTCACCGCCGATCTGGGTCAGGGCGAAGAGCTGGAGCCGGCGCGCCGCAAAGCCGAAGCCGCCGGCATCAAGGACATCTTCATCGAAGATCTGCGCGAAGAATTCGTGCGCGAGTATTGCTTCCCCATGGTGCGCGCCAACGCGGTTTATGAGGGGCAGTATCTGCTGGGCACCTCGATCGCCCGGCCGCTGATCTCCAAACGCCTGGTGGAGATCGCGCACCAGACCGGCGCCGATGCGGTGGCCCATGGCGCAACAGGCAAGGGCAATGACCAGGTCCGCTTCGAACTGGCGGTCGCCGCGCTCGATCCCGAACTGAAAGTGATCGCGCCCTGGCGGGAGTGGGAGCTTACTTCGCGCACCAAGCTGATCGAATACGCCGAGAGCCACGGCATGGAAGTGCCCTCGGACAAGCGCGGCGAGGCGCCCTTCTCCGTCGACGCCAATCTCTGGCACACCTCGTCTGAAGGCAAGATGCTGGAGGATCCGGCTGAGGAGGCGTTCAACGAGGTTTGCCTGCGCACCCACCACCCTGAAGACGGCCCGGATCAGCCCGAATATGTCACCATCGGTTTCGAGCGCGGCGACGCCGTCTCCATCAACGGCGAAAAACTCAGCCCGGCGACCCTACTGACCGAGCTCAACGCGCTCGGGTCGCGCCATGGCATCGGCCGGCTCGATCTGGTGGAGAACCGCTTTGTCGGCATGAAGTCGCGCGGCATTTATGAGACGCCGGGGGGCACCATCTTGATGATGGCCCATCGCGGCGTCGAACAGCTCACGCTGGATCGCGGCGCCATGCATCTCAAAGACGAGCTGATGCCGAAATACGCCAAGCTCCTTTATGACGGCTTCTGGTTCTCGCCCGAGCGCGAAATGCTGCAGGCGGCGATCGACCACTCCCAACGCCACGTCACCGGCGAGGTCCGCCTTAAGCTCTATAAGGGCAATGTCATGGTGGTGGGCCGCACCTCGCCGAACTCGCTCTACTCGCTCGAACACGTCACCTTTGAAGAGGATGATGTGTACGACCAGAGCGACGCCGCCGGCTTCATCACGCTCAACGCTCTACGCTTGCGCCTCATCGCGGACCGGAAAAAGCGGCTGGGGCAGAATGATTAGACCGGCGAACGCATAACGCGATGTCCCGCGGCCCGGAAAACATCGTCATCCTCACCGGCGCAGGCGTCAGTGCGGAGTCGGGCCTGGGCACGTTTCGCGACTCCGGCGGGCTGTGGGCGAAATTTGATCCCATGAAACTCGCTACGCCGGAGGCCTTCGCCGAGGATCCCGAGCGCGTGCTGGAATTCTACAATGCGCGCCGGGCCAATCTCATCGACGCCAAGGCCAACGCCGCCCACTTCGCCCTGGCCGAGCTCGAGCAGGCGTGGCTGATGGCGGGACGCGGCGATTTCGGGCTGGTCACCCAGAATATCGACGACCTGCACGAGCAGGCGGGTTCGGCGAGCCTGCTGCACATGCATGGCGAGCTATTGAAGACCCGCTGCACCGCGTGCGGCCATCTGTTCACCGACCGCGGCGTGATCCAGCGCGAGGCGGCCTGTCCGAAGTGCGGCCAGACCCGGACCCTTCGCCCGCACGTGGTGTGGTTCGGGGAGATGCCGCTGGGCCTGGACCAAATCTACAAGGCGCTGGAACAGGTCGATCTCTTCATCGCCATAGGCACCTCCGGCACGGTCTATCCCGCCGCCAGCTTCGTTCTGGAAGCCAAACGCGCCGGGGCCTGGACGGTGGAGTTGTCGCTGGAGCCCGGCGAGATCAGCGAGGTCTTCGACGAGACGATGTACGGGCCGGCGACCGAAGTCGTGCCGGATTGGGCAGGCCGGAAGCTGGGCTAACCCACGCTGTCCTCGATGGCATGCATGTCCTCGTCGCTGAGCCCGAAATGATGGCCGATCTCGTGGATCAGCACATGGGTGATCAGCTCTGACAGCGTGACATTGCCGCGTTCGCACCATTCCAGAAGAATGGGCAGGCGATAAAGGAAGACATAGTCCGGCTCCGGGGCCGGATCGGACATCGATTTCTGCGTCAGATCCACGCCGTGATAAAGCCCGGTGAGCTCGTACGGGCTGTCCATCTCGAAATGCTTGAGCACCTCTTCCGGCGCAAAATCGGTGACCTGGATCACCACATTGCCGCACATCTGTTTGAAGGCCCCGGGCAGCATCTCCCAGGCGGCCTCGGCAAGGGTGAGAAAGTCGGCGTCAGACGGCGCGGTCGCGGCCGCCCAGGCTTTGGGATCATGAGTCATGACGCCCTCCTAGCAGGCCCGCGCAGCTGCGAACAGGGGCGCGCTGGACAGCGGAACATTCTTCGAACACAGTGACCGGCATGGCCGTTGCAGACCCCAGCTTTCCGCCCCGAGCGGACAATCCGAGCATTGACGACGCCCGCGCCTTGATGCGCGGCGCCGCCCGGCTGCTGACGGATCTGGGCGTCTCGGCGATCCCGGAATTCACCTTGCCGTGCGGGCGCCGCGCGGACCTTGCGGGCCTGGGCCGTAAAGGCGAAGTGGTGATCGTCGAAGTCAAATCCGGCATCGCGGATTTCCGCGCCGACTTGAAATGGCCGGAATATTTCGACTGGTGCGACCGCTTCTATTTCGCTGTGTCCGACCGTTTCCCCGCCAACGTATTGCCCGAGCAGACCGGCTTGATCATCGCTGACGGCTTCGGCGGCGCGGTCGTGCGCGAAAGCCCGGTCCAGAGCCTGGCCCCGGCGCGGCGTAAATCGCTGACTCTGCGCTTTGCGCGCAACGCCGCGGAGCGGGCCTTGCGCACGCTCTAGGATCTCGCTGGCCGGAACTTAAGCGTTAACGCGAGACGGCCGCGCGGTTGACCGCCTCCGCCATCACTTGACGGCGCGCGTCATACACGACCGCTTGAAGCTTGCTGAGCACTTGGGGGGCGGCGCTGTCCGGCGATCCGGAAAAGCGCGGCGAGGGATCATATTCCAGAGCAAGCTGGATTGACTGAGCCACGGCTTCGCCGCTTTCCCGGGCGAGAATCTCCAGCGCGAAATCAATCCCGGCGGTCACGCCGCCGCCGGTGACCACGCCGTCATCAAACACGACACGCTGCTTGACCGGCGTAGCGCCCAGCCCGGCCAGCAAATCATGATAGGCCCAATGGGTCGTGGCCTTGCGTCCGTCCAGCAATCCGGCCGCGCCCAGAATGAAGGCGCCGGTGCACACCGAGGTGATCCAGCGGCAGCTCGGCGCCTGGTGTTTCAGCCACCCCGTCAGAGCCTCATCGCCCATGGCCGCGGCGACCCCGTAGCCGCCGGGCACGCAGATCATGTCCAGCGCCGGCGCCGTCTTGAAGGTCTTCGTCGGGACCAGGGCGAGCGGACCATCGCTCATACGGGCGTCCGCGCTCGGCGCTATGAGATGGCACTCATAGCCCGGCGCCTGGCTGAAGACCTGCAACGGCCCGGTCAGGTCCAGCTGGGTGACCCGGTCAAAAAGCAGGAATCCGACCTGCATGGCCGCCGCCTAGCGCGGCGCGCGCTTGGCCAGAATGCGCTGCAACGTACGCCGGTGCATGTTGAGCCGCCGCGCCGTCTCCGAGACATTGTGATTGCACAGCTCGAAGACGCGCTGGATATGCTCCCAGCGCACCCGGTCCGCGCTCATCGGGTTTTCCGGCGGCTCCGGCTTGGCGTCCGGGCGGGCGAGCAAGGCCTTGGCGACATCGTCGGCGTCGGCCGGCTTGGCCAGATAATCGATGGCGCCGGACTTCACCGCCGCCACGGCGGTGGCGATGTTGCCATAACCGGTCAGCATGACGGCGCGGCAATCCGGCCGATGGTCGTGGAGCGTGCGCACCACGTCCAGCCCGTCGCCATCGTCCAGCCTCAGGTCCACCACCGCGAAGGCCGGCGGATTGTCGCGCGCCACCTTCATGGCTTCAACGACGGTTCCGACCGCCGCCGTCACCTCGAAACCGCGCGCGGTCATGGCGCGCTCCAGACGCGTGCGGAACGGCGTGTCATCGTCGAGGATGAGCAGCGTCTTGTCTTCGGGCAGATTCAACTCTTCGGCCACCGGCGTAAGCCTCCTTAAGGCTTCGATGAATGCACTACACCGGGATGTAGCCGAATTTGCAGGGTGACAATAAGGGGGTATGGCGGATTGCCGCACCCTGGCCGGCGATCCTGGTCCGGACTATTGCGCCGCGTCGGGCAGGTCGGACCGGTCCGCCTGCGGGCCAGCGTCGAAGATCGGATCCGCCTCGAGACTCAAGCGCGGCAGGCTCATGGCGACGCGCGCGCCCGATCCCGGCGCATTGTCCAGCTTGATGGCGCCGCCGATGCGTTCGACCAGCGTGATGGCGATGAAGACGCCAAGCCCCAGCCCGCCATGGCCGGGCTCGGCCCGGCGCGTCGTGACATAGGGCTCGCCCAGCTTGGCGAGGATGTCCGGCGGAAATCCGGGGCCATCGTCAGTGACTGTGATCTTCAACTCGTCCGGGGTCCATGCGCCGGTGATCACCACCCGGGCCTTGGCGAAATCGACGGCGTTCTCAACGAAGTTGCCGAGCGCGTAGATGACCTCGGCCCGGCGCTGCAGGACCGGCGGCTCGGGCGCTTCAGGGTCGGGTTCAAGCAAGACCTGCACCTCGGCGCCCAGACCGCGCAGCGGCGCGGCCGCCTCTTCCATGGCTTCGCGCAAACCGACGCGATCATGCATCCGGTCCCGCGCCTCATGGGTTTGCGACAGCCGCTGGAGAATCTCCCGGCAGCGCTGGGCCTGGGACACGATCAGGTCGGCGTCCTCGCGCAGGACGTCGTCGGTGGCGGCGCGCAACATTTCCTTGGCGGTCAATTGGATGGTCGCAAGCGGGGTGCCCAATTCGTGGGCCGCCGCCGCGGACAGGGCGCCGAGCGCCGAAAGGCGCTGTTCCCGCGCCAAAACCGTCTGGGTCGCGGCGAGCGCGGTGCCCATGCGCCGCGCTTCGCTGCCCACGCGCCAGGCATACATGGCGGTGAAAGCGATCGCGATCGCCAACGCGATCCACAGCCCGACCTGATAGAGCGGCGGCAGCAGAGGTTCCGCGCCGGACCAGGGCAGAGGAAAATGCCAGAACGCCAGCATGATCGATCCGACGATCGCGATGCTGGCCAGGGTGATCCACCATCGCGCCGGCAACGCCGCGACCGCGATCACCACCGGCCCCACCAGCATGACCGAGAACGGGTTGGTCAGACCGCCGGTTAAGGCGAGCAGCGCCATCAGCTGGATCACGTCATAGGCCAGCTGCGCGAAGGCCTCCCAGTCCTTGGCGAAGCGCTGGGTCGGCAGGGCGAGCGAAATCCAGGCGTTCACCCAGGCGCTGGCGGCGATGACGCCCAGACACAGCCCTAAGGGAAGCTCGAAGCCGAAACCGTAATGGACCACCACGACGCAGGCCGTCTGGCCCGCGACCGCGAGCCAGCGCAGCAGAATCAAGGTGCGAAGGCGCACCCGGCCGAAGACCGGGGTCAATTCGGCCTCCGCGCTGATCTTTTCCCACTCGGGCTCAAGGGTGATCATGGTATCAGGTCGTCCTCGCCTTCGCTCGCCACAGAAGGCGGAAAGGCCTGCTTGCGTCAACCGGACCAATAGCCGCGCCCGCAGCTTGGGTATTGGCGGGCGAGGCGCGACTTCACTATATCGAGAACACCTTCCGGACGCTCTTTCAGGTGCAACCGGAATGTCTTATGGCCAGATGGCGCAATATGGCTATGCTGCGGCGCGAAAGGAATGCGTTTCGATGAATCTGTCCGATCGGCCGGTTTGGCTTCTTCCCGTCATCGCCGCGATCCTCGCCGGTGCGCTGGCGGCCTGGCTCATCGTCTATGGACCGCTCGCCCATCACACGCCCGGCGACGAGCCGCGGGCTTCGGGCGTGCGGGTGTCGGGAGAAGCGCAGATCGGCGGGCCGTTCACGCTGACCAACCATCTCGGCGAGACAGTCACCGACGAGGATTTCAAGGGCCGGCCCCTGCTGATCTATTTCGGCTTCACCTATTGCCCGGATGTCTGCCCGCTGTCTTTGCAGGCGATGGGCGCGGCGCTGGACTTGATGGAGCCAGAAGAGGCGGCGCGATTCCAGTCCGTCCTGATCACGGTCGATCCTGAACGCGACACGCCCGAGGCGTTGGCGGATTATGTCAGCGCAGACGTGTTTCCCGACAATCTGATGGGTTTGACCGGCACGCCGGAGCAAATCCGGGACGTGGCGCGCGCTTACCGGGTCTATTACGCCCGGGTCGAAGACGAGAACACGATCGCGGAATATCTGGTCGATCATTTGTCCATCATTTTCTTGATGGATGAAGATGGCCGGTTCGCCGAGATCTTCCCCCATGGCACGGCGCCGGCGGTCATCGCCGACCGCCTTCAACAGTTTTTAGAGGAAAATCCGGTCCAATCCTGACGCCGCCGCTGCGCCGGCGCGGTCGGATA
This sequence comes from Oceanicaulis sp. BBD 1991-10, assembly GCA_001657295.1. Lineage (GTDB taxonomy): Bacteria > Pseudomonadota > Alphaproteobacteria > Caulobacterales > Maricaulaceae > Oceanicaulis. The sequence continues at coordinate 48,083 of LYSW01000024.1, read as the reverse complement.
TTCCGGTTTGAGGACTTTTTTGATGCTGTATTCACTTATGGAGATGGGACGGGCGGCGATGCTGCCCTGGCGCGCTGCGGCCAACGTGACCCGGCGCACGCTTCGAAATCCGCTCAACCCGGCCGGCGAAACCCTTGCGGGCCGCGCCATGGCGGCGGGCGCCGACCTTTTTGAAAGCCTGACGCGCTATTACGGCAAGCCGGAATGGGGCCTCAGCCCGGTCGAGGTGGACGGCCGTCCGGTCGACGTCGAGATCCAGACCGTCTGGTCGAAGCCCTTCTGCAATCTTCTTCATTTCGAGCGCGACCGCTCGGCCCTGGCGCAGGCCCGCGGCGTCGATGAGCGCGAAATCAACGATCCGAAAGTGCTGCTGGTCGCGCCCATGTCGGGCCATTACGCCACCTTGTTGCGCGGCACCGTCGAGGCCTTCCTGCCCGATTGCGAGGTTTACATCACCGATTGGACCGATGCGCGGATGGTGCCGGTGATGGACGGGCGCTTCGATCTGGACGACTACGTCTTATATGTGCGCGAGATGATTGAGGCGGTCGGCGAGAGCGCCCATGTCGTCGCGGTTTGCCAGCCTGGCCCGCCGACCCTGGCCGCAATCGCGCTGATGGCGGAGGACGAAGACCCGCGCCGCCCCGCCAGCATGACTTTCATGGGATCGCCGATCGATTCGCGCAAATCCCCGACCGTGCCCAACAAGCTTTCCGAAGAGCGGCCCTATGAATGGTTCCGCGATAATCTCATCCACTCGGTGCCGGCGACCTATCCAGGGGCGCTGCGCCGGGTCTATCCGGGCTTTTTGCAGCTGACCGGCTTCATCAATATGAATTTCGACCGGCATGTGGACGCGCATTATCGCTTCTTCAATCACCTCATCGAGGGCGATGGCGACAACGCGGAGAAACATCGCGGCTTTTACGACGAATACCTCTCGGTCATGGACCTCACCGAAGAGTTTTACCTGCAGACCATTCGCGACGTGTTCCAGGAGCACAAGCTCGCCCGCGGGCTGATGACGGTGCGCGGCCGCAAGGTGCGTCCGGAGGCGATCACCGATATCGCGCTATTGACCGTGGAAGGGGAGAATGACGACATCTCCGGCATCGGTCAGACCCAAGCGGCGCATGGCCTTTGCTCCAATCTGCCCGACGCCCTTCAGATGGACCATGTGCATCCCAAAGTCGGCCATTACGGCGTATTCAACGGGCGCCGTTTCCGCGAAGAGATCGCACCGATGATGAAGGCCTTCATGGCCCGGCATGCGGTGCGCGCCGCCCGGCGGAAGGCCGCCTGACCTGCGGTCATTCCGGCGCCGCGGTCTCGTTCGGCGCCTGGTGGCGGATCGTCAGACCCGCTGCGTCCAGATTAGCCGAGCCGTTTTCGCCGATCAGCTCCGCCGCCGAGACCGGCGTGTCAGGCGCCAGCTCAATCTCTAACGTGCCGCCCGCGCTGACGAAGCCCATCAAGGCGCCTTGCGCCTGGGCCAGGATCTGCGGCGACACCGCATCGCCCGCGAAAGCCGACATCAGGCCGATCATGCCCGCCGCCTGCATGCGGATCATCGCGGGCTCAACACCCTGCTGCTCAGCCGCAGCGGCGAAGGCGCGGTCAAGAAGGCCCTGATCTTCAAGAGCGATCGCGAAACGCTCCACCATCAGCGGCGCGAGGACTTCGTCCAGGGGCGCGACGGCGTCCGGTGGCGGCTGGCTGGCAAACCAGGCGGCGTAGGCGGCGGTGTAGGCCGCGATTCCGCTCAAGCTCTGATCGAAACGCATTTCGAAGCCGTCCTGGAAGCGCAAGGCGTTTTCACCCTCCGTCGCCACGCGGTCATTGGCGGTGTCGTAGACCGTGTTTGAGATCATCGACAGGTCGAATTGCTCATAGCCCAGCTGGGTCAGCGCCGTCGCGAACTGTGCGCCGAGATCGCCGCCTTCCGGATCGGCGGAAAGGGTCAGGCTGGGCATGACCATCATTCCAGCGACCACCGCCTCGCCGCGCCGTTCGGTCTCCGCGCGCATTTCCGGCATTGCGATTTGCAGGCCGCTGGCATTGATCGCCAGACCTGTCATCGCGAAGCGGTCATATCCCTGCCCGGCGTTCAGAGCGCCTGTCACAGCCTGTGGGGAGGCCAGGTCCAGGGCGGAGAGCGTCAGCGTCTGCGCCTCCACTCGATCAAGATTCATCGAGAAGCGCTCGTTCGCCTCCGGCGAAGACGTCTCCAGGCTCAATCCGGTCAACTCGAAGGCACCGAGAGTCTCGCCGTCGGAATCCTGCGCCTGCAGATTGGCGAGGCTGAACCGAAGGGGCCCGCCGCCTTCCGATTGGCCCTCGACATCCAGATTGGTGACGCGCAGCTCGCCGAAGCGCTCGGCCTGGAGCGTCTCGTCTTCGACCGTGGCCTCCCTGCCCTGGAAATAGGCCGCCGCGGCGTCCGCGAGGCCGGGACCCGGCTGGTCGACCAGAAGCTGATCAAACCGCGCGACGCCATCGGGATAAGTGATCTCTCCCGCTTCCAGCACCATCCGCTCAAAAACCGGACCCTCTTCGCTGAGCCGCGGTTGCGCCAGCGTCATGGTGGCCGCAGTCAGCGTCCCGTCCTCATCGGTGACCATGAGCCCGGTGAAGGTGTAGACGCCCTGGCGCTCCGTACGGCTCTCCCAGCTCACGCGCCCCTGCTCTTCCAGACCGAAGGCGGCCAGCGCGGTGCTTGACGCCTCGGACGCGGGTGCGCCGTCGCCCGGCGCTGGGGCGCTGGTCTCATCCCCCGGAGAACACGCGGCCGCAAAAAGCAGAAGGCCGGCGCAAAAAAGGCTGGGCGTGACGGATGCAGACATGATGGCTCGCTCACTGGTCGGTAGGGCTGCGGCAATCGCGAATAAAGACGCGATACCGCCAGTCTGAGACGAGTTTATGGCGGCCTCAGACGAAGGGATATCCCCAAGGGCGATTAAAGATGGGACGGCCGGATCTTAAATCTCGACCGGCGCCGCCTCGCCGTCTACGACCTCGATGCGCTGGACCCCGGATTCAAACGCCTCGAACAAACGCGCTTCAACGCCCGTGAGCCAGGCCTGGGCGCCCAGATCGAGCAGGGCTTCGGCCAAGCCTTCGCGCCGGTCCGCGTCCAGATGCGCACAAGCCTCATCCAGAATCAGCACCGGCGCTGCGCCCCGCACCCGCTTGATCGCCGCGGCCTGAGCAAGCGCCAGACCCAGCACCAGGGCCTTCTGCTCGCCGGTCGAGCAATCGGCGGCGGCCTGGGCCTTTTCGCGGTGGCGGGCCGCCAGCTCGGTGCGATGCGGACCGGTCAGCGCGCGCCCCGCCGCCGCGTCGCGTGAGCGCGCTGTCGCCAACGCGTCGACAAAGGCGTCCTCGGCGGCGCCGGCGCCGTCGCCGCCCGCAATCCGGGCTTCCAAAATCCCCTCCAGCGCCAAATCCGCTTTCGGAAATGCCGTATCCGGCCGGGTGTCGATCTCGGCCTGCAAACGTGCAAGCGCGTCGACCCGCGCGACAGCCAACGCGACGCCGCGCGCAGCCATCTCCGCTTCAAGGGCCGTCAGCCAGTCTGGATCAACGCGCTCACCCTCCATCTGTCGGTCCAACAGCCGTTGACGCTCACGCTGGGCCTTCTCATAACCGCTCGCCTGGGCGCCGTGATCCGGCGTTCCCGTCAGCACAAGCCGGTCGAAAAAGCGCATACGGTCCGACCGCGGCCCGGCCCATAAGCGGTCCTCGCGTGGGGTCAGCCACATCATCGGGAAGATTCGGGCGAGTGCGGTTTGCGTGGTCGCTGCGCCGTCCAGGCGCGTGCGCCGGCGGTTTGGCGCGGCGGGGTCGGAGCCGGTCGCCAGGCTCACCCGGCCTTCCAGCGTCATCGCTTCGGCATACACCGCCCAGAGCGGATCCAAGTCCTGCCCGACCCGGCGGCGGACCGCCTCGGTCGAGGCAGCGCGCACGCCGCGGCCGGGGCCGAGAAAGCTGACCGCTTCGACCAGATTGGTCTTGCCGGCTCCATTGGGCCCGAAAAGCGCCACCGGGCGCGTGTCCAGCGTCAAATCGAGATGGGCGTAATTGCGAAACCCGGTGAGCTTGAGGCGGACGACACCTGGCGCAATTCGCGGGGCGGGATGTGCGGCCTGCGCGCTCACACGCGCAGCGGCATCAGGACATATTCCGCATCTGGATCGCCGCTGTCGGTCACACGGGTCGGAGAGCCGGAATCGGCGAACTCGAACACTGCCTCGTCGCCTTCAATCTGGCCGGCGACGTCCAGCAGATAGCGGGCGTTGAACCCGATCGCCATGTCGTCCGAGCTGTAGTCGGCCGCGAGCTCTTCGCTGGCCGCGCCGCTTTCCGGATTGTTGACGGTCAGCTGGAGCTGTCCGTCGGACAGGGCGAGCTTCACCGAGCGCGATTTTTCCTGAGAGATCGTCGCGACGCGGTCCACCGCCTGCGCAAACGGCGCGCGATCGATGCGGAGCGTCTTGTCATTGCCGCGCGGGATGACCCGTTCATAGTCCGGGAAAGTGCCGTCGATCAGTTTCGAGGTCAGCACCGCAGCGCCGAGCTGGAAGCGAATTTTGCCCTCGGACACCGATATGTTCACATCGCCGTCCAGATCCTCGAGCAAGCGGCGCAATTCCTGGATCGGCTTGCGCGGCACGATCACCGCCGGCATGGCGGCGGCGCCGTCCGGAAGATCGGTCTCCGCGAGCGCCAGTCGGTGGCCGTCCGTGGCCACGGCGCGCAAGGTGCGCCGGCCGTCACGGTCCGCGGCATGCAGGTGAATGCCATTGAGATAATAGCGGGTTTCTTCAGTGGAGACCGCGAACCGGGTCTTGTCGATCAACCGGGCGATCTCGCTGGCCGGGGCGGTGAAACTGATCTCGAGATCTTCGCTGGGCATGACCGGGAAATCTCCGGCCGGCAGCACTGGCAGGTTGAAGCGCGAGCGCCCCGCCGACAGCGCCAGGCGCGGATCATCCCCGCCCTGCTCCAGGGTCACTTGACTGCCTTCAGGCAGCTTTCGCGCAATCTCATAGAGCGTGTGCGCCGGCGCCGTGACGTCACCGTCGCGCGTGATCTCGGCTTCGGTCTCCTCCACGATCTCCATATCGAGATCTGTGGCGGTCAAACGCGCAAAGCCGTCCTTGGCCCGGATCAATACATTGGACAGGATCGGGATCGTGTTGCGCCGCTCAACGACGGCCTGAACATGTCCGAGGGCTTTCAAGAGCGCGCCGCGCTCGATGGTCAGCTTCATCTGTCGCCTCTGCCGAATGCCGGCGTCTCAGGAAAAAGAGAATCGCCGCGAGGATCTGGGGAGCGCACCATAAACCAAAAGAAACGGCCGCAAGAAGAGGTCTCTTGCGGCCGTTCCTGCGGAACCGGCGTTTCTATCAGTCGCGCAGCCGACGACGAAGCGCCTCTACATCGTCCGAAAGGACGCCGTCAGAGGGGAGCTGGTCCGCGATCTTGTTCACTGCATGGATCACCGTGGAGTGGTCCCGCCCGCCGAAGCGGCGCCCGATATCCGGCAGCGAACGCGTGGTCAGCGTCTTGGCCAGATACATGGCGATGTGACGCGGTCGCACCACGGTCTTGGTCCGGCGCTTGGAATGCAGATCATCCACCGTGATGTCGAAATAGGCGGCGACCGCCTTTTGGATATCGTCCACCGTGACGCGCTTTTCCGACTTCACGGGAAGCTCGCCAAGCGCCTCCTCAACCGAGTCGATGGTCACCGGGCGATCCATCAACGCCGTGCGCACGATGATGTTGTTCAACACGCCTTCCAGCTCGCGCGCCGAGCTGGTGACGCGCGCCGCCAGAAAATCGCGAACCATCTCGGGCACGTCAAGCGTCGGGCAAAGCGTGCGCGCCTGCGCAATCTTGCAGTCGATGATCTTCCGGCGCAGGTCCAGGTCCGGGCCCTGCAGCGGGCAGACAAATCCGCCTGACAGGATGTCGCGCAGACGCCGATCGGCGACTTGCAGCTCCGAGGGGGCGCCGCAGGAGGCCAGAACCACCTGCTTGTCCGCAGCGACGAGCGCATTGATGGTCTGCAGAAACTCCTGCTCGGTGGCTTGCTTGCCCGCCAGGAAATGCACGTCGTCGATCAGCAATACGTCGCAATCGCGCACAAGCTCTTTAAACGGCCGCACATCCCGATTACGCAGCGCGGACTGAAAACCGTTGAGGAATTCCTCGGCGGTCAGATACAGCGCCTTGCGCTTGGACTGGCCCAGACCGACGGCATGGGCGATGGCGGTCAGGAGATGGGTTTTGCCGACGCCATAATCCCCATGGAAAAACACCGGATTAAAGGGCGGTGAGCTGGAATTCGCCACAGCCTTGGCGGCCGTCGACGCCATAATATTGGCCGAGCCGACCATGAAGGTGTCGAACGTGAAGCGGGTCTCGCGAGGCTCTGAAACGCCATTCATCCGGACGTCCCCATCAAGGGACTCAGCGGCCTCAAGAACCGGCGCCGCGCCGGCCGACGTCAGCGCGGCGGCGCGAACAGGCCGCGCAGCCTCGGACTCGGTGACGACCGCAATCTCGCGCACGGCGTCGTCGGCGGCCGCCCAGAGGGCGCGCAGGCGGACGCCGAGATTGTCTTCCACCCAGGCCCGGCTGAACGCATTCGGACACACGACGCATACACGGCCATCCGCCGTCTCGGTCACGCGCAGACGCGCGATTTCACCCGCATATATGGTCGGGCCATATTCTTCACGGAGGCGCGCACGCACATTGCGCCAGATAGCAACCACATGATCTTCGCCCGTCATGCTCTCACCGCCACGACGAGGCGAAAAAGCGAATTGCGAATTCCCCATTTCAACCCCAACCCATCTCGTTCGGCCACGGTATTCTTCCGTGGTCTGGCTTCTGATTTTTGGCGCAAGTCTCCCTCCCCGGGCGCACGCAATACCCACCTGGCCCGGTGTCGTCTTTGATCCGTATTGGGATGACTAACTTCGAGAAGGACAGGTTAGCTGGAGCGGCGGGCGAATCAACTCCATTAACCACGCTTTCGGGTCGATTCTGACCTTGACACCATCAATTCCGTAAGCGGCATCGGCGTTTGCGCGGAGAAAAAAAATTTCGATGAATTTCGCACTTGCAGACGCGGAAAAAATGGGGGGTGGCCAGACTGCGGCGCGCTGTCACAGAACTGCTGCCCAGCCCTTGCATTGTTGAATATTCTGGCGGGTGGCGCACGCTGCAGCGCACAGAAAAAAACGCCCGCAGCGGCGCTGCGGGCGTTTGGGCTTTTGATCCGCGATGGGACGGAATTTTACTTGGCCGTCATCGACTTGACGCGTGCCGCGAGGCGCGAAACGGTGCGCGAGCCGGTATTCTTGTGAATGATGCCCGCGGAGACCGCTTTCATCACTTCGGACTCGGCCGTGCGGAGCGCGGTGCGGGCCTCGTCCTGGTCGCCCGCCTCGACCGCTGCGTGAAGCTTCTTCACGAAAGTGCGCATGCGGGTGCGACGCGCCTTGTTGAGCGCCGTACGGCGCTCGATCTTGCGCGCCATTTTCTTCGCCGAGCGAGTGTTCGCCATGAAATCCGTCCGAACCGTCAGTGACGCAGCGCGCGTATCGCCGCGCAGCTGCAGGAAAAACATGAGGCGCGGCGTATAGCGGGCACGCTTCGCCCCGTCAACCGCATGGAGTCACCGCGCCTAGCGGTGTTTGAAGTGGGCCGCGCGCTTGTCGGCGAACGCCGCCATGCCCTCGGTCTGATCTTCGGTGGCGAACTGGGACTGGAAGACCCGGCGCTCGAAACGCACGCCCTCGGCGAGACCCATCTCAAAAGCCATGTTGACGGCCTCCTTGGTCATCATGGCGATCGGCAAGGATTTCGACGCGATGGTCTCAGCCGCCTCCATGGCGACGTCGATGAGATCGTCCGCCGGCACGATGCGGCTGACCAGCCCGGCGCGTTCCGCTTCCTCGGCCGGCATCATGCGGCCGGTCAGGCACATGTCCATGGCTTTCGCCTTGCCCACCGCGCGCGGCAGGCGCTGCGTTCCGCCGGCGCCGGGCATGACGCCGAGATTGATCTCCGGCTGACCGAATTTGGCGGTTTCGGTGGCGATGATGAAATCGCACATCATCGCGATCTCGCACCCGCCGCCCAGCGCATAACCAGAGACGGCGGCGATGATCGGCTTTCTAAATCGCGCCACGCTTTCCCAAGTTTCCGCAAAGGGGTCGTGCTTATAGAGCGAGATGAAATCCTTGCCCTGCAATTCCTTGATGTCGGCGCCGGCCGCGAACGCCTTGGCCGAGCCGGTGAGCACGACACAGCCAATCTCCTCATCGCGCTCAAAGCCCGCCAGGGCGTCCGCAAGCTCGGTGGTGAGCTCGTCGCACAGCGCGTTCAGCGCAGAAGGCCGGTCGAGCGTAATGACGCCGACGCGCCCTTCGGTCTTGGTCTGGATCGTGTTGTAGGCCATCCGGCCCTCCCTGGCAGCGATATGCGGCTGACAGCGCCAATTGCGGCGCTGATCCGGCAAACGCGCGCTGGAATACACGAAGCCCGCGCCGGGGTCGACACCCGGCGCGGGCCGTGGGGCAGGATGTGGCCTGCCGGCGACAGATGAGGCGCTATTGGCGCGTGACCGTATAGCCCTCCGCCTCCAGGAGCGCGATCACGCCCGCTTCGCCCGGCAGGTGGCCGGCGCCGACCGCGATCAGCGCGTCGTCAGAGCCTTCCAGCGCTGATTCAATCTGTGGGATCCAGGCGATGTTGCGGTCCACGATCAGACGCTGGAACAATTCCGGCGAGCTGTCGCGCATGGCGTCGTTGAAAATCTGATCCAGCGCGGCCATGTCGCCGGCCGCCCAGGCCTGAACCATTTCCGTCAGCAGCTCGGGCTCCTCGACCATCTGGCGCACGCCCACTTCAAAGTCAGCGATTTGCACTTCGAGCGGCATGTCGGCGAAGAAGCGCAGCTGCTCCTCGATGGTTTCAAAATAGCCGAACTGCTTGCCGGCGTCCTGCGCTGCGGTCGTGAGCTGTTGTTCGACGCCGGATTCAGGATCGTAGCCGCTTGCCTGGATCTGCAGCACCGCCAGGGTCAGGCTGGCGAGCCAGGGCTGAAGCGGGTCCATTTGCGTTTGCAGCACTTCGGCGGGCGCGCCGAGATTGCCGGCGATGGTGGCGATATGGCCCTTGGCCTCCTCGCTGATCAGGCTGCTCAGCGTCACGCCCGCTGCGTTCAGACCGAGTTGCGGGATCAAAACCTGCGTTTGCGCCTGAGCGTCAGGCGACAACACGTCGGCTTCAAAATAGACGATCTCGGCGTCGGCGAGGGCCGCGTCGACCGCTTCGCTGCGCCAATCCAGCTCCGGCGGGAGAATGTGGACCGTGCCGAAGATGTAAACGGTGGAGTCGTCATCCGAGACCGTCCAGATGGCCGGGTCGGACTCAATCGCCGCATAATCGGTCTGGGCGGCCGCCGCCGAAGCGAGCACCACGCCGCAGCCGACGCCGCCGACAAAACTCGCCGCACCCTTGAGCAGCTTTTTGATCATAAGTCGTATCCTTCCTCTTCTTCGGAGCGAGTTGCGCTTCGCCCCATCACATGCAGTTCATCTGGGCCGGATTGCGGCGGAGCCGTCCATCCGATGCGTGGGATATATCGGAAGAAATGTTGTATGTACACAACAAACAAAAAAATATGTCCAAACTTTCATAAATCACCTACACCAGACATGTCCGAGCAGTCAGCGCTGACATTTGGGACAATAAAAGGTTGAGCGGTTCGATTGCACGGTCCGCTTTATGACGCCGCCGTCGCAACGCCGGCAAGCTTCGCCCTCGCGGCCATAGGCATCAAAGCGATGCTGGAAATAGCCCATGGCGCCGTCGGCGGCGGCGTAATCGCGCAAGGTCGATCCGCCGGCCTCGATCGCCTCTTCAATCACCTGCCGGGAAGCGACGGCGATCCGCTCCGCGCGTTCCGGCCCGGCATTGGCGCACAGCCGCTTCGGCGACACCCGCGCCCGCCACAGCGCTTCACAAACATAGATATTGCCCAGCCCCGCCACGACGGACTGATCAAGCAGGCCCGCCTTCACGGGGCTGCGCCGGCCCGCGAACGCTTCCGCCAGATGGGCGCCGGAAAACTGATTGCCGGTGGGCTCCGGACCCAGATCCTTGAGGTAGGAGA
>LYSW01000024.1:0-37822 GCA_001657295.1 Oceanicaulis sp. BBD 1991-10 | reverse complement strand
CACCCGGACCCCGCCTTCGAGCTCGAAGACGACGTGGTCATGCTTGGGGTCGGCGGCCGGCGCATAGACAAAATCACCGGGCTGGCGGGCGATATCCTCGGCGTGGATGGAGAAGCGGCCCGACATGCCCAGATGCATCAGCAGGGTCTCGCCCGAGCCCAGGCGCGCCAGAAGATATTTCGCCCGCCGGTCCAGCCGTTCGACCCGGGTTCCGGCCAGACGCTCTGCAAATCGCTCGGGAAAGGGAAAGCGCAAATCCGGCCGATTGGCTCGTGCGCTCAATATGCGACGCTTCTCCATGGCGGGAACCAGTCCGCGCCGGACGGTCTCGACTTCTGGCAATTCAGGCATCAGGCTGACTCCTGAGGGACAGGTTGAGGGGAGAGATTAGCGATGCCGACCGGCGGGGCGAGCCTGATCGGCGCCGATGCAGCGGCCGACATCGTGCTGGATGCGCTTCGACGCCTGACCGAAATCCGCGGCGCGATGGATCACCCGGGCCTGTTTCCGGCCGCAGACCATCCTTGGACCGATCATTTCGCCCGCCTGGTCAGAGACGCGGTCGACGCCCGATTGCCGAATCCGGCGGGAACGGACGACATCCATGTCGTCGCGGCGCACTGGCGCGCGGCGAGCCTGTTGGGCCAAAGCCGCGTGCGTGCGGGAGAGCATCCGCTCTATGACGTCGCCTGGCGCGTCTATCCAGCCGACGGCGGCCGGTTGCTGGCGCAGAACCTCGCGGCGGAATGCGTCTGGAAGGGCGGATGGCCGGCCTTGGCGCGGGCCTGTGACCGGCTTGCGCAGGCGCGCGCGGGTCTGAAGCTGCTCGCCGGCATGGACGATCCGGGCCGCCGGATCGGCGAAATGAGCCTGGCGGAGGCCTGCGCCTTCCGGATCAGCGCCTTCGCGCCGAAGGGCGAGCGGGTGATGCTGGCGTTCTACGGCTCCGGCGGGGAAGACAGCTGGCGGGACGCCCCCGGCTTCACCCGCTTCACCTATGTCACCGGCGAAGCGGCGTTGCGTTCGTCAGCCTGACGCCGATGACGTCCCGCAAAACGCCGCAGCGCCTCATGCTGGCGCTCACGCCCCACCCGCCCTAGTTTGCCGGTCATGAGCAATGACACGGTTTCCTTCGGCTTCAAGCAGGTCGAGCGCGGCGCCAAGCAGGGCCTGGTCCGCCGGGTCTTCGATTCCAGCGCCCGCCGCTACGACCTGATGAATGACTTCATGAGCCTGGGCGTGCACCGGGTCTGGAAAGACATCACGGTGACCAAGGCGAACCCGCGCCCGGGCGCACGCTTGATCGACGTCGCCGGCGGAACGGGCGACATCGCCCGCGCCTTCCTGGACCGCGCCGACGCCGCCCAGGCCCGCCGCGGCGGCGACAGCGCCGAAGCGGTGGTCGCGGACATCAATGAAGCCATGCTGCGCTCCGGCCTGAAGCGTGGCGGACGCGATCGCCTGAGCTGGGCGACGGCGAACGCGGAATGCCTGCCCTTCGCCAGTGAAATCGCCCATGCCGTCACCATCGGTTTCGGCATCCGGAATGTGACCAATCGCGACGCCGCGCTGAAGGACATGCACCGGGTGCTCAAGCCCGGGGGGCGCTTCGTCTGCCTGGAATTCTCCCGCCCGACATCGCGGGCGTTGGCGCGCGTCTATGACGCCTGGTCGTTCAACGCGATCCCCAAGCTGGGCGAATGGATCGCGAAGGACCGCGACAGCTATCAGTATCTGGTCGAATCCATCCGCAAATTCCCGCCTCAGCACGTCTTCGCCAAGGAGCTGGAAGACGCAGGTTTTGCGCGCGTTTCGGTTACGAATCTGTCCGGCGGGATCGCCGCCATCCACACCGGTCTGAAGCTCTAGCGACATTTTTTTCGAGCCGGTGTCGAAGCATGCCGGTCTCAAACGTCTTACAGTCGACGCCGCAGAGTGGGTCCGCGGCGCGGACAAGACGGAGAGACTGTCATGCAGTTCGCCATCATCTTTCATGAAACCCCAGAAGCCTTCGCGGAACGCACCGGTGAGAAGGCGGCCGCCTACTGGTCGACCTGGTCGGCCTATTTCGGCGCCCTGGGCGACAAGACTCAGTCCGGCGCCTGTCTGAAAGGCCCGGAGACCGGCGCGGTGCTGCGCGTCGACGGCAAGGGCCGAGAGGTCCAGGACGGACCGTATGCCGACACCAAGGAGCAACTGGGCGGCTTCGCCATCATTGAGGCGGACAGCCTGGAAGACGCGCTCACCTGGGCCGAACGCAGCCCCGCTGCGGCGGCCGGCGCGGTGGAAGTGCGGCCGGTTCAGCCGATGGCCGAAATCCCGGAGATGCAGTCATGAAATTCGCTCTTCTGATCTACGGCGCGGAAGCGCAATGGGACGCGCTGGACGATGCGGCGCAGGCCGACGTCATCGGCCAGCACGGCGCCTATACCGAGGCGCTCACGGCGGCGAAGGCCCTTGTGGCCGGCGAGCCGCTGGCGCCCAGCGCCACGGCGAAACGCGTCACCGACGCGGGTGTGGTTGACGGTCCCTATGCCGACACCAAGGAACAGCTGGGCGGCTTCTACATCATCGAAGCGGCCGATGAAGCCTCGGCCCTGGATTGGGCGGCGCGATGTCCGCGCCTGCCCGGCGATCAAATCGAAGTGCGGCAGGCGCCCGACTTTGGCGGGGAATCCTGAGACCGCGGCGCGGGCGGCGGCGGAGGCCGTCGCCCGGCACGCCTATGGCCGTCTGGTCGCCGTGCTGGCCCGCCGCAGCGGCGATCTGACAGCCGCCGAGGACGCCCTCGCCGACGCGTTTGAGACAGCGCTGAGAGTTTGGCCGGAACGCGGAGCTCCGGATCGCCCGGACGCCTGGCTTCTGACCACGGCGCGGCGGCGCTTGATCGACGCCGCGCGGCGCAGCGCCGTGCGGCGCGACGCCGTTCCGCAGATCACGCGCGTTGTGGAGGAGTTGGCGCAGCAATCCGATACGGGCGGCTTACCCGATGAGCGGCTGCGCCTGATGCTGGCCTGCGCCCATCCGGCGCTCGATCCAGCGCTGCACACGCCCTTGATGCTGCAGGCGGTGCTCGGCCTTGACGCCGCACGGATCGGCGCGGCCTTCCTGGTGAGCCCCGCGGCCATGGGCCAACGTCTGTCGCGCGGGAAGGCCCGGCTGCGCAAGGCCGGCGCAGTGTTTGAGCTGCCCGCTTCGCACGCCTTGCCGGAACGGCTTGATGCCGTCCTGGGCGCGATCTACGCCGCTTACGGGACGGGCTGGGACGCGCTGGGCATCGAGGACGGACCGGTGCGCGGCCTCACAGACGAAGCCGCTTATCTCGCCGCGCTGCTGACGCGTCTTGCGCCTGAATCGGGCGAGGCGCTGGGCCTTCATGCCCTGATCGAACATTGCGAGGCGCGCGCGCCGGCGCGGCGCGACAGCGAAGGGGCGTTCGTCCCGCTTGCGGAGCAGAATCCAGCGCTCTGGCATGGTCACCGGATCGAAACCGCCGAGACCGCTTTGCGGCGGGCGTTGCAGCTCGGTCCGCCGCGCCGCTATGCGCTCGAGGCCGCGATCCAGTCGGTCCATGCCGAGCGGCGCCTGACGGGCCGCACCAACTGGCCGGCCGCCGCCGCGCTCTATGACGCGCTTGAGCTTCGGGCGCCGACCCTGGGCGGCCAGGTGGCACGCGCGAGCGCCCATGGCGAAGCCTTCGGCGCCGCTGCGGCGCTGTCGCAGCTCGCAGGCCTGGCGGACCGCAGCGAGGACTACCAACCTTATTGGGCGGCGCTGGCCCATTGGCGCAGGGAAGCCGGCGACCCGGACGGCGCCCGCAAGGCGTACCGACGCGCGGCGGCGCTCAGCGCGGATCCGGCGGTGCGCCAGCACCTTCAGGACAAGGCCGCGACGCTCTGACCGCGGCTTGCTCAGACCATCTCCACATATTATGTGTAGCGCATATTATGTGGAGCGAGCTGCGGTGACGAAGAATATCACCCTCGCCATTGATGAAGACCTGCTGGACAAGGCCCGGGTGCTCGCCGCGATGCGCCGGACCAGCGTCAACGCGATGGTGCGTGAATTCCTCGACCGAGAAGTGCGCCGGGAGACGGCCGACGCCAGACGCGCCGAGGCCTGGCTCGGCCTGTTCAAAGCTGTCGATGCGGAGCGCTCAAAGCCCGGTGGCCAGACCGGCGAAGACGCGAAGTTCGACCGGGATGCGTTCCACGATGAGGTGATGCGTGAACGCGGCCTTCTTTGACACGAAAATCTTGCTGTACGCGGCGGATGCGACGGCGACCTCAAAGGTCGACACGGCGCGCGCCCTGCTGCGGACGCGCCGCGTCGTGGTCTCCCCGCAAATCCTCATGGAGTGTTATTGCGCGCTGCGCCGCGACCTGAACCTGTCCGCGCCTCTGGCCCGCCAGTGGGTCGACATGCTGTCGGAAGAAATCGTGGTCCCGACCGAAGCCGCCGATATCCGGGCCGCGCTCCAATGGGCCGAACAATTCCAAGTCTCCCATTGGGAGAGCCTGGTCCTGCGCGCGGCGGAGAAAGCGCAGTGCGACCTCGTCTATACCGAAAACCTCAGGCACGGCCAGATGTATGGCCCGGTGCGCGTCTGCAATCCTTTCATCGAAGACTTCATGGCTGAACAAGAAGGCTGATCCATGTCCATTCTCGTCGACAAGAACACCAAAGTGCTCGTTCAGGGCCTGACCGGCAAAACCGGCACCTTCCACACCGAACAGGCGCTGGCCTATTACGGCACCCAGATGGTGGGCGGCATCCACCCCAAGAAGGGCGGCTCGACCTGGACCAGCGGCATGGACGGCGCGGCCGAACTGCCGATCTTCGCCTCTGTCGCCGAGGGCAAGGCGGAAACCGGCGCGAACGCATCTGTGGTCTATGTGCCGCCCGCCGGAGCGGCGGCAGCGATCATCGAAGCCATCGAAGCCGGGATCGAACTGATCACCTGCATCACTGAAGGCATTCCTGTGATGGACATGGTCAAGGTCAAAGCCGCGCTTGAGAAATCCTCTTCGCGCCTGCTCGGCCCGAACTGCCCGGGCGTTCTGACGCCGGAAGAATGCAAGATTGGCATCATGCCCGGCTCGATCTTCTCCAAAGGCTCGGTGGGCGTGGTCTCGCGCTCGGGCACGCTGACTTATGAAGCGGTCTTTCAGACCACCAATGCGGGCCTGGGCCAGTCCACCGCGGTCGGAATCGGCGGGGATCCGGTGAAGGGCACCGAATTCATCGACATGCTCGATCTCTTCCTGGCCGATGACGAAACCCAATCCATCATCATGATTGGCGAGATCGGCGGTTCCGCTGAGGAAGACGCCGCGCAATTCCTCAAGGACGAAGCCGCCAAGGGCCGCAAAAAGCCGATGGTCGGCTTCATCGCCGGACGCACCGCGCCTCCCGGCCGCACCATGGGCCATGCCGGCGCCATCGTGTCCGGCGGCAAAGGCGGCGCTGAGGACAAGATCGAAGCGATGAAGTCGGCCGGCATCGTCGTGTCCGACAGCCCCGCCCAGCTGGGCTCGACCCTGGTCGAGGTCCTCAAGGGCTGATCTTGAGCCGCGCCGGCCTCGCCCAAGGCGAGGCCGGCTGCGCAGCTCGTTAACCTCGCGGAAGGCTGCGCGCCTCACCCTACTCACACTAGGGTTTAAGGCGCCACGCGATGAATCATGACCAACTCCGCATCCAGGCATTGCGGTCCTATGAATTGCTGGACACGCCGCCCCACCCGTCCTTCGACGCGGTCACCAGAGCGGCTCAGATCGCATTCGACGCCCCCATATCTTTGATTTCTCTCGTTGATGAGGCCCGCCAATGGTTCAAGTCCTGCATCGGCCTGGATGTGGGCGAAACCACTCGGAATGTCTCATTCTGCTCGCATGCGATCGGTCAGTTCGATGTGTTTGTCATTCCCGATGCAACCAAGGATGCCCGCTTCAAAGACAATCCCCTGGTCACCGGCGATCCGCACATTCGCTTCTATGCCGGCGCGCCGCTGATCGATAGCGAGCATTACGCATTGGGCACTTTGTGCGTCATCGATCGCAAGCCGCGCCGCTTTTCCGATCGCGACAAAGAGCTTCTGGCGAGCTTGGGGGCTTGCGCGATGAACGCCATCACCCTGCACTCCCAAGGTGCGCTGCTGCGCCGCGCAGAGCGGCTCCTGCAACGCTATATGGACCGCGACACCGCCGCCCCGGCCCCGCTATCTGCGATATCCTGAGACCATGGTCGCATTTTGCCGCGACCGCTCTTCTCTTTTTTAACCAACACGCATACATGTTAGCAGATCGATACGGCGCGCGTTAGCGCGCGCTAATCCCCGCCATCTTTGTGGGACCCATGGCTGACCAACGCTCCCCCGAAAACCAGACTTTTCTGGACACGTCTTTCTTGTTCGGCGGCAACGCCGTCTATCTCGAACAAATGGCCGCGCGCCATGCCGAAGACCCGGCTTCGGTTCCTCCCAGCTGGCGCAGCTTTTTTGCTGAAGTGGGCGACGACGCCGCCTCGGCGCGCGATGCGGCGGCCGGTCCGGGCTGGAAACGCGCAGACTGGCCGCGCGCGGCGAACGGCGAGCTGGTCACAGCGCTTGGCGATATCGAAGCCGCCGCCCCGGCCCTGCCCGACGCGGTCGTCGAGCATCTCGGCGCGGGCGCTTCGAAAGAGGACATCCAGCAGGCGGTGAAGGACTCCATCGCCGCCATCATGCTGATCCGCGCCTTTCGGATACGCGGCCATCTGGCGGCCGATCTGGATCCGCTCAAATTGACCGATTTCGGACCGCAGCCGGAGCTGGAGCCGTCGAGCTACGGCTTCGCCGCAAGCGATCTGGACCGCGAGATCTTCATCAACGGCTATCTGGGCCTGGAGACCGCCACGGTCCGCCAGATGCTGGAGATTCTCAAGCGCACCTATTGCTCCACTTTCGGCGTCGAGTTCATGCATATCTCCAACCCGGAGGAGAAAGCCTGGCTGCAGGAGCGCATCGAAGGCCCGGACAAGGAGATCGCCTTCACCCGGGAAGGCCGGATCGCGATCTTGAAGAAGATCATCGAAACCCAGGCGTTCGAGAATTTCCTGCACAAGCGCTATCCAGGCACCAAACGCTTCGGCATTGACGGCGGCGAAAGCCTGATCCCGGCGCTGGAGCAGATCATCAAGCGCGGCGGCGCGGAAGGCGTTGCGGAGATTATCCTGGGCATGCCGCACCGCGGCCGCTTGAACGTGCTCGCCGCGGTGATGGGCAAGCCGTATCACGTCATCTTCCACGAGTTTCAGGGCGGCGATTCCCTGGGCCATGAGGATTTCGCGTCCGGCGACGTGAAATACCATCTGGGCTCGTCGTCCGACCGTGAATTCGACGGCAATCAGGTCCACCTGTCGCTGACCGCCAACCCGTCTCACCTTGAAGCGGTGAACCCCGTGGTGCTGGGCAAGGCGCGCGCCAAGCAGTCGAAATTGCGCGCCGGCCTTGGCGAAGACGCGATCACCGCGGGCACGGTTCTGCCGCTTCTGCTGCATGGCGACGCCGCCTTCGCCGGCCAGGGCGTGGTGGCGGAATGCTTCGGCCTGTCCGGCCTGAAGGGGCACCGCACCGGCGGCGCCATCCATTTCGTGGTCAATAATCAGATCGGCTTCACCACCAATCCGAAGGATAGCCGTTCCTCGCCCTATCCCTCCGACGTCGCGCTGATGGTTCAGGCGCCGATCTTCCATGTGAACGGCGATGATCCCGAAGCGGTCACCTTCGCCACCAAGATCGCGACCGAGTACCGACAGAAGTTCGGCAAGGACGTGGTGGTGGACATGTTCTGCTATCGCCGTTTCGGCCACAATGAGGGTGATGATCCAAGCTTCACCCAGCCGATCATGTATAAGGCCATCGCCAAACACCCCACCACGCTGAAACTTTACGGCGATCGCCTGGTCAAAGAAGGCGTGGTCACTCAGGCCGATATCGACGATTGGGTGCGGGAGTTCGAGACCTTCCTCGACGCCGAATTCGAGAAGGGCAAAGCCTATAAGCCCAGCCGGATCGACTGGCTGGACGGCATCTGGTCGGGGCTGGGCCTGCCGGAGGAGGATGATCGGCGCGGTCAGACGGCGGCCGAGATCGACGCTCTGAAAGACATCGCCGACAAGATGACGACGGCGCCCGAGGACATCGCGATCCACAAAACGCTCAAACGCGTGATCGCGAACCGCCGCAAGGCGGTGCTGGAGGATGAAGGCGGGATCGACTGGGCGACCGCCGAGCATCTGGCCTTCGGTGCGCTGCTCACCGAGGGCTTCCCGGTGCGGCTTTCCGGTCAGGACTGCGGGCGCGGCACATTCTCCCAGCGCCACTCCCATGTCATCGATCAAAACACTGAGGAGCGCTACACGCCGCTCAATCACCTCAGCGAGGGCCAGTCACGCTATGAGGTGATCGACTCCATGCTGTCGGAAGAAGCCGTGCTGGGCTTTGAGCATGGTTACTCGCTTTCCGCGCCCAACACGCTGGTGATGTGGGAAGCCCAGTTCGGCGACTTCACCAACGGCGCCCAGGTCATCATCGACCAGTTCATCTCCTCCTCGGAGCGCAAATGGCTGCGCATGTCAGGCTTGGTGATGCTGTTGCCGCATGGCTATGAGGGCCAGGGTCCGGAGCACTCCTCGGCGCGTCTCGAGCGCTTCCTGCAGCAATGCGCAGAAGACAATATGCAGGTGGCCAACTGCTCCACGCCGGCGAATTATTTTCACATCCTGCGCCGCCAGATTCACCGCGAGTTTCGAAAGCCGCTGGTGCTGATGACGCCGAAAAGCCTGTTGCGCCACAAGCGCTGCGTCAGCGCGCTCTCCGAGTTCGGCCCCGGCTCCAGCTTCCACCGGGTGCTTTGGGACGACGCGGACGCGAAAGCGCGCAGCAGCATCGCGACCATCGCCGCTGGCCAGACCAGCATCACGCTTACGGACGATGAGAAGGTCCGCCGCGTCGTTCTGTGCTCGGGCAAGGTCTATTTCGATTTGCTCGAGGCGCGCGAAGAGCAGGGCCTCGACGATGTCTATCTGCTGCGGGTCGAGCAATTCTATCCCTTCCCGGCCAAATCGCTGATCGACGAGTTGAAGCGCTTCTCCAACGCTGACGTGGTCTGGTGTCAGGAAGAGCCGCGGAACATGGGCGCCTGGACCTTTGTGGAGCCCTATCTGGAGTTCTGCCTGGACAAGGCCGGCACGAAAGTCTCGCGCGCCCGCTACGCCGGCCGTCAGCCCTCCGCCTCCACCGCCACCGGCCTTCTGTCCAAACACCACGCCCAGCAAAAAGCCCTGATCGAAGAGGCGTTGAACGGCTGAACGCCGCGCGCCCGCCTTGGAGCCAAAGAAAGACTGACCTCATGACCGACATCATCGTCCCCACGCTTGGCGAATCCGTCACCGAAGCCACGGTCGGCGCCTGGCAGGTGTCCGAAGGCGACGCAGTGAAGAAGGACGACATCCTCGTCGAGCTGGAGACCGACAAAGTCTCCGTCGAGGTCCGCGCCGAGGATGACGGCATGCTGACCAAAATCGTCGCGGCCGAAGGCGACACGGTGGAGATCGGCGCCGTCCTGGCGCAGATGGGCGAAGACGGCGCCGCAGCGCCGGCGGCCGAGACCTCAGCCCCGCCGCCGCCGCCTCCAGCCGAGGAACCGGCGCCGGCCCAGGCCGAGGATACCGGCGGCGGCGGCAATCTTGTCGAAGCCAAGGTCCCGGTGATGGGCGAAAGCGTCGCGGAAGGTCAGGTCGGCCAATGGCTGGTTCAGCCCGGCGAGGCGGTCGAGCAGGACCAGGCTCTGCTGGAGATTGAGACCGACAAGGTCGCCGTCGAGGTCCCCGCGCCGTCCGCCGGCGTGCTCTCCGAACAGCTCGTCGCCGAAGGCGACACGGTGACGCCCGATCAGGTCATCGCCACCATCAAGGCCAGCGCGGCGGCGGCTTCGCCGGCACCGAAGGCCGACGCGCCCGCGCCGGCCTCGTCCGCCGGCGCTGGTGAGGTCAAAGCCATGCCGTCCGCCGCCCGCATCGCCGAGGAGCAAAATCTCGACCTCGGCAAGGTCGCCGGCACCGGCCGGGATGGCCGCGTGACCAAAGGGGATGCGCTGAGAGCGGCGGCGACCGGCGTCGCTGCGCCGAGCCCCGCGCCGGCGCCGGCGCCGGCCGCGCCGCGCGAGACGGGGCCGCGTGAAGAGCGGGTGAAGATGACCCGCCTGCGCCAGACCATCGCCCGGCGTCTGAAAGACGCCCAGAACACCGCGGCGATGCTGACCACCTACAATGAAGCGGACATGAGCGCGATCATGGCGCTTCGCAAACAGGTCCAGGACGACTTCGTCGCCAAGCACGGCGTGAAGCTGGGCTTCATGAGCTTTTTCGTGAAGGCCTGCGTCGCGGCCCTCAAAGACATCCCGGCGGTCAATGCCGAGATCGACGGGACCGACATCATCTACAAGAATTATTTCGACATGGGCGTCGCCGTCGGCACGCCGAAAGGCCTGGTCGTCCCGGTGGTGCGCGACGCCGATGCGCTGTCCCTGGCCGGCGTTGAAAAATCCATCATGGATCTGGGCAAGCGGGCCCGCGACGGCAAGCTGGGCCTGGAGGAGATGCAGGGCGCGACCTTCACCATCTCCAATGGCGGGGTCTACGGCTCGCTCTTGTCCAGCCCGATCCTCAATGCGCCGCAATCGGGCATTCTGGGCATGCATAAGATTCAGGAGCGCCCGGTCGCCATTAACGGCCAGGTGGTGGTCCGCCCGATGATGTATCTGGCGCTGTCCTATGATCACCGCATCGTGGACGGCAAGGAGGCCGTGACCTTCCTGGTGCGGGTGAAGGAAAGCCTGGAAAACCCGCAACGTCTGATGCTGGACATCTAAGGGCGTCCAGCCGCCAACGCCGTCAAGAGCCCCGGTCCGCTCGCCTTGACTTGGCCCGGCTGAGCGCTCTTCATCAGCGCAGGCGGGGAGGGCCCTTCCATGATCGGCAGACGCGGCCAGAGACGATCCCTTAGAGACTACGCCTTCGATTTCACCATCGTCGTGGTCGGCGTCTTTCTCGGCCTCCAGGCGCAGAATTGGGCGATGCACCGCGCCGATCGCGCCCAGGAGGCGCGGTATCTCGAGCGGATCGGCGCCGATTTCGACGCCATCACCGAGGAGGCGCAGAGCTGTCTCTCGGTCCATCAAGGCGTCGGAGACGCCATCTCGCGCGTGCGCACGGCGCTCGACGCGATCCGGACCGGCGACGCCGCCTCGCCTGGTTTTCGGGCCGATCTGATCACGCTGTCCGCCAGCCGGGCGCCGCCGGGACGCTCAGCGGCCTTTGTTGAGATGGTGTCGTCCGGCGAGCTGGGCTTGTTGCGCTCCGAGCCGTTGAGCGACGCCTTGGTTCGCTATGACGAGCAGGCGGTCCAGAACAGGGAATACTGGCGCTCGATCCGAGATGTGTCCGCGCCGCTCTTGCCGGTTTTATACGCCCATGTCGAACTCCAGCCCGGAGACGACATCCGAACGGTGAACATCATCGGCGCCGACGCCGCCCGCATCGCCCAGGACGACGCCTTCGAGCAATATCTCAACGTCACCCTGGCCGGCGCGTCCAACCTGGCGCAGCTTTGCGATTTCCAGCTTCAGGAGGCCGAACAGGTCCTCGAGCGTCTGGCGAACGGCGATTGACGGCGGAGCGCCGCGGCGCATCGAGCTGAGCTGGCGGTCATTCTTGACCACCTTCCCCTTCCGCCCATTCAAAGCCATACTCCAACCAAGGACTTTGGGGGTGGCGCACATGCTGCGGAAGATTCTGGGCGCGATCGCGGGCGCGGTCTTGGGCGTCGTCGTCATCATGGCGATCCAAGCGCTGGGCCATATGCTGTTTCCTGCGCCCGGCGACATCAATCTGTCTGATCCCGACACCTTGGCGGTGTCCATGGACCGGATGCCGCTGGGCTCCAAGATCAGCGTGGTCGCCGCCTGGACGCTCGGGCCGCTGATCGGCGGGATCGCCGGCGGGCGCATCGCGCAGGCGCGCTGGGCCAGCTGGATTCCCGGCGGGCTGACCGCCCTGGGCTTGGTGGCGAACGCCTTCGCGATTCCCCATCCGCTCTGGATGCTGATCGCCGGCGCGGCCGGGATCGCGGCGGCGACTTATCTGGCCGACCGCTTCGGCGCGCCGCGCTGAGGCGATATCAAACACCAATTGGGGAGGACATCATGACAGACGAGGCAGCGGCCGCGGCGCCGAAAACACCGGTCTGGTTCTGGATCCTGGCGGTGATCGCCACGCTGTGGAATTTCATGGGCGTGTTCGATTATTGGATGACCCAGCTGAGCGTTGAAGCCTATCTGGCCAGCTTCACCGACGCCCAACGCGAGTATTTCACCAGTTTTCCGCTCTGGTTCGTCGTGATCTGGACCGTCGCGGTGCACCTCGCCTTCATCGCCAGCCTGGCGATGTTTGCGCGGACCCGCTTCATGGCGCCGATGTTTGCGGCCTGTATCGTGATGTTCGTCGTCAACGCGACCTATCAATACGCCTTCACGCCGGCGCTTGAGATGATGGGGACGAGCGGCGCGATTTTCGCGGTGGTGATATTCCTGTCGCTGATCGGCCTGTGGTGGGTCGGCCGGATCGGAGTCGCCAAGGGCTTTTTGCGCTGACAAGCCCGCAAATCCGGATATGCCGCTAAGGCCGCATTGACGCCCCGGCGGGCGGGTATAGGGTGCGCTCAAACCCCTCCCGCCGGCCTCTGCCCGGCGCCTGAAATACGGTGATCCTTGCCATGTCCGAAACCTATGACGTCGTCATCATCGGGGGCGGCCCCGGCGGCTATAATTGCGCGATCCGCGCCGGCCAGCTCGGCCTGAAGACCGCCTGCGTGGAAATGCGCGAAACCCTCGGCGGCACCTGTTTGAATGTCGGCTGCATCCCGTCCAAGGCGCTGCTGCACGCCTCCGAGCTGTATGAGGAGGCGCGGACGAATTTCGCCGCGATGGGCATCGAGACCGGGGAGCTGACGCTTCATCTCGACAAGATGATGGGGCAGAAGGACGAGGCGGTGGACGGCCTGACCAAGGGCGTTGAATTCCTGTTTAAGAAAAACAAAGTCGACCATATCCGCGGCAAGGGCCGCATCGCCGGCAAGGGCAAGGTGATCGTCACCGATGCGGACGGCGGCGAAAGCGAGATCGCCGCGAAGAATATCGTCATCGCCACCGGCTCTGAAGTCACGCCGCTGCCCGGCGTCGAGATTGACGGAAAACGCGTCGTCACCTCCGACGAGGCGATCGCCCTGTCTGAAGTGCCCGAACGGCTGGTGCTGATCGGCGCGGGCGTGATCGGGCTGGAGCTGGGCTCGGTCTGGCGCCGTCTGGGCGCTGAGGTGACCGTCGTGGAATTCCTCGACCGCGTCCTGCCCGGCATGGACGGGGAGGTCTCCAAGCAGGCCAAGCGCCTGTTTGAAAAGCAGGGCATGACCTTCAAGCTGTCGCGCAAGGTCACGAGCGTGGACGCCTCCGGCGAGACGCTCAAAGTCGCCACCGAAGCGGCCAAGGGCGGCGAGGAAGAAGTGCTGGACGCCGATGTCGTCCTGGTCTGCATCGGCCGGCGGCCCTACACGGAAGGTCTGGGGCTCGAGACCGTCGGCATTGAGACCGATGCGCGCGGCTTCATTCCCAACGATCACTGGAAAACGTCTGCGGACGGGGTCTGGGTGATCGGCGACTGCACCACGGGCGCGATGCTGGCCCACAAGGCGGAAGATGAAGGCGTGGCCTGCGCCGAGCGCATCGCCGGCAAGGCCGGGCATGTGAATTACGACGCCATTCCCAATGTCGTATACACCTATCCGGAGATCGCCTCGGTCGGCGCCACTGAAGAACAGCTCAAAGAGCAGGGCCGCGCCTACAAGCTGGGCAAGTTTCCCTTCATGGCGAATTCGCGCGGGCGCACCAATCATCAGACCGACGGCTTTGTGAAGATCCTCGCCGATGCGCAGACCGACGAGGTGCTGGGCGGGCACATCATCGGCCCCAGCGCCGGGGAGATGATCGCCGAGCTGGCGCTGGCCATGGAGTTCCGCGCCGCCTCCGAAGACATCGCGCGCACCAGCCACGCCCACCCGACTTTGTCGGAAGCGGTCCGTCAGGCCGCCATGGGCGTTGAAGGCTGGACGATGCAGATGTGACCCACGCAGACGTGACATGATCGCCCGGTGCGGATCGCATTAAATGCCTGTACACTGAAAAACCGTCACAGAATTCTGCTAACCGCGGGCTGTGAGGGATAAGGGAGACCGGCGATGAGTCGCGAGCGCGCTGCGAGCGGCCCTATTGAGGTGCGTACTCCGCGTTTACGTCTGGTGGCGTTGGACGCGGAGCTGGCGCGCCTTCAGGTCGAAGATCGTCCAGCCTTCTTTCAGGCGCTCGACGCCCAGGTGGAGGCGGCATGGCCGCCGGTTCCGGGCGAAGATCACAAGATGGTCGAAATGCTCGAGATACTCGCCCGGCATCCGGACGAAGCCGGCTGGCGCGGCTGGGTCTTCATGATGGGCTGGGCGCCCGGTCAACCCGATCGCGCCGTCGGCACAGGCGGCTTTTTCGGTCCGCCGGACGCAACCGGCGAGATTGAAATCGCCTACGCCATGTGCCCCAGCTTCCGCGAGCAGGGCCTGGCCACTGAAGCTGTGGGCGGATTGTTGGACTGGGCCTTCACTGATCCGCGGGTGCGAACGGTCCGCGCGGTGACCCAGGCGCATCTTTACGCCTCGCGGCGCGTCCTTGAAAAATCGGGCTTCTCCGAAACCGAAGATGTCGGCGCGGGCGAAGATGCGATCCGTTACGACC
This sequence comes from Oceanicaulis sp. BBD 1991-10, assembly GCA_001657295.1. Taxonomy (GTDB): domain Bacteria; phylum Pseudomonadota; class Alphaproteobacteria; order Caulobacterales; family Maricaulaceae; genus Oceanicaulis. The sequence continues at coordinate 22,949 of LYSW01000024.1, read as the reverse complement.
TCGCCCGCGAAGACCGGGCGGCCTAGTCCTGAGGCGCTGGGTTCGAACGCCCGATCAACGCGTCCAAATGCTCTAGATAAGCCGACCAGGCCGCCCGGCCGCTTTCGGTCAGCCGAGCGCGCGTCTGCGGCCGCCGCCCGACGAATCGCTTCTCGATGGCGACATATCCAGCGTCCTCCAGCTTGCGCAATTGCGCCGACAGGTTTCCGTCGGTGGCCAGGGTGTGAGCCTTGAGCTCGCCGAATGTGGCGGAGTCCAGACCTGACAGGCAGGCCATGAGCCCGAGCCGCAGCTTGCCGTGGATGACATCATCGAGGCCGGATGAATCAAACAGGCTCATCAGACCAGGTCGCGGGGTTCGGTCATCATCTGGACGAGGCCGGGAAGCAGGGCGGCGGCCGCCACGCTCGCCGCGCCGATCAGATACATGACCGGCTCGCTGAGGAAGAGCAGGCTGCCCGCCATGCCCGCGAGCGCAGCGCCGGCCGGCAGGGCCAGCCAAGCGCGGCGCATCATGAGCGCGCTGCTCAGCCAGCCGACGCCATAGGTGAGCAGGGCGATCGGCAAAATGGTGTCGAACATCGAGAGTTCGAGCCGTCCGATCGAGACGCCGGCGAGCACGGTCGCGAAATAGCAGAGCAAGGCGCCGGCGGTCGCGATCCAGACCGCGACGGCCATCCGATTGCCGGCGGCGCCGGCGCCTGGTTTTCCGCGGACGGTTCGGCCCAGGATCACCGATCCGATGGCGCCGATCGCGGCGAAACCCAGCCAAAGCGGCATAAGCGCGTCATAGCCGAACGGCGATTGGCCGCTGACGACCGCCCAGTGGGCGGTGAGCGTCAGAGTGGTGAGCGCGCCCCACCACACGGCGAAACGCCCGCCGGTCGGCGGCGCATCCGCGCCCGCCTCCGCCATGGTCCGCAGATAGGCGATATCGGCCTGCAGCTCATCTTGAGTCATGTACGCCTCCAATTACTTTATTATATAAAGTAATTAAATTTGGAGTTTCCGTCAATCTGTACGCGCGACCAGGCAGGTGGGAGGGCGCCGAACGGCGCCAGACAAACGATTCGGACCGCGATCTCAGACGCGTCGCCGCGCCCGCGGATGGGTGGCGGCGTGCAAGCGTTTCAAGCCCCCCGCCTCAACCTCGGCATAGACCTGCGTCGTCGACAGCGAGGCATGACCCAGCAAGTCCTGGATCGAGCGCAGATCCCCGCCATGGGCGAGCAGGTGCGTCGCGAAGGCGTGACGCAGGGCGTGCGGCGTCGCCGTATGCGGCAATCCGAGCCGGCTGCGCAGCGTCTGCATGGCCGCCTGGACATGGCGCGGGGTGAGCGCGCCGCCGCGCTTGGCGCGAAATAGCGCCTCACCCGTCTCCAGCGTGACGGGGCAAAGCGCGGCGTAGCGCGCCACGGCTTCGCGCACGGCCGGCAGCACGGGCACGATGCGGGTCTTGCCGCCCTTGCCGGTGATCCGCAGCGTCGCCGGCAGGTCGCGGTCTTTCCCCTTAAGGCTCAAGGCTTCGGAGACACGCAGACCGCAGCCATACATCAGCGCGAAGACCGCTGCGTCGCGCGCCGCTACCCAGTCGGGCTCTCCCGTGGCGCCGGTTTCCTCGATCAAATGGCTCGCGGCGGCTTCGCTGACCGGCCGAGGCAGGCGGCGCGGCGCCTTGGGCGCCTCCACCAGGCTCAGCGCGGCGTTCTCCAGCCCCCAGCGCCGGCGGCCGTAAGCGAAGAAGCTGCGCACCGCGGACAGGCCGCGCTGCAACGTGCGCGCGCCGACGCCCTCGCGGCGGCGGCCGGCCAGCCAGGCGCGCCAGTCCGCACTGGTCATCGCCGCAAGATGGGTCAGGGTGATCCGGCCGCCCAGATGACCGATCAGGAAATCAAACAGGAAACTCAAGTCGCGCTGATAGGCCTCGACCGTGCGCGGGCTCGCCCGGCGCTCGCCGGCCAGATGCGCCAGGAAGGCGGTCAGCGCATCCTGAGCGCTAAGGTCGGGATCGTTTAAGCGCGCAGCCATGGCGCGATCCGCCGTTCCAGCACGCGGGCCAGGAAATGCAGAAGGTCCGCGCCCATGTCCGGGGTGAAGGCGGCCTGGTCCCGCGCCGCCAGGCACAGGGCTGCGGGATGGCCGGCGATATCCATGCGAACCAGGGCTTCCGAGCGAAGGCCCGGTCCTTGAGGCCCGTAAACCGCGTCGGCGAAGCGCGTATCGACAGGCCCCAGACGTTCGGCCTTCGCGCCGATCAGCGCATCGACCAGATCCGGCGCGCACCCGATCAGAGCGCGCCCTTCGGCCAGCGGCGTGCAGCCTTCGATCAGGACCCGCACCTTGTCCACGCTCAGCGCGCCGGAGACGCGGCCGTCGAGCTTGCGGTCCAGCGCGGAAAGCGTCTCGCTCTCCAGCACCGCCAGCACGGCGTTGTGGCACTGGGCCTGGGCGGCCAGATTGGCCTTGGACAACTCGATCAGCGCGGCGTTGGCGGCCTGCACCCTGGCCAGCTCCGCCTCGACCCGCCGGCGTTGCCGGCTGGAAAGATCCACCACGCTGTCCGACGCCAGCGCCGCGCGCACCATCTCCATCAGCTGCGCGTCCGCGGTGACGATGTCCGGGCGAGCCCGCAGCTGCGCACGCAGCGCATCCAGGTCGAGCACGTCGGGTTCAGCGGTGTCGGTCATGGCGGGGCGGCCCTAATTGCGTCGCAACCTGTCTAGCCGCGACGGATTTTGAATGCGTTAACCCTGAGATCGCGCGCGCCGGGTTTGCTAGGCTTGACGATGATGACTCGCCTGCTCGCCCGCGTCCTGATTCCCATGCCCCTGCCGGAACCGTTTGATTATGCGGTTCCCGACGGCGTGCAGGTGCAGCCCGGCGATCATGTCATCGTGCCCTTGGGTCAGCGCTCGGCGAGCGGAGTGGTCTGGGCGACCGCGCCGGACGACGGCTCGCGCACGCTCAAGCCCATCGAAATGGTGCGCGGCGGCCCGAGGCTCGAGCAGCCGGTTCGCGACTTCATCGACTGGACCGCGCGCTACCTGGTCGAGCCGCCCGGCATCATCCTTCGCTCCGTGCTGCGCAGCCCCGCCGCCCTCAAACCCTCTCCGGTGGAGACGGTCTACGCGGTGACCGGTCAACCCGTCGCGCGCATGACCCCGGCGCGCCACGCGGTGCTCGCGGCGCTCGAAGAGGGCCCCGCCACCGCCGCGGAGCTGGCCCGGCGCGCCGGCGTGTCCGCTTCGGTTGTGAAAGGATTGGCCCAGGCGGGCGCCCTTTCCGCCCGCGAGATCGAGGTCGATCCGCCCTTCCAGGCGCCCGATCCCAACCGGCCCGGCCTGCCGCTGACCGCGCTGCAGGAGGAGGCCTCGCGCACGCTGCGCCGCCTGGTCGCCGCAGGCGGGTTTCAGGCCGCCTTGATCGACGGGGTCACCGGCTCGGGCAAAACCGAGGTCTATTTCGAAGCCATCGCGGAACTGCTGCGCCGGGAGCCGGACGCGCAAATCCTGGTGCTGCTGCCGGAGATCGCCTTGACCCAGTCGGTGATCAAGCGCTTCTCCGATCGCTTCGGGGTCGAGCCGGCGCGCTGGCATTCCGGGCTGTCGGACAAGGAGCGCCGCCGCTCCTGGCGCGAAGCGGCGTCGGGCCGGGCGCGCATCGTCATGGGCGCGCGCTCCTCGATCTTCCTGCCCCTGCCATGGCTGCGCATGATCGTCGTCGATGAGGAGCACGACCCCACCTATAAGCAGGACGAGATGCTGACCTATAACGCCCGGGATCTGGCGGTGGCCCGCTCCAAGCTCGCAGGCGCGGTCTCCATCCTGGCCAGCGCGACGCCCTCCCTGGAAAGCCTGGTGAATGCAGAGGCCGGCCGCTACGTCCATGTGCGCCTGCCCGCGCGGGTCACTGGTTCAGTCCTGCCGGACGTGGAGCTGCTGGATCTGCGCGAGGCGCCGCCGGAAAAGGGCGAATGGCTGTCCGAGCCCCTGGTGCAGGCGGTCGCCGATACGCTGGCGCGGCGCGAGCAGGCTTTGCTCTATTTGAACCGCCGCGGCTTCGCGCCCCTGGTGTTGTGCAAGGCCTGCGGACACAAGATGAAAAGCCCCGAGGCCGACCGCTGGCTGGTCGAGCATCGCTATACCGGCCGGCTGGTCTGCCACACCACCGGCTTCTCCATGCCCAAGCCTAAGCACTGCCCTGAATGCGGCGCGGAAGACAGCCTGATCGGCGTGGGGCCCGGCGTGGAGCGCGTGGCGGAGGAAGCCGTTCGCCGCTTCCCCGATGCGCGCATCGAGGTCTTCTCCTCCGACACCGCTCAGTCCGGCGAGGATGTCCGCGCCTTGGTCGAGCGCATGGAGAGCGGCGAAATCGACATCCTGGTCGGCACCCAGATCGCCGCGAAGGGCCATAACTTCCCGCACCTCACGCTCGTCGGCGTGGTGGATGCGGACCTGGGCCTCGCCGGCGGTGATCTGCGCGCGGGCGAGCGCACCTATCAGACCCTGGTCCAAGCTGCGGGACGCGCCGGCCGCGCCGACAAGCCCGGCCGCGCTTTGCTGCAGACCTGGGACCCAAACCACCAAGCGCTGCGCGCGCTGGAGGCGGGCGACCGGGACGCCTTCCTGACCACCGAGCGGCAAATGCGCGAACTGCTGAAACTCCCGCCCTTCGGCCGCCTGGCCGCCCTGATCGTCTCGGCGCCCGATGCGGGTCTGGTGGACGAGGCGTGCCGCGCCATCGCCAAGGCGGCGCCGTCAGCGGACGGCGTCGACGTTTTCGGGCCGGCCGAACCGCCGCTCGGCGTGGTGCGCGGGCGCTGGCGGCGGCGCTTCCTGGTGCAAGCGGAGAAGAGCGTCGACGTTTCCGCCTATATGCGCGCCTGGACCGGCCGCTTCAAAACGCCCTCCAGCGTGCGGGTGACGGTGGATATCGAGCCGTATTCGTTTTTGTGAGGTCGTGATGCTGATCATTCTGGGCGGCAAGCCGGGTGTCGGGAAGACAAGCCTCGCGCGGATGGCCGCCCGTGAATTCGGATGGATGCTCGTTCGTGTCGACACGATCGAAGCGGTGCTCCTCAATGGCCGCCCGCGGGATCTCGGACCCGCAGGCTATGAGATTGGCCAAGCCGTTGCGACGGAGAATCTGCGCCTGGGACGCACGGTGATCGCCGATAGCGTCAATCCCATCGATCACACCCGATGCGGCTGGCGAGACGCCGCGGTCCGCGCGGATGCGCCCTTCCTCGAAGTCCTTGTGACTTGTTCGGACCATGAGGAGCATCGCAGGCGCGTCGAGAGAAGGTCGTCAGGTCCCGACGCGCCGTTTCCGCCCAGCTGGCCGGAGGTCCAGACGCGCGTCGTCGAGCCCTGGCCCGACGCGGCGCCGCTCGAGACGAGCCGTATTGATCCGCTTGAGGCGGCGCGCGCCCTCGCCCGATTGGTCGCGCGTGTATAGCGGCCCGCGCTGATCGCATCGCAGTCGCTCGAAGCCCCCCTGGCCCGGCCTCAAACGCCCCTTCCCCACCTCTTCCTGTTGCCGCCTGTGCCCCCCTGTGCTAACTCGGCGCCGAGTTCGAGGGGCATGGGCGGATCACCCGCGCATGCCTTTTTGAAAAGCTCAAACCTTTCAATTGCTTGAGCGCTCCCGATTCCGGGCGGCACCCTGCTCAGGCGGCAGTCACGAGAAGAAAGCGGCGGACAACGGTGACCCCTTCCGAGGATGTGATCACGGGCGAAGCCGGCGAGCGTTATGCGCGCGCCCTGTTCGAGCTGGCCGATGAGGCGGGCGCGCTGGCCAAGGTGGAGACCGATGTCGACACCCTGCTGAGCGCCTTTGCGGAAAGCGCGGATTTATCGCGCGCGCTGGCCAGCCCCGTGTTTAAAGGCGCTGAGAAAGCCGCTGCGCTCTCAGAGCTGAGCAAGAAGCTGAAGCTGAACAAGCTGACCTCCGACTTTTTGGCGGTGGCCGCGCGCAACGGGCGCGCCGGCGATCTCAAAGACATTCTGCGCGCCTTCAAGGCGCTGGCCGCGCGTCGCCGCGGTTCGAGCTCGGCCGATGTCATTTCGGCTGATCCGCTCACGGCCACCCAGCTCAAAGAGCTGAAAACCGCGCTGAAGACGGCGCTGGGCCGGGACGTGGAAATCCGCACCGAGGTGCGTGAAGACATTATTGGCGGGCTGATCGTGAAGGTCGGCTCACGCATGTTCGACTCGTCTCTCAAGACCAAGCTTGAGGGACTGCGCAAAACGATGAAAGAGGCTTAAGCCATGGACATCCGGGCGGCGGAAATCTCCGCGATCCTCAAAGAGCAGATCAAGAATTACGGCGCTGAAGCGGACGTCTCCGACGTCGGCCAGGTGCTCAGCGTCGGCGACGGCATCGCCCGCGTCTACGGGCTGGACGAGGTTCAGGCCGGCGAGCTGGTGGAGTTTCCCGGCGGCGTGAAGGGCATGGCCCTGAACCTGGAGCGCGACAATGTCGGCTGCGTGATCTTCGGCGACGACCGGGGCATCCGCGAAGGCGACACGGTCAAGCGCCTGGGCGCCATCGTGGACGCGCCGGTCGGCAAGGGCCTTCTGGGCCGTGTCGTCAACGCGCTGGGCGAGCCGATCGACGGCAAGGGTCCGATCACCGATGTCGCCGAGCGCCGCATGGTCGACGTGAAGGCGCCGGGCATCCTGCCCCGTAAATCCGTGCACGAGCCGATGGCCACCGGCATCAAGGCGATCGACTCCATGATCCCCGTCGGCCGCGGCCAGCGCGAGCTGATCATCGGCGACCGCCAGACCGGCAAGACCGCCATCGCGATCGACACGATTTTGAACCAGAAAGCCGTAAACGAAGGCGATGACGAGAGCGCCAAGCTCTACTGCGTCTATGTCGTGGTCGGCCAGAAGCGCTCCACCGTCGCCCAGGTCGTCAAGACGCTGGAAGAGAACGGCGCGCTGGACTACACCATCGTTGTTGCGGCCACGGCCTCCGACCCGGCGCCGATGCAGTTCCTGGCGCCGTTCACCGGCACCGCCATGGGCGAATATTTCCGCGACAACGGCATGCACGCCCTGATCATCCACGACGACCTGTCCAAGCAGGCCGTGGCCTATCGTCAGATGTCCCTGCTGCTGCGCCGCCCGCCGGGCCGCGAAGCCTATCCGGGCGACGTCTTCTATCTGCACTCCCGCCTGCTCGAGCGCGCGGCGAAGCTGAACGAAGACCATGGCGCGGGCTCGCTGACGGCGCTGCCGATCATCGAAACCCAGGCCAATGACGTGTCGGCCTATATCCCGACCAATGTGATCTCGATCACCGACGGCCAAATCTTCCTGGAGACCGACCTGTTCTACCAGGGCATCCGCCCGGCCGTGAATGTGGGTCTGTCGGTGTCGCGCGTGGGCTCGGCGGCTCAGACCAAAGCCACCAAGCAGGCCGCCGGCAAGATCAAGGGCGAGCTCGCCCAGTATCGTGAAATGGCCGCCTTCGCGCAATTCGGCTCCGACCTGGACGCCGCGACGCAAAAGCTGTTGTCGCGCGGCGAACGCCTGACCGAGCTCCTCAAGCAGCCGCAATTCTCGCCGCTGTCCATGGAAGAGCAGGTCTGCGTCATGTATGCGGGCACGAACGGCTATCTGGACGGCATCGAAGTCGCCGCCATCGGCCGCTATGAGGAAGAACTGCTGCGCACGCTTCACGCCGAGCACGCCGATCTTCTCTCCGGTCTGCGCGACGGCAAGAAGCTGACCGACGAGCTGGAAACGCAGCTGAAAGGCGCGCTGGACAGCTTCACCAAGAATTTCGCCTAGGGCGGCTTGCGCCATCCACAGGAGTAGCGCCGAATGGCCTCCCTTAAGGAACTGAAAAACCGGATCAACTCGGTCAATTCGACCAAGAAGATCACCAAGGCGATGCAGATGGTCGCTGCGGCCAAGCTGCGCAAGGCGCAGGACGCCGCCGAGGCGGCGCGTCCCTATGCCGAGCGCATGGCGGCGGTGATGGCCAACCTGTCCGCGTCCATGGACGGACCGGGCGCGCCGCGCCTCCTGGTCGGCACCGGCAAGGACGACGTGCATCTTCTGGTCGTCGCCACCGCCGATCGCGGCCTGTGCGGCGGGTTCAACACCAATATCGCGCGCCTGGCGCGCGAGCGCATCTCCGCGCTGATCACCGCCGGCAAAACGGTGAAGATCCTGACCGTCGGCAAGAAGGGCTATGACGCCCTTAAGCGCCTGTATGCGGACAAGATCATCGACTCAGTCGAGCTGAAAGAAGCCAAGACGCTGGACGGCGCAGTGGCCGCGATGATCGGCGACAAGATCACCGCGCTTTATGACGGCGGCGAGTTTGACGTCTGCGAAGTCATCAGCTCCGAATTCGTCTCCGTGATCAGCCAGAAGCCCAAGGCGCGCACCCTGATCCCAGCGCGCGACGCCATCGACGAAAGCGTGTCGCGTCCCGATCTGGCCGGCGCGATCTATGAATACGAGCCGGACGAGGAAGAGATTCTCGCCGCGCTTCTGCCGCGTTACATCAACACGGTCATCCTGTCGGCGCTGCTTGAGAACGCGGCCGGCGAGATGGGCGCGAAGATGGCCGCGATGGACGCCGCCACACGCAATGCCGGCGAGCTGATCGACAAGCTGAACCTGGAATATAACCGCACCCGTCAGGCCAAAATCACCAAGGAGCTGATCGAGATCATCTCCGGGGCCGAAGCGATCTAGCGGAACGAATAGAAGAGATCCAAACGGCGGTCCGCCGCCGCGACCGATTGGAAAGAGGCAGACCATGAGCAATCTCAAAGGCCGTATCGCTCAGGTGACCGGCGCCGTCGTCGACGTGGAGTTCGAAGGCGGTCTCCCGGAGATCCTGAACGCGCTGGAAACCACCAACGGCGGGAACAAGCTGGTTCTCGAAGTCGCCCAGCACCTGGGTGAAAACGCCGTGCGCACCATCGCGATGGACGCCACCGAGGGCCTGAAGCGCGGCCAGGACGTCACCGACACCGGCGAACCGATCAAGGTTCCGGTCGGTCCCGGCACGCTGGGCCGCATCCTGAACGTGACCGGCGAGCCGATCGACGAAGCCGGCGACGTGCCGGCCACCAGCTATGCGCCGATCCACCGCTCCGCGCCGGACTTTGAAGACCAGTCCACCGAAGCGGAAATCCTGCCCACCGGCATCAAGGTCATCGACCTGCTCTGCCCCTACGCCAAAGGCGGCAAGATCGGCCTGTTCGGCGGCGCGGGCGTCGGCAAGACCGTGCTGATCCAGGAATTGATCAACAATATCGCCAAGCTGTTCGGCGGATATTCGGTGTTCGCCGGCGTCGGCGAGCGCACCCGGGAAGGCAATGACCTGTACTGGGAAATGATCGAATCCGGCGTGAACAAAGACCCGAAGGCCAATGACGGCTCCGCGGAAGGATCGCGCTGCGCCCTGGTCTTCGGCCAGATGAACGAACCGCCCGGCGCGCGGGCCCGCGTCGCGCTGTCCGGCCTGGCTCAGGCGGAGTATTTCCGCGACGAGGAAGGCAAGGACGTCTTGTTCTTCGTCGACAATATCTTCCGCTTCACCCAGGCGGGCGCTGAAGTGTCCGCGCTTCTGGGCCGCATCCCCTCGGCGGTGGGCTATCAGCCGACCCTGTCGACCGACATGGGCGCCCTGCAAGAGCGCATCACCTCGACCAAGAAGGGCTCGATCACCTCGGTGCAGGCCGTTTACGTGCCGGCCGACGACCTGACCGACCCGGCCCCGGCCACCACCTTCTCCCACCTGGACGCGACCACGGTGCTCAACCGCGCGATCTCGGAAAAGGGCATCTATCCGGCCGTGGACCCGCTGGACTCCACCTCGCGGATCCTGGAGCCGCGCATCGTGGGCGAAGAGCACTACGCCACCGCCCGCCGCGTGCAGGAAATCCTTCAGCGCTACAAAGCGCTCCAGGACATCATCGCGATCCTGGGCATGGACGAATTGTCCGAAGAGGACAAGCTGGTCGTGGCCCGCGCCCGTAAGATCGAGCGCTTCCTGTCTCAGCCGTTCGACGTGGCGGAAGTCTTCACCGGCTTCCCGGGCATTCAGGTGCCGGTCGAAGACACCGTGCGCGGCTTTAAAGCCATCTGCGACGGCGAATACGACCACCTGCCCGAACCGGCGTTCTACATGGTCGGCACGATTGAAGATGCGGTGAAGAAGGCCGAGAAACTGGCCGCGGAAGCCGCGTAATTGCCCGGCGCGGGAGCCCCTGCGCCAAGACTTGAGGACTGCGTCAACGACGTGTGTCCCTGGTCGGGAGAACCGGTGAGCGCTGAGGCGCTCACCACCTATCCCGGCCCTGACGGAAACGCTGTGGTGGTCGGATTCTGCAATCCCGGCTGCCGCGACAAGTTCGAAGCGGCGACGCAGCTCTTCAAGGCCGCGATCGCCGAGAAGGAAGGCAAGTGATGGCGGACAAGCTTCACTTCGATCTGGTGTCCCCTGAAGCGCGCGTGTTTGCCGGCGAGGTGGACATGGTGGTGGTGCCCGGCGTCGACGGCGAGTTCGGCGTCCTCGCGGGCCATGCGCCCTTCATGTCGACCATCCGCGCCGGCGCCATTGCGGTTCATGCCGACGGCGAGGTGACCCGCACCTTCATCCAGGGCGGCTTTGCGGAAGTCACGCCGGAAGGGCTGACCATCCTGGCGGAAGAAGCCATTGATCTGTCCACGGTGAACGCCTCCGACATCGAGCGCGAACTCACCGAAGCGCGCGAAGACCTCGGTCAGGCGCGCAATGAAGACGAAACCCGCGACGCGCAGGCGCGGATTGAGAAATTTGAGGCCCTGCTGCGGGCGATCGCGCACTAGCCTTCGACGCTTTTCATTGACTTTCCTGCAGGCCCCGCGCGAGAAATCGCTCGGGGCTTTCTTGTTTTGATCGCATTAAGGAGGCTGGACGCCTTGATCATCGGCACGCTTGCAGCGTTCACCGCCATCTCCGCCGCCATGGGGCTGGGCGGCGCCCAAAGCCAAGCCGCCGTGCTCGAGGAAGCGATCACGCTGACCTGCGTGGGAGAACGCGGCAATCGCCGCCAGCCGAACACGTATGCGGAAATGGTGCCGCCTGAGACGGTCGATCTGGGTCTAAGAATTCATTTCCCGAGCCTTCGCTCCTGCGAACGTTTCAAGCCAAATTTTGAAAGCTATTTCAACAACCCGGCCGCCGAGAGTTGGGATGACGGCCCCGTCGACAATCTGGCGGCGCTTGGCGTTTTCCGAGTCCAAGGCGAGCTGTTCATCGACCATATCGGCCGCGCCCATCTGTTCGAAGCGTCAGAAGATGCAACGCTGGAGCGTCCGGAAACCGTTCCAAACACAATCGGCGAGGGCGGAATATACGCGACGACCCGTCTGCCGCCGACTTACGGCTCGGTGCTGGCGTTCACCGTCGATCGAAGAAGCCTTCATGCGGCCGTCGTGTTTGAAAACACGGCGGAGGGAGAAACTGCCCCGCATGTCTATCGATACGGGCCGTTTTAAGCGGAGCGCACCTCCTCGCGTGTTATATTCACTCAGGTCACGAAGACGCGTCCCATAAGCCGCACTGGCGCTGAGGCTCGCCGCCTGCGCGACGGCGACGCCCCAGCGTCTGGCGAATAGGCCCGCGGCCTACGGATCCACCAGATTGTCCGTGTAAAGCGTCGTCACCAGGGTGCGCAGGAAGGTGCAGCTGGATCCGACCGGCGAGTTGACGAAGAGCGCAAGCTCCATGTCTTCGGGGAGGAAGAGCAGCACGGCCTGTTCTTCGCTCCGGCCCGGGCACGCGCCGATATTCCGGAAGATTCCGTTCTTGTGATAGATCGGCCCGGCGCCGGTGTTGACGCGCCCGTCCACGCCGAAATTCCGCGCCAGGGCGTTGCTTGCTTGGGAGCGTGTGATCCCGGCATTGCCGCGGCGAAACAGGCTCGCCACGTCCAGAACCTCGTCCACGCTCATATGCCAGGCGGCGCCGCCGGCCCAGTCCGACAGATTGCCGGTATTCCAGGAACCGCCGCCATTAATCGTATAAGCGCGCGCGGTGCCCGCCTGTTTGCCGAGGGTGGGATTGCTGACCCCGGCCGGACCGAAGACATGGGTCTCCATATAATCGACATAGGCGGCCAGCGAGACGGCGTTCCAGACTGAGTCGTTGATCGAGGTCGGCCCGAAGACCACGTTGGGATCCACATAACCGCCGATGGTCGCGATCAAGATCCGCATCAGCCCGTAATTCATGTTCTCATAATCGCGCGCGCCCTGACCGGCGACGCCCGCCGCCACTTGCTGGCGCATGAAGACGAAGCCGGTGTCCGAGACCCCGGTCGAGAAGCCGGATTCATGGCGCAGGAGATCGGTGAAGCTGATGTCTTCGACATTCGATCCGATGGCCCAATAGGCCGGCAGATAGTCGACGATTTCGCTGTCCGGATCGATGCCTTCCGCGATCAGCAGGTGGACCAATCCGACCGCGGTGATGAATTTCGAGACGCTGGCGATATGCATGCGCCGGTCGGGGTTCCAGCCGCGCGCGCCGTCGCCCGGCCGCTGCGCCCAGTCCCATTGCAGGGTGTAGATGGTCTGCCCGCCCTGGCGAATCCGCATCATATAGCCGTTTGTGGAGTTGCTGAGCGCAGCGTGAAGATCCTCCCCGAAGGCGTTGACGTCCAGGCTCGGCGTCTCCGGCGCCTGAAAACTCGCCGGCGGTCCGCCGCCTTGATCCGCCTGGATCGTCGATGTCCGGGTGCGCACCCTTAAGACATTGGCCGCGGCGCGCGACGGCGTGATCTGTTCGATCTCCTGACCGCCGCGGCGTCGCGGCGGCAAGGCGCGCAATGCAGTTAGGGTTTGCGGGTTGACGCGTGTGACATTGCCGAATTCAGCATCGGGAATGGCGGCCATCCGCGCCGGATTGCGGGCGTCCAGCTGGGCGGCCGCGCGGGCGACATCGCGCTGGCTGACGCCACGGACATTAGCCCTCAGGCGGCGCTGAGCGGCGGGCGTGCTGACAACCTGCTCAATGGTCTCGGCGGCCCGCAACTGAGCCCGGGCGGGGGCGGTCTGGACCTGCGCCCGCTCCTGCGTGTCTTCAGCGGCCGGCGAGGCCTGAATGGATGAGGTGATGCATGAAAGGCCGGCTGCTCCAGCAGCGGCGAAGAGTGCAAGACGGCGCACGTGATCCTCCCCTGTCGAAGGCGCGCGACACGACCGGCCCGCGCCCTGAGCGCTTGGGCGCTTATTTATGAAGCAACAACCCTACTTTATTTATGGCGATTGCGCGACTAGTCGGGGGCGTGGCCGGCGAATTGCGCGGCCACCGCTTCGTAGACAGGCCGCTTCCAGGGGATCACCAGCGCCGGAACCGCCGCCAGCGCCTCCCATCGGAACGCCTCGAACTCCTGCGGCGGCACAGCCTTAAGATCAAAGCAGCTGTCCGCTCCGAGAAAGCGATAGGCGAACCAGCGTTGTTTCTGACCCTTCCAGCGATTCCGGCGCCGTTGGCTGAGCACTTCGGGCGGAAAATCATAGGCGAGCCAGTCTGCGATGCCGCCCAGCGGCTCAACCAGATCCTCGGTCACGCCGGTCTCTTCATAAAGCTCGCGCAGGGCCGCCGCCGCCGGGTCTTCGCCCGGATCGATGCCGCCCTGGGGAAATTGCCAGGCGTAAGGCCCGCCCTGGGCGTAACGTTTGCCGATCCAGACCTGTCCGGCGGCGTTGAACAGGACGACGCCGACATTGGGACGATGATCTGGAAAGGGGTCGCGGACCGGGTCCGCGCTCATGTCTCCGGCTCTTCGCGCGCCTCGCGCTTGGCCATGAGCACGCTGGCCGGCGCCAGCTGATAACCCCGGGCGGCGAGGGCCTCGGCCCATAAAGCGATGGTGTCGACGGTCGCAGGGTAGGCGAATCCATGGCCCAGCGCGTCGCCGTCCTGAAGCGCCAGCGCCTCCAGCTCCAGGAGGCGTCGATCGACCGCCTCGGGCGCAGGATCGGCGTCGATCACGCGATCAGCGATGGCCAGGCGCGCATCGGCCTGGCGGCCCGCCCCCTCCAGCACGGCGCGCCGGCCGGCGCCGTCGTGAAACACCGACAATCCCCTGGCCTCCAGCGCGGCGAAGACGCCCGCCATGGCGTCGCGTTCCGCGCCCAGCCGCGCGCCGAGATAATTCGCCACTCCGGCATAGCCCGACGCGCGCGAGAGCAGCCATAGCAGGCGGCGTTCATTCTCCAGCGATCCGGCCTCGGCCAGGAGGGTGTGCGGACCCGGATCGTTATTGGGGTAATCGAACGGCTCCATGGGAAGCTCGATCAGCACCTCATGGCCATCCGCCCGCGCCCGGTCGATCCAGCCCTGAAGATCGTCGGCATAGGGCGCAAAGCTTAACGTCACTTCCGCGGGCAGGGTTTCGATCGCGCGGGCGGTCAACCGCTCGGACAGGCCCAGACCGCCCACCACGACGGCGATGGTCGGGGCGCCTTCGACGACGTCGAAGTCCGCGGCATAAGCGCGGTCCGGCCGGGTGCCGTCCGCCGCGATGACCGGCAAGGGCGCGCCGCCGGGGCCGGGCTCAAACAGGCCCGGCAGCGGGGCGGGCGGCGCTTCGGGACGCGCCGGCTCGACAAAGGCGGGCGGCGGCGGTTCAGAAAGCGCGATCTCGGTTTCGGTCACGCCGGGCAGGCTGACATTGTCGGCAGGGCCTTCAGCGAACGGGTCAGACGCCGGCTCGATCGGCGCTTCGACGACGACGATGGGTTCCGGCCGCTCAATGCTCGCGCTGGCGCTCACCGGCGCTGGGTCCTCACCCGACAGCCAGGCAAGCCCGCCGGCGACCGCCACCATCACGACAGCCGCGCCCAGCCCCGCCAGGAGCGGCGTGCGGATCGGAGAGGAGGGACGGACAGACGGCATCAAGGCGCACAAGAGCTGGTTGGCGAACCGGGCGGCGGTTCGAATCAGCTCTCACGCTGCCCCGAGGCGCGGTAAAGAAGCGTTAACGCGTTGGGCCGGGTCGGCGCCTAGAGCGAGGCTTGCTGACGCGCCATCTGACTGCGCAGAATCTCGATGGCGCGGTGCAGCTGGTAATCCTCTTCGCTGTCCCAGCCTTCCGGCGGTTGCTCGATCTCGGTCTCGTTGACGCTTTCTCGCTCGCTCCCGTTCTCGTTTTCCAGCGAGTTGCGCAGATCGGCTTCGGTGAAGCGGGTGGGCGCATCTGGATCGATCGCGCGAGCGGAGATGGCGATATCCGGCTCGATCCCGGTGGCCTGGATCGACCGGCCGGCCGGCGTGTAATAGCGCGCCGTGGTCAGGCGCAGCGCGCCGTCACGGCCGCCGCGCAGCGGCACCACGGTCTGCATGGAGCCTTTGCCGAAGCTGGTCATGCCGATAACCGTCGCGCGTTCGCGGTCCTGCAGGGCGCCGGTGACGATTTCAGACGCGCTCGCTGAGCCGCCATTGATCAGCACCACGATCGGCGCGCCGTTGAGCAGATCGCCCGGCTCGGCGTTATAGCGCATCGTGTCGCGCGGGTCGCGGCCGCGGGTGGAGACCACCTCGCCGCCATCGAGGAACAGGCTGGATATGGTCACCGACTGCTCCAGCAATCCGCCCGGATTGGAGCGCAGATCAAGGATCAGGCCCGGCAGCTCGCCGTCATTGGCCTCCGCCAGGTCGCGCAGACCGGCGACGGCGTTCTCGGTGGTGTGCTCGTTGAAAGTCGTGATGCGCAGATAGGGGATGTCATTGGCCTCCCCTTCCATGCGCCAGCGCGCGGCGCGCACTTCGATGATGTCGCGCACGATGACGACGTCGAACGGATCCATGCCTTCGCGGGCGAAGGTGATGGTGACCGGTTCTCCGGCCGGGCCGCGGATACGGTCCACGACGTCGCTGATGTCGGCGCCGATCATGGATTCGCCTTCAACCGCCACGATGACGTCGCCGGATTCAACGCCGGCTCGCTCTCCGGGCGTGTCGGCGATAGGCGAAATCACGGTCACCATCTCGTCGCGAATGGTCACTTCGATGCCGATGCCGCCATATTCGCCGCTGGTGGAGACCTGCATGTCCTCAAACGCGTCCGGCGGCAGATAGGCCGAGTGCGGGTCCAGCGAGCGCAGCATGCCTTCAATGGCGCTTTCGATCAGCTCGGCCTTGTCGGGCTCGGTGACGTAATCCGCCTCGACACGCGAAAGCACATCGCCGAAGAGCTCCAGCTGGCGGAAAGTTTCGTCCCGGGCGCGGTCATCGCCCTGGGCGGATACGGTTAACGCGGCGGCGCCAATTCCGAACGCGACGGCTGAAGCGATAATGTGCAAACGCATGAAACTCTTTCCTTAAGTCCGCGCCGGGTCAGCGGCCTAGCCTTGCCCCCTGCGAAATTCGGGCCGAAGCCAGCTTTCAGGGTCTACAGCATTTGAGCCCTGTGCAATCCCAAAATAGAGCATGGGAGCCGGATTGGCACGGTCTGGCATGATTCCGACCGGCTCCCCGGCCAGCAAGGACTGGCCCTCGCTGGCGTAAACCAAGGCCATACCACCGAGAATCAGCGTGTATTCGTCCGGCGTGTTGATCATCAAGATATTGTCAAAACCCTGAAAAGACCCCGCGAACACCACCACGCCGTCAAATGGCGCGCTGACTTGCCCGCCCGCGCCCGCCTGGAACCAGACCCCGTCCCGTCTCACGCCGTCGGGGCCGGACGCGCCTGCGCCGATGCGCAATTCTCCGCGGGCCGGCGGGCGCAGCCGCCCGCGCATATCGGCGAAACGCAGGGTCTCGACCGGCCCGCTCAAGGGCCGGGCGCTGACCAGCACGCCCTCCGGCAGGCGTTCAGGCCGCAGACGCGGCGTGGGGCTGCGATCAATGTCCGCCGGCGGTTCCGGCCGCGGCGCCAGGCGCGGCTCCACAGCGGCGAAGCGGCGGATCTCCGACTGCAATTCTCGCAGATCGCCGGCGCGTTCGGCGATTTCGCGCGCGCGCCGGGACAAATCATCGGATTCCGAGCGGAGACGCGCTTCAATGCCTTGACGCTCCGCGATCAGGCTCTGGACGTCTTCCCGGGTCATCGCCAGGCGTTCACGCGCATCGCCCAGAGCCTCCGCCTGACTGGACAGACGGACCCGCAAGGCGTCCAGTTCGGCCAGGCGCGCCCGCACGACCGCGGCGCGACGCTCCAGCTCCGGTGCGATCTGGGCCAGAAGCCCCGCCGCCCGCGCCGCTTCGGACGCGTCGTCCGGCGTCACCGCCAGGGCCGGCGGATCGGCGAGTTCGATGCGCTGCAAAGCCGCCAGGACCCGGGCGAGGCCGGCCTGTTCGCTGGACAGGCGCTGCAGCAGCACGGCTTCTTCCGCTTCTAAAGATTCCAGCTCGCTGCGCGCGGCGTCCGCTTCCGCCTCGCGCACCCGAACCCGCTCGCCGGCGTCCACCAGACGCTGTTGCAGCAAGGCGATCTCCGCCCGGATGGCTTCCGCCTCCAGCGCACGCGCGCGCGCGGCCTCGTCCATCTCGGCGGCTTCAGCCTCCAGCGCCTCGATCTCTTGAGGATCAGGCGCCTGCTGCGCCAGCATTACGGCGGCGAAGAGAGCAGCGAACATCATCCCTCGCGATGATAGGGCGTGCCGGCCATGACCGACAGGGCGCGACAAATCTGCTCGGCCAGCATGACGCGAACCAGCTTGTGCGGCCAGGTCGCGGGTCCGAAAGCCACCCGCTGCGCGCCTTTCGGCAGAAGGTCGCGCGCGTGACCGTCCGCGCCGCCGATCAGGAAGACCGCCTCTCGAACGCCGTCCTCGGCCGCGCGTTGCAGCATGTGCGAGAACTGGACAGATGTCAGCGCGCGCCCGGTTTCATCCAGAGCGACCACCAGAGCGCCCGGCTCCAGGCCGTCGGTCAGAGCCGTGGTCTCCGCCCGTTTATCCTTGAGATTTCGCGGATCGAATTCGCGTTCGGTCACCGGCCCGAGGCCAAGATTGCGGCCCAGCGCGGTCGAGCGTGTCAGATAATCCTCGATCAGCGCGCGTTCAGGTCCGGCCTTGATACGGCCGACCGCGCGGATTTCCGCGCGCATGACAGGCCGGCTTCAGGCCGCGCCGCTGGGCGCGACGGACCACATCTTCTCAAGATCGTAGAAGCTGCGCACTTCAGGACGGAAGACGTGCACGATCACATCGCCCGCATCAATCAGAACCCAGTCGCAGGTTTTAAGACCCTCGACCTTCGCGCGGCCGTGACCGACGTCCTTGAGCTTGCGGATGATGTGGTCGGCGATGGCGCCGACATGGCGGTTCGACCGTCCCGAGGCGATGATCATGACATCGGTGACGGAGGATTTCCCCTCCAGATCGATGGCGACGATATCTTCGGCCTTGTCGTCTTCGAGCGAGGCGAGCACGAGCTCTTCCAGCGCTTCAGCGCTCATCAGGGCCTCCGCGGCGTTCGCGGCGGGCTCAGCCTGACGGCTTTGCATTTCGGTGGACAGCGTCCGGTCTCCTTTGTTGAACCGGGCGGGACCCTATCATGCTTCGCCGCCGACTTCGAGCCAGTGAATGGAAAAGGCCTGATCGGGGTCGGTCCAGGCGTGAACCGAATCGAATCCGGCGCGTGCGGCCAGGTCCTGGAAGGTCGAGATTGTGAATTTGTGAGAATTCTCAGTGTGGATGGTTTCCTGCTCACGCAGCTGGAAACGCTGTCCGGCGACGGTAAAGGCGATGTCGCGGTCGGCCTGCAGATACATCTCGACCCGAGACCGGTACGGATTCCAATGCGCCCGATAGATCAGCGCCGAGGCGTCTATCGTGCCGTCCAGTTCGGCATTGATGCGCTTGATCAGATTATAGTTGAACGCCGCCGTGACCTTGCCGGCGTCGTCATAGGCCGCTTCCAGGACCGCGCCGTCCTTGCGCAGATCGACCCCGATCAACATGGCGTCGCCCGGGCGCAGCCACCCGCGCAGCACATGCAGAAGATCGAGCGCGCCGATCAGTTCGAAATTGCCGATCGTCGAGCCGGGAAAGAAGACCAGGCGCTTGCCTTGCGGCAGCGGTAAGGCCGTCACCTCCAGCGGCTGGGTGAAGTCATGGCAGACAGCGCCCACGGTGAGCTGCGGGTAATCCGCTGCGATCTCCTCACAGGCCGCCTTCACATGCTCGCCGGAAATATCCATGCCCACAAAGGCCGAAGGCGCATCCAGAGCGTTGATCAATTTGTGGATTTTGACGCTGGACCCCGCGCCCGGCTCCAGCACCACGGCGCCGGGGCCGGCGCGCTCGCGCAGCTCCGGGCCGATGGCGTCGAGCAGGGCGATCTCCGTGCGGGTGAGATAATATTCCGGCGCTTCGGTGATCGCGTCGAACAGCTCGGATCCAGCCGGATCGTAAAAATACTTCGAATCCAGCGTCTTTTGCGGCTTTGTCAGGCCAGCGAGCACGTCGGCGCCAAAATCGCCTTCAGGCGGCTGAAGGTCGATGAAGAAGGCGAGCGCACCGCCGGCGGGCGGGTTCGCATCGGGCATGGAGGATCAGCTAGCGGCTTCGGTCGAGGGGCTCGCGCCGCGCAGTTGGCGCGACTGATGCGGGTGTAGCGTCTCAGTCAGGTAAGTCCACCCCCGCCGGCGCGATGTTAGACCTTTGGCCGAGATTTCCGGGACGCGATGGCGCGCCATCATCCGCGCCGCTTTGGACAGCCGCGCTTTCAGCCCGATCCGGGGCCGGGCCACGATGCACAGCGGCACACGCTCGACGATTTCGCGCCAGGCGGTCCAGTGATGCAGCTCCGCAAGCCCGTCCGCGCCCATCACCCAGATGAAGCGTACGCGGGGATGGCGGGTCTGCAGGTGGCGGATCAGGGTGATGGTCCGGTTTGTCCTCAGCCGCGCCTCAAGATCGCTGGCAACCTGACGGGGCTCCGGCGCCAGCGCATCGATCGCGCGTATGCGGCTGTTGAGCGGGGTGGGCGCATGGGGCTTGAACGGATTGCCGGGGCTGGGCAGCCACCAGACCCGGTCCAGTCCAAGACGCCGCAGCGCAGTCTGGGCCACATGGCGGTGACCGGGATGAGGCGGATCGAAACTGCCGCCGTAAAGCCCCACCGTCATGCCCGGGGCCAGAAGCTCCGATTTCAATGCAGCCGACGGGCCGGCCGAGGAGATGGCGCAAGTCCTAGGCGTCATCGCGATCCCCCGCCCGCCGGGCGCCGGCGGCGTCGAGCACCAGATCATCGGCGTGCACCAGCACGGCGCCGCGCCGATAGCCCAGGACCGCTTCGATCTCGGCGGATTTTTTACCGGCGATCGCGCGCGCCTCACGGTCGTCATAACCGGCCAGTCCGATCGCGAAGCCGTCGCCGCCCGGATCTAAAAGCCGCACCGCCGCGCCGCGCTCAAACGCGCCGTGCACCTGAGTGACGCCAGGCGGCAACAGGCTGCGGCCGGCCTTCACCGCCGCGACCGCCCCGGCATCAAGCTGCAGCGCGCCGTCCCCGGCCAACAGCCCGCGAATCCAGGCCCGCCGGGCTGATTCCGGCGTGCCTGCGGGCGTAAACCAGCTGCAGCGCGCGCCCTGTTCAAGCGCCCGGACCGGCCGGCCCTCATCGCCGCGCGCGATCACCACCGCGCAGCCGGCGGCCGCGGCGATGCGGGCGGCGGCCAGCTTGCTCGCCATGCCGCCAGTGCCGGCGCCCGTCGCAAGGGCGGGCCCGGCCATCGCTTCAATGTCCGGCGTGATCGTGTCGATCTCGGCGAGATGCTTGGCGCCGGCCATATCCGGCGGCCGGTCATAAAGACCGTCGACGTCGGATAATATGATCAGGAGCTGGGCGCCGATCAGCTGGCCGACGCGGGCCGCGAGCCGGTCATTATCGCCAAAGCGCAATTCATCGGTCGCCACCGTGTCGTTTTCATTGACCACCGGAACCGCGCCAAGGCCCAACAGAGCCTGCAGCGTGTTCCGGGCGTTGAGCCAGCGCCGCCGCGCCTCGGTGTCGCCAGGGGTCAGCAAGGCCTGGGCCGCGATGAAGCCGTGGGCGGAGAACGCCTGATCCCAGGCGCTGATGAGCACCGATTGCCCGGCGGCGGCCGCCGCCTGCTTTTCCTCCAGCGTGAGCGTGCGAGACATGGCGAGCCCCAGGCGTGCGCGCCCCATCGCCACGGCGCCGGAGGAGACCAGCACCACCTTAGCCCCGCCTTGTCGGAGCGACGCGATATCAGCCGCGATCGCAGCGAAGCGATCGGCGCGCGCCGCCCCGGTGGCCGGGTCGATCAGCTGGGCCGAGCCGATCTTGACCACCACCCGGCGCGCCGCGGCGATGCGGCTTTGGAGTGTCACGGCGTCCAGCCGGCGTCGCCACGCGCTTCAGCTTCGGCCGCCCGGCGCGCATCGACTTCCGCATCGCGCCGCGCCTCGACCGCTTGCCAGATGGCGATGAGCAAGGGCTTCACCCCGTCTCCTGTGGCGCCGGACAGGCGGCGAATCTCACCGCTGGTTTCCGCCTTCAGCGCGGCCTCCAGCTCCACCAGCCGCTCCTCCTCAACCGCATCGGTCTTGTTGAGCGCCACCAGCTCGGGCTTATCGACCAACCCCGCGCCATAGGCCTCAAGCTCGCCGCGCACGACGCGATAAGCCTCGACCGGATCCTCGCCGGTCGCGTCGATGAGATGGACCAGAAGCGCGCAGCGTTCGATATGGCCCAGGAATCGATCGCCGATGCCCGCGCCTTCATGGGCGCCTTCGATCAGGCCGGGAATGTCCGCCAGGACGAAACGGTTGGCGTCGCCCATCTCCACCACGCCCAGATGCGGATGCAGCGTGGTGAAGGGATAGGACGCGATCTTGGGGTGGGCGCGGCTCGCCGCCGACAGCAGCGTCGACTTGCCCGCATTGGGCAGACCTATCAGCCCGGCGTCCGCGATCAATTTCAAACGCAGCCACACCCAGCGCTCTTCGCCCGGCTCGCCCGGCTGCGCCTTGCGAGGCGCTTGGTTGCGGCTGGTCTTAAAATGGGCGTTGCCCAGCCCCCCGCGTCCGCCGGCCGCCAGAAGCGCGCGCTGACCGACCTCGGTGAGATCAGCGAGCAAGGTTTCCTTGTCCTCGTCCAGCACCTGGGTGCCGACCGGGACTTTCAAAATCTTGTCTTCCCCGCCCCGGCCCGTGCGGTTGCGGCCGGCGCCGTTCAGCCCGCGCTCGGCCTTGAAATGCTGCTGGTAGCGATAGTCGATCAGGGTGTTGAGCCCCTCGACCGCCTCCACCCAGACATCCCCGCCCTTGCCGCCGTCTCCGCCGTCCGGGCCGCCATATTCTACAAAGGCCTCGCGCCGGAACGAGACCGTCCCGGGCCCGCCGGCGCCGGACTTCACATAAACCTTGGCCTGATCGAGGAATTTCATGGGGACGCCTTTGAACTGAGCTGGCGCTTATAGCGCAGGCGCGCGGGCGATGCAGCTCTGGGCAGCGGCTTGACGGATGGGAGCCCAGGCTAAAGCCTAGGCGTGCAATCCGGGGTGCGCATGGCCGACGACAAGAAGAGATCATCCAAATCCAGGCCCGCCCGCACGGGCGTGAAAAAGCGTCGCCGCTCCATCGGTGAAATGAGCTTTTGCGCCGCACTGGAAGCCCGGCTCAGCGCTCGGCGTGTTGTCCGGCGACCGCTTGCGGGTGCGGGACGACCTTCAAGCTTGGTGTCTGAACGCCGAGCGCGCAGACCTCATCCGCGCCCTCCTCTTCGTCGAAGGCGCCCATATGACCGGCGCCACCCCGCCCCAAATCGAAGCCGAGCGGATGAAGGCCTACAGCCTCGATCCAGAACGGCGGCATCTGGCGCAAGCGCTGGTGATCGACTGGACGACCGAGCTGGCGAAGGTGGATCGGGGCGAGGTTGAGACGGCGCTGGAGGAGGCGGGGGAGTTTGAGGGATTTCCCGACTTTTGGGATGAGAAAGCGGTCAAG
>LYSW01000023.1 GCA_001657295.1 Oceanicaulis sp. BBD 1991-10 | reverse complement strand
GCGGGCTCGGGCGATGCCTACACCGCCGACATCACCCCGGCGGCCGACGGCACGGTCACGGTGGACATCGCCGCAGGCGCCGCCCAGGACAGCGCCGGCAACGACAACACCGCCGCGACGCAATTCTCCATTGAAGCCGACGGCACCGCGCCGACCGTGACCTCTATCGTCGTCTCGGACGCGGATTTGCGTGTGACCGATGTGGGAGACGAGTTCACGCTGACGGTCAATTTCTCCGAGGCGGTCGATCCGGACGTCGCGGGCACGATCGGCTTTGATGCGGATCTGTCGGCGACCTTGTCGACCACCGACGGCGCGCTCAACGGCGACAACACGGCCTGGGTGCTGACCGCCACGATTCTCGATGGCGGCCAGACGCTTGAGGGTGTGGATGTGTCGGTTTCAGGCTTTGCGGACTCGGCCGGCAACGCCCTTGTCGCGGCTGACGAGGCGGACGTGTTCGCCGTCAACATGGCGCGCGCGGGTCTGACCGTGGCGGTCGACGTCACCGGCTCGGTGGACGGGACCTTCTCCTTCACCGGTGATCTGGGCGCCTTCGACATCACCACCGCCTCGCAGACGGGAGAGGCGGTTTTCGCGACCCTGGCGGAGGGCGATTACACCTTCACCCTGACCGATACGGACGGCTTCAGCCGCGACATGATCGCCTGCACGGGCGCCGCCGCGGTGATCGACGAGACGGCCGGCTCCGTGACGATCACCCTGGCGCCGTCGGATGCGGCGGAATGCCGTTTCGACGTCATCGCCGACCCGGCGGTGGATCCCGATCTCGTGGTCGAAGTGCCGCTGACCCTGCCGACTGACTTCACCGATCCGGCCTCCGTCAGCGCCGACTTCCCGCTGGTCAATACCGGCGGTGCGCCGCTGGACTACCGCATCGAAGTGGATGTGCCCTGGCTGTCGGTGACGCCGAGCGAAGGCACGATCCCGGCGGGCGGGCTGGTGGTCTTCACCGTCGCCTTCACGGATGCGGTCCTGGACCTGGCGCCGGGCACCTATACGGCGACGATCAGCTTCTTCAACCTGTCGGCGGCGGCTCCCGCCGGCGCGTCGGGCGGCGTCGGCCCGCAGGCTGCGAGATCCCAGTCCACCACGCCGATCCAGATTCCGGTCACGGTGGAGATCGTCAACCGGAACGGCACGCTGACCCTGGTCGCCACCGCGGCGCAGTCCGATCTGGCCGGTGAAGCGAGCTTCGCCTACCAGTCCAATATCGCCGCCATTTCCGGTCAAACGATCACGACGGCCGCCGGGACCGGCGCCATCGGCCCGCTCACGGTGGAGCGCGGCGCCTATTCGGTCACCCAGACCGTGCCGGAAGGCTGGCGTCTCGACTCGATCAGCTGCACCGGGGATGTCGATGGCGGGTCGAGCGGCGATGTCGCATCCGGCGTGCTGTCCATCGACCTGGATCCAGGCGAATCGCTGACCTGCACCTTCGCCAATGTGCCGGACGAGGCCTATGTGCGCGGCGTGACCACGGCGGCGATCCGCGACTTCATGGCCCAGCGCGCCGATCAGATCCTGACCAATGCGCCGCGCCTGTCGGATCGGCTGCGCCGGGGCCGCCAAGCCTCGCGCAGCGGCTTCGCGGCGGACTTCACCGAAGGCCGCTTCAACACGGAATTCGCCACCTCGCTCTCAGCCATGAAGGCCCGCGGCCGGGAAGGCGATCCCTTCGCCCGGGAGGAGGAGCCGGCCTATGCCGGGTTCGATCTGGCCAACGCCGGCGCCCCGGGCGTGCTCGATGTCTGGGTGCAGGCGAGCTATTCCGGCGCGGAAGACAGCCGGGCGGGACAGAATTCCTCAAACCGTTTCGGCATGATCTATCTCGGCGCCGACCTGATGATCAGCGAGGACCTGCTCGCCGGCGTCCTGGTTCAGTTCGACCGGATGGAGACCACGACCGGCCCGCTGTCCAGCGAAGTGGAAGGCGATGGCTGGCTGGCCGGACCCTATGTCGCCATGCGGCTGCGCGAAAATCTGTACATCGATGCGCGGGCGGCCTGGGGCAGGTCCGACAACTCGGTCAATCCGCTCGGCACCTATTGGGACGATTTCGAAACCGACCGCTGGCTGATCGAAGCCAATATCGTCGGCGATATCCAGCGTGGCGCGTGGCGCTTCTCCCCGGCGGCGGGCCTGGCCTGGTTCGATGAGGAGAGCGACGCTTATATCGACTCGCTCGGCATCGATATTCCCGGCCAGAGCGTGACCATCGGTCGTGCGCGCTTTGAACCCGAACTGGCCTACCGGATCGAACACGGACCCAACGCCTTCCTGGAGCCTTATGCGAAACTGACCGCCAATTTCGACTTCGAAGAAGCCGAGGTCTTCAATCCGGCGGGCGGGCTTGAGGGCTTGGGATCCTTCCGCGTTGATGGCCGGGTCGGTCTGAGCGCCGGTTTTGCGAACGGCGCCATTCTCGGCGCAGAGATCGCGCTCAATGGTATCGGCGAAGACGACTTTGAGGCGTCAAGCGCCATGATCCGTGTCCGAACGCCGCTGGCCATGCCTTAGGGAGCCCGCTTCAAACGCTGGACGTGCTTGGCGCGTCCAGCGAGCGAGTGCTAATAAACGGCCATGACAAGCCAGCCTGAGCGTCTGGAGCTTTTGATCCGCGCCCAGGGCCTGCCCGAGGGCGAGGCCACTCATTTGCGCGCCCTTTCCAGCCAGGCGGGCGAAGCGCCCGACCAGCTGTTCTCGCGGCTTGGGTTGATGAGCGAAATAGACATCGCGGCGGCCTATGCCGAGGCGTCGGGCGCGCCTTTGATCACGGACGCCGAGCCCGCGTCTGATCCCGCCTTTGAGGGCTTGAGCCGCGATTTTCTCACCGCCGCCCGATGCGCTCCGATCCGGCGCGAGGGCGAGTCGGTTCTTGTCGCGCTAGCCGATCCGTTCGACGCGGACACCCTCAGCGCGCTCGCCTTCGCGCTGGGACCGGTGCGCGCCGCGGCGGCGCCGGCTGGGCTCATCGAGCGCCTCAACCGCCAGAGCGACGCGATCCAGGGCGCCCATGCCGGCGCAAATCTGGCCGACGATGCGGAGCGCCTGCGCGACTTGGCGAGCGCCGCGCCGATCGTGCGCCTTGTTTCCGGTCTGATCGCGGAGGCCGTCGAGCGCGGCGCATCCGACATTCATGTGGAGCCGGGTCCACGCCAGGCGGTGGTGCGCCAGCGTTTCGACGGCGTGCTGCACGAGACCGGCAGGCTCGGCGCGTCGGAGGCCATCGCCGTGGTCTCGCGCATCAAGGTGCTGTGCGATCTGGATATCGCGGAACATCGCCGCCCGCAGGACGGCGCCGCCCGATTGCCCGTCGCCGGTCGAAATATCGATCTGCGCGTTTCGATCGTGCCCACCGATCACGGCGAAAGCCTGGCCGTGCGCCTGCTGGATCCCAAAGGCGGCGCGCGCGGACTTGATCAGCTGGGTTTCACGCCGGAGCTGGCGGAGACGCTCGCCGCCGCGCTCGACCGTCCCAACGGGCTGGTCCTGGTCACCGGGCCGACGGGCAGCGGGAAAACCACGACGCTCTATGCGGCGCTGCGCCGGCTCGCCGGCGGCGACCGCAAGATTTTGACGATCGAAGATCCGATCGAATATCGCCTCGCCGGCGTGTCGCAATCTCAAATCAATCCGGCGATCGGCCTGGATTTCGCCGAGGCTCTGCGAAGCTTCCTGCGCCATGATCCGGACGTGATCATGGTTGGCGAGATTCGCGACGCCAAGACTGCGCGCACCGCCGTGCAGGCTGCGCTGACCGGCCACCTCGTGCTTTCGACCTTGCATACCAACGACGCGCCGGGCGCGGTGGTGCGCCTGATCGATATGGGGATCGAGCCCTTCCTGGTGGCCTCCACCCTGACGGGCGCGTTCGCCCAGCGTCTTGTTCGCACCATCTGTTCAAGCTGCGCCGGGCGCGGGTGCGAAGCGTGCCATGGCGGCGGTTTCGCCGGCCGAACGGTGGTCGGCGAAGGCTTCCTCGTCGACGACGCGCTGCGTGCGCTGATTCGGGAAGGCGGCGGCGGCGACACGTTGCGCGCCGAGCTGACCCGGCGGGGTTGGAGGAGTCTCGCCGCGGACGCGCGGGCCCGCGCGGATGCCGGTTTGACAAGCCTTGAGGAGGCTGCGCGGGCGGCGGGCGGCGATGTCTGACCTGATGCTCTGGCGCTACGTCGCCGAGACGGCTTCGGGCGATGCGCGCCGGGGTGAAATCCGCGCGGCCAGCGAGCGCGAAGCCGCCGCCGCGCTGCGGGCGGACGGATTGCGCCCTGTCCGGTTGAACAGCGCCCGTGCGCCGGCGGCATCGGGACCGGCCGGCTCCCGGC
This sequence comes from Oceanicaulis sp. BBD 1991-10, assembly GCA_001657295.1. Taxonomy (GTDB): domain Bacteria; phylum Pseudomonadota; class Alphaproteobacteria; order Caulobacterales; family Maricaulaceae; genus Oceanicaulis. The sequence goes on along the minus strand of LYSW01000023.1, from coordinate 61,300 downwards.
TTGACCCGGCGACCCATGCCCGCCTGATGCGCGGCCTGGCCGACCTTGTCGGCGCCGCCATCCCGGTCCGCGACGCGCTGACTGCGCTCGCCAGGCGGGAGACCAAGCGCAAGCCGCGCGCATTTCTTGAACGCATGACGTCAAAGCTCGAGGCCGGCGACAGCCTGGCTGATGCTCTGGCCCTGGACCCGTCAAACCCGCCGCGTCTGGCCTCCGCCATGGCGGCGGCGGGCGAATCCTCAGGCCGTCTGGGACCGGCGCTTGATGCGCTCGCCGACGCGCTTGAGGCGAATATCGAGCTTCGGCGCGAAATCATCGGTCAATTGACCTATCCCGCCTTCGTCCTCGTGCTGTTTTTCGCCACGATTGCGGGGCTGAGCTATGGCGTCCTGCCCAGCTTCGAGCCGCTGTTTCGAGACGCCGCCGGCGCGACGCCGCCGGAAACGGCCTTCGTCCTCGCCGTCGGCGCGGTCGTGCGCGCCTACGCCCCGATCCTGTTGATCGCCGCCTTGGCCGGCGTGCTGGCGGTCGGCCGACTATTCCGGGCCCGGCCCGGCCTGGCCGGCGCCCTCCTGGACCGATTGCCCGTGGTGGCGGGCGTGCGGGCGCAAATGGACGCCTCGCGCTATGCCCGCGTGCTCGCTCTGCTTCTGGAGAATGGACGAACGCTCGCGCGGGCCGAGCCGACGGCGCGCGGCCTGGTCGCGTCGCCGGACCGGCGCGCGCGTCTCGAACGCGCCGCGACAGCCATGCGCGACGGCGCTTCGCCGGCTGCGGCGCTGAAAGCCGAGGCGGCGCTTCCCGACGACATGGTCGATTTTTTCGATCTGGGCGAGCGCACCGGCGAACTCGCCAAGCTTCTCAACCGCGCCGCGCAGCTGTACGATTTGCGCTCGCGCCGCGCCGTGAAACAAGCGGTGGTCTTGCTGGGGCCGGCGCTGATCGCCGTGCTTGGCGTGATCACCGCCGGGTTCATCGCGGCGGTCATGTCCGGGGTGCTGAGTTTGAACGAAGTGGTGTACTGACATGATGCTACGGCGCTCCGACCGCCGGCCTGAAGCGGGCTTCACCCTGTTTGAGCTGTTGGTCGTCTTGACCATTATGGCGCTCCTCGCCGCCATCGTCGCGCCGCGGGTCATCGGCTATCTGGGGCGCGCAAAGGCGGACGTGGCGCGCTCGCAAATGTCCAATCTCGTCACCTCGCTGGAGCTCTACTATCTTGATGTGGGCCGCTATCCAGACGAAGCGGCGGGCCTGGCGGCGCTGGTCGAACCGCCCGAGGAGGACGGCGAACCGGTCCCGGGATGGCGCGGGCCTTATCTCCGGGACGAAAGCGGGCTGACCGACCCCTGGGGGCGGCCCTATGCCTACGCCTATGACGCCGACGCCGACCGGATTCGCGTGATCAGCTATGGCCGCGACGGCGCGCCGGGCGGGGAGGGCGAGGATGGCGATCTCATCGCCCGGTGAGCCCCGTGAGGCGCCGGGCCGCGACGCGGGCTTTACGCTTTTTGAGATGATTGTGGCGCTCGCCATCGGCGCAGTGTTCGCCGCCAGCCTCGCCGGATTGTCGCGCACCATGTCGCCGCGCGTGGAGTTGCGCGCAACGGCCGAGCGGGTCGCGGGCGATCTAGAGCGGGCCCGCCTTGAAGCCCGGCGCACCGGCGCGCCGGTCAGGGTCAGCGTGTCGCATGACGGCTACGACATCCCGGCGCTCAGCCTGTCCGGAGATTGGGGCGACGCTGAGTTGGGCGGACGCGCCGCCCGGCGTGCGCCGTTCGACCTCGTCATGTCGCCGGCGCCGTACGCGCCGCCGCCGGGCGCGGTCCAGCTGGCGCGCCAAGGCTTCGCGGCCCGGATCGCCGTCGCTCCCATCAGCGGGCGGGTGGAGGTCGAGCTTGCCGAAACATGAGCATGGATACGCCCTCACCGAAGCTCTGGTGGCTGCGGCGATCGCCGGTGCGGTTCTGGCGGCTGGGATGACGGCTTTCGCCGGAAGCGCAGGCGCGATGCGCCAAGCGGAGGCCGCCTATGAATACGGTCTGACCGCCCGCAATATTGAAGCCCGCCTCTTGTCCGGCCTGTCCCCGGCCTTGGCCGTTGAGGGATATGCAGGCTGGTCGGCGCGCCTGGTTCCGGTCAACGCGCCCGCCGATCCGGTCACCGGCGCAGTGTTGAGCCGGGCCGACATCACCAGTCCGGACGGTGTCGTATTCAGCGTCGTCCTGGTCGAAGACGGCGTGGGGCGGAGGCTGTGATGCGCGCTTACGGCGCCCGGGACGGCGGCTTCACGCTCACCGAAACGCTGGTCGCGGTTGCGATCCTGGCGCTCGTCGCCGCTGCGGCCGTTCCAGTCCTCCTGGGCGGCGTCGACGCCCATGCCCGATTGTCCGCCCTCGCTGCGGAGCGGGAATCCCATGGCGCGCTGGAGCGGGCTGTGCGCGAGGCGCTGTCCGCGAGCGTCGAGGCGCCCGGGCACGTCTTCGAGGGCGAGGGCGACCTCATACGGTTCACCGCGCACCCGCCCGGCGCCGCGCACTTATTGCAGATCAGCATCCGGGCGGCCGGCCGGCAGGCGGTCGTCACCGCGGCGCCGGTGAATGGAGAGGCGCCGCTGACCGAGGTGATCGAGATCGATACCGACTTCGCCGGATTTCATTATTACGGCCGGCCGCAGGATGACGCGCTGGGCTGGTATCGCCGGTGGCCGGGCCCCAACCCGCCACGCCTGGTGGTTCTCGACCTCGCTCCGGGCGAAACCGGCGGGCTTCGCCGGATCGAGGCCGCCGTCGGGGCTCGCGCGCCATTGGCGTGCGATTATGATTCCGGGCTTCAGGCGTGCCGGGAGGGCATATGAGCGCAAACAGCGCGATAGACCGGATCGGACGATCGATCGTGGAGGTGTTGGCCTGGGCCTGGCGGGAGACGGCGGCGCTTCTGCCGGACGCTCTGGCCGCGGCCGGGGCGACGACCCGGGCCCAGCTGATCACCCTTGATGCGGCCGGCGCCCCGGCGTCGACCGCCGGCGCCGTGAAGTCCTGGCTGGGCCGGTGGCGCTATGCCTCGAAACCGGGCCGTGACGAGGCCGTCATCCTGATGGATTCGTCAAAGGTCCTGATGCGCTCGGTGCGGCTCTCCCCGCTGGCCGCGCGCGATCCGGACGCCGCTATCCGGTTGCAGGCGGAGACGCTGTGCCCGATCCGGCATGAGGATGCCGTCATGAGCATCGCGTCATCCCGTCCCAATCCCGCCGGCGACGGTGTCATGGTGGACCTCGCCATCGCCAGACGGGCGGACGTCGAGGCCGCCGCCGGGCTCGCGGCCGATCGCGCGGCGCGCTGGCGGGTCGCGGCGGATTTTGGATCGGAGGGCGCGCTCGGCGTCTTCGCGTCCGGGGCGCCCGAGCGGCCGGCCAGCCCTGTCCTCATGGCGCTGCTGGCGGGCTTGGGCGTGTTGACGGCGCTGACGGCGCTGGACGTCCGGCTGGCCCGCGACGCCGATGCGCTCGCGGCGCAGCGCGACGCGCTGCTCGCCGAAGCGCGCGCAGACCGCGCCGCCGCGGAAAACCTGAATACGCCTGAGGCGCGCGCGGCGTCCTATCCGCGACTGACCGACGTCCTCAGGGAAATCGGCGGCCCGGGCGATGCTCGCATTGAGGTGGTGATCGTTGATGGCCGGCGGATCGTGATCGAGACCGTGGACGGCGGCGTGATTGAAGCCCGGGCGGGTCGGCCATGAACGCCCGGCTCGCCACGCTTCCCCTGACGCCGCGCCGCCTCTTGGCGGTCAGCCTGGCTGCGGTTTCGGTCCTTGTGCCGCTGATGCTGATCTGGGTCAGCGTCGGAGGGCTTGCGGACAACTGGGCCCGGCGCGCCGCACTGGCCGGTGAAGTCGGCGCATTGCGCGAAAGCCTGGCCGGGCGCGCCGCGGCCATGCCGGCCGGCGCCGCGATATCCGCCAGCGTCGAGGCGGCGGACGCGGCGCTTGTGCGCCGCGCCGACGCGCTGGACGCCGCTCTCGAGGCGGCCGGCGCCGAAGCCGCAAGGCGCGGACCCTTGCGCGCTCATGAGCTCGGCGGCGTTGTCGAACGGCGCCTCACCGTAACGCTTGTCGGCGCCCCGGAGGCGCTGGCCGCGGCGCTGGCGCACGCGTCAGGCACGCCTGGTTTCGCTGTCAGCGACGCCGTGTTCGACGCGCCCGCGTCCGGCGCCGTGCGCCTCGAGCTCACCCTGGTCGAATTGGTTGCTGACGAGGCCGGATCATGAGGCTGGACGCCTTCACTCTTATTTCCGGCCTGGCCGGGCTCGGCTCGGCGGCCGCCGCGCTCTGGCTTTGGACCGCGCCGCCGCCCGACGCGCCGCCGGCGCCGACGCCGGCCGACCCGTCGCAAACGCTCGATCGAGCGGCGCTTTCGGCGGCGTTCGCGCGCTTCGATCCGGTCGAGCAGCCCGCCGAGGCGGCGCCGGTCACCACGCCGCGACGCCCGATGCGCCTGATCGGCGTGGTCGAGTCCGATGACGGGCGGGTCGCCGTCATCATTGTGGGTGACGAAACGGTTTTTCTTCGACCGGGCGAAGCCGCCGCCGGCATCGAATTGCTGGCCCTGGATTCGAGCCTTGCGGTGATCGCGGCCGACGGCCAGGAGCGCCGGCTGGTTCTGGGCGGGTGATGCGCGCGCGAGCTGGCCGCAGCCCAGGCCTTGGGCTAGGCTGAATTCAAGGGGATGGAGTGATTTCGGCCATGGATGAGACCAAGCCGCCGCACCGCTGGCCGATGCGCCTCGCCGGTCTCGCCGCAAGTTTGGCTTTGCTGAGCGGTTGCGCGGCCGATCTGGCTTTCGCACCGCCGGCGCCGGCGGCGCCGGCGCCCTCTCCAACACAGGACGAACCGGCGGCGCCGGACCCCGCCCAGACCCTGCTCGGCGGCGACGAGGCGGCGTCCGGCCCGCGCGAGCCCGGCGGGCAGCTTGTCCTGCGGCGCACGCAAGCCGGGGCCCGCGCCCTGTCCGCGGCGAATCTGCAGGCGCGCGATTTTCGAACCGAGCGCCTGGGCCTTGATTTCGTCGATGCTCCAGCCGACGACGTCGCCAGGGCCGTGATCGGCGAGGCGCTGGGTGAAACCGTGGCGGTCGGCGCGGGCGTGTCCGGACGCATCACGCTCACCGCGCCGGAGCCGGCGCCGGTTCGCGGCGCGCTGCAAGCGTTAGAGGCGGTGTTGGCCGATTCCGGCCTCGCCTTGGTGGAGCAGGCGGATGGATTCCTGCTGACCACCGAATCGGCCGCGCGCAGCGCGGGCGTCGCCCCGGGCGCCCGATTGGGCTTCGGCGCCCGGATCATTCCGGTCCGCCACACCGGGGCGGACGCGCTCCTGGACCTGATCGGGCCCTTCATCACGGATGATGTCGAGGCGGAGGCCGACGCCGCCGCCGGCATATTGATCCTCACGGGCCCCGGCCCGGGAGTCGCCGCCGCCGCGGAAGCCGCGGCTTTGTTCGACACTCCCGCCCTGACCGACCGGGTCTATGGCCTGTTTGATTTGCGCTATACCGATGCACGGACCGCGGCGCAGGAGGTCGACACCGTTCTGGCGGGCCTCGGGATCGGCGCGGGTACGGTGACGGTCGCGCCGCTTCAGCGCCTCAATCAGCTCTTTGTCGTGACCCGTGAGCGGAGCCGGTTCGACGAGATCGCCGTCTGGATCGAACGGTTCGATCGTCCGGCGGGAGGCGATGAGCGGCGGTTGCGCTATTATTCAGCGCGCAACACTCCAGCGGCGACTCTCGCTCAGCAGCTGACCGCCGCGTTCGCCGGCGGCGAGGTGTCCGCCACCGAAGCCGGCCTGCCGCGTTTCGCCGGCCAGGAGGGAGAGGACGCGCAGGGCGCGGAGACGGAAACCCGGCTGACCGTCATCGCCGACGAGCTGAATAACGGCCTCATCATCCGGGCCACCGACCAGGAATATCGCGAGATCATCGAACTCGTGCAGCGCATGGATGTTCTGGCGCCCCAGGTTCTGATTGAAGCGACCATCGCTGAGGTGCGTCTGACCAACGCCCTGGATTTCGGCGTGCGGTGGTTCTTTCAGTCCCAAGCCGGCGACGGGACCAATCAATTGCTGCTGACCGATGACGAGAACGGCGCCGTCAGCCCGGTCGTTCCCGGCTTCAGCTATGCTTTTGTGGGCACGGACATCAATGTCGCGCTGAGCGCCCTGGACGCGGTGACCGACGTCAGTGTTCTCTCGGCGCCGTCGATCATGGTGCAGAATAATCAGACCGCCAATCTGCAGGTCGGCGACGAAGTGCCGATCGTGACCCAGACCGCGCAGGCGGTGGGAGAGGCCGGGGCGCCGATCGTGTCCAATGTCACCCTGCGCGAGACGGGCGTGATTTTGGAAGTCACGCCCCGCATCAACGCATCCGGCGTGGTGGTGCTGGATGTGACCCAGGAGGTCAGCTCGGTGCGTCCGAACAACACCAGCGGCATCGACTCTCCGACCATTCAACAGCTGCGGTTCACCTCCACGGTGGCGGCGCGGTCGGGCGCCACGATCGCGCTGGGCGGATTGATCCAAGAGACGGAGACGGTGACGAGCACCGGGGTCCCGGGCCTGAGCCGGATTCCCGGCCTCGGATCGGCCTTCCGGTCCAGCAATGACACGGTGCGCCGCAGCGAGCTGGTGATCTTTCTGACGCCGCGCATCATCACGACGGATGTCGAGCAACGCCGCGCCGTCGAGGCCCTGCGCCGGGACATGGGCGCCTTGCGCAGCCGGCGTCCGGACCTGTTCGTGGAATGAGCTGCGGCGCCCGCAGCCGGGACCGCGGCTCGGCGCTGGTCTTCGTGCTGTGGATCGCCTTGCTGCTCTCCATCCTGGCCGCCGGCGCGACGATCGCCGCGCGGGAGCGGGTGATTGAAGCGCGGGTCGAAAATCAGGTGATGCGCGAGAACGCCGCTTTAAGAAGCGCCCTTGAAATCGCCGCCTGGACCATCGCGCTGCAAGGCCGCGATGCGCTGAATGGCCTGCCGCGCAGGATCGATGTGGGAGATCATGCCGTCGAGGTCGCGCTCGCCGACACCCATCGCCGGGTCGATATCAACCTGGCGGATGAGACCGCATGGATGCGGGTGTTCGCCGCGGCCGGCGCGCCTGAAGCGACGGCCCGCCGTCTGACCGATGAAATACTGGACTGGCGCGATCCGGACACGGCGGCGCGCCCTTTCGGCGCCGAGCGGTCCGACTATGCCCTCCTGCCGCACAAGACGCTCGGAGACCGGCCGTTCGCGTCGGTGGACGAGCTATCTCAAGTGCGCGCGATGACGCCCGGCCGGCTGGCCTGCATTCGTCCCTTTCTGACCGCCTTCGGCGGGACCGGGCCCGCCCAGGGCGCCCCGGCGGGCGGGTTTGAGCCGCCCGAACGCGCCGACGGCGTCCGGGTCGCGCTGGCGGCCCGCGTCATCGGGGCGAATGGCAGCCGGGGCCGAGGAGTACAGGGCCTGGTTCAATACGGCGTGTCCGAGACCCGGCCCTATGAGTGGGTGCGCTTCGGGTCCGATGACGGCGCCGCGCCGGCGTGCGATCCGTCGGTTTTCTAGCGTGCGGGGCGGCGGACCTTCTTTCTTCGCATTGGCGGTCAGGTATAATCGCGGGCGTTGAGTCAGGACCGGCCTCGGGGACAGGCGAAATGGGCGACTGGATCATTGGGTCGAAGCGAGCGCGCGTTGTCTGGGCGGTCCTGCTGGTCGCCGCGCTCGCCGTCTTGTTCTGGACGCAGTCGCGCTATCCCTCGCTGGACGAGAAAGCGATGATGAGCGGGGCGATCCAGCTGGAGGACCCGCTCAGCTTTGAAGCGCTGATCCCGCTGACGGAGGATCACACGACGATCGAGCGGATCGGCATCTCGACGGTCAACTGGATCAAGACCAACCGGAACGGCATGACGTTCGGGGTGCTGTTCGCGGCCGCCTTCCTGACCCTTCTTGGCTATATGCGCCGGCGCAGCTTCTCAGGACCGTTTGCGAATTCACTTTACGGCATGTTTCTCGGGGCGCCGCTCGGGGTCTGCGTGAATTGCGCGGCGCCGATTGCGAAGGGTCTTTATTCCGCCGGGTCGCGGGCCGAGACCACGCTGTCGGCCATGGTGGCGTCGCCGACGCTGAATATCGTGGTGCTGACCATGGCGTTCTCGCTGCTGCCTTTCTACATGGCGGTTGCGAAAATCGTCCTGTCGCTGGGCGTCATCCTGCTGGCGATCCCCGTATTGTGCCGCTTCATCCCAGAAGACCGGCTGGAGCGCGCAACGCCGGTGCAGCCAAGATTGCCGCTGACGCCGCCCGCCACGGTCGACTCGGCCCTGCCGGAGCCGGACGGCGAGACGATTCTTCAATCCACATGGCGCTTCGGCCACGATTTCGCGCGAAATCTCTGGTTCATCCTCTACACCACGGTGCCGTTGATGCTGCTGGCGGGGTTTCTCGGCGCGGTGGTGGCGACGCTCATGCCGCTCGACCAGCTGGCGGGACGTGATTTTGGGCCGCTGGGACTGGCGTTCGCCGCGCTGGTCGGCGTGTTCATGCCCGTGCCCATGGGATTTGACGTCGTGGTGTCCGGCGCGCTTCTGAACGGCGGGCTCGGTCACGGCTATATCATGACGCTGGTGTTCGTCCTGGGCTCATTCTCCATCTATTCCTTCTTCATTATCGGCACATCTGTCGGATGGCGCGCGGCGGGATTGCTGGGCGGCGTGATCGCCGCCCTGGGATTCCTGGCCGGCCTCGGGGCGCAGGCCTGGCACGACCATCAAACGCAGCGCGCGCTGGAAATGCTGACCGTCACCGCACTTTTCGCGCCGGCCGCCCATGCCGACGACCGCCCGACCGGAAACGCCGAGGCTTCCATGCCGGCGCAAGACGTCGCGCCCGCCGGCGCGGAGATGCGGATCGAGATCGAAGCCCGGCCCTTCAATCCGCGCAGCCCGGCCGCGGAGACGCCCTTCGTGCGCCGCGAGGCCTGGCGCTACGGGATTGACCGGCCGATCGAGTTTTCCATGGGCGATATGTGGCCGCCCTTCTGGGAAGGGCGCTCGGTGTCCGCGGGCGACATCGATCGAGATGGCGATCTTGATCTGGTCTTCGCGTCCGATGAGGCCGGCATATATGTCTACGCCAATGACGGGGCGGGCCGGTTTGACGCCGCGACGCCGCCGCTCGGCGTCCTGGCGGACTTCGCGGTGTTCAACGCCGCCCTTGTCGATATTGACGATGACGGTTGGCTGGACCTGTTCATCACAACCTTTCGCGACGGCGTCCACATAGTGCCCAACCGCCAGGGCGTGCTGGACCCGTCGGCCATCACCCCCGTCGCCAATCGCGAGGACGCGGTCATGGTCCTGGCGGCGGCGTTTGCAGATGTTGAAGGCGACGGCGATCTGGATGCGGTTCTGGGCAATTGGGCGGCGGGCTGGTATCGGCGCATCCCCGGCGAAGAATCCCGCAACCGGATTGTGTTCAATCAAGACGGCGAGCTGACCGGCGCGGCGTATGCCGACCTGCCCGGAGTGCCCGGCGAGACGCTGTCCATCCTGTTTTCCGATCTGGACCGGGACGGCGCCCAGGATCTCATCGTCGGCAATGATTTCGAGATTCCGGATTATTTTTATTTCGGCGACGGAGAGGGCGGATTTGACGCCGTCACCTATGCTGAAGGCCGGATTCCGCACACCACGACGACCACCATGGCGGTCAAGAGCGCCGATCTGGATAACGACGGTGATTTCGAAATCTATGTCGCGCAGATCGCGGGGCGGTCATCGGGGGTCTCCGAACGCCTGCGCATGCAGCCGCTTGAACTTTATTGCGACGCGATCGAGCGCGATACGGACCGGGCGATCTGTGAAGAGAATATGGCGATCAAACGCTGGTACCGGTCCGGGCACAGCTTCAATCCCGGATACGCCGATCGCTGCCAGCGCCTTGAAGGCCGCCAGCAGGCCGAATGCCGGGGCATGCTGGTCAAGGATCTGGCGATCCAGCGCCGCGATCCGGCCCTGTGCGCCTTGGTGCCGGCCGATCTGCCGGATATCCGCGACCTGTGCACCGTGCATTTCCAGCCCTCGCGCCCGATCACCGCAGCGGAGGCGGACGCCGCCATCCGCCAGATTTTGGGCCGGAACGTGCTGCTGGTCCCGGATTCCCAGGGCGTTTACGCCGATGAAGCCGAACTGCGCGGCGCCGATGTCGGCGGCTGGTCGTGGGACGTGAAGATCGCCGATTTCGATCTGGATGGCTGGCAGGACATTTATATCGTGAACGGCACCTGGGTGCCCAATGAGGTCAGCCCGTCGAACATTTTCCTGCGCAATGACGGGCGCGGTCATTTCACCGAAGAGACGGAAGCGTTCGGGCTCACCGACTATTTCATCACCGCCGCGGCCGTGATGTTCGACTTCGATCATGACGGCGATCTCGACATATTGACCCAGCCGGTCAATGCGCCGGTGGTGATGTTTGAAAACGCCAGCCAGGAGGGACGGTCGATCGCCTTCCGTCTGGAAGACGGCCTCGGCGTCCATGACGGAATCGGCGCGGCGATCACGGTCGAGGCGGGCGGCCTGACCCAGGTCCGCGAAATTCAATCCGGCGGCGGCTTCATGGCCTTTGATGCGCCGGTCGCCCATTTCGGGCTCGCCGGCGCCGAAGCTGTTGAGCGGGTCACGGTGGATTGGCCCGACGGAACGCAAACACACATCGATGAATCATTGGCCGCTGGCGCCCTTTATGTCATTCGCCGCAGCGCCGGGGAGGGCGCGCCTTCATGAATTCAAACACTCTCATTGGCGCGGCCATCGGCGCTGGGGCCGTCGGACTCGGACTCTTGGGCGGATGGCTGCTGTTTGGAGGCGAGACGTCGACCCCGGCGCCCGCGGCGTCCCAAGGCGGCGTGTCTTCGGCGACCGCGCCGCTGACCGGGATCGCCGCGGCTGAAGCCGCCTATGGGCAAGGCGACTTGGAGACGGCGTTCAATCTTCTGGTTCCCCTGGCCGAGGGCGGCGACGCTCTCGCGATGCAGCGCATCGGCTATATGTATAGCGAAGGGCTTTTCGTACAGCGCGATATCGGATCGGCGATCGAGTGGCTCGAGCGCGCGGTTGACGCCGGCAACGACAACGCCCGAACGCTCCTGGTCCAGCTGCTCAATCAACGCGCCGAATCCGAAGGCGGCGCCGGCGCCCAGGCGGTCGCCGATCTGGAGCGCGCGGCGGCTTTGGGCGATCCGCAGGCTCAGGCGGTGATCGGGTCCTATTATCTCGTCGGCGCGGAAGGCTTGCCCCGCGACCCGGCTCGAGCGATCGAATTGCTGACCGTCGCCGGAGAGGCCGGTGATGTCCGTGCGCAGAGCAATCTGGGTTATGTCTACGCGACCGGAACCGGCGCGGACGTGGATCACGAGCAGGCGCGATACTGGTATCAGCAAGCCGCCGAAGCCGGCATGGTGCGCGCGCAGGTCGCCTATGCCAGCTATCTTCAGCGAGGCTTAGGCGGCGAGGAGAATTTCGCTGAAGCGGTGCGCTATTATATCAACGCCGCCGAGGGGGGATCTGATCTCGCTCAGCGCCAGCTCGGCCTCATGATCGTCGAGGAGCGAATGGTCGCGCCGGATGCGGTCCGCGGCGCCGCATTCGTATCGGCGCTGGCGCGCGGCGGCGATGCGCGCGGGCTTGAGTGGCTGGAGGCGCGCGCGTCGCAGGGCGACGGCGCAGCGGCGTTCCGCCTCGGAACCCTTCTTGAAGACGGTGAAGGCGCGCCCCAGGATTCCGCGCGCGCCCGCGCGCTCTTTGCGGAAGCTGCGCAAGCCGGCGATCCGGGCGCGCAGCTGCGCATGAGCAATATCATGGCGGCCGGCGTGGGCGGAGAGCCCGATTATGTCGAGGCCCATAAATGGGCCAATCTGGCCGCCGCCCAGGGTCTGGAGGCGGCGGTCCGCGCGCGCTCATCGCTCGCCGAATTGATGACCGCGGAGCAATTGGCGCAAGCCCAGGCCCGCGCCACAGAATGGACGGAGACGCGGCGCGATGCTGAAAACTAGCGCGCGCCTGGCGCTTTTGCCGGCGATCGTCCTCGCCGCCGCCGCAGCGAATGCGCAGGCGCCGGCGGACGATGCCGTGGCGCGCGCTGAGGCGGCGGTGATCGCCGGCGATCCCGGGCGGGCGCTTCAAATCCTCTCCGCCGCAGCCGCGGCCGGCGATTCAGACGCGGCGGCGGAACTGGGCGATATCTATCGGGACGGTGTCTTGCTGCCCCAGGATTTCGCTTCGGCGTTGCAGTGGTATGAAGCCGCGGGCGAGACCCATGCCGGCGCTTTGAATGCGCGCGGGCGGCTGATCTTTGAAGGCCTTGGCGCAACTCGGGATTTGAATGAAGCGCTCCGACTTCTGGGCCGGGCGGCGCGGCTGAATGCGGACCCGTCCCATGCGTTCGATTACGCCGCCGCGCTCGAGGCGCGGGCCTCGTCCGGCGATCTGGCCGCGGCTGCGGATTGGTATGCCCGGGCCGCCGACGCCGGTCACGCGCCCGCCATGACCAGCCTTGGCGTTCTTTATCTTGAAGGACGCGGCGCCGATGCGGACGCCGAGCGCGCGCTGGCGCTGTTTGAACGCGCCGCCGACGCCGGGGACGCGCGAGGATTGAATAATCTGGGGCTGCTCCATGCGCGCGGCGACGCCGTCGAACAGGATTATGGCCGCGCCGCCGAATTATTCCGCGCGGCGGCCGATCAGGGATTGCCGTCGGCGATGACCAATCTTGCGGTGCTCTACGAGAACGGGTTTGGCGTCGAACTTGATGAAGCAGAGGCGATTCGCCTCTATCGCGCCGCAGGCTCGTCCGGCCGCGAACGATTCGAGGACCTGGCGGAATCGCTGATGTCCGCCTGGAGCATTCGCCTCGCACCCTTTGATCCCTCGCCGCAAGCCGCCGCGAGGGACGCCGCCGCCGCAGCCGCGGGCGACCCTATCGGACTGTATGCGTTGGGCTTTCGCTTCGCCAATGGGATTGATCGGCCGGCTGACCCGGCGCGCGCCGCAGAATTCTACAGCCAGGCGGCCGAGGCCGGATTTGCGCCGGCGGCTCTGGGGCTTGGCGTGCTCTATGTGCGCGGACTGGGTGTTCCCCAGGACTATGTGGAGGCCTATGATCAGCTGGCCTTTGCAGCGGCCGCCGGCGAGGGCGGCGCGGCCGAACTGCGTGATGCGCTGCTGGAGCGCATGGGGGAGGCGCAGCGTGCGCGGGCACTACAGGTTGCGCGGCGCGGAAATTAAGCGTGCGTTTACGCAAGAGCTGGTTTATAGTCACACCACGATTGGGGATGATGAAATGCGGTTGGTGTTGCTCACTTTGGTCTTAGGGGCTGTGATGGCGGTTTCGTCAGCGGCCGCGGGGCAAGTGGCCATTGACGCCGCCGTGCGGCTGACCCCGGATCGGATCGGGTTTGACGTTGAAGGCCGGTACACCAATTACACCCTCACCGTCGCAGGACCACAGGGTTATCACGCGCGGGCTGAAGGGCGCCGGACGCCTCCGACATTGCGATTATCCGATTATGGCGAGACCCCTGACGGGGTGTACAGCTTCAATCTGACAGCGGCCACAAATCAGCTGGCGCCGCAGGCGCGGCGTGTCGATCAAAGCGATAACGGACGTGCTGCGAATGCGGGAGCGCCCCGCATCGGCGCCAGCCTGAGCGGTCATTTCCGCGTCGTTGATGGCCGAATTCGAATTTTCGACCAAGAAGAAGAACCGTCTGGACAGGGCGGATGATTCATAGGGCTTTAAGGGGAGTTAAAATGGACGCGAAGTGGATAAGGACCGCCTCGGCTGCTGTGCTCGGCGGTGCGGCGATGACCCTCACCGGCGCCGCATACGCAGACCAGGTTTTCCTCGATGACGTGATCGTCGACGGCAGCCTGTGCGTGGGACAGGACTGCGCCAATGGAGAAAGCTTCGGCTTCGACACCCTCCGCCTGAAAGAGAATAATCTGCGGATTCATTTCCAGGACACCTCGAACACCGCATCATTCCCGACGACCGACTGGCGGATCATCATCAACTCCAGCGACAATGGCGGCGGCAGCTTCTTCGCCGTGCAGGACTCCGACGCGGGCCGCAACATCTTCCATATTGAGGCTTCCGCGCCGACCAATTCGCTGTACGTCGATGACGGCGGCCGGATTGGTCTCGGCACCTCGACGCCGGTCGTGCAGCTGCATGTTCTAGACGGCAACACGCCGACTCTTCGTCTGGATCAGGACGGATCCTCCGGTTTCACGCCGCAAATCTGGGACGTCGCCGGCAATGAGGCGAACTTCTTCATTCGCGACGCGACCAATGGCAGCCGGCTCCCGTTCAAGATCAAGCCGGGCGCGCCGAGCGACGCGCTCGTCATCGCCGCCAATGGCAATATCGGCGTCGGCACCGACAGTCCTCTGGGCAATATGCACATGCGCAGCGACGGATCGGCGCGCCAGATGATGGTTATGGAACAGACCACGGCCGGGACGGCCTGGCTGATCCAGAATTTCGAGACCGGCGCGGGTGAAGGCGCCGGTAATTTCGGCGTCAACCTTTCCGGCGGGGGCAATAAATTCCGCATCGACCAGTCCGGGAATGTCTACTTCCCGGATCTGTCCGATTGCACAAACGGGATTCGCTCCGACAGCAACGGCATGCTCTCCTGCATCCCGTAACAGGGCCGGATCCGGGGTGGTCAGGGCGCGGGCTTTCGCCCGCGCAGCCGGGCTGGAACGCCTCTGACTCGTGACCTCGACGGGACGTCGCGATCGGCGGACGAGCCAGCGCTGATGATCGCCCGCTCTCCGATGCGCACACGAGAGGCCACCGTCGCGCCAATCGCGACGGTGGCCTCGTTTTCGATGTCCACATCCGCGCCCACCACAGCGCCGCCTGAGATCAGGACATGGTCCCCGATACGGGACAAATGGCCAACCAGGGCTTCGCAATGGATGATCGTATTGCGGCCGACCGAGGCGCAGACGCCCAGATGCGCGCCGGCGCACACCACCGAGCCTTCGCCGATCGAAACGTCCGGCGCGATATATGCGCGCGGATGGATGGCGGTCACGATCTCCACGCCGGCCGTCGCCGCCCGTTGGTAGATTTTCGCCCGCGGCGCGTTGTCCACCCAGCCGCCGCAGCCGATGGCGGCCGCGTAGCCGTCCTGAACCAGATGCTCGATGCGATCCATGCCGCCGATCACCGGCACGCCATAGGCGTGATCGCCCGGGCCGGCCTTGTCGGCGAGGCAGCCGACGATCTCAAACCCGCCCATGGCGCGCAGGATGTCGATGACCACGACGGCGTGTTCGCCCGCGCCCAATATCACCACGGGTTTCATCGCCATGCGCCTTCGGAGCGCCGGCCGCCGGCCGACGGCGAAGCCTGGCCGTTCAGGGCGTGTCGGCGAGCGGTCATGGCTTGCTCCCGGTCCGCGGTTTTGAGAAGCCGGGCGGGGCGACCTGATCCGGCCTGGCCGAACGGCGCCTGGACGCGCCCGTGTCAGACAGCCGCGCCGCAAGCTCTGGAGCATGCGCAGCGATAGACCGGATCAGGCCGCAAATCGCGCGCACATCCTCCAGAGCGATCGCTGCGCCGGCCGGCAGAACCAGAACCCGCTCGCAAACCATCTCTGTGACCGGCAGCGCGGCCGGCGCGCCGGATTCAGGCAGATGCGGAATGCTGCGGTGCCCGCCGGGGTAAAAATAGCGGCGCGCAAGGACGTTTTCGGCGAACAACAGATCGACCACGCCGTCGCGATCGAGCCCGAAGATGTCGGCGTCGATTTCAGCCACCGCGTAATGGTGATTGGAGGACGCGCCGGGCGCGGGCTGGTGAAACCGAAGGCCTGCGATTCCAGCAAGTTCGTCGGCATATAGCTCGTGACGGCGACGATTGGCGGCCAGCGTCTCTCCGATCATGTCCAGATTGGCCAGGCCCATCGCCGCGTGGGATTCGGACATCTTCGCATTCACGCCGGCGATCTCGACGCGGTCGACGCCTGAAAAGCCGAAATTTCGGAGCAGCCTGAGCCGATCGGCGAGGGCGCCGTCATCGGTTGTGACGACCCCGCCTTCGAACGCCTGCAGGACTTTTGTGGCGTGCAGGCTGAAAACCTCCGCACGGCCGAAGCCTCCGATAGGGCGGCCCTGGTGGCGGACGCCGAAAGCATGGGCCGCGTCATAGACCAGGGCGATCCCCGCGTCGTCGCATATCGCCTGGAGCGCGCTGGTGTCGCAGGGCGCGCCCCAGATATGGGTCGCGACCACCGCCGAGGTGCGCGGCGTGATCAGCGCCGCGCAGGCTTCCGGGTCGATATTCATGTCGGCGCTTCGAATGTCGCAGTGCACCGGTTTGACGCCCGCCGCTTTCAGCACGTTGGCGCTCGAGATGAAGGTGTAGGACGGAAGGATCACTTCGCCCGTGAGCTCCAACGCCTGGATCAGCAGGCTGAGACCGAGCGTGGCGTTGCACACCACCACCGCGTGTTCGACCTCGAGATACGCGCTCAGCCGCTTTTCGAACTCCGACACCAAAGGACCGCCGTTCGAGAACCAGGCTCTGTCCCAGGCCGTATCGAAATAACGGTCATAGGCTGCGCGCGGCGCTGTGATCGGCCGGTTCACGTGCCGCGGCGCGGAGAATAAAGATGCGCCGCCATGAGCTGCGAAATCTGAAATCCGGCCCTTGCTCGCCAATGATTGCCCCACGCTCTACGGCTGATAACATTCGCTTTTATTGTCCCATTGTCATAGGCCGAATCCTAGGGCTGATGAAACTCGATTACATTATCCCGGCCAGCCTGACGGACGGGTTCTGCGCTCAGGTCGCATTCTTTCGCGCCTCTCTGGACGCGCTTGGCGGGCCGTATAGGGACGCGCGCCTGGTGGCCGTATTCGGCGATCCGCCGCAGCCGGAGATTCCCGAGCGCTGGAAACACAGTTTCGAGCGCGTTGAAGTTGAATGGGTCTACAATGAGACGGCGCATGAGAAAGCGCATTATCTCGGTCAGCACTGGCGGCGATACGAGGTGGTCCGCCCCGATTGCGACCTGGTGGTGCTGTGCGACGCAGACGTCGCCCAGATTCGCCCAATGGACGATTGGGCCGGCCGCCTGATCGCGGAGTCTGCCCTCGGCGGCGTCATCGCGCATCAGCATTTTCCCACGCCCGGCCGCAGGGGAAGCCCGGAGGAGGATTGGGCCGAACTCGGGCGCCGGGTGCTCGGCGCGCCCGTCACCGACTTGCCTCATCGATACGTCCTGACGCCGCCCGATACGCCGCCGCAATCGCCGTTCTACGTCAATTACGGCGTGGTGATGGGTCCGCCGGACGTCATGGACGCGCTTTACCGCGCGCAAAAACCCATCAGCGACGCGATCTCAGATTTCGTGAAACCGTATTTCGCGCCGCAGGTCTCCCTCGCGCTGGCCTGCTTGAAGGCCGGGATTAAGACCCACGCCTTGCCGATGCGGTACAACTACCCCAACGACCACAGGGCCGACGCGCAGTATCCTGCGGAGTTGGAGGCGGTCATCTTCCTGCATTATTTGAGGCCGACGGCGTTCCAGCGCGACCAGGTCTTTTCCAACGCCGAGCATTTCCACAGCTTCCTCGGCGCCCGTCTTGAAGGCTCGGACGCGGTCTTCCGCCGCCATGTGGAGACGATCACCGGCGGACGATTCCCCTTTCCGGCCTGAATGCGCCTCGCCCAAGGGGCGTGTCAGAGGGCGGGCGGCCGCAAGCGCGGCGGCAAAATGCGGCCCGGTGACGGACATGCGCGACATTTCAATTCAATGGCGCCCGACTTACACTGCCTGTGCGTCATTGAGGGAAGGGCGAGGTGATGGCTAAGGACAATCAACCGCTGCGCATCGTTGTGGCGGGCGGCGGATCGGCGGGTTGGATGGCCGCCGCAGCGCTGGCGAATGCGGCGCCGCGCGGGTGTGAGATCACGCTGGTTGAATCCGAAGCGATCGGCATTGTCGGGGTCGGTGAGGCGACCATTCCGCCCATCAAGATCTTCAATCAGATCCTGGGTGTTTCGGAAGCGGAGTTTCTGCGCGAGACCAAGGGCAGCTTCAAGCTGGGCATCGAGTTCATTGACTGGCGCGCCCCGGATACGCGCTATTTCCACCAGTTTGGCCATTTCGGGCGTGATTTCGATACGGTGCCCCTGCACCAGTATTGGCTGAAGGCGCGCGCCGAGGGCGACGACACCCCGATCCAGGACTATTCGTTGGCCTGGGCGCTCGCCAAGCGGGGCAAGTTCGCGCCGCCTTCCGGCGACAAGCGCATGGTTCAATCAACCCATGACTACGCTTATCATTTCGACGCCGTGCTCTATGGCCAATTCCTGCGGCGCTATGCGCAAGAGCGCGGCGTCACACGGCTGGAAGGCAAAATCGCCGAAGCCCGGCTTCATGGCGAAACCGGCGATATCGCCGGATTGATTCTCGATGACGGCCGCCAGGTGGACGGCGATTTCTTCGTCGACTGCACCGGTTTTCGCGGCGTGCTGATCGAGGGCGCGCTGAAGACCGGCTATCACGACTGGCGCCCATGGCTGCCGTGTGACCGGGCGATCGCCGTGCCGTGCGCCCATGGCGGGGACTTCACGCCGCATACCCGCTCAACCGCGCGCGAGGCGGGCTGGCAATGGCGCATTCCGCTGCAGCATCGCATCGGCAATGGCTATGTGCATTGCAGCGAGTACATTTCCGAAGACGAGGCGACGGACAAGCTGTTGGCCAATCTGGACGGCGAAGCGATGGCCGATCCCCGCGTGCTGCGTTTCGTGACCGGGCGGCGCAAGAAATTCTGGAACAAGAACTGCGTTGCGGTGGGCTTGGCGGCCGGCTTCATGGAACCGCTGGAATCCACCTCCATCCACCTCATTCAGACCGCCGTCATGCGTCTGATCGCGCTCTTCCCGGACAAGACCGGCAATGAGCTGGCGCGGCGCGAGTTCAATCGCCTGACCGAAGAAGAATACGAGCACATCCGGGATTTCCTGGCGCTGCACTATCGCGCGACGGCGCGCGATGGCGCGCTCTGGGAGTATTGCCGGACCATGGCGATCCCGGACTCGCTGCAGTATCGCATCGACCAGTATGAAAATCGCGGCCGGCTCGTGGCGTTCGGACACGAGTTGTTTCCGAACGCCAGCTGGCTGGCGGTCCTGGCGGGTCAGGGCGTGGAGCCGGAAGCCTATGATCCGATCGTCGACAAGCGCGAGCAGCCCTGGCGCGAGCGCCTGGCCGGCCTGAAACGCATCACCCATGAGGTGGCCGAACGCGCCCCCGACCATCGCACCGCGCTGGAGCAGGTCGCTTCGGTGAAAGTCGCCGCCTGAGCGCTATTGCGCGGCGTCCGGCGCGGCGCAGCATTGCGCAATGAAGTCGGCATGGCTGGGCAGCTTGGCGGCGGCGCCGGCGACGATGCGGCGAATATTCTCCAGCATGTCATGGAGCTCGGTTTCGTTCAGCTTGTCCGCCATCGGGTGCCAGGCCCGCGGCTCGATGCCCTGCCCATACATGACCTGCAGCCAGCTTGAATCGGTGAACAGGTCTTCCTGCTCGCGATAGATGCGGCCCGAGGCCCTGAACATCGCCATTTTGTGGGCGAGCGTGTCGGGAATCTCCATCTCGCGCACATCGATCCAGAACCGCGAATCGTCGCGCTCATTGGCGTGGTAGTGCAGGATCAGGAAGTCACGAATGCGCTCGAACTCCAGCGTCATCTGGCGATTATACTCATCGCGCTCCGGCGCTGCGATCGGCCGGGCCGGGAAGAATTGGATGAAGCGGCTGATCCCGGATTGAACCAGGTGGATCGAGGTGGATTCCAACGGCTCAAGAAAGCCGCTGGCGAGGCCGAGCGCGACGACATTCCGATTCCAGAATTTCTTGCGCCGGCCGGTCGTGAACTTGATGAGGCGCGGCTCGGCCAAGGGCTCGCCTTCCAGATTGGCGAGCAGGGTGTCCCGGGCGTCGTCGACATCGACATAGCGGCTGGAAAAGACGTGACCATTGCCGGTGCGGTGTTGCAGCGGAATGCGCCACTGCCAGCCGGCGTCATGCGCGATCGACTGGGTGAAGGGGCGCGGCGGGCGCACATTCTTGCTGGGTACGGCCAGCGCGCTGTCGCATCTCAGCCAGCCGGACCAGTCTTCATATCCGGTCTGAAGCGCTTGCTCGATCAACAGCGCCCGGAAGCCCGAGCAGTCGATGAAGATCTCGCCGGCGACCTCGCGGCCATTCTCCAGGCGCACGCGCTCGACATCGCCGGTCTCCGGGTCCTGCACCACTTCGATGATTTTGCCTTCGATGCGTGTCGCGCCATGGCTTTCCGCATAGGCGCGCAGGAATTTGCCGTAGAGCGCCGCGTCGAAATGATAGGCGTAGGCCACGCCGGAGAGCGGTGAGGAGGCCAGGCGCTCCAGGGGCGCGAACTTGCCGGCGCGGGCGGCCTGGGTGTTGACGCAGTAATCCCAGAGATCGCCGCTGAGCCCCTGGGCTTTGGCGCGAAACAGATGGTGGTGGAAATGAGTCTGGTTCACCGCCAGGCCGATCTCCCCGAAATTGTGCAGATAGCTGTGCCCGAGCCGGCGCCAGTTGATGAATTCGATCCCCAGCTTGAACGAGCCGTTCGTGTTCGCGACGAAGTCGCGCTCATCAATGTCCAAGGCGCGGTTCAGATGCCGTATCTGGGGAATGGTGGCTTCGCCGACGCCGACAATCCCAATGGCGTCGGACTCCACTAGCGTGACCTCGACCACCGGGCCGAGGAATTTCACCAGCGCCGCCGCCGCCATCCACCCGGCGGTGCCGCCGCCGACCACGACGACTTTGCGAGGCTCCGGCGCGCCGCCCTTCAAGGGCTGAACCATGGTCGCTTCCTATTCTCGCTCAGAGACTTCCAACGACGAGGATGACCGCTGCACATCGGCGGTCAAGGTCCTCGACAGCAAAGAAAAACCCCGCCGGCTTCAGGGGCGCCGGCGGGGCTGTCAGTCGCAACGCCTTACAGCGTCAGGCCGTTAGCGGCGATACCGCAAACGTAAGGAGTAGGTCGAGCCGTACTCTTCCCAGTTGCGCGCAAAGCGCTCCTGATTGCCCGGCAGCTGAACGCCGTTGCGCTCGGTCAGATAGGTGCCGAACCGCTCGTCGGTCAGGTTCGACGCCTGCAGCTGAACGGCAAGGCCGTTGAACGGACCATCAAGGAATTCATAGCCGATCTGGGCGTCGACCACGCTCTCCGAATAGGCCCGGCGGAATTCCGGCTGACCGGTGAAGTCAGGGATCTCAGCCAGGAAGTCGGAGCGCCAGCGGTTCGAGACCCGGAACTCCCATCCGCCGCGTTCATAATACACCGTGATATTGCCGACATCCTCTGAGAGGCCCGGAATGGTGATCGGAACCGGCGACGTGTCGGGCTGGACCTGGCTGTCGGTGTAGGAATAGGTCGCAAACACCCCCAGACCGTCGAACCGCTCCGGCAGGAACGCCTCGGCGGGCAGGTTCGCGGAGAATTCGAGTCCGCGGATCCAGCCGCCGTCTGAATTTTCCGCCCCGGAGAAGGCGATGACCGCCGCGTCCGGATTCGCCGCCGCGGTGCCGGCGCCGAAGATCTCGTCGAGAATCTCGCTGCCGTCGAAGCGGCGGGTCACAGACCCGAAGACCCAGTTGTCGATCTCCTTGTTGAAGGCGGCGATGGCCCAGTAACCAAGACCGTCGGCGAAATAGCCTTCAAGGGAGATGTCGAACGATGTCGCGGTGTAGGGCCGCAGGAACGGGTTCCCGCTGCCGCCGCTGATGCAGGTTTCACCGGCGGTCACGGGGATGAAGGCGAACGTGCCGCCCGGCCCGATATTGCCGCAATTATTCGAGATGCCCAGCCCGGCGCTGGCCCGCATGTCGTCCATGCGCGCGCGCGCAAGCGTCTGTGCGGCGCCGACCCGAAGATAGAGGTCTTCGTTCAGCTCGAAGGACAGGTTCAGGCTCGGCAGCACCTCGGTATAGCTGTCGCCCTGGGTGACGACCTGCCCGAGGAAGGCGGCGCCGAGCGCCAGCGGTCCGGTGGAGCTCTGGTCGGTGTGGATCACCTGGACGCCGGCGTTGCCGCGGACGGGCACGCCCATCACGGTGTCGATATTGGCCTGCAGATAGCCGGTGATCACGTCTTCTTCGACGATCCACTGCTTTTGCGGAATGAATCCCAGCGGCAGCGGGCGCAGATTGTAGGTGCCGTTATTGAGCAGGGCCAGCGGGTCATAGGCGACCACCGACACATTGCTGACGAAATCGATGCTCGTCGTGCCGATCAGCGCCGAGGCAGGAATGGCTTCCTGCGGATTGCCGCTCGCCAGGTCGACGAAATTCTCGATCGTTTCGCGCTCTTTCTCCCGGTTTGAGAAATAGATGCCGCCCTCGATCGAGGCGAAGAAGCCGTTATTGTCGAACTCGCGAGTCGCGCTCAAACGCAGGGCGTTCAGCGTGTCGTCGGTCGACAGGATTTTATGGAAACCATCCTGGCCCCAGCCGCCCGGATCGGTCAGCAGCATGAGATTAGGATTGGCGTAGTCCGGCGCGACCGCCGAAGTGAAGCGATAGCGGCTGTCGTCGAACTGGAAGCTGAGCGTGTCGACCGCGCCGACATAATTCTGCCAGGCGCCTTCGCCATAGCCGAAATAAGTCTCGAAATCGAGCGAGGAGCGATCGGCGCTGGAATGGCTGACATCGCCTTCGAACATCCAGTTGTCGAACGGGCGCCACTGGATGTTCCAGCCGATCGAAAACAGCTCGGCTTCGCTTTCCTGGACATCATTGCGTCCCACCGCAAAGACCGGGTCGAAGCTGCCAGCGGCGACGAGGCCGTCTTCAACCTGCGCGCCGAGCAGTTGCAGGCCGGAGCCTCCGCCCAGCCAGGTTCCGAGCGGGAATTCCGCGCCGCGGCGCACGCCGCCGTCGACGAATTCGGAATACAGCACATCCAAAGAGGTGTTCAGCGTCGCGTTCGGCTCATATTCCAGCGTGCCCAGAAAGGCGGTGCGGTCCAGATCGCGGGACTCGGAGAACATTTTGAAGCATTCCGGGGCCCAGGCGCTGTTGCGCTGCTCCCAGTTGCAGATCTCGTAACGCTCGCTCTGCGTGGCCGTGTTTTGATCGGCGAAGGAGAGCACCACGCCGATCGTGTCGTCGGCGAACTGATCGACATATGTGCCGGTGAGCCTGTAGCCGTTGTCGTCGAACTCCGGATTGAGTTCGTCATTCCCGGTCATTTCATAGGTCGCGCTGACATTCACGGTGCGGTCGCCGAAGGCCAGCGGCCGGATCGTGCGAAGATCGACCGTGCCGGCCAGCCCCTGGGCGATGAGCTGGGCGTCGGGGGTCTTATACACCACCGCCTGGCTCAATAGCTCCGACGGATATTGATCGAATTCGACGCCGCGATTGTCGCCCGACGTGACCTGCTCGCGCCCGTTCAGCAAGGCCGAGGTCAGCTCGGGACCCAGGCCCCGCACCGAGATGCGCTGGGCCCGGCCGCGGATGCGCTGGGCCGCCAGGCCCGGCAGGCGGGCCAGGGACTCCGCGATCGAAACGTCCGGCAGCTTGCCGATGTCCTCGGCGGACACCGCTTCGACGATCGACGTATTCTCCCGCTTTTCAGCGATGGAGTTCAGGATCGAGCCGCGGATGCCGCGAACGACGATGACGTCGCTGGCCTGTTCCTCCGAAGCGGTGTCGTCTTGATTTTCCTGAGCTGAAACGCCTGAAACTCCGCCAAGGGCCAAGCCCAGTGCGGCGGTGGACAGAAGCGCATCGCGCAGGCGGCGCGAATGAGTCATGAAATCCCTCCCCAAAACTCGACGGCGCCCCTCTTGTCGAAAGCCGACATGGCTGTATCGGACGCTCGCTTAATTCCGCAAATTAATGAAAACCTGAAATTTGAGCAAGCGACAAATTGGCCACATGCGCCCCAAGCGCGCAGGTCAGGCTATGCGGCGGTGCAGCAATACTAGTGATGTTGGCTAATCATAGCGAGCCGATGGTCTTGTGTGCGGCGCACCATGGCGCGCTGCAGCGTTTGCAATTTTATGCAATTCTTGACCTTCAATTTCATATGGTCTCTTGATTTTACAGCATCCTTCATGCCTGTTTTGGCGCTGCAAGCCGGCCTTGGGGCCAGGAAATCGGAGATTCGCCGCGTTGAGTATTGTGGAGCTCGCAAGTGAGGATCCGGCCGCGTCCGGGGCGTCGCCCTGGTGGAAAGGCGCGTGCGTCTATCAGGTTTATCCGCGCAGCTATGCGGACTCCAATCGCGACGGCGTCGGCGACCTGCCCGGTTTGACGGCGCGTCTGGAGCATATCGCCTCGCTCGGGGTCGACGCCGTCTGGATTTCGCCCTTCTTCAAGTCGCCGATGGCTGATTTCGGATATGACGTCGCGGATTATTGCGACGTCGACCCGGTCTTCGGCACGCTTGAAGACTTCGACGCCCTGGTCGCGAAGGCGCGGGCGCTCGGCCTGAGGATCGTCATCGACCAGGTCTACTCGCACACCTCCGATCAGCATGCCTGGTTCAAGGAGAGCCGGTCCAACCGGACCAATACGAAATCAGACTGGTATGTGTGGGCGGACCCCAAGCCGGACGGTTCGCCGCCCAATAACTGGCAGTCCGTGTTCGCGGGCTCGGCGTGGACCTGGGATGCGCGCCGGAAGCAATATTATCTGCACAATTTTCTGAGCGCCCAACCGCAGCTCAATCTGCATAACCGGGACGTGCAGGACGCCATCCTGGGCGTGATGCGTTTCTGGCTGGACCGCGGGGTCGACGGATTCCGGCTCGACGCGGTCAGCTTCATGATGCACGACCGGGCATTGACCGATAATCCGCCGCGCGGCGATGACGCCGGGTGGGCGAAGACGCGGCCCTATGACTTCCAGCGCCACGTCCACAATCAGTCTCAGCCTGAGATCATTCCATTCTTGCGTCGCATGCGCGCGCTCGCCGATGAGTATGGGGAGCGCTACCTGGTGGCGGAGATTGATCGCGAGCACGCCGACTGGGAGATGAAGGCGTATACCCAGGGCGATCAG
The DNA here is from genome assembly GCA_001657295.1 of Oceanicaulis sp. BBD 1991-10. Taxonomy (GTDB): domain Bacteria; phylum Pseudomonadota; class Alphaproteobacteria; order Caulobacterales; family Maricaulaceae; genus Oceanicaulis. Next base: position 36,133 of record LYSW01000023.1, on the reverse strand, counting down.
CTGCTGCAAAGCGCTTACGGGTTCAACTATCTGTATGCGGATCGGTTGACGCCGGAGCTGGTGCGGCAGGCGTCTTCGGAATGGTCGAATGCGCCGAGCGAAGGCTGGCCGTCCTGGACCTTCTCCAATCACGACGCGCCCCGCGCGGTCACGCGCTGGCTCGAGGGACGTGACCCGAAAGCGTTCGCCGACATGAGCGTGCTGTTGCTGGCGTGTCTGCGCGGCAATGTCTTTCTGTACCAGGGCGAGGAGCTTGGCCTGCCTCAGGGCCATGTGCCGTTTGAGCGGCTGCAAGATCCCGAAGCGATCGCGAACTGGCCGCTCACCCTGGGCCGCGACGGCGCCCGCACGCCTTTGCCATGGCGCGATGACGTGGCCCACCACGCCTTCAGTGAAGTCGAGCCTTGGCTGCCCCTCGACCGGAATCATGGCGCATTGGCGGTGTCCGTCCAGGAGGCTGATCCGGCCTCGACCCTGAACTGGACGCGCAAGGTGCTGGCGCTGCGCAACGCCTATTCGGCGCTGCGGCTGGGCCCGGTGACCTTCCTCGACGCGCCCGACGATCTCCTTGTCTTCACCCGAGGCGATGGGCCGGAAGCGGTGCTGTGCGTCTTCAATCTCGGCCATGGCCCGATTCCATGGCGCCTGCCGGAAGGGTGGCGGACCGTCGCACACATTAATGGCGGCGAGACCGCCGATGTATTCGAACCGCTAGAAGGCGTGGTCGCTGGGCGCGACTAGGCTAGCCGCCGCAGGATTCTCGCACGATCAGGTCGGTGGCCAGGCGCTCCGACGCCGCCGCAGCGCGGCCGCGCCGGTCCAGCAGTTTCGACAGCAGGAGGCGGCCCGCGACCGCCATGTCCTGATCGATCGTGGACAGGGCCGGCTCGCCATAGGCGGCGAAGGAAATATTGTCATAGCCCACGACGGAGACATCGCCCGGCACGGAAAGTCCGCTGCGTTTCAAGCCTTTGATTGCGCCAAGGGCGATCACGTCGCTGGCCGCGACGATGCCGTCGAATTCGGCGCCCTCTGAAAGCATCGCCTCAACGCAGCCCTGTCCGGATTCGACCGAGAAATAGGCCGGCGCCGTCAGCGCCACGTCCACCTCAAGGCCGGCGTCGGCATGGGCCGCGCAATAGCCGCGAAAGCGCTGCGCGACCTCCGGAGCTTCGGTCAGGCCCAGGAAGACGATCTTCCTGCGGCCCAGCCGGATGAGATGTTCGGTCGCCCGGCGCCCGCCGAGCTCGTTATCCGCTCCGATCGAGCAGTATTCCTGCTCCGGCAGCTCAGCCCCCCAGACCACGAAGCGGCCGTCCGTCTCGGTGAGCCGATTATAGGCGGCGTGCAGCGTGCTCTGGCCGACGAACACCACGCCTTCGGCGCGGTGGGTCGTCATGGCCGCGTGCAGGCCTTCATAATCGGCCGGCCGGACATGGGAGATGTGGATGTCGCAATCGCGCTCCCGCGCGGCGTCGCCGAGGCCGGAGAGCAGCTCGAGGAAGAAGGGGTCGGAGAGCCGGGAGTCCCGGCCCTGAGGCCGCGGAACCACGACGGAGACGGTGGCCTTGGCGCCGATCGGGCCGGCGGGCATGGACCCGCGAAAGGGATAGTCATGCTCGCGTGCGAGCTTCCAGATGGCCTCTTTGGTGCGCCGGTTGACGGCGGGGCTGTCGTTCAGGGCGCGTGACGCGGTCGAAACAGACACGCCCGCCAAGTCAGCGATATCTTGCAGTCGTGTGGTTTTGCCCGCCATATGCCTTCTCCAGATTGGCCTGCCGAATGCGAGAGCGACTTGCGTATTTTGCAACAAAATTCGCAAGCCTGTCATGCAAATTTTGGCAAATAATTACGGCGTGAGGTCCGTAAGCCGTGATCATTTCGCTGCATTCGCCGCGCATTCGAAATTCATTTGCTTGCGTAAGCAACTAAATAATAAGACATAAATTCGCCAAAGCGGCCAGTGTCGGAGAATTGGGTCGACAGACAGGCTGAGGCGCGGCATGCTCTGCAAAAATTAAAAAACCCAGGGGGAGGCCATGCAAAAACCGCGACTCGGTTTTTGGGGAATCTGGAACATCTCGTTCGGATTCTTTGGTGTTCAAATCGCACTGGCGCTGCAGGGCGCGAATATTTCCCGGATTTTCCAGACGCTCGGGGCGGACGTCTCCAACCTGGCGATCTACTGGCTGGCCGGGCCGGTGACCGGCTTGCTGGTCCAGCCCCTGGTGGGCCATTTCTCCGACCGGACCTGGGGTCCCATGGGCCGGCGGCGGCCCTACTTCCTCGCCGGCGCGATGTTGACGACGATTGCGCTGATCTTCCTGCCCAACTCGCCATATCTGTGGTTGGCGGTGGCGTTGTTCTGGCTGCTGGACGCGTCGATCAACATCACCATGGAGCCGTTCCGCGCCTTTGTCGGCGACATGCTGCCGAGCGAGCAGCGCACGCGCGGTTTCGCCATGCAGACCATCTTCATCGGCACTGGCGCCGGCCTCGCGTCGATCGCGCCCTGGGCCCTGACGCAGCTCGGCGTGGCGGCCACCGCGCCGGAGGGCGTTATCCCGGACGCCGTGCTTTACGCCTTCTATATGGGCGGGGCCGCGGTCTTCCTGGCGGTGGGGTGGACCGTCATTTCAACGCGGGAATACACGCCGGAGCAGTTGGCGGCCTTCAAGGAGCCGCCCGGCCTGTTCCGCGAGGACGCCGTCCAGGAAACCATCAAGCCGCGCTCGGTGGGTTATTTCCTGACCAACGGCTTCAGCTTCTTCATGGCCGGCTTCGTCGCCAGCCTGGCGATCTGGCGGTTCGAGCTGTCGCCTCAGCTTCTGGTGATCACCATCACCATCGCGGGCGTGGGCGTGATGTTCCTTTTGCACGCGCTCTTCAAGCAGATCAAAAGCACCGACAATGTGGTCAGCCACATCATGAGCGACCTGGTCGCCATGCCCAAGGTGATGCAGCGCCTCGCCGTGGTGCAGTTCTTCTCCTGGGTCGCGCTCTTCATCATGTGGGTCTACACGACCCCGGCGGTGACCTCGCATCACTATGGGACAAGCGATCCGACCTCGGATCTCTATAATGAGGGCGCCAACTGGGTCGGCATCCTGTTTGCGGTCTATAATGTGATCGCGGCGATCTGGGCGCTGGCGCTGCCCTATATCGCCCGGCTGTCCAACCGGCGCATCGCCCACGGGGTGAGCCTGCTGGCGGGCGCGTCGGCCTATGCGAGCTTCTACATCATTTCCGATCCGGGCCTGCTCTGGATCCCGATGATCGGAATCGGCATGGCCTGGGGCTCCATTCTGACCATGCCCTACGCTATTCTTTCCGACAGTCTGCCGGTGAAGAAGATGGGCATCTATATGGGCATCTTTAACTTCTTCATCGTGCTGCCGCAGATGGTGGTGGCCGGCGTGATGGGCACGGTGCTGGTCATGTTCCTGGGCGGCGCGCCGATCCTGACGCTCTTCGTGGCGGCCGGATCGCTGGTCTGTGCGGCGCTCGCCCTGACCCTGGTGCCCGCGAAGGGGGAATATATTCCCGCCCATACCGAATGACCTGTTCGGGCTGGGAGGCGCACAGGCGCGCCCTTGAACGGGACGGGTTCGTCCGGATCAAGGGCGCGCTGCCTCCCGCCCGGGTCAGGGCGGCCCAGCGCCTGGCCCAAGACACGCTCGCGCGAGTGTCGGCGGCCGATCGCGAAGCGGTGAAGTCGAACGGCTCCATGGCCAATCTGGCCCGCCTGCCCGCCTTCGCCGGCCTGCTGGCCGCGCCTGAAATCCTTGCGACGCTGAGGCAGCTGGGCGCCGGCGATCCGCGCTGGACAGGCGGCTATCTGATTTCCAAATCGCCCGGCGGTCCGCCATTATTCTGGCACCAGGACTGGTGGGGCTGGGACGACCCGATCAGCTATGGCGCGCGCGGCGCCCAGCTCTTCGTGATGATCTATCTGACTGCCACCACGCCGGACAATGGCTGCCTGCGCGTGGCGCCCGGCTCGCATCGGCGCCGGCATGCGCTGCACGCCGTGGCGGATGCGCACTCAAAGGCGCTCGCCGGCTTCGAGGATCCGGACGCCGCCGCCTTCGCCAGCCATCCCGATGAAGTCGCGGTTTGCGTCCAGCCCGGCGATCTGGTGATCGGCGACAGCCGGCTGATCCATGGGGCGTACGCGAACCGGTCCGGCGCCGAACGGCCGCTGATCACGCTCTGGTATGCGCCCGATTTCGCGGCGCTGCCCGCCGGCATTCGGTCGCGTTATGCGGTCATGATGGCGGAGCAGGACGGCGACGTGCGCGAAAGCGCGCTGGGCGATCTGACCCCGCGCACCTGGCCGGAGGCGGCGAGGCGCATTATCGCCGCCGTTCTGCCCGACCCGGCTTGCGCGGCCGAACCGACGCCTTGGAGGCGCAATCCGGACCTGGATCGCCTGACCGCCTGAAGAGGAGTTCGCCCATGCGTTTCGCCTTGGCCGCCGTCGCCGTTTCCCCTTTCCTGTTCAGCTGCGCCGCCCCGGCGCCCGATGCGGACGCCCGCGCCGAGATCGCCGCGCCGGATGGCGATGGCGCGCAAAGCCGGCCGCCCAATATTCTCCTGATTATCGGGGATGATCACGGCTGGCCTTATTACGGCTTTCTCGGCGACGAAAATGTCGTGACGCCGCATCTCGACGCCTTGGCCGAGCGGTCGGTGGTGTTCGAGCTGGCCCACGCCACATCGAATTATTGCCGGCCGACCCTGCAGAGCCTGGCGACGGGCCTATACCCGTCGCAATACATGCCGCGCATGGAGGCGCTGGCCGCGCCGATTCTGGAGGCCGACCCGGAGTTCCAGGCGTCCGAAGGCCGCGAGCGCCATGCCCGCCGCACCATCGCGGAGAGCTCCCAGATCACGCAGTTTGCGACCTTGCCCCGCCTCCTCGCAGCGCATGGGTACGCCAGCTTCCAGGGCGGTAAATGGTGGGAGCAATCCTACGCCCACGGCGGCTTCACCCACGGCATGAGCGAAGGCTTCGCCTGGACCGACATGATGAGCGATAGCGGCTTTTTCGAGTTCATGGGCGGGCGCGGCATCGAGCTGGGCCGCACGACCATGGACCCGGTGCTGGACTTCATCTCCGAGCATGCCGACCAGCCCTTCCTGATCTGGTATGGGCCGGCCTTGCCGCATACCCCGCTCAATCCGCCGGCGGAACATCGCGCCCATTATGAAACCGGCGAGTTTTCGCAATCCGCGGCGGATTATTACGGCAACATCACCTGGTTTGATCATGGCATCGGTCAGGTGATCGCCCAGCTGGAGGCGGAAGGCGTGTTGAACGACACCATCATCGCCTATGTGAATGATAATGGCTGGGAGCAGCCGCCGACGGTGGAGTATCGCGGCGACAATGATCTGTATTCCAATGGCGGCCGGCGCGGGAAGTCTTCGCTCTTCGACACGGCGTTTCGCACCCCGATCCTGTTCAGCTGGCCAGGCGAGATCGCGCCGGCCCGCGATGATCAGACACTGGTGAGCGCCGTCGACATCGTTCCGACACTGCTCGATCTGGCCGGCGTCGCCGCGCCGGAGGGGCTGCCGGGCCGCTCGCTGACGCCGGTTTTCGAGGGTGGGGCGTTTGCAGGCCGGGATTATCTGATCGGCCGGACGGATTCCTTGCGCGGCGACAGCGATTATCTCGGCAATCCTGTGGGCGCGTCCCGGGATCTGATGGGCCGGGACATCGTGGCCTATTATCTGCGCTCGCACCGATGGCACTATGTCTGGCTGCCCGCCAGCGGCGAGCAGGCGCTCTACGACATGCTCAACGATCCCGGCGCCACGACGAATGTCGTGGAGGAGAACGCCGAGTTGATCGGCTATTTCCGCACGCAGATCGCCGCCTGGCGCGAAGCTTATGTCGAGTATGACGATCAGCCGTAAAGCCGCCCGGTGGTGCGCGGCCGGTTCGGCGATCCTGGCGCTCGCCGCCTGCGGCGCGCCCAGCACGCCCTCCAGCGCCGATTTTGGCGACGCGACGCCGCTGGACTGGGTCGCGCTTGACGGCGGCTGCTTCACCATGGGCGAAAACCGCGGCTATGCCGAGGAGCGCCCGGAGGTCGAGGCCTGTATCGGCGGGTTCGAAATCACCCGATTTGAGATCACCAACGCCCAGTTCGCGGCCTTCGTGCATGCGACCGGTCATGTGACGGCGGCCGAGACCGGCGGTTCGGCGGTGTTCGACCCGGTTGAGGGCGTGGCGGTCGGGCTGAACTGGTGGCGCATGGATCGCAGCGCGCACTGGCGCCGTCCTGACGGCGCGCGCGGCGCGGCGGCCCGGCCTGACGCGCCCGTCGTGCACGTCACGCGGGCCGACGCGGATGCGTTCGCGGCCTGGGCGGGTGGACGGCTGCCGACCGAGGCGGAATGGGAGTTTGCCGCTCGGGGCGGCCTGGACGGCTCGCTTTATGGCTGGGACGAGGCCGAAGCGTTCGCCCTGGCGGGCCGGGCGAACACCTGGCAGGGCGTGTTTCCCGTGATCGATATCGCCGATGACGGCCATGCGGGCGTGGCGCCGGTGGGGGCCTATCCGCCCAACGGCTTCGGCCTGCACGACATGATCGGCAATGTCTGGGAGCTCACCGCTACGCCCTATCACTCCAGCCACGCCCCCGGGGCCGTCGCGGCGACGCATCCGGACGGCCTTGATCCGGCCCAGCCTGGCCGCGCCGTCACCGTGATCAAGGGCGGGTCCTTCCTGTGCGCGCGCAGCTATTGCCACCGCTTCCGCCCGGCGGCGCGTCAGGCGCAGGACTTAGAGCTGTCCACGTCTCACATCGGGTTCCGGGTGGTGCGGTAGGGCGTGCGTCCTTTGAGGCTTTTGCTGTCGCAAGAGCCCCCCAGGATGAGGGATGAAGAGGCCTTCCATCACCCTCATCCTGAGGCGCGAGCCTCGACGGACCCGCAGGATGAAGCGCTAACCGTCCCAGCCGGACCGGCACACCACATAGCCCAGAGCCGGCACGTCGACCGCATAGCTGCCCGGCGCCGACGCGTCAGGCGCGCATGTCCCCGACAGGCCGGTCCAGCTCAGCGAGCGGCCGTCCACCGCGACATTGGCGGTGCGATCGACCCCATTGGCGTTGAAGGCGACGACGACTTCGACGCCGGTCTCTTCGTCGATGCGCGAAATGATGAACAGTCCGCCCTGCGCGGTGCCCGCGCTCCCGTCCGCGCCGTCCGAGTCGGAGGTCGGGAACATGCCGCCTGAGCCTTCGCTGACGGCCTCGTCAAAATGGCGCACCAGCTGGGCGCCGCGGCGAAGGGCGGGTTCGCGCGTGCGCACCGCGGCCATCTCGGCGATCGCCTGATACAGCGGATGCTCCATGTCGAAATTGTCGTCCGCCGGGGTTGCGTCAGTGCCGATCTGGTCGTTGTCGACATAGATGGGCGTGACCGAGGGGAACATCGTCTCGCGCGCGCCCTGGTCGTTATAATCCGACACGAAGCCCTGCTCGTCGCCATAATAGATGGTCGGAACGCCGCGGGTGAACATCATCAGGGCGTGGGCGAGTTCCATGCGGGCTAAGGCTTCCGCGTCCTCCATTTCAGGATTGGCCTGCCGCAAAAACATGGAGAAGCGGCCCATATCGTGATTGCCCAGAAATGTCGGGTTGATCTTCGCTGTGTCGAAGCCGTCCGCATAGGCCGGATCAAACTCGTACAGGCGTGACAGGCGCGAGCTGGCTTCGCCATTGGCGATCACCGCCTGGGCGGCGCTCTGAAAAGCGAAATCGAGGGTGGAGGGCAGATGGCTTTCCACCGTATGGGCGCCGAGGCGCCCGGCGTCGAATTCGTAGATCTCCCCGAAGACATGGAAGTGCGGAATGCCCAGGCTCGCCGCGTGCTCGACCATGGCCGGGTTGAATTCGGCCCAGAATTCCGGCCGCACATGTTTCACCGTGTCGATGCGGAAGCCGTCGACGTTAAAATCGGTGATCCATTGCTGGTAGATGTCGATCATGCCGTCCACAACGCGCGGATGCTCGGTGTTGAGATCGTCCAGGCCGGCGAAATCGCCATAGAGCGAGCTTTCGCCGAACCAGAAGCTTTCGCCGCGATTGTGATAAAGCGTCAGATCGTTGAGCCAGGCTGGATTGCGGACATTTTCATCCGCCGGATCGAGCACCACCGTGTAAGCCCAATTGGGGTTGGCCAGATTGGCGTAATTCTCTTCGGTGAGATTGTGCGGATCGTCGCCGAGAAAGCCCTCATTGATCGGCGCGCCGTCGGGGCCTCCGATCGTCGTCCAGGGATAGTCCGCCTTGGAGCGATAGGGGCAGCCGCCCTGCGGATCGATGAAGCCCTCATAATCCGGGTCGTGGCATTCGCGATAATAGGCCACGTCGGCGGTGTGGTTGGTGATGATGTCCATATAAACGCGCAGGCCGCGCGCCTGGGCGGCGTCGACGAATTCGGCAAAGGCTTCCCGGCCGCCTAAATGCTGATCGACGCCTAAGAAATCCGTGATCCAATAGCCGTGATAACCTGCGCTTTCAAAGCCGGGCCCGCCTTGAACCGCGCGGTTCTGGAAGATCGGGGTCAGCCAGATCGCGGTCACGCCCAGGCCTTCGATATAGTCCAGCCGCTGGGTCAGGCCTTGCAGGTCGCCGCCCTGATAAAATCCCTGATGGGTCGGATCGAAGCCATGGTCGAGCGGACCACCCTCGATGCCGCCGGTATCGTTGGACGGGTCCCCGTTTTCAAACCGGTCCGGCATGACGAAATAGATGATCTCGTCTTCCGGACGGCGATCCGGATCGCCCGCCAGGATTTGTGCGTTGCTGGGCGCGGCCTGCACCGGCGTCTCAGCCTGCTGAGCGCAAGCGGGCGCCGCCAAGACAAGGCCCGCGCAAGCGCTGGCGAGCAGGGTGGAATTCAGGGTCGGGCGGATCATGGCGGTCTCTCCCCAGGCGGTGACGGCGCTTGTTTCATGCAGCGCCTTGATTGAGGCGCAGTCTAGCCGCGTCCGCCCGGATGTCACCGAGAATCGGAACCGCCATTGCGCTTTTTTGCAATTCGTGCGCAGATTCCCCACGGGAAGCCGCACGGCGCGCATTCCATGCTGCACGTGCGAAAATAGCAAAGCATATAGGGAGAACACCATGGCTCAGCAGAGCTGGAAGCCGCGGCCAGGCCGGGCAATCTCGGCCGCAGCGTTTGCAGGAATTTGCGCAGCCGCTTTAACAGCATGCAGCCAGGCTGAGGACAGCGCCATGGTCGAAACCGCGGCCGCCCAGGACGGCGCCGCGGTCCTTATTGACGGCCGCGCCAGCTTCACCTCTCCCGATGGCCGCCATCGGCGTCGAGGTCTGGAGCCAGGCGGGCGAGCCGCACTATGCGGTGACGCTGGACGGCGAGCCGGTGCTGAGCCCGTCCCAGATGGGCTTTCGCTTCGCGTCCGGCCCCAATCTGGAGGCCGGCCTGGAGCTGACCGGAATCGACACCGCCAGCCGGGAAGAGATCTGGGAGCAGGTTTGGGGCGAGCGCCAATTCGTCCGCGACCATCACAACGAACTCGCCGCGACTTTTGAAAGCGAAACCGTCGAAGGCGGCCGCATCACCGTGCGTTTCCGCGCCTTTGATGACGGCGTCGCCTTCCGCTTTGAAGTCGAGCGCGGCGCGGACGCTGATGCGCCGGTCGTCATCACGGACGAGCTGACCGAATTCATGCTGGCGCGTTCCGGCGAGGCCTGGTGGACGCCGGCCAATGAATTCAACCGCTATGAATATATCTACTCGACCGGCCGGGTCGAAGAGGCCGCGAACGCCCACACGCCCTTCACCCTGCGCCTGGATGACGGGCCCTATCTGTCCATCCATGAAGCCGCTCTGGTGAATTATTCCGGCATGCATGTGGATCAGCGCCGCGACCGTCAGTTCGAGGTCGAGCTGCGCCCCTGGAGCGATGGCGGCAAGGTGCGGACCACGGCGCATTTCACCACGCCCTGGCGCACGCTGCAGATCGGCGACGAGGCCGTGGACCTGATCAATGGGACCGACATCATCTTAAACCTCAACGAACCCAATCAGCTTGAAGACACAAGCTGGCTGGAGCCGGGTGTCTATGTCGGGATCTGGTGGGGCATGCATCTGGGCGAATTCACCTGGGGCTCCGGCGAGAATCACGGCGCCACCACCGAGCGCACCCAGGCCTATATCGACTTCGCCGCGGAGAATGATTTTGTCGGCGTGCTCGTCGAAGGCTGGAATATCGGCTGGGACGGGGACTGGTTTAACAATGGCGACATTATCGACTTCACCACCCCCTATCCCGATTTCGATCTGGAGGCGCTTGCGGCCTACGCCCAGGAGCGCGGCACGCGGCTGATCGGGCACCACGAAACCAGCGCCGCGATCACCAATTATGAAAGCCAGATGGCCGACGCCTTCGCGCTTTACGAGCAGGTCGGCATACGCGCGGTGAAGACCGGCTATGTGGACGACGCCGGCGAATATATGCGCCGCGATGAAGACGGGCATGCCCGCTATGAGTGGCATGACGGCCAATTCGCGGTCGAGCATCACCAGCGCGTCACCGAGCTGGCCGCCAGCCATCGCGTCGCGGTCAACGCCCACGAGCCGGTCAAGGACACCGGTCTTCGCCGGACCTGGCCGAACTTCATGACCCGCGAGGGCGTGCGCGGTCAGGAATTCAACGCCTGGGGCGATCCGCCCAACGGTCCGGCTCACACGCCGACGATTGCGTTCACACGCATGCTGTCCGGCCCGGCGGACTTCACGCCCGGCATTTTCGATCTGACCTTCGAGCGTCAGGACGGCGCGCGCGGCGTGCAGACGACGCTGGCCAAGCAGCTCGCGCTTTACGTGGTGCTCTACAGCCCGCTGCAGATGGCCGCCGACCTGATCGAGAATTACGGCGCGCATCCGCAGATGTTCCAATTCATCCGCGATGTGCCGGCCGACTGGTCGGAGTCGATCGCGGTGCAAGGCGCCATCGGCGATCATGTGGTTCAGGTCCGCAAGGATCGGGCGAGCGAAGACTGGTATCTGGGCGCCATCACCGGGGAAGAGGCGCGCGCGATCCGCGTGCCGCTCGACTTCCTGGAGGACGGCGTCACGTATGAGGCTCAAATCTACCGGGATGGGCCGGACGCCCACTGGTTCGACAGTCCCTATGACTATGTCGTGGAGAGCCGCACGGTGACGGCTGCGGACGTGCTGGACTTTGATCTGGCCGCCAGCGGCGGCGTCGCCATTCGCTTCGCGGCGCAATGATTGCGCGGCTGGGCCTGATCGCGGCGAGCCTTGTGCTCGCCGCGTGCCAGCCTGCAGCGCCGCCTGAGGCGGCCGATCCCCCCGCCGCCGCCTCCAATGAAGCGCAGACCGCCGGCGACGGGGCGGCGCGCGTCAGCGTCACCATCATCGCCACCGTTCCGGACGGCGCCGGCGAGATTTTCGTCGCCGCCAATGTCGAGGCTCTGGGGCCCTGGCGCGCCGACGGTCTTTTAATGGAGGGCGAAGGCCGGGTCCGCACCGCGACCTTGGCTCTGACCGACGGGTTCGAGCTGGAGTTCAAGCTCACCGGCGGCGGCTGGGACCGGGAAGGCACGGGCCCGTCCGGCACGGTGTTGCCGAATTTCACTCACACGGTTGAGGCCGGCGCAGAAAACCGGATCGCGGTCGAGATCGTCGACTTCAAGAAACCGGCCGAAGTCTATCTCGCCGATCCGGAAGGCTCCGGGGTGCTTGGCCGGCTGATTTACTGGACCGATGTGGAGAGCGCCTATTTCGACGTGACGCGCCATGTCTCGATCTGGCTGCCGCCGGGCTATGACGCGGACGCCGGGCGGCGCTACGCCGTGATCTATATGCATGACGGGCAGAATCTCTTCGATCCGCGCATCGCCAATACCGGGACCGATTGGGGCGTCGACGAAGCCATGATGGCCAATCTCGCCGCAGGCCTGCACGAGCCCGCCATCATCGTGGGCGTGTGGAGCACCAGCTTGCGCGGATACGAGCTTTCGCCCTGGCATGGCGGTGAACACTACGCCCGCATGCTGATCGATGAGATCAAGCCGCGGATCGATTCGGCGTTCCGCACGCTGCCGGACCGCGCCAACACCTTCACCATGGGCTCCTCCATGGGCGGGCTGATCTCGATGTATCTGGTGCGCGCTCATTCCGGCGTGTTCAGCGCCTGCGGCTGCGTGTCGACCCATGTGCCGTTGAGCCCCGCCGTGGCGGCGGAGTTTCTCGGTCTTGATCCCGGCGACCATGCCGATCCCAGCCAGCCCTATCTGGTCCGGGATGCGCAGGCGAACGCCGCCCTGCCGCAGGACGTGCGGATGTATTTCGACTGGGGCACCACGACGCTCGACGAATACTACCCGCCGATCATGGCCGAGCTTCGGCCCTGGTTTGAGGCGCAAGGATTTGTGGCCGGTGAGACCTACGCCTATCGCGAGTTTGAAGGCGCGCCGCACAATGAGGCGGCCTGGCGCGAACGCGTGGACCTGCAGCTCGCCTGGCTGTTGGGCGGGCTTGACCCCAACGCGCGCTAGCCTTCCAGGAAGGTGTTGATGGTCAGCCGTCCATCCTTCGGAGTCGCCGCGAACGAAAATCCTCCAGGAATGAGCCCGGAGTGCAGGGTCACGCCGCGATAGATCACTGCGCGGTTGAAGCGCGCGCCGACGCGATGGATCTCCTGGAAATGATGATCGTCGCCCGCGAAATAGCCTGGCGGCGGGCCGTCGGGATAACCGCGCTGCAACGCGTCTTCATAGCGCTCCAGCCGATCATCGGTGACGGTTTCGAATCCGGTCTCGCGTTGGCGGTAGAAGGCGGTGCCGGCCTCCTCCGGCCCGGTCAGATAGTGCAGCAGCGCGATGCGGCGCCGGTCGGTTCCGTCGAAATGGGGCAGGCGCTGGATCGGCGCCAGGGCGTCCGGCGCAGTCGTCACCAGGGAATAGCTGGTCTCCGCCAGGCGCGCGCCGGTAAGGCCGAAGCCGCGCTGCAGCACCTCGGCGAGAACTCCCTGGCAGGGTTGCAGATGAAGCGGCGGCGCCTTGGCCCGCAGGCCCGGATAATATTTGCCCGCATCGCCGTAAGCAGCCGCGGAGGCGGCGGCGACCAAGGCCTCGGGATCGGGGTGGAACCCGTCAATGACGATCAGCGGCTCGCCTTCCGAGCCCAGGCGGACGCCGGAGATGAAGGGGTCATACGCCATCAAGCAACCTGTCGTTCAATCGCGAATCGCATGCCGAAAAAAAATGCAACCAACTGCCGATGAGCTATCACTCAAGCCCTCTTTGATCTTTGTGCATTGCAACAATAATTAGATATTTCGGCGATCCGGCACTGCATGTCGCACCGAAAATCTTTGCAAATCGATCCGGTTTCAGGGCACACTCCATTGCGACGGCTGGAGGAGGCCATCTCATGATACGCATCGCATCCGGACTCGCCAGTGCGGCGGTTCTCGCCGCCTGCGGCGCCCAGCCTGCATCGTCCCCGCCCGGTCAGGCCGGCCCTGAGCCCGCGCCGCCGGTTGAGGCGGCCGCCGAAGAATCGGCCTCCGGGCCGGATTACACGCCGCGCGACCTCGTCGTCGCCCACCCCGAGTGGGCGCGCAACGCGGCGATTTATCAGATCAATACGCGCCAGTTCACGCCTGACGGCACGTTTGAGGCCGCCCGCGCACAGCTGCCGCGCCTGGCGGAGATGGGGATCGACATCGTCTGGCTGATGCCGGTCCACCCCATCGGCGAGGTGGAGCGCAAAGGCAGCCTGGGCAGCCCCTATGCGGTGCGCGATTTCTATGGCGTGAACCCGGAATTCGGCACGCTGGAGGATTTGCGCGCCTTCATCGCCGACGCCCATGCGCTGGACATGCATGTCATCCTGGACTGGGTGGCGAACCACTCGGCCTGGGACAATCCCTTGGTGGCCGAGCATCCCGACTGGTACACGCGCGACGTTGATGGCGAGATGCAATTCCCGCCGGGCACCGATTGGTCCGACGTGGTCGATTTCAACTATGACAGCCCGGCGCTGCGCCAATACATGACCGAGGTCATGGCCTGGTGGGTGCGCGATGTCGGCGTCGACGGGTTCCGCTGTGACGTCGCCGGCATGGTGCCGATCGATTTCTGGCAGACGCTGCGCGCCGAGCTCGATCAGATCAAGCCCACCTTCATGCTGGCGGAGTGGGAGACCCGCGATCACCATGACGCCGCGTTCAGCGCCACCTACGCCTGGTCGTGGAACAACACGATGCACGATATCGCCATGGGCGACGCTGATGTCGGCGCGATCCGCGGATATTATTTCTACGATCAGGACAATACCTGGCCGGACGACGCCTACCGCCTGACATACACCGCCAATCACGACCAGAACGCCTGGGTCGCCACCCAGTTCGATCGCTGGGGCGAGGCGCTGGAGGCGGTCTTCGCGCTCTCGGTCGTCGGGGAGGGCGTGCCCATGGTCTATAACGGCCAGGAGGCGGGCAATCCGAAAATGCTCGAGTTTTTCGAGCGTGACCCGATCGTCTGGCGAGACCATCCGCTGAACGCGCATTTCACCTCGCTCATCGGTCTGCTCGAGACCAATACCGCGATCTGGCACGGCGAAGCGGGCGGCCAGATGGTCGATATCGCCAATGACGCCCCCGCCCAGGTGTTCAGCTTTGTCCGGGAGCAGGGTGATGACGCCGTCTTCGCCGTGTTCAACTTCTCCGGCGATGCGCGCACGGTCAGCTTTGAGGCGGGTCCGCATGCCGGCGCCTGGACGGAGTTCGGGACGGGCGAAGCGGCCGATTTCACCGGCGGCGGATCCGTCGATATGGCCGCCTGGGGCTGGCGCGTCTTCGTGCGCGGCGATTGAGGCGGCGCGGCCGGACACTTTAGTTTTTAGGGGGAGGCGACCGGCGGATCACACCACAGAATAGATAACCGCCGGCGTCGGGGAGTTTGACCCAATGACGCTTGAAACCATCGATCTCATCATTGTGTTCGGATATGCGATCGCGCTGTTCGCGATCGCCAATATCGTGTCCCGGGAAAAGCCCGGCCACATCAAGGACGCCGAAGATTACTTCCTGGCCGGCAAGGCTCTGCCCTGGTGGGCGGTCGGCGCCTCATTGATCGCGGCGAACATCTCGGCCGAGCAGATCATCGGCCAGTCCGGCCAGGGATATGTCGTCGGGCTCGCGATCGCGGCCTATGAGTGGCAGGCGGCCATCGTGCTGCTGGTCGTGGCGAAATATTTCCTGCCGATTTTCCTGGAGCGCGGCATCTACACCATGCCGCAATTCCTCGACCAGCGTTTCGGCGGCGGGGTCAAATCCATCATGGCGGTGTTCTGGATCGCGCTTTACACGGCGGTGAATCTCACTGCGGTGTTGTGGCTGGGCGGTCTGGCGATCAGCGCGGTGACGGGTTTGGCCGTCTGGCCGGCGATGGCGGCGCTGGCGGCCTTCGCGATCCTTTATTCCATCTATGGCGGGCTGAAAGCGGTGGCGCTCACCGACATCATCCAGGTCGTCATCCTGATCATCGGCGGCGTCGTCATCACCTGGATCGCGCTGGCGCTGGTCGGCGCGGGCGCAGGCCCGGTCGCGGGCCTGTCCACGCTGATGGGCGAGATGCCGGGTCATTTTGAAATGATCCTGGCGCCGGATCATCCCAATTACGGCGATCTGCCCGGCATCTGGACATTGTTGGGCGGATTGTGGGTGCTCCACTTCTCCTATTGGGGCTTTAATCAATACATCATCCAGCGCGCGCTGGGCTCCAAGGATCTCGCCGAAGCCCAGAAGGGTCTGGCCTTCGCCGCCGCGCTGAAGCTGCTGATCCCCTTAATCGTCGTGATCCCGGGCATCGCCGCATTGCACCTGGCGCAAAACGGCATGCTGGATGCGGCGCTGCTCAATGAGCGACCGGACAGCACCTATGGCGTTTTGATGACTTTGGTGCCCGCCGGTCTTCGAGGCCTGGTGTTCGCAGCCCTGGTCGCCGCGATCGTGTCGTCGCTGGCTTCGATGGTGAATTCGATCTCGACCATCTTCACGATGGATATCTACAAATCCTTCAAGCCCGACGGGAAGACCGGCCACTATGTGACCGTCGGCCGGATCACCGCGCTGACCGCCATGGTGATCGCGCTTGTGCTGGCCCAGCCTTTCCTCGGCGGGTTCGAGAGCGCGTTTCAGACGATTCAGGAATATACCGGCTTCATCGCTCCGGGCGTGGTGGCGGTCTTCCTTCTGGGCTTTTTCTGGCGGCGCACCAATACGCCGGGGGCCTTTGCGCTGCTGATCAGCTCGGTGAGCCTCTCCTTCCTCTTCTGGCTCTTGGCGAACCCGTCCGCGCTGGGCGGCGCCGGCGGCGGACTGCTCGCTGGTCTGGGACTTGAGAGCCTGGCCATGCCCTTCGTCGTGCGCATCTGGATCGTCTTCATGGCCTGTCTGGTGATCGGCGTCGCCGTGTCTTTGATCACCGCGCCGCCGCGCGAAGACCGCCCCGTGCAGCTGGCGGGCGTCCGTTTCGTCACCGAGCCGGTCTTCAACCTGGCTGGCCTGGCCATCATCGCCATTCTGATCGCGATTTACGGAGTCTTCTGGTGACAAGGGGCTTTCGGCGCAAGTCGGTTTATGACATCGTTGTCATCGCGTGCATGAGGGCGCGGGCCGGCGTCCGAGTGACCGGGAGGAATCATGGCTGAACTCGTCCCCGTCGAACCGTTCGACATCGTGGTCTTCGGCGCCACCGGCGATCTCGCCCGGCGCAAATTGCTGCCGGCGCTGTTCCATCGCTGGTGCGACGGCCAGATTCCCGGCAGCTCGCGGATCATCGCCGTCGCGCGCGATGCGCTGAGCGACGAGGCTTTCTCAAAGCTCGCCGCCGAGTTTGCTCTGGCCGACAGTGCGAGCGCCGCGCGCAAGGCGCGCTGGACTGAGTTCATCCAGCACGTCCAGTATATCGGCGTCGAGGCCGACGGCGCCGGGCCGGGCTGGGACGCGCTCAAGCTGCAGCTGGACGAATGCCCCGACAAGCTCCGCATTTTCTACCTGGCGCTGCCGCCGTCGATTTACGGCAAGACCTGCGAGTCGATCGGCAAGCACGGCCTCAACACGGCGCGCGCGCGCGTCATTCTGGAAAAGCCCATCGGCCATGACTTTCATTCCGCTCGCCTGATCAATGCGGCGGTCGGGGAGATTTTCCCTGAGGACGCGATCTTCCGGATCGACCATTATCTAGGCAAGGAGACGGTCCAGAATCTCCTGATCCTGCGCTTCGCGAATATGTTGCTGGAGCCGGTCTGGAACGCCATCGCCATCGATCATGTCCAGATCACGGTCGCCGAATCGCTCGGCGCAGGCTCGCGCGCGGGCTATTACGACCGCGCCGGCGCACTGCGCGACATGGTCCAGAATCATATCCTGCAGCTGCTTTGCCTGGTCGCCATGGAGCCGCCGGCCAGCCTGGAAGCCGACGAGGTGCGCGCCGAGAAGCTCAAAGTGCTCCGCGCCCTGCGCATCATGACCGCCGAGCAGGCCGGTTCCGCCATTGTGCGTGGCCAGTATGAGGCCGGCGTCAGCGGCGGCAAGGAGGCGCCCGCCTATGCCGATGAGGTCGGGGCGGACACCGACACGGAAACCTTCGTGGCGATCCGCGCCGAGATTGAAAACTGGCGCTGGGCCGGCGTGCCCTTCTATCTGCGCACCGGCAAGCGCATGCGCCGGCGGCGCAGCGAGATCATCATCCAGTTCAAGCCGGTGCCCCACGACATCATCAATGCTGATTCCGGCATCATGCAGCCCAACCGGCTGATCATCCGTTTGCAGCCGGATGAAGGCGTCAAGCTGATGATGATGACCAAAGACCCCGGTCCCGGCGGCGTGCGGCTGCGCTATGTGCCGCTCAACCTCTCCTATGCGGAGACGTTCGATAAGAATTATCCCGACGCCTATGAGCGCCTGCTGATGGCGGTGGTGCGCGGCAATCTGGGCCTATTCATGCGCCGCGATGAAGTCGAGGCCGCCTGGCGCTGGACCGACGCCGTGGTTCAGGCCTGGCGCGACGGCGCGTGTCCCTTGCATTTCTACGCGGCCGGCACTGACGGGCCGGAGCGGGCGACGACTTTGCTCGGACGCGATGAGCGGGAGTGGTTTGATGCCTAACGGAAGCGATCCCAGCACCCTCGCCCTGGTGACGGCGATGCAGGAATTCAGCGACGGCGACGCCGCCGCCGCGACCCTGGCCGCAGGCATTGAAGCGCGCCTTCGCGAAGGGATCGCGCGCCGTGGACGCGCCAGTCTTGTCGCGTCGGGGGGCTCCACGCCCAAGCGGCTTTATCAATTGCTCTCCGGCGCCGATCTGGACTGGTCGAAAGTCACCATCGTGCTGGCCGACGAGCGCTGGGTCGATCCCGGCCTGCCGGGCTCGAACGAGACCTTTTTAAAGACCCATCTGGTCACCGGTCCGGCCGCGGCCGCGGATTTCATCGGCCTTAAGACCGCGGCGGCGACGCCGTCTGATGGTCTCGCCGAGATCGAGGCGCGCCTGGAGCATGCGCCCCGCCCCTTTGACGCCGTCCTGCTGGGCATGGGCTCTGACGGCCATGTGCTGTCCTGGTTCCCGGACGCGCAGGGCTTGCCGGACGCGCTCAAGTCCGATGGGCCGTTGGCGGCTGCGATTTCGGCGACGCCGTCCGATGTGACCGGTCCGTTCACCGAGCGCGCCACGCTGACGCGCGCGGCGCTTACCGATGCGAAATTCTGCGCGCTCCTGATCAGCGGCGACGCCAAGCGCGCCGCCTGGGGCGCGGCGGCCGGCCCGGGCCGCATCGAAGCCATGCCCGTGCGCGCTTTGATGCGCGATGAGAAGATCGACCTGCAATCCTACTGGTGGCCCTGAGGCCTTCCTTAAGCTCCAAAGCGAGTTGGACCTGTGACCGCAAAACTGAACGCCGTCCTTAAAGACGTCACCGCCCGCATTGAGCGGCGCAGCGCGCCCTCGCGCAGCCGCTATCTTGAGATGATCAGCGCCGCCCAGGTGGAGGGCCCGCACCGCAAGGTCCTGTCCTGCGGCAATCTCGCCCACGGCTTCGCCGCCTCCGGCGAAGACAAGGCCGCGATCCGGAACATGGTCTGGCCCAATATCGGGATCGTCACGGCCTATAACGACATGCTTTCGGCGCACCAGCCGATGCAGCCTTATCCCGATCAGATCAAGTCGGCGCTGCGCGAAGTCGGCGCGACCGGCCAGGTCGCCGGCGGCGTGCCGGCCATGTGCGACGGCGTCACCCAGGGCCAGCCGGGCATGGAATTGTCGCTCTTCTCCCGCGACGTGATCGCCATGGCGACGGCGGTGTCGCTGTCTCACAATCTGTTCGACGCGGCGATCTGCCTGGGCACCTGCGACAAGATCGTGCCGGGCGAGCTGATCGGCGCGCTGCGCTTCGGGCATTTGCCGGTGCTCTTCCTGCCCGCCGGCCCCATGCGCTCCGGGCTCCCCAATGCCGAAAAAGCGCGCATCCGCCAGCTTTATGCAGAAGGCAAGGTCGGGCGCGACAAGCTGCTGGACGCGGAAAGCGCCAGCTATCACAGCCCGGGCACCTGCACGTTTTACGGCACCGCCAACTCCAATCAGATGCTGATGGAGATCATGGGCCTTCACGTGCCGGGCTCGGCTTTCGTGACCCCGGGCACGGATCTGCGCGAGGCCATGATCAAAGCGACCGCGCAGCGCGTGGCCGGGATTACGGCGCTGGGCGAGGACTATCGGCCTTTGGGCGAAGCCGTTGACGCACGCGCCATCGTCAACGCCATCGTGGGGCTGCACGCCACGGGCGGCTCGACCAACCACACCATCCACCTGATCGCCATCGCGCGCGCGGCCGGCCACCAGGTCAACTGGGATGATTTCGACGATTTGTCGAAAGTCACCCCGCTCTTGACCCGCATCTATCCGAACGGTCAGGCCGACGTGAACCATTTCCACGCCGCCGGCGGCATGGCCTTCCTGATCCGGGAATTGCTCGACGCCGGCTTGCTGCACACCGATGTCGGCGTGCTGGGCGCCGACAGCCTGGCCGATTTCGCCAAAGAACCTTTCATCGAGGACGATCAGCTGGTCTGGCGCGATCCGCCGGAGGTCAGCGCCGATGACGCGGTGCTGCGCCCTGTGGCGCGGCCGATTTCGGCTGATGGCGGCCTGCGCGTGCTCAAGGGCCCGCTGGGCCGTTCGGTGATCAAGATCAGCGCGGTGAAGCCGGAGCATCGCGTGGTCGAAGCGCCGGCCATTGTGTTCAACGATCAGGCCGAGCTGATGGAGCGCTTCAAGGCGGGCGAGCTGGAGCAGGACTTCGTCGCCGTGGTGCGCTTTCAGGGCCCCAAGGCCAACGGCATGCCTGAGCTGCACAAGCTGACCCCGCCGCTGGGCAGTCTGCAGGACCGCGGCTTCAAGGTGGCGCTGGTCACTGACGGGCGCATGTCCGGCGCGTCCGGCAAGGTGCCCGCCGCCATCCATGTCAGCCCCGAAGCGCTGGCCGGCGGCGACATCGCCAAGGTGCGCGATGGCGACTTGATCCGGCTGGACGCGGAAGCGGGCGTGCTGGACGTGCGGGTCGACGCCGCCGAGTGGCGGGCGCGCGAGCGGGCCGCCGTGGATATCAGCCATTATCACACCGGCATGGGCCGTGAGCTGTTTTCCGGCTTCCGCAGCCAGGTGTGCTGCGCTGAAGAAGGCGCGATCGCGCTGCCGGAGCTGGATGGCGCGATCCTCCATGACAGCCCGGTGGACGTGTCATGACCGGCCGCTATCTGGTCGCCGATATCGGCGGGACCAATGCGCGCTTCGCTGTCGCGGAGGGCACGGCGAAGGCCGGATTCACGCTGCACCATATGCGCCGATTCCGGAATGAAGATTTTGAGCATTTGCGCGACGCGGCCCACGCCTACCTGCAAAGCTGGGACGGCCCGGCGCCGCAATCGGGCTGCCTGGCCGTGGCCGCCCCCATCGCGCCGGGCAAAATCCGCCTGACCAATTCCACCTGGCGGTTCGAGACCGGCGAGCTGGCGCGCGAACTGGCGCTTAAGACCATCATCGCGGCTAATGATTTCGCCGCCCAGGCGCGCGGCGCGCCCTTATGTCCCGTCCAAGACCAGACCGTGTTGAACGACGCCAAGGCCATGGCGGACGCGCCGATTTCGGTTCTCGGGCCGGGCACGGGTCTGGGGCTGGGCCTGCTCGTGCCGTGCAAGGGTGAAGTGCGCGTGATCGCGACGGAGGGCGGCCATGCCGGCTTCGCCCCGCGCACGGACGAAGAAATCGCCGTGGGCAAATTCATCGCGGATGAATACGGCTATGTCAGCTGGGAGCGCCTATTGTCCGGCCGGGGCCTGGTGAATATCCACCGCGCGCTGTGCGCCATCGACGGGGAGACCTGGCCCGGCGTGCGGCCCGAAGAGATCACCGCGCGCGCGCTCGCGGACGAGACCTCGCGCTCGCACCGGGCGGTGATGTTGTTCTGCGGGGCGCTGGGCGCCTATGCCGGAGACGTGTCGGTGATCACCGGCGCGCGCGGCGGCACCTATCTGGCCGGCGGCATCCTGCCGAAAATTCATACGCTCCTGGACAAGAGCCCGTTTGAGGCGCGCCGGGTGCGCCGGGGGCCCATGAGCCGCTATGTCGAGGCGATCCCGGTGCGCCTTATCCGATCCGACGCCGCCGCCCTGATGGGCGCGGCCGCCATCGCCGAAGCCGGAGGGCTCTAGCCATGACCGCCACGCTGGATCAGATCATCGAGGCCGCCTCCGTCATCCCGGTGCTGGCCGTGGACGAGATCAGCGACGCCGTCCCGCTCGCCAAGGCGCTGGCCGCCGGCGGGCTCAAAGTGATCGAGTTGACCTTGCGCACGCCGATCGCCCTGGACGCCATGAAGGCGATGCAGGACGCGGCGCCCGATCTCATCGTCGGCATGGGCACGGTCACCACGCCCAAACAGGCCGAAGACAGCGCCGGAGCCGGCGCGGCTTTTCTCGTCAGCCCCGGTCTGACCCCTGATCTGAGCGCGGCGATGCTGGCCGCCGGCGCGCCCTGCCTGCCCGGCGTCGCCACCGCCGGCGAGGCGATGGCCGCGACGCAGGCGGGCTTTCAGGTCCTGAAATTCTTCCCGGCCGAACCAGCCGGCGGGATCGGCTATCTTAAAGCCCTCGCCGGGCCTCTGCCGTCCGTGCGCTTTTGCCCGACCGGGGGAATCGCGAAGGACCGGGCGGCGGACTATCTCGCCTTGAACAATGTCGTGTGTTGCGGGGGCAGCTGGATCGCGCCCAAGGCGGCGGTCAAATCGGGCGACTGGGATCAGATCACACGGAACGCCGCCTTCGCCGCCAGCCTCAAGGCGTCGTCATGATCCGGGCGCTGGCGGTCTTGGCGGGGCTTTGCACCGGCGCCGCCGCCGCGCAGGAAATCGAGCGCATCGAACCGCCGCACTGGTGGAGCGGCTTTGAGGACCGCACGGTCCAGCTTGTCGTCTATGGTCCGCAGGCAGGTGCGCTCGCGCCCGCGATCGAGGATGAGCGCGTGGCGCTGTTGGGCGCTGAGACGGCGGATAATCCAAACTATCTCTTCCTCGATCTTGAGATCGCGCCGGACGCGGCGGCGGGACCGGTCGTCTTGCGCTTCACGGCGCCGGACGGGACGGTGATCGAACGCGGCTGGGCGGTGAAGGCGCGTGCGGCGGGCTCGGCGCAGCGCGACGGCTTTGATTCCACCGACACGGTCTATCTCCCCTATCCTGACCGCTTTGCGAACGGCGATCTCGGCAATGACACGGTTGAGGGCTATGTCGACGGGCTCAATCGCGCCGATCCGGGCGGGCGCCATGGCGGCGATCTGCAGGGCCTGATCGACCGGATCGATTATGTGGCGGAGATGGGCTTCACCCAGCTCTGGCTCAATCCGGTTCTGGAGAACGCCGAAGCGCGCAACAGCTATCATGGCTATGCGATCACGGATCATTACCGGGTCGATCCGCGCCTGGGCGATAATGCGCTCTATCTGGCGCTCAGCGAAGCCGCCGCAGCGCGCGGGATCGGGCTGATCAAGGACATCGTCCTCAACCATGCCGGCTCGAACCATTATCTCTTCCAGGATCCGCCGAGCCCGGACTGGTTCAACAACGACTCCGAGTTTTTCCAGTCGAGCTATCAGCACACCACCGCCTACGACCCTTATCGCGCGGCGACGGACCATCGCGACTTCGTCGACGGCTGGTTCGCCCCGACCATGCCGGACTTCAATCAGCGGCTCGACCGGGTCTCGCGCTATCTGATCGACCATACGATCTGGTGGATTGAAGAGGCGGGACTGTCCGGCGTTCGGCTGGACACCTATGACTTTCCAGACCAGGCCTTCCTGGACCGCTATATGGCGCGGGTGATGGCGGAATATCCCGATCTCGGCGTGGTCGGCGAAGCCTGGGCCTATGACCCGGCGGTGATCGCCCCGATGCAGACCGGCTCGCCGATCGCGCCGGAGGGGCAGCCGGGCGTGCCGGACCTGATGGATTTCCCGCTGCAGATCCGCTCGCGCGACGCCTTGCTGGAGGAGGATGGCTGGAATACCGGCCTGATCACGCTTTACCAATTCATGGTCAATGACCGGCTCTACGGCGACCCGCATCGCCTGATGGTGTTCGCGGATAATCATGACTTTGACCGCATCCACACACAGATGGGCGAGGATCTGGCGCTGACCCGGATGTCGCTGACCCTGGCGCTGACCACGCGCGGGGTCCCGCAAATCCTTTATGGGACCGAGCTGTTATTCACCAACGACAATCCGGGCGACCATGGCGAAATCCGCACGGATTTCCCCGGCGGATGGCCGGATGACGCGCGCAACGCCTTCACCGGCGAAGGATTGAGCGAGGACGAGGCGGCGATGCAGGCCTGGCTGCGCGCGCTGGTCAATTGGCGCAGAACCGCCGGCCCCGTCCACCACGGGGACCTCGTCCACTTCGCCCCGTTGGACCGGCATGGCGCGCAGAATGTTTACGTCTACGCCCGCCGCTACGCGGGCGAAACGGTGCTGGTGGTGCTCAATAAGGGCGAGACCGCGCATGCGCTCGATCTCGCCCGCTACGCGGAGGTGCTGGATGGATATGCGGGCGTCCGCGAGGTGATCACGGGCGAAATCACCGTCTTTTCCGACGGCCTCTTAATCCCGGCGCGATCGGCCAGCGTGTTCGATTTGACGCGCTGAGCGCGGCCGGTTCGAGCCCCTGGTCAAGGCCGTCTTTTCCAAATCATCGAAGTCTTGAGCTTCGATGAAGGCCCGGACCGTCGGCGCCAGAAAGCGGTCTATAGACGCCGACTTGCAATCATAGGCCGATTAAATTTACCTTATACAGTGTGCTGCTTGAGCTTCGGGGGACGATCATGCGGTGTGTCTTAATCATTTTATCCTTAGTGCTGCTTTCAGGTTGTGCGGGCCTGCAATCGCGTTTGATGGGAGGCGCCGGCATCGGAGCAAGCGCGAACGATTGGTACGACATCCACTGTCGCCAGCAGACGCGTCAGGCGGTTTTGTCGAGCCCGGAGCGCGGCGATCCCACGACGTCGAATTCACGCGAGCCAGCGCGCGCATTGGATCGGTGTCACATGATCAGGATGATGCGAGCTCATGCCGAGATGCGTGAGCGTTTGATCGACTACCAGTTTCGAATTGATGCGCAACCGGCGCCGGGCGGCCGGCCGCCGCCGGCATCGCAGGTCACATCGAAACAGGCGACGGACTGGCTGGAAAACAATAAAGACCGATATGCACAAAACACTGTCATCATCACCGACGCGCTATGCGCGCAATTCTTCGAGAACCTCCAATCCGCCCGCCTCGCATCCTCAATCAGCCGCAACAGCTACAATGTGGCGTTCGAGACGCTGTCCACGCTGATGGGCTTGTTCGAAGCGAGCACCCAGTCGCTAACCGTCATCTCGACAGTTGATCTGGCGGTCTCGGATATTCACCAACAGTTTGAAACTTTTATCTATCTTACACCTGATCCTGCGGGGCTATACAGTACGATCCGCGCCCAGCAGATCACTTACTTGGAGGAGCGCGACAATTTCAGGAACACGCCGGACGTGATGACGGCGTTGGCTTGGTCGCGCGACTATGTCCGAACCTGCTCGCCGGTCGGCATTCAGAACACGATTTCAGAATCGCTTTCAGCCTCGGAAGCTCAGTCCTATATCGACCGGCGCAATCCAGAGGTCGGCGACATCGCCGCGCGCTTTGTCGAGGCGTTCAACCAAAACGCCGACGGGACCGAGAATGACATCCCCGAGAACTCGATCGTCGGTGACGCGCCCTTGTTGCTCTATTGGTATTTCGTGGACGCCCAGAACGATTCAGATCGCGCGCTAGCCATGCGTGAGCTACAAAGAAATCATCCCGACCTTGAGGTGCTTGTGAGAGGCCAGCTTGCTGGAGCAGGCGACGCCGTCGCCGAGTACCGGGACATTTGGCGCGCATACAGAGTCGCTGTACCAAGCGCGGAGCGGGTCCTGAGGGCCCGCAAAGACCGCGTCGCGGATGAGGATCTTCAGCGGTTGCGCAATGAAAACGCCGGTTTGGTCCGCACTGTCATGGATAGGCTGACTTTCCCCGATCCTACGCCAGATGGATGTCACGTGGCTGTTCAGGAGCAGGTCGAGACTTTGGTCGACGCACTCCGAAACCATCCGCAAAGGATGTCGATCGCTCAGGACGGTGCTCAATACATCTTAGACGACGATGAAGGTCCATGCGTCGTAGTTCTCAATGATCTTCTGGGCGAGCCGGCGTCGGTGAACTCGGGAACACGATAGTCAATTGGGATGCAGCGGCTAGCGCTGCGCCGAGTCCGGGACGCCGGCCTAAGGCTCTCTCAGCGTGACCGTCGTTTAATGTGACAGCCGCGTCCCGGTCGCTTAGCGCTGAACTCCGGGCTGTGAGAATTTCGGCTTGATGGAGGGACAGCCGGCATGACGGACCATTCCGCACCGCCTGCTCAAGGCGGGCTTTCACTGAAATCCGCCGCTTTGATCGCCGGTTTCGGCCTGCTCGTCATGGTGTTCGCCGCGCCGGCGGCGAATTTCTACTTCATGTCGCAGAGCGTGGTGTCCGGAGACATCGCCCAGACCATTGAAAATCTTCGCGCCGACGGGGCGCCCTATCTGATCGGCGTGCTTTTGCTCTTCGTCACCTATGTGATGGATATTCTGGTGGCCTGGGCGCTGTACTGGTTTTTGCGCCCCGGCCAGCCGGCGCTGTCTCAACTCGTGGCGTGGGCGAGACTGGTCTACACGGCGCTGGCGTTTGTCGGCCTTTGGTCGAGCCTGAAAGCCTATGATCTGGCGACCAACGCATCGGCGGCCGAGCAGCTGGGCGACGCGGCGCTTCAGCCCGAAGTGCTGGCCCATCTGGCCGCCTCCAGCTCCATGGAGTTCATGGCGCTGGCCTTGTTCGGCCTTCACCTGGTGATCCTGAGCGTCGCGATCTGGCGCGCGCCCCATGTCCCGGCCTGGATCGCCGTCCCGGTCGCGCTCGCCGGCCTGTCCTATGTCGTGATCTTTCTGGGCCGCTATTTCGCCCCGGCTTTGACTCTGGACTGGCTGCTGCTCCTCGCGCTTGGCGAATTGGTGCTGATGGTCTGGCTGCTGGCGGCCGGTTGGCGCCGCCGTTCAACGCACCAGGCGCCGGCCTGATCTTCGCGGCCGGTCACCCGTCCGACGGGATCAAGATCAGCTCGGTCTGGCGGCCGTCGATATAGCGCACGGTTTCGCCGTCGAAGATGGCGTTCTTCTCGGAGCGGAAATCGACGATCTGACCGTCCCATTCGGGCACCGCGCTGAACGAGGTCAATTCGATCGCCCAGGCCGTGTCGGCGTTGATCGGCCCGGCGCCGCGCAGCGTCGGGCCCTGATTGTCCCAGAAGCCGATGGCGGGCCCCGCCCCATGACCGTGGGCGCCGATGGGATGGGTGTAGACGGACGGGCTCAAGCCTTCTTCGATCGCCTGGGCCCGGGTGAGCGCCAGCGCTTCATTGCCGCTGCGCCCGACCTGAAAGTGAGAGGTCAGGATGTCCTGAACCCGATTGGTCGCGGCCAGGCCTGCGGCCAGGCCGGCCGGCGCCTCGGTCTCGCCCGGGCGCAGAATGTAGCCGAGCTGCTGGGTGTCGGTGTTCAGCCGGAGATAGCTGAGGCCGAAATCGGTCCAGATCAAATCCCCCGGCCGGATGACTTCATCGCCGCGCAAAATGCCCTCGACGCCCTCGCGCTGGAGGCCCATGGAGGGGTTGAACCAGACATTGAGGCCCAGGCGGGAGACTTCGTCACGATACCACCAGGTGACATCCTCCAGCGTGGTGACGCCGGGGGTGATCACCTCGCGGGAGAAGGCGCGCGCCATGATGGAGTGAGCGATCCGGACGATGTCCGGGTAAAGCGCCAGCTCGGACGGCGTGCGGGTCTCCAGCCACCGCACCGCCAGTCTTTCGCCGGAGATCAGACGGTCGTGATATGCATCGGGCAGCGCAGTCAGCAGGGCGTGATACTGGCTCGCCGTCATGCCGTCGCCGAACGCGGTCAGCGCGGAGGTGTTGATCGCGATGCTGTCCGGATCGCGCGCCTCTATGATGTCCGCGACCGCGCGCCACTGGTCCGGCTCCAATTCCGGGTCCCAGGCGGGTTCAAACAGTCCCGCCAGGCCATAGCGGCTGACCGTCAGGCGCTCGATGGGCCGGCCCTCGCCGGGATCGAAAAAGATCAGGATGGTGCGCCGGCGCGCGGCCATGCTGCGCGCGTCGAGCATGCTTTCCACGACCGGCTCTTCGAAATATTCCCGCGCCATCAAGAGCCAGAGATCGACACCTTCCTCTCGCATGATCTGCGGCATCACGGTGTCGAGGCGTTCCTCCAGAATGGCGTCGATCACCGCCGCCCGCTCTCGTAAGGGCAGAATGGCCGGCCTGGCGGCGGCTGCGGCGGCGTGAGCGTGATCAGGCTCGGCCGGATCGGCTTGCGCCGCGGCCGGCGCGGCGCCCGGACCGGCTGCAAGCAACGCACATCCCGCCGCCCACGCGGCCGCGCCGCGCTTCATCGTGTTGATCATTGCTCCCGCTCACCCCGCTTGACGCCATGCCGACGGTTCGGCGCCGCCTGGTCCGGGGCGAGGCCGATCGAAACTCAAAAGCAAATCGGGCCGGGCATCAAGCCGCCGCGCTGAGGCGGCGCGGCGCCGTCAGAGCTTGAGCGGCGCCGTCGCCGGATCCCGCCATTCCATCTCGTGGAAGGGCCCGGGATTGGGGCCCAGATCCCGAAAGCCGAGGCGCTGATAAAACAGGCGCGCGCGATTGAGCGGGTGCACCTGCAGGGTCACCGGTTTGCGCTCCTGCGCCGCCTGGCCGCAAATCCCGCGCACGACGATTTCGCCGATCTGCTTGCCGCGAAAGGCGGGCAGGATGATCAGATCGAGAATGCGGATTTCATGGTCGCGAAAGTCCGCATAGATGCGCCCGATCGGCTGGCCGCACCATTCGATGACGGCGTATTTCGCCAGGGTGAAGGTGTTGAAATACTGATCGTGCTGGGCTTCGGCCTGCTGTTTGAGAATTGTGGCCAACAGCTCTTCATCGCCTTGCGCCTTGAGCGGTTCGAACTCCCAGGCGCGCCCCGCGTCGTGGACGCTGCGCAGGAAGGCTTCGTCCTTGGCCTGGGCCGGGCGGAGAAAAAGGTCCAGCGGATTGACCGCCGGACCATCATTGCGTGTCGTTGTCGTCACGAGCCGTCCTTAAGTGAACATGATCTCGTAGAGGGGTTTGGCGTCTTTGCCCTCCGGGTCGTCCGGATTGTCGATCCGGTGGACCAGCAAATCCAGCCGGCCCAGCTCGGCGTGCGCCACCTTGGCGAGCCCTGAGTCGACCTCAAGATCTTCGTCGGCTTCAAAAAGCAGGCTGACCTGGTCCCGGAACATCTTGTGCCCCGCAGGCCGCACGTCGACCGCCTTCAGCGTCGCATTCTTCTTGCCGATCGTGAACGTCTCGCCGACCCGGTCCTTGAAGTCGTCGGCGGTGATTTCGTCCAGGGTTTTCATGGTCTGACCTCCACCGATCAGTTGCGTGACGGGAAAAGCCCGTACATGCAGATCTGATAGTTGACGCCCTGGTAAGGCGATTGGGTCACGAAGTACTGGCTGGCGCCGGCGTTGAAAGTGTTGCCGTTAAAGCTGGCGGGCCGGGCCGGAATGTCGGCGACGCTCGACTGCGTCCCGGGAGGGCTGGACAAGGTGCTGGCATAAGGCTGGACCGGGCCTGCGCCCTGGCCGAGATAATTGCCGTCCGGATCCGGCGAGTTGCCCGCGTCCGTGGAGACGACGAGATCGGCGTCATCGGCCGGAACCGCGCCGGACAATGTCACGGTGTGATCGTGGGCGGGCATTTCCGACGCACTTAGCGTGTGGGTCTGGACGCCGCCTTTTTGACCGATGCTGACCGGGTTAAGGCCGGTGCCTGTGCCATAGCTGGCTGCAGAGCGGCCGCGCAGCTCCGGCAAGCCGAAGGTTGTGCGGCCATCGCCGCCGAAATTGGTTCCCAGCAACGAGAACAGGGCCTGGAATTGATTGATCGAAAGCAGGGCCCCGGCGCAGGCGCCCCAGTTTCGAATGACGAAATTGCACCCGTAAGGGGTGATCATGCTCATATACGCTTCCATCGGCTCCTCCTTGATGAGCGCGAAGGGTTAAACTCTGGCTCGGCGGGGCGCCGGCTTAGAGCCGGCGGGTCGCCGATCGAAATCAACCGAAGATGATCTCATAGGTCGGCCCTTCCGGGTCAGCCACGCGATGCACCAGCAACTCGACTTCGCCGACCACCGGATGGGTGACGATTTGTATGCCGTCCTGCATCCCGATCGGCTCCTCGGACGTGAACGTCAGAATGAAGGGCGCGCGCATTTTCGGTCCATGCGGCTCACCTTTCTCCACCTCCTTGAGCGTCACCGGCTGGCCGTTGATGTTGAATGTCTCCTCAACGCATGGCTCGAACACGTCGGCTGTCAGATCAGAAATCTCAGTCATGATTGGGCTCCTTAAGCGCCGATCAGCTGCGCGACGGATAGATGCCGAACATGCAGATCTGATAATTCACGCCCTGATAGGGTGAGCGGACATAAAAGGACTGATTATTGCCTGTGTTGCCTGTGGCGCCTGACACGCTCACCGCCTGCGCGGGGACGTTCACCACACCCGCCTGAGCGCCGGACGGGCTGGACAGCGTCGTCGCATAAGGCTGCACCGGCCCAGCGCCCTGGCCCAGATAATTCCCGTCGGGATCGGGCGAATTGCCCGCATCTGTGGACACGGTCAGGTCCGCCGACACCGCCGCCGTGGAGCCGGTCAGGCTGACGGTATGGAAGTGCGCGGGAAGATTCAGCGAGTTCAGCGTCACATATTCCAGGCCGCCCTTCTCGCCGCGCGCCACCGGCTGCAGCCCCGGGCCCGAGCCATAGCTGACGGGAGAGCGCCCGCGCAGATCCGGAAGACCCATCGTGGTCCGCCCGTCGCCGCCGAAGGCCGTGCCGATCAGTGAGAACAAAGCCGTGTTCTGACTGATCGCGACCAGGCCGCCGCTACACGCGCCCCACTGTCGAATAACAAAGTTACAGCCATAAGCTGTGATCATGCTGATATAGGCTTCCATCGGGTGCTCCCGTCCGTTTGAAATCCGAAATGCGCAATCTTAAGAGTATGGTTAATGCGCGCCGGGATAGTGGCTGCGCGTTGGAAGCCTTACAAGCCCAAAATTCAAATATTTGGCTTGCGCATCGCACCATGCAGGCTTTGAGTGTGTTCATTGACTCGGGCTTGTTTTGCACCAGGACGCTTCAGTTCGCGAAAAACAAGCTCGACACAATCTCAATCATCGCTCAGAACATGGACAAAAGCCAAAAAAAGACAATAAAATCTGATATTTGTATAATTATACAACATAAGCTCGAAATTTTTCAGCGAGAGCTTGTACCGCATGCACAATCGGCGCAAGTTCCAGCAGCATAGCTCAGAGGCCTCTCTTAAGGAGAGATGAGGTGGCATGATTATCGCTTAGGCTGAGCGCAGGGATATCGCCTTAAGGGTGCGCCGGCGTCGTGGAAGGCGCATATGGCGCAGGATTGCGCCAATTGGGGGAAACGGCATGTGTCAGATTATGACGGCGGCGCAGCGCGCCTGGTCTCGGCTTGCGAACGCTTTGTCTGAACCGAGAGCTGACGCTCAAGAACAATCCGCCGGCTTGGCGTCAGGCCGTCGCCGCTTCGGCCTCCCCGTATTGAAACACGCCGTCGCAGCCTCGCTGCTGGCGAGCGCGCTGTCCGCCCCCGTCATCGCCCAATCGATTCCCGTGGACGTGACGGTGAATTTTGAAGGACTTGGATTCGCCGATGCCGATGTCGTGTCACCGCAAGTCTACAATACCAATTTCCGTTTCTCCGCCAGCGCGGGATTTATTTTCCAGGATGCGGAGGGGGGAACCGGCGGGTCGCCTTCAATCCAGCTTAATGAGTTTAGCGGCGTTGAAACGCTGACCGTGGAGACGGTGGACGGGGCTGAATTCGATTTCGTCTCCTTCGACTGGTCCAATTTCTTTGGAACCCTGTCATCCATCGAAGGCTTTCGGGGCGGGGTCTCACAGGGTACGCAGACCACGGGTCTGAACGCGTTCACCGTCACGCTGAGCGATGATTTCAACGATGTGGATCGCGTCGTCATCACCGGCTCGGGCTTTTTCGACAATTTCGACAATTTCGTATTTGAGACCGCCATCCCCGCCGACTCCACCCCGCCGACAGGCTACTCGGTCACCCTGGACCAGGACCCGGTTACGTCGGCCAATGTCACAGCCGTCTCATTCACCTTTGCGGGGGCTGAGGTGAGCGCGACCTACGACTACACGATCTCCTCGTCGGGCGGCGGCACGCCGGTCACCGGATCGGGCACGATCTCAACGGCGACCGATCAGATCACCGGCATTGATCTGGGCGGCCTGGTGAACGGGACGCTCACCCTGTCGGTGACATTGACGGATGCTGCGCTGAACACCGGCGCGCCCGCAACCGATACAGCGACGAAGAACTCCGTCGGGTCGGCTGATCTGAGCGGCGCAGTCGTCAACCTCAATATCGACGGCACCTGCACGGCGAGCGCAACAAACACCCAGTTCAGGATCACCGGCGGCCAATATACCGGCGGCACCACCGATTTCGTTGGCGGCGGCAATCGCGATCGTTTTCAGACCTTCCTGATTGACAGCGCGAACACGGTTCTGACCAACACCTCCGGTCCGACCGCCCTGGTCGGCCAGACCGCGACGATCCAGTCCATTCTGACAATCAGCCAGACCCCGGCCGCAGGCGATTTGACTTTTGTCGCGATCGATGGCCCGTCCTCGCCGACCCCGCCGGTCTTCGCCGCGGGCGACACCTTCACCGGCTCTGCATTGGATACGTTCAGCTTCGACGCCAGCGCCATTGATCCCGACTGTCCGTCCGCCGCCTCCGCCCCCACCGTCACCGACGCCAATATCTCCATCACCTCGTCCGGCAGCGGACCCGGCGGCGAATACAATATCGGCGACACCGTCACAGTGTCCTGGAACAACACGGTCGGCGGCGACAATAATGCCGGCGTCACCACCGTCACGGTCGACTTCTCCGCATTCGGCGGCGGCGGGACGGTGTCCGCGACCAATTCCAGCGAGACCTGGACCGCCAGCTACACGTTGGTCGCCGGCAGCGTTGACGCGGGCAATCTCAATGTCTCGGTCACGGCGACCAACGTCGCCGGGCCGACCACCACCGCCGACACCAGCAATCTGACGGCGGACAATATCGCACCGACGGTCACCGACGGCGCCATTTCCATATCCGGCGCCTCCGGCGTCAGCGGGGAATACATTATCGGCGACACCGTCACCGCGACCTGGAACAACACCGCGGGCGGCGACAACAACGCCGATACGATCGCGTCGGTCACCGTCGACTTCTCATCCTTTGGCGGAGGCTCCGCCGTGGCGGCCTCGGAAAGCTCGGGCGTCTGGACGGCGGCCTATACGATCGTGGCGGGCGCGATTGAATCCAGCGGGCTCAATGTCGCCGTGACCGCGACGGACAATGCCGGCAATCAAACCACCACGGCCGACAGCACCGGCGCGACGGTCGATAATGTGGCGCCGAGCGGATATTCGGTCTTGATCGATCAGGCCTTGATCAATGCGGCCAATGACGACGCCTTCAGCTTCACCTTCACCTCCGCGGTCGTAGGCGCGACTTATAATTACACCATCACCTCGGATGGCGGCGGAGGATCGGTGCTCAATTCCGGCGCCGTCGGGTCCTCGAACCAGCAGATCAGCGGCGTCAACGTCTCCGGCCTGCCCGACGGCACGCTGACCCTGTCGGTGACCCTGACGGATGCGGCGGGCAACACCGGAACCGCATCGCAGGACACGGTCACGAAAGAAACGGCGCCGCCGACGGGCTATACCGTGTCGATCGATCAGGCCGCGATCAACGCGGGCAATGACGACGCCTTGAGCTTCACCTTCTCCGGCGCCGAGGTGGGCGCGGGCTACAGCTATTCGATCACCTCCAGCGGCGGCGGGGGCAGCGTGGCGGACACCGGCACGATCTCCGATCCGGCCGACCAGATCACCGGCGTCAACGTCACCGGGCTTCCTGACGGCACGCTGACCCTGTCGGCGACGCTGACGGATGTGAACGGCAATAGCGGGGCTGCGGCCGAGGATACGGTCGCCAAAGACGCCAACGCGCCCAGCGTCCAGTCGGTCACGGTTCCCGGCGACGCCACCTATACGAGCGGGCAGGATCTCAGCTTCACGGTGAGCTATGACGAGGCGGTGACCGTCACCGGCGCGCCGCAGCTTTCCATCACGATTGGGTCGACCGTGCGGACCGCGGATTTCGACACCGGGTCCGGCACGACCGATCTGGTCTTCGTCTACTCCATTCAGGCGGGCGACAATGACAGCGACGGCATTGCGGTAAGCTCGCCGCTCTCGCTCAATGGCGGCACGATGCAGGACAGCGCCGGCAATGACGCCGGATTGGCGCTGGCGAGCGTGGGCTCGACCGCCGGCGTGCTGGTCGACACCACCGTGCGCAACATCACCATCGCGGATGTCACAGAGGTCGAAGGCGATAGCGGGACGACCGACTTCGTGTTCACGATCTCGTCGTCCGCGGCGGCCAATGGCGATATCACTGTCGCCTTCGCCACCTCCGACGGCACCGCGGCCGCCGGCGAAGACTATACGGCGAACTCCGGCACGGCGACGATCCCGGATGGCGATCAGACGGTCGACATCACGGTGGTCGGTTCGACCGACAGCCTGGTTGAGGCCGATGAAACCTTCGTCGTGACGCTGTCCAGCCCGACCGGTCTTGGCGCAACGATTACGGACGCCACCGCCATCGGCACGCTTACAAATGATGATGCGGCCGTCGCGTCCATCAATTCCGTCAACCCGAACCCGGCGTCCGAAGCCGGACAGACGGTGACCATCGAGATCGGCCTGTCCACGCCGGTTCTGGCGGACACCACCGTGAATCTCGCCCTGTCCGGCGCCGCGACCGGGGGCGGCGTGGATTATACCGATCCCGTCACCGCCGTGGTCATCTCTGCGGGCGATACGACGCAGACCACGACCCTGACCACGGTGCAGGACACGCTTTTCGAGGCGGCGGCCGAAACGATCGTCGTCGATATCGCCAGCGTGACCGGCGGCGGCGGCCTGGTCACCGAAAACGGCGTCCAGCAAACCACGATCACCATCACCGACGACGACAGCCAGCCCACGATCTCGATCGCGGACGTCACGGTCGGCGAGGGGGCGGGGACCGCCAGCTTCACGGTGAGCCTGAGCAACCCCTCCACTCAAACCGTCACGGTCGATTTCGCGACGGCGGACGGCGCGGCGGTCGCCGGGTCGGACTACACCGCCACGTCGGGCACGCTGACCTTCACGCCCGGAGACATATCGGAAACCGTAACGGTGACGATTGACGACGACGCGCTGAACGAAGCCTCCGAAAGCTTCACCGTCGGACTGTCCAGCCCTGGCAACGCCACGATCGCCGACGGCTCGGCCGACGGCACGATCACCGATAATGACACCGCGCCCTCGCTCTCCATCGATGACGTGACGGTCGGCGAGGGCGCCGGCACGGCGGTCTTCACGGTGTCCTTAAGCGCCGCCTCCGGCCAGACGGTCACGGTGGATTTTACAACGACGGACGGCACGGCCGCCGCCGGGTCTGACTACACCGCCACATCGGGCACGCTGACCTTCAATCCCGGCGACACGGCCGAGACGGTGACCGTCACGGTCACCAACGACGCCCTGGATGAAGCCGCTGAAGGCTTCACGGTGGATCTGTCCAGCGCGGTGAATGCGACGATTTCCGACGCCTCAGGCGACGGC
This sequence comes from Oceanicaulis sp. BBD 1991-10, assembly GCA_001657295.1. GTDB lineage: Bacteria > Pseudomonadota > Alphaproteobacteria > Caulobacterales > Maricaulaceae > Oceanicaulis. Next base: position 586 of record LYSW01000023.1, on the reverse strand, counting down.
GCGATCACCGATGATGACGCGGCGCCTAGCCTGTCCATTGATGATGTGACCGTCGCTGAAGACGCCGGCGCGGCGGTCTTCACGGTGTCCTTAAGCGCGGCCTCCGGTCAGACGGTGACGGTCGATTTCGCGACCAGCGATACGATCGCGCAGGCGGGCCTGGACTATACCGCCAATTCCGGCACTTTGACCTTCACGCCCGGCGACGTGTCCGAGACCGTGACCGTGGTCATAACGGACGACGCTCTCGACGAGATCAGCGAAACCTTCTCGGTGGCGCTGTCCAGCGCCGGCAACGCGTCGATCTCAGATGCGACGGGCGTCGGCACGATCACCGATAATGACAGCCAGCCCAATCTGTCGATCGCGGATGTGACGGTCGGCGAGGGCGCCGGCACGGCGGTCTTCACCGTCAGCCTGGACGCCGCGTCCGGTCAAACCGTCACGGTCGATTTCGCCACCGCCGACGGCACGGCGGTTGCGGGGTCGGATTACACCGCCACGTCGGGCACGCTGACCTTCACCCCGGGCGATACCTCGGAAACCGTGACGGTGGCGATCACCGACGACGCCTTGGCTGAAGGGT
>LYSW01000022.1:40320-85427 GCA_001657295.1 Oceanicaulis sp. BBD 1991-10 | reverse complement strand
CGCCGAGGACGCTGCCTTGATCACGGCCATGGCCGCGACGCCGAAGCTGATTGAGCGCCCCGTGCTGATCAATGGCCCCAAAGCCGCCATAGGCCGGCCCCCTGAAACCGTGCTCGACGTGCTATAAGCCTTTCCAGGCCGGCTGAAGGTCGGTTGCCGGAGGGGACAGGCATGGACGCAGATTTCGCCTGGATCGCGGGGTTTTCACTGCTGGGCGCCGTCGCGCTCGGTCTGCCTTTGCGTCTGTTTGGCTGGAAGGCGACCTGGGGCGCGGTGATGACCGCCTGGCGCTTCACCCGGGGGCATCGCTGGAAAATCCTGCTGGTTCTGCTGATCGGCGCGGCTTTCGGTTTGTGGAGTCTTGAGACGGTGCGCGATCTCTTCTTCGGGTTTTGGGTGCGTTAGGCGATGTCCACGCGCCAACTCCAGGTCCCGCCGTCACCCGTTGAATAGATGATGTTCTCGATCGCGCGGACAGTGAACTCTCCAATCTCGACTGCGCCGCCCATCACCGGAAACGTGTCGCCGATTCTGGCGCCAGCTCGTTCAGCATATCGGTCAACGGTGTGATGTTCAGCCTCCCCGCTCGTCCCAGGGGGAATCAGTTCCGGGTCGCAACTGATAACAATGACGATCTCATGCAGCCCGTTAATCAAGAGGACCGGCCTTAGGTCAGCTCGTATTCCGGCGAACTGTCGCCAGCCCGTTCTCTCGCGCGTGTGGAGGTGAATATCTCCGACCAGTCGTTGGCATTTGCCTGCGAGCAGATCCTCCTCAATCATTCACCCTACCCTCGCCGAACCTGCATAATTGAACGCGGCGAATTTCGGGCTTTTGGGCAGATAGCCCGCGGTCAGGTCCTCGATCCTGAAGCCCGCCGCTTCAATCATCTGATCGGGCTTGCGGGTCAGATGACAGCCGCCGGCCAGCACCTTCCAGACCGGCTCGATGCGGCCTTGCCATTTGGCGACGCCCGCATCCGGCGCCGCGCCATGTTCAGAAAACAACAAGCGACCGCCGGGCTTGAGCACGCGGCGCATCTGGGCGAGGGCCGCCGCCGCATCGGGGATGGTGCAGGCGGTATAGGTCAGCACCACGGTGTCGACGCTGTCGTCCTCCAGCGGGATCTCTTCTCCGGGCAGGCCGAGCCATTCAATATCCAGCGGAGAGGCCGAGACGGCCTTGGCGGCTTTGCGGCGCATGCCCTCGCTGGGCTCCAGCGCGAAGAGGCGCTCGACCTTGGTGGGGTCGTAAAAGCCCAGATTGGTTCCTGATCCAAAGCCCACCTCCAAAACCCGCCCTTCCGCCGCAGGAACCAGCAACGAGCGCTGCTTCATGATTTGCGGCGTCGCACAGGCGATGCCGATGAGATGCGGCAGGACATGGTCGTCATAAAAGGACATGGCCCGAGGCTAGCGTCCGCCGCGTCGTGCGGCCAGCGCTAAGGCTCGCCAGGGAAGCTCTCGACAAACGCGATCTTAAAATCCGCAAAGCTGTCCACGAACTGCACGGTGAAATCGGGAAAGCTGTCGACAAACCTCCACTCGCCGCAGCTGTCGGCGAAATTCTCGACCGGTTTGACCTTCAAGTCCGGAAAGCTGTCGACGATCTGAACCCTGAAGTCCGCGAAGCTGTCCACGACCTGCACCTCGCCATGGAGCGGCACGCCGTCGACGCGGCAGTCTTCGATGACGTCGAGGGCGAGGGCGAGTTCGAGCATGGGCGGCAAGATCGCCGACTGGAGCTGAACGCGGAATGAAAGACCCATCGCCTGCCTGTCCGGGACGCGGAGGGGTGAATCCGACCGCGCACGCCCCCTCGCCTTCCCTTCCCGCCGCCGCTAGGGTCCCGCCCGTAAAGACGCGCCAGGACGGGGAGGATGATCCATGGCCGAACAGGATTTGTCGCTTGAGGGCAAAGTCGCGCTGATCGCCGGCGCCAGCCGGGGCATCGGAGAAGCCGCCGCCAAGCGCCTGGCGCGCAACGGCGCCCTGGTCATCTGCGCGAGCCGTAAGATTGCCGACTGCGACCGCGTCGCCAGCGAGATTGTCGCCGAAGGCGGCAAGGCGCGCGCCATGGTGTTGCACCTGGGCGAAGCCGACGACCGCGAACGCGCCATCAAGGACATCCAGGACACCGAAGGCCGGCTGGACATCCTGGTCAATAACGGCGCCACCAGCCCCTATTTCGGCGAAGCCAAGGACACGCCGGACAGCGCGTGGGACAAGACCTTCGAGGTCAACGTCAAGGGGCCTTTCTTCCTGTCCAATCTGGCGATCAACACCTTCATGACCGGGCAGGGCGGCGGCTCCATCGTCAATGTCGCCTCCATCAACGGCATCCGCCCGGGCTATTTCCAGGGCGCATACTCGATCTCGAAAGCCGCGGTGATCTCCATGACGCAGGTCCTGGCGCAGGAATGCGGCCATCTCGGCGTGCGCGTGAACGCGCTTTGCCCCGGCCTGACCGAGACCAAGCTCGCTTCGGCCCTGACCCAGGACCCCAATCTGCCGGACATGATCAACCGCAATTTCTCCATCAAGCGCGTCGGTCAGCCAGAAGACATGGCGGCGGCGATCCATTTCCTGGCGTCCGACGCCTCCAGCTATATGACCGGCCAGTCTTTCGTGGTGGACGGCGGCATCACCGAGCGTGGTCCGCTCTGAGGCCATGCTGACCCGAGACGACTGCCGGGCTCTGGACGCCGCCGATCCGCTGGCGGGCAAGCGCGATCTGTTCGCCCTGCCCGAGGGCGTGATCTATCTCGACGGCAACTCGCTGGGCGTGCCGCCTAAAGCCGCGCTCGCGCGCCTGAAACAGGCCGCGGAGACCGAATGGGCGGTCGGCTTGATCCGCTCCTGGAATGAGGCGGGCTGGATGGACCTGCCCCTCACGCTGGGCGCCAAGCTGGCCCGGCTTGTGGGCGTGGACGACGACGAAGTGATCGCGGTCGACACCGTCACCATCAATCTCTTCAAACTCGCCGGCGCCTTGCTGAACCGCACGCCCGGCGGCATCGCGGCGGAAGCGGGCGAATTTCCCACCGACAATCATGTGATGGAAGGATTGGCCCGCTTCACCGGCGCAAAAATGCACCGCGTGCCGGCCAACACCCGCCCCGCCGACCTGCCCGAAGGCGTGCGCGTCTTCATCAAGAGCGGCGTGCATTATAAATCCGCCGAGATGGCTGACTTTGCAGGCTATGAGCGCGAAGCGGCCGCACGCGGCCTGTCCGTCATCTGGGATCTCAGCCACGCCACGGGTCTTGTCGATCTCAAGCTGAAGGACTGGGGCGCGAAATACGCGGTCGGTTGCGGCTATAAATTCCTCTCCGGCGGGCCTGGCGCGCCAGCCTTCCTGTATTGCGCGCGCGAAGAGATCGGACAGCTGGAGCATCCCATCCCCGGCTGGCTGGGACATAAGCGGCCCTTCGGCTTTGAAGACGCCTACGAGCCTGACGAGACGATCGTGCGCTGGCGCACCTCGTCGCCGTCAATCCTGGCGCTTTCAGCGCTCGACGGCGCGGTCAGCGTCTATGACGGCGTGGACATGGCGCAGGTCGAGGCCAAGGCCGGAAAGCTGGGCGATATCCTGCTCGAGCGCGCGCAAGCGCTGGGTCTGGACGCGGCCTGTCCCGGTCCAGGCGCGCGGCGCGGCGGGCATGTGGTGCTGCGTCATGAGGACGGCTACGCCATCGTCCAGGCGCTGATTGCGCGGGGGATTATCGGCGATTTCCGCGATCCGGACCTGATGCGCTTCGGCTTCAACCCGCTCTACAACTCCCATGTGGAGGTGTTTGACGCCGCAGAAGCGCTCGCAGACGTGATCGGGACCCGCGCCTGGGACAGGCCGGAGTTCACGGCGAAGAAGGCGGTGACTTAGGGCCTGCGTCCTTCGAGGCATTTCTGCGAAAGGCGCCTCAGGATGAGGGAAGACGGCGTTTGATCTCACCCGCATCCTGAGGTGCGAGCCTTTGGCGAGCCTCGAAGTACCCGCAGGATGAAACGCGCGCACTGTCCCGGACGCCGCGGGCGCTCCGCTTGACCGGGACAGGCGTGTCTTGTTCTAGCGCCGCCGCTTTTTCGGCTTGTCCTTCGCCGCTTCGAACGGACGCACCCGCAGCTTGGTCTTGTGATCCGCCGGACCTTTGGAGCCGTCGGGCATCAGGCCGCGATAATAACCCTTCTGCCACTTCTCCTCGATGGCCGCCGGATCGCCCGTCTTCAGCCGGCCGGCGAAATCGGACCGGCTTTGACGCCAGATCTCCATCTGCTGGACGGTTTTGGGATCGGAATGAAAATCCTTGATCTCCGGCGTGATGCGCTCGAACAAATCCCGGCGCACCGGAAAGAGATGCGCGATGGCTTCGCCCGGCTCGAACCGCACCTCGCCCGGCCGGGTGAAGCGCCAGTTCATTGTGAAGCTATAGGGGCTCCAATCGGTCTCGATGACGCCGGCCAGGCCGCAAATCCCGTCCTTGGGCTGGTTCACCGGGCCTGTGACCCAGATATTCCAACCCGGCGGTGTGCGCATCAAAAAGCCCATTTCGAAGGTCAAAATGCCCGAGCCGAAATTGCTCACCGGCGCGCCCGGCTTGTTCATATACATGGGATCGTCGAGCTCGACCTCGACATCCTCGACCCGGTTTTCACCATTCCAGCGCGCCGTCAGGCCCACCGGCGCGAACACCTCCCAGCCATGCTGATTGGCCACCGCCAAAGGCAGGCAGCGATAAGCGAAGCTTTCCGGCGTGTCGTCCATCCACTGACGCCGGGCCTCCGCCGGGCGGATCGGCGGGGCGAGATCGGAGAGGGGGTAGAGGGTGAGCTTCATGGGGTGGAGGAAAGCGTGAGCCGGGGGCGGGGGGCAAGTCCGCAGAGGCGCGACCGCCGGCCCCCCTCGCACTTTGTCAGCTTTTCCCCTATATACCCGCGCCCATGAACGCGCCTGTCACATCCCTGGACTTGTCCTTCGCCAACCGGCCGGAAACGGCCGGGCCGATCCCGCTCGCCGGTCTAACGCGCGCCCAGCTGCGCTCGGCCCTGATCGCGCATGCCGGGGTGGAGGAGAAGAAAGCCAAGATGCGCGCCGAGCAGCTCTGGCGCTGGATCTATCATTACGGCGTGCAGTCCTTCGACGAGATGACGAATGTCTCCAAGGCCTTGCGCAAGGTTCTGGCCGACAAGTTCACGCTGGCGCGCGCGGAGATCGTCGAGCGCCAGGTCAGCGTCGACGGCACCCGCAAATATCTCATCCGCTTCGCCCCGGGCGTGGAAGCGGAGACCGTCTTCATTCCCGATGTCGGCAAGTCGGGCGCGCTGTGCGTGTCGAGCCAGGTCGGCTGCACGCTCAATTGCACCTTCTGCCATACCGGCACGCAAAAGCTGGTGCGCAATCTCACCGCCGCTGAAATCGCTCAGCAGGTGATGATCGCGCGCGATGATCTGGGCGAATGGCCGACCTCCAACGAAGACCGGCAGATCACCAATATCGTCTTCATGGGCATGGGCGAGCCGCTGTATAATCTCGACCATGTCTCCGACGCCATCGACGTGATCTCCGACGGCGACGGCATCGCCATCGGCCGGCGGCGCATCACCGTGTCGACCTCCGGCGTCGTGCCGAAAATGGTCGAGCTGGGCGAGCGCACCAAGGCGATGCTGGCGATCAGCCTGCACGCCACCAATGACCCGCTTCGCGATGAACTGGTGCCGCTGAACAAGAAATACCCGATCGCCGAATTGATGGACGCGATCCGCGCCTATCCGGACCTGTCCAACGCCAAGCGGGTGACCTTCGAATATGTCATGCTCAAAGGCGTCAACGACAGCCTGGCGGAAGCGCGCGCCCTGGTGAAGCTGTTGAAGGGCGTGCCGTCCAAGATCAATCTGATCCCGTTCAATCCCTGGCCGGACAGCCCGTATGAGTGCTCGGATTGGGACCAGATCGAAGCCTTCGCCGACGTGGTCAACCGCGCCGGCTACGCCAGCCCGATCCGCACGCCCCGTGGGCGCGACATCTTCGCGGCGTGCGGTCAGCTGAAAAGCGAAAGCGTGAAGCTGCGGGCGTCCGAGCGGCGCAAGCTGGAGCGGGGTGAGGCTTAGGCCGTCCGGCGCCGCCGGCTCGACTCATCGTCACGCCGCACCCTCGCCCAGCGCGTGGAGCGGACCGAACACGCTGATCGATCGACGCAGCTGTCGCGGCGTGAGCCCGGCATAGGCCTTCACCCGCCGGGTCATGTGCGCCTGATCGACATAGCCCGTGCGCGCCGCGATCTCTGACAATGACAGTCCGGTTTCGGTGATCAATCGGCGCGCGCGATGAAATTGGCTGAGCCGCTGGTATTCGCCGGGCGTATGACCGGTTTCGTTGAGCATCAGCCGCCTGGCATGGCGCGCGGTCCAGCCGGTCATGCGCTCAAGCGCCGCGTCGCCGCGCTCTGCGGCCAGGCGTGACAGAATCGCTGCGGTGAAAACGGTCTGGCGCCCGCTTTCACGCAGACGCCGGGCCAGGTGATGCTCGGCCTGGCGCAGCGCCGCTGCGAGCGAGTGCGCAGTCATCAAAGCCGCTTCGACAGCCTGCGCGGCGTCCCCCAGTATTTCGGCTGGGTTCACCGCCAGATTCCGCATCGCCGAGGCCTGACCGCCCAGCGCAAAAATGCCTGAGGGCTGAAAACGCAGCGCGCGAATATGGATGCGGCCGCATTGCTCCAACAACAAACCGCCGGTGACGGGCTGCACCAGCGCGTAGCCGGCGTCATCCAGGCTCGCGCCGTTCAGCGAGCGGCGCACGCCGCCGCTGAGATGCACGACCAGCTCCGGACATCCATCCGGCGCCGCCATGTCCGGCGGCCCGCCGCCATCGGCGGTCAGCTCCCAGGCGCCGCACAGCACCGGCGCCAAGGCCGGGCTGGCGTTAACGGCTTGAAAGCTCGCGGTGATGGGCGCCTCCCACAGACCATGTCCGCCAGATACAATACCCGCAAAGTCCGGCGGGATAAGGGTTTTGCGCTCAAACACTCAAGGAGTTGCGCTCATGCATCGATTCAGCCTCGCGACACTCGCCGTCAGCGTCATACTGACCGGCGGCGCCTGCGCCAGCCCCGTCAGCGCCGTGTACGTGGCCGAGAGCGCCGGATCGACGGAGGCCGCCGATCTCAGCTGGCTTTCCGGTCACTGGCGGCGCGGCGGCGGCGAGAATGTCCATGAAGAGATTTGGACCGACGGCGCCGGCGGTCTGATGCTCGCGGTCTCGCGGACCGTGCGCGACGGCGAAGCCGTGATGTTCGAATTCATGCATATCCAGCTCGGCGACGACATCGTCTTCACCGCGTATCCGCGCGGCGCGCCCGGCACGGCGTTCACCGTTGTGGAGCAAGGCGAAACCCGCATCGTCTTCGCCAATCCGGACAATGATTATCCCACCCATGTGGAATACGCCCGCGACGGGGCGGCGCTGACCGCTCAGATCTGGGGCGCGGACGGGCGCGGCGCCGGGCCGAGCTGGCGCTGGGAGCGCGTGTCCGACTGACGGTCCGGCGCCGCGGGGCGCGACAGCGCGCCTGTCTGGCCCTATACCGCGGCCATGCCCACAGGGAAGCACGCACCACCGTCGAGGAATCTCGCCCCCCGCCTGGCCGCGCTTAACGCCGTCGCGGCGGTCTTCACCCGAGCCGCCGCGCTGGACTGGGCGCTGGCCAATGACCGCGGCTGGGCGGCGCTGACGCCGCGCGACCGCGCGTTCGCGCGGGCGATCTCGAGCGCCGCCGTGCGACGCGTCGGCGCGCTGACCGCGGCGCTGGACAGCTTGATCGAGCGGCCCTTGCCGGAAAAAGCGGTGCGGGCGCGCATGGCGCTGCTGTGCGGCGCGGCCGAACGGCTGGTGCTGGACGGCGCGCCCCATGCGGCGGTGGACAATTGGGTGTCTGTCCTGGACGCGGACGATCAAACGCGCCGCTACAAGAATCTGGCGAACGCGGTGCTGCGCCGTGTGGCGTCGGGTGAAGCCCGCGCCGCATATGACGCCGCCGATCCCCGGGCGGACCTGCCCGGCTGGTTGAGCGCGCGCTGGACAGCGGTCTACGGCGAAAGCGCGGCCAAGGCGTTGGCCGCCGCCCGCGCGGTCCCGCCGACCCTGGACCTCAGCGTGAAGCCGGGCGTGGATGCCGCCGCCCTCGCCGCTGCGATCGGCGCCGAGGTCCTGCCGGGCGGGACCGTCCGGCGGCGTGAAATCGGCGCCGTCGAGCACCTGCCCGGATTTGAGGCCGGCGACTGGTGGGTGCAGGATTACGCCGCGGCATTGCCGGTCCGTCTGCTCAATCCGCAGCACGGCGACCATATCGCCGATTTGTGCGCCGCCCCCGGCGGCAAGACGCTCCAGCTCGCCGCCAGCGGCGCGCAGGTGGTGGCGGTGGAGGCTTCCGCCAAGCGCATGAAGCGGGTCGCCGCCAATCTGGATCGGACGGGCCTGGCCGCCGAGCTGGTCACCGCCGACGCCGCGGCCTGGCGCCCGGAGGCGCCGCTGGATGCGGTTTTGCTCGACGCGCCGTGCACCGCCACCGGCACGTTTCGCCGGCGGCCGGATGCGGCCTGGGCCAAGCAGGAAGGCGACATCGCCAGCCTGGCGCAGATCCAGGCCCGCCTGTTCGACGCCGCCTTCGAGACCCTCAAGCCGGGCGGGCGCCTGATTTACTGCACCTGCTCTCTGGAGCCGGAGGAGGGCGAGGACCAGCTCGCCGCTTTCCTGGCCCGAACCCCGGACGCCAGGCTGAGTCCGGTCACCCATCAGGACCTGCCTGAACTCGCCCAGGCGATCACAAGCGACGGCGCGGTGCGGACCCGGCCGGACCTGTGGGCGGAGCGTGGCGGCATGGATGGTTTCTTCATCGCCCGCGTAACGCGCCGGTAGGCTTGCGCGGCGTGCGCCGCTTGCTCCGATTCAGGGGCGCTGGTAGTCAGGACGTCATGTCCGGGCTCATCATTTCGCCGTCCATCCTGTCCGCCGATTTCGCCCGCTTGGGCGAAGAGGTGAAGGCGATCGACGACGCCGGCGCGGACTGGATCCACGTCGACGTCATGGACGGCCATTTCGTGCCGAATCTGACCATCGGCCCCGCGGTTGTGAAGGCCTTGCGCGCCTGGTCGGACAAGCCGTTCGACGTGCATTTGATGATCTCGCCGGTCGACGCATATATCGGCCAGTTCGCCGACGCCGGCGCCGACATCATCACGGCGCACCCCGAGGCCGGCCCGCATTTCCACCGGACGGTCCAATCCATCAAAGCGGCCGGCCCCAAGGCCGGCGCCGCGCTGAACCCTTCGACCCCGCTCTCGGTGATCGACTATGTGCTCGATGAGCTCGATCTGGTGCTGATCATGAGCGTCAATCCCGGCTTCGGCGGGCAGAGCTTCATTGATGGACAGCTGCGCAAGATCGAGGCGCTGCGCGCCATGATCGACGCGCGCGGGCTGGAGACCCGGATCGAGGTCGATGGCGGCGTGAACCCGCAGACCGCCAAGGCCTGCCGGGAGGCCGGCGCCCACGCCCTGGTCGCCGGCTCCGCCGTTTTCAAGGGCGGGCCGGGCGCTTATGCGGCCAACATCCAAGCCCTGCGTGGTGGCTGAGCGATGGCCGCCGCTCACGTGACGGCGGGCGAGCTGGCCGGCGCGGCGGCGCGGCGGTTGCGACGCGAAAGCTCGGATATCGCAAACGCGCTCGCCCTGTACAGGCTGCCGGCCCTTTCCGGGCGCGCGCCTGAGGGCTTGTCGGCGCCGCCGGAACCATTGCGCAAGGGCGATAAGGGACGGGGCGCCGCGCTATTGTCCGGCCGATTCACGCTCGCCGGCGAGACGCTGGAGGCGCCGGCCGGCGAAAGCATCTGGGACCTGACGGCCCCCTCGCGGGGCTTTGCGGCCTCTCTGCACCGCTTCGACTGGCTCCCCGACCTGCTCGCCGTCGAGGATGCGGAGGCCCGGCGGCTCGCCACGCTTCTGGTCGACGACTGGATTGAGCGCTTCGGGCGCTGGAATTGGTTCAGCTGGTCGCCGACCGTCCTCGCCGGACGGGTCCGCGCCTGGCTGTTCGCGCATCGCGCCCTGCTTGAGGGCGACGGTGCAGACAAGCGCCTCGCCACCCTGGCGCGGCAAACCCGGCGGCTGTCGCGGGCGCTGGGCGTGGTTGAACCGGGACGCCCGCGGCTGGAAGCCGCCATCACGCTCGCGCTCGCTGTCCTGGCGCTCGATCTGGGCGGACCGATGGCGGCGCGCACGGGCCGTGCGCTTGCGCAGGAGCTCAAGTCCCAGATTCTGCCCGACGGCGGCCATATCAGCCGCAACCCCCAGGCGGCCGCCGACATCCTGATCGCCCTTGTGGAGCTGGACCGGGCCGCCGAAGGCGCCGCGCCTTTGCCGGAGGAAGTCGGCCGCGCGCTCGACCGGATCGCTGGCTTTGTGCGCCTGAGCCGCCTGCCGTCAGGCGCGCTCGCCAGCTTCCATGGCGGCGGAGAAGGCGATACGCGCGCCATTGACTCAGCCTTGCGCCATATTCTGGGCGGCAAGAAAATTCCGGCCAAGCCGGCCTTCAATGTCGCGCCGCACAGCGGCTATCACCGCGCCGACGCCGGCGACGCCGTCGTGCTGTTCGACGCGGCCGGCGCGCCGCCGGGCCCGGTCGGCGGCGACGCCCACGCCTCGGCGCTTGCGTTTGAATTTGCGGCCGCCGGCGCCCGTCTGGTGGTCAATTGCGGCTGGGCCCCGGACCAGCCGGCCTCCTGGCGCGATGCGGTCAGAGCGACCGCCGCGCACTCGGCGCTGACGCTTGAGGAAACCAGCTCAGCCCGGCTGATCGGGCCGGGCTGGCGCCGCGATCTGTTGGGCCCCTGCGTCGAGCAGGGACCGGAGCCGGTGAAAGCCCGCCGCAATGAAGAAGATTTGGGGGTTTGGCTGGAAGCCACCCATGACGGGTATCGAAAAGCGTTCGGGCTTTCCGTTCGCCGACGGCTCTTCCTGTCCGTCGACGGCGGCGATTTGCGCGGTGAGGACGGGCTTTTCAGGCCGGTTGAAGACGGCGCCCCCGCCGACCCGGAAGCCCGGCTGCGCTTCGCCATACGTTTCCACCTGCACCCCGACGTGCGCGCCTCGCTGTCGCGCGATTCCCTCAGTGCACTGCTGGTTGCGCCAAATGGCGATGGTTGGCGTTTTCGAACCGACGGAGGTCCGGTAAGGTTGGAGAAGTCAGTCTACCTGGCAGCAGGCGCGCCGCCTCGACGTTCAACCCAGCTGGTGATATCCGGAGAGGCTGAACCGTTCGGCGGCGGGGAGCGTCCGCCGAACCGGGTGCGCTGGGCGTTTCAACGCTTGGGCCGCGTCGGGGGTGCGACGGGCTGACGGCGCAGTGTACGTTATGGGGGGTATGCGGGTGAAACAGGACAGATCGACCGAGGGCGCCTCGCCCTCCGGCCTGCGGCCTAGCGCGCCGCCGATGATTTTGGCCTATGACACGCTGGCCGCGGTGGCCGCGATGTTTCTCGCCATCGTCCTGCGCTATCGATTCACCGAGTTCGGCACGCCGCCCGGAGCGGTCGAGTTCATCGCGCCCGCCCTGTTCGGGCTGACCTGTGCGATCCTGTTCGTCGTCATGGGCGTCAATCGCGCGCTCTGGCGGCACAGCTCGTTGAAGGACGCCGTTCGCATCCTGCAGGCGATTGTCCTGGCTCACCTGATCTTCCTGGTGATTCTTTTCGCGGTCACACGGCTTGAAGACTTTCCGCGCACCAGCCTGGCGCTGTCCGGGCCCCTGCTTTGCCTGTTCATGCTGGCGCCGCGCGCCTTCGCAGCCAGCCTGCGCTCCGGGGATTTGCGCGCGGTGTTTCGCAATGAGAATCCAGCTGCGCCCGTCGCGGTTCTGGTCGGCGAACGGGACCGCCTCGCCGAGGTGCTGGCCAGCGAGATGCGCAAGCCCAATGGTCCCGCCTTCCGCTTCCGCGCCTTGATCGAGACCGGCGGGGCGACCGGCCGGCGCGCGCTGCAAGGCGTGCCGCTGGAGGGCGGCCTGGACCGGCTTGAAGAGACGGTTCGCGCCCTTAAGCGGTCTTCGGACGGCGCCGCGATCCGAATCGTGCTGGCGGACCGTCCCCCCAGCGCCGCGCTGGTCGACGAGGCCGCGCGCATTTGTGGCCGGACCGGGGCGTCGCTGACGCGCGCGCGGCGCGGTGAAGGCGTTGCGGCGTTCACGGAAGTGGAGGCGGCCGACCTCCTGGCCCGGCCTCCGCGCGCGCTCTCGCATAGCCGCGCGCGGGCGCTGATCTCGGGCAAGCGGGTTCTGGTGACCGGGGCCGGCGGCACGATCGGGTCCGAGCTGGTGCGTCAGGCGGCGAGCCTGGATCCGGCGCGGCTGATCCTGCTCGATAGCGCCGAAAGCCATCTTTACGAGATTGATCAATATCTCCATCGCCTCGACGCCGCGCCCGACTGGCGCGCCGTTCTCGGAGATATTCGCGACCGCGCCGGCATGGACATTTTGTTCGCCGAAGAACGTCCGGACGTGATCTTGCACGCCGCCGCGCTCAAGCATGTGCCCCTGATGGAGCAAAACGCGCCGGAAACCGCGCTCACCAATGTGGCGGGCACCTGGAATATCGCCGAGGCGGCCGGACAGGCGGGGGTTGGTTCCGTGGTGCTGATCTCCACCGACAAGGCGGTTGATCCCAGTTCGGTGATGGGCGCCACAAAGCGCGTCGCCGAGCTGGTGATGATCGACGCAGAGCGCCGATGGCCCGACACCGCCTATTCTTCCGTGCGGTTCGGCAATGTGCTCGCATCGGCGGGATCGGTGGTCCCGCTCTTTGAATCTCAGATCGAAGCGGGCGGGCCGGTCACCGTGACCGACCCGCAGACCACTCGCTACTTCATGACCGTGGAGGAGGCTGCGGGGCTGGTGCTGGAAGCCGGCGCCCAGGCGCGCCCCGGCGAAGTTGAAGGGGCGCTCTTCCAGCTGGACATGGGTGAACCGGTCCGGATCGCGCAGCTCGCGCGCCAGTTGATCCGCCTGCGCGGCCTCGCCCCGGACGAGGATATCGCGATCGAGTACACCGGGCTGCGCGCCGGCGAAAAGCTGCACGAGCAATTGCTTCATGCGTTCGAAGCCAGCGCGGCGACCGCCACGCCCGGCGTATTGCGCGTCCAGGCGCCGGATATGGCGCTTGAAGGTTTTTCTGACGCGCTGGACGCCTTGCTGGACGCCGCCGCTCGACGCGACGAGGCCGCCGTGAGGGCCCAGCTCGAAGCTATGATGCCGTTGGGCTGGCCCGAGGGGATCAGCTCCATGGCGCCGCGGCTTTCCGCGAGCGGAGGAACGTGATAATCGCGGCGCTTTCCAGCCGCTGGGAAGTGGAAGACACGCCATGTCCGACGCCGCACTCGCCCCGATACGCCGCGCCCTGATCTCGGTGTCCGACAAGTCCGGTCTTGCCGACCGCGCCCGCGCCCTGGCCGAGCTGGGCGTCGAGCTCATCTCCACCGGCGGCACGCTGCAAGCGCTTCGCGACGCCGGCCTGGCCGCGCGCGACGTCGCCGACATCACCGACTATCCCGAAATGATGGACGGGCGCGTGAAGACGCTTCACCCCCGCGTCCATGGCGGTCTTTTGGCGCGGCGTGACCGCAGCGATGATCTGGACGCCATGGCGCGTCACGGAATCCCGGCGATCGATCTGCTGGTGGTCAATCTCTATCCGTTTGAGGAGACCGCCGCCTCCGGTGCGGAAATCGGCGCCTGCATTGAAAAAATCGATGTCGGCGGGCCGGCCATGATCCGCGCGGCGGCGAAGAATCACGCCCATGTCGCGGTGTGCGTGGACTTGCGCGATGTCGACAAGGTGCTCGAAGCGCTCGCCGAGCATGAGGGCGCGACCCCGCTCGCCCTGCGCCGCCATCTGGCCGCTAAGGCGTTCGCGCGCACCGCCGCCTATGACGCGGCGATCGCCGCGCGGCTGACCCCGGAAGTCGAGCGTCCCGCGCGCAGCTGGTTCACCCAGGGCGGTCCGCGCATCGACCAGCTGCGTTACGGTGAAAACCCCCATCAGGAAGCCGCGCTCTACGCCACGTCCGAAACCGGGCCGGGCGTCGCGTCCGCGCGCCAGGTCCAGGGCAAGCCGCTGTCGTTCAATAATATCGCCGACGCCGACGCCGCGTTCGAACTGGTCAGCGAGTTTGATCCGGACTCCGAGGCCGCCTGCGCGATCATAAAGCACGCCAATCCCTGCGGCGCCGCGATCGCGGAGACGCCGGCCAAGGCCTATGAGCGCGCCTTCGACGCCGATCCGGTCTCCGCCTTTGGCGGAATCGCCGCGTTCAATCGGCCGCTGGACGCGGAAACCGCGGACGCCATCACGAAGATTTTCACCGAGGTGGTGATTGCGCCCGAAGCCGATCCCGCCGCGCTTGACATCCTGTCGGCGAAAAAGAATGTCCGCGTCCTGTTGACGGGCGGCGTCGCCGATCCCGGCCGCGGGGGCTGGTCGCTCAAATCCGTCGCGGGCGGGCTGCTGGTCCAGGAACGCGATTTCGGCCATGTCCGCGAAGCGGACCTTAAAATCGTCACCAAGCGCGCGCCGGATGAAGACGAGCTGGCGGACCTGATCTTCGCCTGGCGTATCGTCAAGCATGTGAAATCGAACGCCATCGTGTTCGCCAAAGACGGCTCGACCGCGGGCGTCGGCATGGGCCAGACCAGCCGCGTCGAGGCGGTTCGCCTGGCTGCGCGCAAGGCCGAGGACGCGGCCCGGGAAAACAAGTGGGACGCACCGCGCACGCAGGGCGCGGCGCTGGCGTCGGATGCGTTCTTCCCCTTCGCCGACGGGCTGATCGAGGCGGTGGAGGCCGGCGCGCGCTGCGTGATCCAGCCGGGCGGCTCCATGCGCGATGAAGAGGTGATCGCCGCGGCGGATGACGCCGGCGTCGCCATGGTCTTCACCGGCATGCGCCATTTCAGGCACTAGGCGATGTTCCGCCGCGCGGTCCCGATCGCCGGCCTGGGCGCGGTCATTTTGACCGCAGCCCTGGCGCTGATCACGGCGCGCGCGGAGGCGACTCCCGCCAACCTCTCCGACCATATCGACATCCGGATGCCCGAGACCGCCGATGGGCCGGTTCCTGCGGTCGTGATGCTGTCCGGCTGCGGCGGCGTGCGCCAGGTGCAGTCGGATTACGCCGAGATCGCCAATGCGCAAGGCTGGGCGGCCGTGATCGTGGACAGTCACGGCGCGCGCGGAATCGGGCGATTTGGGGCCCGCGCCTTCGTTTGCACCGCCCTTCGCATGCGGGGCGCGGCGCGCGCCGGAGACGTCTTCGCCACCTTGGAGCGGTTGCGTGACGATGAACGCGTGGACGCGAACCGGCTCGCTGTGATCGGGTGGAGCCATGGCGGCTGGACGGCGCTGGACGCCTTGGCGCTCGCGGACGCCGGAGAAGCGCCCGAGGACGCGCTTGACGGCCTGCGCGGCGCCTTCCTGCTTTATCCTTATTGCGGGACGCTGACCCGGGCCGACCGCAATCCGATCGGCGCAGACATTCCGGTGACGATCGTGATCGCCGGGCGCGACCGCGTGGTCAGCCCCGGCGAATGCCGGCGGCTGGTCGAAGCGCGCCGCGCGGAGGGCAGCCTGATCACCCCGATCGAGGAAGCGGAGCTGACCCACGCTTTCGACGCCGAGGATCAGCCCTGGGACCCGCGCATGCGATTTGATCGGGACGGCGCGGAGCGGACCTTTGAGCGCTTCGCGGTCTTTCTGAGCGGGCTTGAGGGTTGAACGCCGCTCCGGCTCACGCCCTTATGGCGGCAGGACACGAACGCCATGCAAACCGCCCTGTGGATCGCTGCGACGCTCGCCGCCATGTTGGCGGCGCTTGGCGTCGCTGTGGCCGCCTCGCTCTGGCGGCGCTTGAGCGGACGGCATTTGCGCCGCGGCGCGTTTGAAAGCCACCGCGCCATGATCGAACCGCATCTGCAGACCCTCTACCCTCCCGGCGAGGGTCCCTTCCCGGCGGTCCTGCTGTTTCACGGCTGCGGCGGCGTGCGCCGGATCATGCACGACTACGCCGAGGCCGCGGTGAAATCCGGCGTCGCCGCCGTGATCATCAACAGCCTGACCCCGCGCGGCATCGATTATGAGGCCGCCCTGGCCCAGGTCTGCACCGGACGCGTCCTGTGGGGGCGGGAACGCGCGGCGGACCTGCACGCGGCGCTGTCCGTCGTGCGCGCCGACCCGCAGCTTGATTCTGACCGCATCGTGCTCGCCGGCTGGAGTCATGGCGGATGGACGGTGCTGGACGCCTTCGCGCTTGACGCCGCCGGGCAGGCGCCGGACGGGCTGGATCAGGCCCCCGAAAACCCGTTTGACGGCGTCCGGGGCGTGTTTTTGGTCTACCCTTATCTGTCCGGCCCGGCGCTGTCGCGGCGGCGCAGCTTTAGTCCGCCCGCACCGGTCGAGGCGGTTCTGGTCGAGCAGGACGCCATGGCCAGCGACGCCGACGCCGCCGAGGTCTTCGCACGCCTGAAACAACATGGCGCCGCGATCAGCTGGTCGACGCTGGGCGGGGTGACTCACGGCTTTGACGAGCCGGACCACCATCCGCAGTCCAAGCTGCGCTATGATGATATGGCGACCCAGCGCGTGCGCTCGGAATTCGTGGAATTCCTACGGCGCCGGCTCGACCCGAAACCGGTTTAGCGAGGCGATGATGAAATTCCTGGCGCCGTTTCTGGCCCTGACCGCCATAGCCCTGACGGCCTGCGCGCCGCCAGCGATCGAGCGCGGAGACGGGCCGGTGCTGATCAGCGTGTTCACCGAAGCGGGGACCGGCGCCGCGCCGCGCGAGGGATTGTTCTCCAGCTATGGCCTCGGCCTTCAGACCGGCGCGGCCGGCTTTGACGCAGCGGCCCTGGCGGCTTTGCCTCAACACGTGATCGAGACCGATTTTCCGATCGGCGCGGACGCGCGGCGCTTCTCCGGCCCGCGCCTGTCCGACGTGCTCGCCGCCTCCGGCGCGCCCGGCGCCGGCGCGCGCCTGACCGCCGCGGACGGCTATCAAGCCGATGTGTCCGCGCAGATGATCGCACGGCATGAGCCGATCCTGGCGACCCATGCGGACGGCGAAGCGCTGGCGGTCGGCGGGCTCGGTCCGGCGATCCTGGTCTGGCCGCGCGGCCAAGACCGGGCGCTGGAGGACATGAATGACGATCAGTGGCCCTGGGGCGTGTTCGCGATTGAAGCGCTGGAGAGCTAACCGCGCCGCGCCCTTTCCCTTTCGTCAAAGCGCGTTAAGGTCTTGCGCTTTGCATGCGCAACATGACCGGGGAGGGTCAGCGTGGACGGTCTAGTCACATTTATCGATAGCCTGTCAGGCTTTATCTGGGGCGGCACCTGGGGCGACACCCGGATACTGCCGGTCGGCGTGCTCGCCGTCGTGCTGTTGGGCACCGGCTTCTACTTCATGATCCGCCTCGGCTTCCGCCCGCTGCGCCGCTTCGCGCCGGCGCTCGGCGAGCTTTGGGCGGGCCGCAAATCCCAGGGCAAGGAGGGCGACATCACGCCCTGGCAGGCCCTGTCCACAGCCCTGTCCGGTCAGGTGGGCACCGGCAATCTCGCCGGCGTCGCCACTGCGATTTCGCTCGGCGGTCCCGGCGCCATCTTCTGGATGTGGATGACGGCGCTGCTCGGCATGGCCTGCGCGTTCGCGGAATCCAGCCTGGCGGTGAAATATCGCGAGACCCACGCCGACGGCCGCATCCATGGCGGTCCGATGTTCTACATCAAGAACGGCCTGAATGGCGGCAAGCGCGGCATCTTCAGCCCGTTTGGCTGGCTTGCGATTCTGTTCTGCGTGGGCACGGTGGTCTCCGCCGTCGCGACCGGCGGCATGATCCAGGCCAATTCGATCACCGAGTCGGTGATGCAGAGCGGCAATGAATTGGGTCTCGGCATTCCCAACTGGGCGGTCGGCATTATCCTGGCCGGCCTGGTGTTCGCGGTGATCATCGGCGGCATCAAGTCGATCGGCTCGGTCGCCGGCAAAGTCGTGCCCTTCATGGCGATGTTCTACATCCTGGTCGCCTTCGTCGTCGTCTTGATGAATATCGACAAGGTGCCCGGCGCCTTCATGACCATCTTCGCCTACGCCTTCGGCTGGGAGCAGGCGGTCGGCGGCGCAGCCGGCTATGGCGTGCTGCAGGCCATCCGTTACGGCGTCGCGCGCGGCCTGTTCTCCAACGAGGCCGGTCAGGGCTCGGCTCCGATCGCCCACGCGGCCGCGCAAACCAAAAGCCCGGTCGCCCAGGGCGAAATCGCCATGATCGGCGTCTTCATCGACACCATCGTGATCTGCACCATGACGGCGCTGGTCATCCTGGTCTCGGTCGGCAGCTATCCCGGAACGGACGGATCGACCGTGGAGTATGCGTGGCAATCCACGCTCAACTCATCCGCGATCACCACGGCCGCCTTCGCCAATGCGATCCCGGGCGGACAATTCGTGATCTCGGGCGCGCTGGCGTTGTTCGCGTTCACGACCATCATCGGATGGAGCTATTACGCCCAGCAGGCGGCGAGCTATCTGTTCGGAGACTGGATCACCATGCCGCTGCGCTATGTGTGGGTGCTGGTGGTGTTCGCCGGCTGTCTGGCGACCGCCTTCACCGATACGTTGTGGCGTTTCGGGGATATCGCGAACGCCTCCATGGCCTTCCCGAACCTGATCGCCATCCTGCTCCTGTCCAGCGTCGTCGCCACCATGGCGCGCGAAGCGGACGAGAAGCTGAAACGCGGCGAAGCCATCATCAGCTGATCACTTCGATCACACCGATGAAGGGAAGGGGCGCGGGCGACCGCGCCCTTTCTTTTTTGGGCGGCCTGATCTTTCTGCACTCACGGCGTGAATCCGCAGGAAAAGGGCGGATGACAGATCCGGCTCAGACGCCCCAACGGTCAAACACCGCGGCGGTCAGCTGTTCCATCACGTCCCAGCGCTTATAGGCCCGGCCCGTCGCACCGAGCGTCCGCCAGGCCTGCCCCAGACTTGCCCGGTTCTGGACCGGAATCGCGCTTAACGGGTCCAGACAGACGCGGATCGTGAACAGGACCGCACCGGTCTGCGGCAGCTTGGAGATGGTCTGTCGCTCCACCCGCAAATGCAGCGTCTCTTCGCCCTGGTCCAACGCCAGCGTCCGCGCCCGCGCCCGCAGGGGCGCAGCGTCGGGGGCGCGGCGCTCCGGCCCGCACTGGATCGTCCAGTTGAAACGCTCCAGCGCGAGGCCCGGCCGCAAGCCGTCGAACACGCGGCCGATGCGTTGCGCCAGCCGTGCGCCATCGGGCACAGGACCGTGCAGGGCTAAAAGATCGCGCCCGAAGGCGTCGTCGATCGAAAAGAAAGTCGGCGCCGTCAGCGTCAGGGCCCGGCAGACCCAGCCGCCCGCCTCCGGCGCCATGACGACGAGGTCGTCGCTGACCAGCGCCGAGGCGGTGACCAAGTCGCCGGCCGGCGCCCCCAGGGCAGCGCCCACCTGTCGCGCAGCCTCAGCCGCCGCCGCGTCGCCCTGAGGCGATTGCCGAAACACCGCGCCGGGCTGAGCGAGCCATTCGCGCTTCCAGTCCAGGACATGCGCCTCGGTATCCGGGGTCAGCCAGGCCGCCGGAGCGATCGGCCGGAGCGCGGGCGTGAAGCGCGGCGCGCCGGCGCGGTAAGGAGCGTGGGGCGGCGGGCGCATCGGGCTAGCGGCGCAGCGGCAGCCATTTCAGGGTCCGCGCCACCCGGCCGAGCCAGAACGCCAGCGCGAGGCCGAGCGCGATCCCGATCGCGTTCGCTGCGAGGTCGGAGATGGAGGCGGTGCGCCCGACAAACTCGGTGCTTTGCACGACTTCAAGACCGATTCCGTAGGCGAAAAGGGCTGCGGCCGGTATCCAGCGGGACCGTTCCGGCCAGCCGCTGCGCGCCAGCAGGGCGAGCGCAGCGAAGCTGGCGACATGGTCCAGCTTGTCCCAGCCGATCAGGGTCGGCCGGCCCTCCGCGCCGGGCAGCGTGGCCGCCACGGTGACGATCAAAATCGCGATGAACAGCGCCCCGCGCGCCTCCCGGCGCGAAAGCGCGGCGCGGCGCCGGAATGCTTGCCCCGCCTTGGCGCCCTGCCTAGGCTGCGCGCCTTGATTTGAAATGGACTTTTGACCCATGACTGCGTTTCTAGCCGACCCGCTTGCCCTCAAGGAAGCCCGTTTTGATTGGACGCGGCCCGAGGTCGAAGCGATTCACAACGCTCCGTTCAACGATTTGATGTTTGCCGCTCAAAGCCTGCACCGCCACGTTCATGATCCCAACAAGGTGCAGAAATCACGTCTATTGTCGATCAAGACGGGCGGTTGCGCAGAGGATTGCGGCTATTGCAATCAATCCGCCCATTTCGACACGGGCCTGAAAGCGTCGAAACTGATGGACCCGGCGGTTGTGGAGGCGAAGGCCAAACAGGCCAAGGCCGGCGGGGCGACACGGTTTTGCATGGGGGCGGCCTGGCGCGACCTGAAGGCGCGCGACGAGCCGGCGATCATCGAGATGATCGAGCGCGTTAAAGCCTTGGGTCTGGAGACCTGCATGACCCTGGGCATGCTGGAGGACGGCCAGGCCGAGCGGCTGGCGGAAGCCGGCCTTGATTTCTACAATCATAATCTCGACACCTCGCCGGAATACTATGCCAAGATCATCACGACCCGCACCTGGCAGGACCGGATTGATACGCTCGCGCGGGTGCGCGGCGCCGGCATCCAGGTTTGCTGCGGCGGCATCATCGGCATGGGTGAGACCCAGTCCGACCGGATCGGTCTGCTCACCGAGCTGGCCAATCTGACGCCGCACCCGGAAAGCGTCCCGATCAACCATCTGGTAGACGTGGCGGGCACGCCGCTGTCCGGTTCAGAGCCGCTGGACGGTGTCGAGTTCGTCCGCGCGATCGCAACCGCGCGCCTGATCATGCCGCAAAGCGTGGTGCGCCTGTCCGCCGGGCGGGAATCCATGTCCAGAGAGCTGCAGGCGCTGTGCTTCCTGGCGGGCGCGGCGTCGATCTTCGTCGGCGATGAATTGCTCACCACCCCCAATCCGGAGCTGGCCAGCGACGGCGCTCTGTTTGAAACGCTGGGATTGGAGGGCGATGAAGCCGGAGCGGCGAGGCGGGCGCAGGCGCCCGGCGCCTAGCTCGACGGGCCCGCGCCCGCCCGCGACGGCAGATCCAGCTCCGGCGCGGCATGGTCCGGCGCAGCCGCGACCGGCAGGTGACAGGTCACCCGCGCGCCTTCGCCGGGCGCGCTTTCCAGCGCCACCCAGCCGCCATGCAGGCGGATGATGTCATTGACCAAAGCCAGGCCGAGGCCCGCTCCGCCGCCTTCGCCGCGTTCAAAACGCTCGAAGATCTTGGCCTGCCGGTCGGGCGCGATGCCTTCGCCGTCATCGGCCACCCAGAGGCGGGCTTCGCCGTCCTGCACATCGGCGCCGATCTCGATCACCCCGCCGACGCCGACATGGTCGAGCGCATTGGTGAGCAGATTGTAGAGCACCTGTTTGAGCCGCGTGCCGTCCGCTCGGATCGGTTCATCCGCGCCGCCGGCGACGATGCTCAGCTTCACGCCGCCATGTTCGGCGCGCGTGGCGATCAGATCGGCGGCTGAGGCCGCCACCTCGCCCAGCCTGACATCGCCAAGTTCAAGCTCCAGCTGGCCGGCGTCGATCGCGGCGATATCGAGAATATCGTCGATCAGCTTGCCGAGCTGGGCCGAGGCGGCCTGGATGGCGCCCATATGTTCGCCCTGGCGCTCGTTCAGCTCGCCGGCGAAGCCGCCCGCCAAAAGATCGGCGTAGCCGTGAATGGTGGTGAGCGGGGTGCGCAGCTGATAGCTCACATGCTCAACGAACTCGCTCTTGATCCGTTCGGACGCCTCTAAGGCCTCGGCGCGGTCGAGCAGGGCCGCTTCAATGCGCCGTGAATCAGTGATGTCGTCCCAGGCGATCAATGTCGCGCCGTCCGGCAGGGGCCGGGTCAGGAAGGTGAGGACCGATCCGTCTTTGCGCCGGATTTCGCCGGTGACCGGCTTGCGCGCTTCCGGCGACGGATCGGTGACGCGGGCCTTCAGGTCCGCCCAGGCGGTGCTGTCCGGGAAGAGGTCGGCGCAGGCCTCGGCGACCTGATCGAACGGCGCGTTCTCGAGCCGGTCCGCCTCCAGCGCCCAAAGGGTCTCGAAGGCGGCGTTCCTCAGGGGGGTCAACCGGCCATCGGAACTGAAGACCGCCACCGCCTCGTGCAGCTTGTCCAGCGTCGCGCGCTGCACCTTGATCAGCGTGTTGTACTGCGCCTGCAGGGCGAGTTGATCGGTCATGTCTTCAAAGATCAGCAAGACGCCGCCAAGCGGGTGGCGCTGGCGCGCCACCCTGAGCGTGCGCCCGTCCGGCAGCGGCCATAATTCATCAGGCTGATCCACGCCCGGCGCCGCGTCGTAATGGGCCAGCTCCGCGCGCTTCCACTCGGTGTAATCGGCCTGCTCGGGCAAACGCCGCTTTTCCCGCAACCGGTCCAGGAGCGCGGCATGCACCGGGCGTTCGTTGAGGAATGCTTCTTCCAGGTCAAACAGGCTCGCGAAAGCGCGGTTATAGAAAACCAGGCGCTTGGCCCGATCAAAGATCGCGACCGCCTCGGCCATGTGATTGAGCGTTTCGTCGTGCGCCTGACGGAAGCGCTTGAGCGCGGCTTTGGCCTCTTCGCCTTCGGTGACGTCAACTGCAAACCCCACCGCCGCGCCGCTGATGGGATACACCATGAAGCGCAAGATCCGCCGCTCGCCCTTCGCGACCGCGCCGCGCACGAGAGTGCGGGCCTGACCGCCGCCGAGCGCCTCGCGCGCGAGGTCCGACAGTCCTGGCTCCAGCAACACCTGTTCGCTCACGGCGGCGCTGGGCGTCTCGGTCTCCACCGCTTCGGAATAGGCGGCGTTCACCCAGATCAGCCGGCCCGCGGCGTTCATCCGCCAGGCCGGCGCCGGCGCGCGGCCCAGGGCTTCGGCCAGGGCCAGTGTTTCTTCAGCGGCGCCTCTGTCTTCAGTGACGACGCCGCCGGCATTGCCCGCAGCGTCCAGGCCGCGGATCGCAGGATCGGTGAGCCAGAGCACCAGGCGCCGGCCGGCGGGCCGGCCGTCCGCCTCGATGATCCGGCCCGACGGGCTCAGAATGGATACGGAGAAAGCCTGCCCCGCCTCGATCAGGGCGGTCATGCGCACACGCAGGCTGGTGACCTCGCCGCCCGAGGTGCGCGCGTCGAAGTCCGCCAGTCCGTCCAATATCTCCGCAGCAGCGCCGCCGCTCACCGCCGCGCCAGCCGAGAGGTCTGCAAAGCTGACCATGGAGGCCAGAGCCGCCGGGCTGCCGTGAACGGCCGGTTCGCCCCAGCCCGACGCTTCGTCCCTGGGCGGCGCATCCCACACCAGCACGAGACCGGGATGGGCGGCGAAGACGCTTTCCGCCCGAACTGCGCGGTCGTCCGCCGCGATCAGCCGGCGGCGCCATTCGACGCGGGCGCGGCGCGCGCCGGCGGTGAGCCGGTGCGCCCAGACGGCGGCCGAAAGCGCGAAGGCGACCGCGCCCCCGGTGACGATCAATGTGGCGAGTTGAACCGGTTCGGCGACGGTCATGACGCGATCTCTCACCCCGTTTGGCGCGGCTGGTTTCAGGGTCGGGTCCAGCTGCGCCGTGCGCTGACGAATCACACCTTACCGGAAGGTGAATCCGAGCGCGACCGCAGTGTAAGCGTCAGCGGATTCTGACCAGGCCCTGCGTGAATTCGAATAAGACCACGCAGCCGGTCAAGCCGCGCTCGGAGGACTGGAAGCGCCATGATTCGACGGCGCGGCGCGCCTCGCGGTCAAAACTCCCGCCGGGAACGCCGCGGGCGATCCGCACCCCGGTCGTATCGCCCGCCGGGGCCACGTCGAACTGGACGATGGACCAGCCCTGCAGACCACGCGACCAGCCCCGGGCGGGATATTGCGGCAGGTCGGCGGAGATTGCGGCCACGGGGTCGCCGACGCAGCCTTCGGTGTCTGCGGCGCGATCCACATTGGGCGGCACCGGCATGTCGCTGCTGGCGATGAAGGGACGGTCCCGGGGATCGGCGATCGGGCTGATCGTCCCGCGATCGCCGCACGCGGACAGGATAAACCCACAAAATATTAGGAGTTGTACGATCGATACACTTCTCATACACGAAATTCCATAGAAGGAGGTGCGCATGGCGCTAATTTCTCGCGTTCTGGTAATCGCAACCGCCGCCGCCATGCTTGCCAGCTGCGCAAGTCCGCCAAGGTCTGAGCGTGTCGAATTCGGCGGCACCTATCGCCCGGTTGACGTCGCGGCTCCCTTTTCACAATGCGACGACTGGCGGTTCGATGAGTTTCACGTCCCTGAATGGTCCAGCCGCCTGGTCCGGTTCCTGTTATCCGACGTTGGTGATTTCGAGAACGGATTCCGAGACATACCGGTGACGATGTCCTACACCATCCTCGAAGACGGTTCGATCGTAAACATCCGGCTGGTCGAGCCGATGTGGTACACCTCCCATGCCTCCTACCGCGAAGCGCCGAAAACCGTCGCCGAAGCGCTCAGTCAATCGAGTTTCGCGTATGAAGGCGACGGCGCGGCCCGTCCGGCGGTCGAATGCCGGTTTCAGCACACCTACAGCCTCGGGCCCAACGATAACCGGGCCAACCGAGACTAGCGGGCTCGAGCCCAAACGGAAAACCCCGCCGGCGCGAACCGGCGGGGTCCTTTTTTGAAGCGCGTTCGCCGCTTAGTAGCGGTAGTGCTCGGCCTTGAACGGGCCGGTCTGCTCGACGCCGATATAATCGGCCTGCTCTTCGCTCAGCACCGTGAGATTGGCGCCCAGCTTGGGCAGATGGAGCGCCGCGACTTTCTCGTCGAGATGCTTGGGCAGGATATAGACCTGATTGTCATACTGGTCGCCGCGGGTCCACAGCTCGATCTGGGCCAGCACCTGGTTGGTGAAGCTGGCCGACATCACGAAGCTGGGATGGCCGTTGGCGTTGCCCAGATTCACCAGGCGGCCTTCGGACAGAAGGATGATCTTGTTGCCTTCGGGAAATTCGACGAGATCGACCTGCGGCTTCACATTGGTCCACTGGAAGTTCCGCAGGGCCTCGACCTGAATCTCATTGTCGAAATGGCCGATATTGCAGACGATCGCCATGTTTTTCATGGCGCGCATATTGTCGACGGTGACGACGTCCTTATTGCCGGTGGCGGTGACGACGATGTCGATATCGCCGATCACGTCTTCCAGCTGAACCACAGCGAAGCCGTCCATGGCGGCCTGCAGAGCGCAGATCGGATCGACTTCAGTGACCGAGACCCGGCAGCCGGCTTGGGCCAGCGATTCCGCCGAGCCCTTGCCGACATCGCCATAGCCGCAGACCACGGCGGTCTTGCCGGCCATCATCAGGTCGGTGCCGCGACGGATGGCGTCCACCAGGCTTTCCCGGCAGCCATAGCGATTGTCGAATTTCGACTTGGTCACCGAGTCGTTGACATTGATGGCCGGGAAGGCGAGTTCGCCGCGCTTGGCCATCTGATACAGCCGCATCACGCCGGTGGTGGTTTCTTCGGACACGCCCTGGATCGCGGCCTTGGCTTTGGCGAACCAGCCCGGCGACATTTCGATGCGCTTGCGGATCGTCTGGAAGAGGAATTGCTCTTCCTCCGATTTCGGTTCGCCCAGGATGGACGGATCGGCTTCCGCCTTTTCGCCGAGCTGGAGATAGAGCGTCGCGTCGCCGCCATCATCCAGGATCATGTTGGCGGTTTCGCCGTTCGGCCAGTGGAAGATGGCGTCGGCGTATTCCCAGTATTCCTCAAGGGTTTCGCCCTTGTAGGCGAAAACCGGAATGCCGCGATCGGCGATCGCCGCGGCGGCGTGGTCCTGGGTGGAGAAGATGTTGCACGACGCCCAGCGCACATCCGCGCCAAGCTCAACCAGCGTTTCGATCAGCACGGCGGTCTGGATCGTCATGTGCAGCGAGCCCGCGATCCGCGCGCCGGCCAGCGGCTTTTGACCCTTATACTCCTCACGCAGCGCCATCAGGCCGGGCATCTCGATCTCGGCCATCTCGATTTCCAGGCGCCCCCAATGGGCCAGGCTCAGGTCTTTGACATAGCGGTCCTCGCCGGAGGCCGCGGCGGCGGTGAGAAGGGTCATGGAGATAGCCTTGTGTGTTGTGGAAAGTCGGCGGACGCCGCAGAGAGCAAAAGTCGCCCGGCATATAGCGCTGTAGCTTCAGGCTGGCAAACGCCCATCGCGCAGGTTTTGGCCAGACCCGTGTTCCGCAATCGGCCCGCTTCTTGTATAAGCTTTCGTTAAGCACTTGCAGCGGGCCGAAATGAAGCAGGCGCGCGCAATTGATCGTGATGCTGAAGAGCGGGCCGGCCCGGGGGGGAACGGGGCGCTCGACGAGGGGTAGACATCGCCATGGCAAGCTTGCCGACCGCTTATGCGGGCCAACGCTTTGGCCGCAAATCACTGGATTACTACGCCGTTGAAGGCGAAGTCGTCGGCACCGACCCACGGGCCCGGTCCGATGAACGGCGGCTGCAGGATTTCGACGGCGCCCGGCACACGATCCGGCTCATGGACAGCAGCTTTCGCCTGGAGCCTGGAGACACCGCCACCGTGCTGCGGATGCAGGCCGGACCGGCCCAGCGCTCGCGGCCTGTCGCCGTGGTGAACCATGACAGCGGCGGATGGACACGCACCCATCCCGGCGCCCCTGGCCTTCTTGCGCGGGCCGGCGTGTCGCGCGCCGCCAACTGGGCGCTGACCATGGGATTGTTCGCCGTGGCGGCGCTGGTCCTGGTCTGGCCCTTTCTTCGAGACTTCCTGGTGGAGGTCGATCCCGCCACATTCAGCGCGGCGCCAGGCTTCAACGCCGCTGAGCTGGCCGCGGGCCTGGCGCCGATGCTGGCGGGCTGGAGTTTCGCGGAGGTTTCCGCGCCCCTGACCGCTCAGATTTCAAGCTTCGCGCCCGGTCTTGAGGCGGCGGCCCAGCCGCTGGTGTTCGGCGGCGGCGTGCTGGTCGCCACGCTCGGGGTTTATTTCCTGCGGTCCTGGCGCCTGCTCTGGGCCCCGCTTTTCGTGCTTGCGCTGGGGCTGGCGGCGATCGGGTATGGCGGCGTGGCCGGTGTGACCGAGCCGGCGCTTTCCGGCCTGGCGGTCGCTGCGGCGGTCTTTTTGTTGGGCGGGATCACCAACCGGATTCGGGACGCCGCACGGCTTGAAAGCCGGATTGCTGTGCTGGCCGATCATCTATTGCGCCAGGGACCGCAGGACACGGTCGCAGAAGCGCGCGACTCTGAAACCGTTGAGGACGAGGCGGCGGCGGAGGACGAAGACGCCGACAATGGCCCGGAGACGCTAAGCCCGGCGGTCGCCGCCAGCGCCGCGTCGCTGCGCGAGCCGGGCGGCGAGGATGAAGCGCCGGAGGCGGATGAAGCCTCGCAGACGGCCCAGGCGGCGGAATCTGAGAGCGACGCGACGCCGGACGATGCGGCTCAGAAGGAGGCGGCTTCGGAAGGCGCGACGCCGGAAGAATCCGGGCCCGAAGACGCTGCGGCGGAAGACATGGCTGCGGACGCCGAAACAGCCGACGCGCAAGATGAAGACGCGCCTGATGCGGACGCGGAAGCGGCCGATGCATCAGCCGAAAACCCTGTGGAGGCGGCGTCCGCGGACCCCGGTCCGTCCGATGGCGGCGCTGAAGAGGACGGAGACGCTTCCGCTGAGGCGGCGCCCGACGCTGAGCCGGTTGAAGAGACCGAAGCGCAGGCCGAGACGGCGGAACCGGCTGATGCGGCCGCCCCTGTCGCCGACCGCGAGAGCGACGCCGCAGACGCCGAAGACGCCGGGGAGGACGCCAAGGCCGAAGCCGACGCAAACGCCGGCGGCGCGGCTCAAGATGCGTCAGACCCGCCATCGGCCGACGCTGCTGTTTCAACCGCTCCGGAAGCGGAAGCGGCCCCGAAGCCTGAAGCCGACGGCGCCGGGGACGCCATTGAAGGCTCCGGTGAAGCGGAGGGACAGAAGTCCGACCTGGACGCCGCGGCGCCGGCGGGCCTTGACCCGGAGGAGGCCGAGCGCCTGCGGTCCGATCCGCGCTACGCTTCGCGCGCCATCGTGCTCCCGCCGCCGCCGCCGATGCCGGAACCTGCATCGGCTCCGGCGCCGGCCGAGCCCGCCGCGCCGACCGCCACAGCGCAGACGCTGAAACCCGCGGCGCCGCTTCCCGACAATGTGGTGCCGATTTTCGCCGCCGCGGCGCCTGAAGCGGCAGCCTCTGAGCCGGGTGATCCGGACGAACCGGATGGCGCGGATCGCGCCTAGCGCGCCTTAGCTGTCTTCATCGAACCTGCGCTCGACAAGGTCCGCCAGGGCGTCAACGGCGGCGGCGGCCTCGGGGCCTTCTGCGCTGATCGTGATGCAGGCGCCCGGTCCGGCGCCGAGCATCATCAGGTCCAGCGCGGAATCGGCGCGCACCGCTTCGCCGTCGCGCGCGACGCTGACCTCGGCGTCATAATTCGCGGCTTCATTGAGAAACCGCACCGATGCACGGGCGTGCAAGCCGCGTTGATTGCAAATCGTCACCGATCGCGACGCGCTCACGAGGCGTCCAATATGTCCGAAGCGATGGCGATATAGCGCCGGCCGGCCTCGGCCGCGCTGGAGGCCAGCTCGCCCAGCGTCAGCCGGCTGCGCGCCTCCGCCAGCTTGATCAGCATGGGCAGATTGGCCCCGGCGATCACTTCGACCTTGCCCTTGTCGAGCAGCGAGATGGACAGATTCGAGGGCGTTCCGCCGAACATGTCGGTCAAAATCACCACGCCGGAACCGGTATCGCTGGCTTCAATGGCGCTGCGTATGTCGTCGCGCCGCCGCTCCATGTCGTCATCGGGTCCGATGCAGATCGCCACACAGCCCTCAAGCGCGCCGACCACGTGCTCGGTTGCGGCGACCAGCTCATCGGCCAAACGGCCGTGCGTGACGACAACGATGCCGATCATAGCCCTTCACAATCCCCTTCGCGCAGTCGCGAGACTGTCATGTAATCCTGCTTTCGCAACCGCGGAAAGACCCTGCGGCATGGCGTTGCAGCTATGGCGCGCGGGATGTGGCAGGAAGGTCAACGGTGAAGCGGGCGCCGGTCCGGTCCGAGCGGTTCGCCGCCGATATCCGCCCGCCGTGCGCGGAGACGATCTGGCGCGCGATCGCCAGGCCGAGACCGGAATGCGAACCGAATGCGGCGCCTTCCGGCCGCTGGGTGTAGAAGCGCTGGAAAATCGTCTCCAGATTATCCGGAGGAATGCCGGGACCTTCATCGCTGACTTCAACGATGATGCGCCCGTGCGCGGTGCCGACGCGGCGAATGCTGATCGTGACCACGCCGTCCGGCGGGGAGAATGTCACCGCGTTTTCGATCAAGTTGATGAAGACCCGGCTCAGCGGCCCCTCATGACCGCGGATCTTCAAGTCTGAGCCTTGGGTTTTGAGCCTGACCTCCGGACGGCCCGATCCGGCGTCGCCGGGGCCCATCTCCAAGGCGGACAGGTCGGTCAGAAGACGGCCCAGATCGATCACCGACACATCCTCCCGCGCCAGCTCGGCGTCCAGGCGGGAGGCGTTCGAGATGTCCGTGATCAGCCGGTCCAGGCGCTTCACGTCGTGCTGAATCACCGCAATGAGCTTGTCGCGCCGGGCGGCGTCCTTTGCGAGCGGAAGGATCTCCGCCGCGGAACGGATCGAGGTGAGCGGATTCTTGATCTCGTGGCTGACGTCGGCGGCGAAGCTTTCAATCGCGTCCAGCCGGTCGTAGAGCGCGTCGGTCATTGCAGTGAAGGCGCGGCCCATATCGCCGATTTCATCGCGCCGCCGGCTCATGTCCGGAAGCGGCACGCGACGGCCGCCGGCCAGCCGCACGGCGCGGGCGGCGTCGGCCAGACGGCGCACCGGTCTGGCGATCGATCCGGTCAGCCAGAGCGCGCCCGTCATGATCGCAATGAAGGCGGTCAGAGCATAGGGCAGGATCGCGGCGCGCTCGGCCGCGATCAATTCGTCGAAATCATAGGATTCATACGTCACGGTTCCGACGACGGCCTGGATCAGCTGGATCGGGATCGTCACCGACACGATGCGCTCGCCGTCCGGCCCCCGCCGCAATCCGGCTTGCGGTTCGCCGGTCTCAAACGCCGCCTTGACCTCTTCGATCAAATCCCGATCCAGCCGGGCGCGCTCCTCTGCGTTAAGGAACAGACCGCTGACCGCGTCTTCGATCCGCCGCCACAGCCCGGGACCCGCCGCCGCGGCCTCGCCCGGGGCCGGCAGCGCGCTCTGTTCCACGGCGCCGGCGATCAGGTCGCTGTCGGCGATGCGCCGCGGGCCGGGTTCATAAAGCAGCGCGCGCGTTTCATCCGGCACATAAAGTTGAGACAGACGGCGCAGCACTTCCCGGGCCCCGTCGGCGTCCATGCGGGGGCCGGGGGCATCGCCGGACACGGATGTTTCGGTGATGATGTTGGCGATGATCTCCGCCTGGGCGGTGAGCGAATCCACTTTCGCATCAACCAGCCCGCGGCGGTTTTCAGTCAGCGCCCACATCCCCGCCAGCAGCACGGCGAGCGCGGCCAGGTTCACGCCGATGATGGTCCAGGCCAGCCGCGAAGTGAAAGTCCGGCGCAGCCAGACCGCCAGCACGGCCAGGAGCTGGCGGAGGCGTTCAGGCCTCTTTGTAGCGGTATCCGACGCCATAAAGGGTCTCTATTCCGTCAAAGCTGGTGTCGACTTCACGGAATTTCTTGCGGATGCGCTTGATATGGCTGTCGATGGTGCGGTCATCGACATAGACCTGATCGTCATAGGCCGCGTCCATAAGATTGTCGCGGCTCTTCACAAAGCCCGGCCGGTTCGCCAGGGATTGCAGGATCAGGAATTCGGTCACGGTCAGGCGCACCGGACGGCTGTCCCACAGGCAGGCGTGACGATTGGGGTCCATGGTCAGCCGGCCGCGCTGGATCGCCTTTTGATCGCCCGCATCGCCATCCAGGCCGGGATCGGACTGCGAGCGGCGCAGCACCGCCTTGATTCGCCGCGCCAGCAATTGCTGGGAGAAGGGTTTGGCGATGTAATCGTCCGCACCCAGATCCAGGCCCAGCGCCTCGTCGAACTCGTCATCTTTCGAAGTCAGGAAGATCACCGGCAGATTCGAGCTTTGGCGCACCCGTCTCAGCAATTCCAATCCGTCCATGCGCGGCATCTTGATGTCGAAAATCGCCAGGTCCGGCGGATTGTCGATCAATTGCGGCAGCGCGGTCGCGCCCTCGGTGAAGGTGCGCACGTTATAGCCTTCATTCTCCAGGAAGATGGAGACGGAAGTCAGGATATTCTCGTCGTCATCGACCAGCGCGATGGTGGCCATTCTCTTTGCCCTTTGCCGGCACGGTTTTGTCCGTTCAAACCGCAGCTTATCCGCGCAAAACCGGCTGGCAAGCGGTGGTTACCTGAAGTTAAGCACGATTCCGCCATGCTGCGCGCCTCAGGTCTCGGGGAGGCGTGGCGCGGACCATGGCCGGCAAAGACACCCATCACGAAGTCTTCGTGAAGAAGCATAAGAAAGCGTCCTGGACGCTGGTCGAGGCGCTGCCCGAGCGTGACGATGCGCTGGCGCTCGCCCATCGGCTCAAATCCCGCCACGCCAAGGGCTCGGTTCGGGTGGTCAAGGAAGTCTGGGTGCCTGAGGACAGCGAGTTTCGCGGGGTCACGATTTTTGAATCGGGTCCGGAGCGCTTCGCCGATCCGGAAGAGAAGAAAGGCGACGCCAGCCTGCCCTGCCTGACGCCAGACGATCTCGCCGGACCGGCTGCGCGCGACACTGTGCGGCGCGTGCTCGCCGGCTGGCTTGAACGGAAACAGGCCGCGCCGCTCGAATTGCTGCACCGGTCGGATCTGATTGAAGATCTCGACGGCTCCGACACCGACCTTCAGCACGCCATTCAAAAGGTTGCGATCGCGCGCGCCCAGAATACGGACGCGTCCGTGCACGCCTATGTCCGCCTGCTGACAGAGCTGGTCGAGAAAGGCGTCTCCCAGGCCCGCCGCGAAGCGAAAAAGGGCAAGAAGCCGCCGAAGGCGAACTCCTTTGCGGACCAGGCCTCGCAGATTCTGGCCGAAGGGTCGCCAGAGAAGCGCCTGCGCAAGGCGATCGCGGACCGGCTCTCCGACGCCCGCGACTTCGGCGAGAAGGCGGGAATTCTGCTCGGCCTGCACAAGGACCTGCCGCAGGACCCGGAAGCGCGGGCCTTCGCGGCGCGCGAAACCGACAATTTCCTGGCCGAAATGCTCAGCTTTGACGGCGGCGTGAGAGGCGTTGTCGGAGACGCCGATGATTTGGGCGACCAGGTCTCGCGCCTGACGGCGGTCTATGAAGGCGCGCCGGAAAGCCCGGACCTGATTTCCGCGCCGGACGCGTCGCGCTCGCTGGCCGAGGGCTTTGCCCGCAAGTCCTTCCCCACGAGCCATATCGAGATCGCCAAGCGCATCCTTTCCGCATTGCGCGCGCCGAAGCGCTTCCGGCCCGGCAGCGTCATGGCTGAGATCGAGCTTGCGCGGCAGCTGGCTCAGCGCCTGATCGCGGCTTCCGGCCCGAACCTGCATCCAGATTCGCTGGTCGACGCCTTCACCCACCGTTCCGCCAAGCTGCTGGCGCCGGATACCGTCGAGGAGGCGCTGGCGAACGCCGACGATCCGGCTGAGCAGATTGAGCGGCTGTTCCAGATCGAAGACAATATCGTCGGCGACCAGAACAAGAAAAAACTCGCCGCCTATATCCGCGCCCGCCTGGGCAGTCCGCAGGCGGAAAGCCATTTCGTGCGCGGCGCCGGCCAGCCGCTGGAGCGATTATCGCGCCTCACCGCGCTGCAAGCGCGGGCTCAGAAGGGGGCGTTTCCAAAGTCCGACAAGGCCGAGCTCGCGCTCGCCTTCGATCAGGTCGGAATGAAGATTCTCGATGAGACGAAGATTCTGCGAAAGCTGGCCGAATCCGGCCGGCCGCCGCTGGACAACGCCCGGGCGCTGCTCAAGCTCGCCGCCTCCGGCGTGCTGCCGCATGGCCAGTGTTGTGAAGACGCCAAGGCCCGCGCCTTGCGCCTGATCGGCGGAGAGATGGGCCGCAAGGCCGCCGCCCAACCGGAAAACCGCGCCGTGCTCACCGAGATTCAGGGCCTGATGGCCGGGCTGAAGGCGGCCTAACAACGCCGGAGCACCACGGCGTTCACCGCGCTTCGCACCTCAAATCCCAGCCGCTCATAAAGCCCGATGGCGCGCGTATTTGACGTCCAGGCGTGGAGGAAAGGCGTCTCGCCGCGCGCCTGAATCCGATGCGCCACATGGGCGGACAAGCGCCGCGCCAGACCCTGGCCTTCAAAATCGGGATGGGTGCACACGCCGCTCAGTTCGCAAAAGCCGGGAAGGCGCATGCGCTCGCCCGCCATGGCTGCAAGCCGGCCGCCGCGGACGACGCCCCAGAATTCACCCATGAGATGGGTGCGCGCCAGAAACGGCCCTGGTTCGGTGAGCGTGGCGAGCGCCAGCATGTCCGGCGCGTCCGCTTCGGTCAGGGGCTGAATCGCGTCAGGGCCGGGGACAAGCTCGATCGGAGCGCCAGCCACCATTTGAACGCCTGGACCCGCCTTCACCGTCTCGAAGCCGGGCGGGATCGGCGCCGGGCCGGCTTGAAGCAGGAAAATCGTCTCATCGGGCTGGATGAGCGCGCTTAAGGCTTCAAGCGCAGGCGCGCCGTCATCCCGGGGGGCGGCGAACAGATTGATGTCGGGGCGATAGCGCCGCGCCAGCGCGTCGCCGATCGAGATGTCCTGCTGGCGTGTGGTCAGACTGTTCCACACGGGACGATCAAGGACGTGCATCGCCATGCTCTCTGGTCCGGGCGTCCAGCTCCGCCTCGAGATCGCCGCGCGCCATCGCCGCCTCCAGACCCGCAAGCTGATCGAGCAGCGGTCCGTCGAGCTGAGAACATATCGACGCCACCGAGGCTTCAATCACCGGCCAATGCAGCGCGTTGGCCGCCGTCACCAGCTCACGCCCCGCCGCCGAGAGCCTGACATCGCGCTGGCGGCGATCATCGTCGCGCCGCGCCGTTTCAACCCAGCCGCCGGCTTCCAGCTTGTCGACCATGCGGGTCACGCCAGGTTGGCTCATGGCGAGCGTTTCGGCGAGATCGCCGATCCCGCAGGGCTCGCCTCGGCTCAAGGCGTAAAGCACGGAAAGATGCGCGACCTGAATCTTGATCCCGTTGCGCGCGAGATAGGCTTGCGTCGTCGCCTGCAGGCGCTCTCCGGTCCGCCGCAGGCGGCTGCCGAGCGTGAGATGACCCAGTTGAGCAATCAGATCGGTTGTCATAGGCTTTTTCCATAATATGTTATATAACACGTTATGGAAATGCGCCTGAGGAGTCAAATCGACCATGACGCGTTGGGTCAAAGCGTCGCGACGCGATCGGGCAAGGCCGAGTTGACTCGACTGTTTACAAGTGTAATCTGAAATCGGATTACAGGTGTAAACGATATGATTAGTGCGGCGGAACGCCATGTGATGGACGTGTTGTGGGATAAAAGCCCTGCGACCGCCGAACAAATCGCCGATGTGTTGTGCCCCGTGCATGACTGGGCGCCGGCGACCATCAAAACCTTGCTGAACCGGCTTCTTAACAAGGGGGCGATCGAGGCGAACCGGATCGGACGGAAATTCCACTACCGCCCGATCAAGACCCGCGACGCCTATGTGGAGGAGGAAAGCCAGGGCTTTCTGGACCGGGTCTTCAACGGCGATGTCTCCGCCATGGTCAGCCATTTTTCGACGTCCAAACGCCTGAACCCGGATGATCTTGCGGCGCTGAAGGCCATGATTGCGAGGCTTGAGAAAGATGGGTGAGTTCATCGCCGGCCTGGCCCATGCGACCGTCGTCCTAAGCCTCGCCGTCGGCGGAATCCTGGCGCTGAGGCCCTTTGTCCGCCGCCATCTGGGCGCCAAGCCGGCCTATCATCTCTGGACCCTGGCGCCGGTCAGCCTGCTGGCGCTGGCCTTGCCCGCACGCACCGCGCCCTCGGCGCTCAGCGCGCCGCCGGCGTCGCCGCCGCAGTCCGCAACTTCGATCGCGCCGCTGACGCCGATAGAGGTTGAGCCGGCTCCGCCGGCGGGCGACCCGATATCGCCGGTGCCCATGCCTCTGGATCTCTCCATCGAGGCTGGCGCCGTCATGACCACGCCGCTTTTGGGGGTCTGGCTGACCGGGCTGGCGATCAGCCTTTGCGTGTTCGCCGTGCAGCACTGGCGCGCCTGCCAGGCCTACGCGCCCATGGCGCCGGTCGACGGGCTGGGCGTGTTCCGCGCCGCGTCGGCATGCGTCGGTCCGGCTGTCGTCGGGGTGTGGCGCCCAAGGGTGGTGATCCCGGCCGATTTTGAGACCCGGTTTGACCCAACAGAACAGGCGCTGGTGCTCAGCCATGAGCGCGCCCATCTCAGGCAGGGCGATACGCGTGTGAATATGGCCGTGTGCCTCTTGGTCAGCGCGTTCTGGTTCAACCCGCTGATCCATTTCGCCGCGCGCTGCTTTCGCCAGGACCAGGAGATGGCCCGCGACGCGGACGCCCTGGCGGCGGCGCCGGGCCGCGAGGCCGCCTATTCGCGCGCGCTTTTGTCTGCGCAGGCCGGATCCAGCCGCTTCATGCCGTCGGGATGCGCCTGGACCCCCCGGCATCCGCTGGTCGAGCGTGTGGCGATGCTGACCCGCGCGCGGCCCAGCCGCTTCCGCCTCCGTCTCGGGCGCGGCGTGCTGGCGGTGCTGGCCGCCGCAGCCGCTGCCGGCGCCTGGGCCGCACAGCCCTTGCAGCGCCAGCCGCTGATCGGCGAAACGGCGCTGTTCAGCCTGGCCGGCGCCTATGATGCGCCGCGCCATGTCTCGCAATCGCGCCTGGAGCTGCGCCATCCCGGCCGCATCAACCTGGTCTTTGAAGCTCGGCGGGACATCGAGATTCGCCCGGTCCAGGGCTTAGAGGTCGCAATGGAAACGGCCGGCGCGCAATTGATCCTGGGACCGCGGAGCGACACGCCTTGCACGCCGGCCGCCGCCGCGGCCGGGCCCGCCGATCTCATCGTTCGTGTGCCGGAAGAGATCGAGCTGACCGTGTCCGGCGCCAGTCAGGCCAGGGTCGCGGGCGCGGCGCGCGGACGCATCCAGGCCGAAGACTGCGCGCATCTGGTTTTCGCCGACTTCGCCGCGCCGGCCCGTTTGAGCGGGGCGGATCAATCCAGCTTGACGATTGAACGCCTGGGCGCGCGCGCTGAATTTGTTCTGTCCGACGCCAGCGCCCTGCAGATCGAAGAGGCCGCAGCGGCGCTGACCCTTGATCAGATCGGCGCCAGCCGCAGCACGATCGGGAGGCTCCATCGCCCGATCACGGCGACGGTCGCCGGAGCCAGCACGCTGTCGCTGAACACGATCGAGACATCCCGGGCGGACCTGCTGGTCGTCGGCGCGAGCCAGCTGACTGTCGCAGACGGCGCGGTCGACCTGCTCGATCTCAAAGTGCTCGGCGCCAGCAGCGCCCAGATCGGCGCCGTGGCCGAAAGCGCCCAGATCGGCGCGGCCGGCGGCGTGACGATCGCCCTGGACCGGGTCGCAGACTGGACCGTCACCTCCTGGCCCGACGAGGACGGCCAATTGCGTATCAACGGCCGGCTTCAACCGCCCTAGGCCCGTCGCCTCGCCGCACTTCCAGCCCCGGCGAAAGACACGCTCACCCCGGCATTCGGCGCCCACCGCTTCGCGGCCTCCGCAAAGCGCCCGTGATGCTGCGCGCCGAAATCCGACCCAGTCTCCAAAGGAAAGGACTTCACTATGCTAAGATTCACCTGGTTATGCGGGCTGGCCCTCAGCATCGCCCCGGCGCTCGCCTCGGCCCAGGCTGCGCCCGGCGGCGATCCCCGCTACGACGCCCTTGAAGCCATGCTCCCGGCGATGATCGAGGCGCATCAGGTCGGCGGCGTCGCCCTGACCTTCATCGAAAACGGCGAGATCGCCTGGACCCAGGTTCACGGCGAACAATCCGAGGGCGTTCCGGCGACCGAGGAGACCCTTTATGGCGTCGCATCGCTGACCAAACCCGTGGTGGCGGAGGTGATTTTGCGTCTGGTCTCCCAGGGTGACATGTCGCTCGACGAGCCGATTTATGAGTATTGGACCGATCCCAATGTCCGCGGCGATGAGCGGCGCGAAGCCCTGACCCCGCGGATCCTGCTGCAGCATCAGGGCGGGTTCCCGAACTGGCGGTCGGCTGAGAACGGGGTGCTTCAATTCGGTTTCGATCCGGGCGCGGACGTGCGCTATTCCGGCGAGGGATATGACTATCTGGTGCGATTTCTCGAGCGCAAATTCAGGCGGCGCTTCGAAGTGATCGCCGAGGAGGTGTTGTTCGATCCGATCGGCATCGAGGACGCCTCGCTGGTCTACCAGCCCTGGTTTGAAGGCCGCCGCGCCGACCGGGTGCGCTCGGACGGCAGCTTCTTCAATTTCTGGTCTCCCACCCGGCCGTCAGGCGCCAACGGCCTGTCCATCACCACGGAGAGCTATGCGCGTTTCGTGCTCTCGGTGATGCGCAATGAGGCGGTCACCGAGGCGGCGATCGCCGAACGCGCCAATCTGTCGATCAACCAGGTCGAGGAGTATTGCGGGACCGGCGAAGACCAGACCGATGTCGAACCCTGCCCCGCCTTCATGGGCTTCGGCATGGGCTGGTTTTTATACGGATTTGAGGACCATACGCTTTACTACCACTCCGGCTCGAACTGGGGCGAGAAGTCCTATGTCCTCTTCTCACCGGAGCTCGACATGGGCCTGGTCGTCGCCGTCAACGGTCAGAATTTCGAGATCATCTATGAAGTGATCCGCGTGCTGTACGGCAATGAGGATTTCCTGGCGTTCGAGCAGGGCTAGCGGACCCGATAAGAAACCCCGGCGGATCGCTCCGCCGGGGCTTTTATTTCAGCGATGGCGACGGGCTTAGGCCGCTGCGCGCTGGCGCAGCACATAGTGCAGGATGCCGCCGTTCTGGACGTATTCGAGCTCGTTCTCGGTATCAATCCGCGCCAACAATTCCGTCGACTTGGTCGAGCCGTCCTCGAACGTCACCTCCAAAGTCACCGTGCCGCGCGGCGAGACGCCCTCCACGCCCTTAAGCGCCACCGTCTCCTTGCCCGTAACGCCTAGGCTTTCCCAGCTTTCGCCATTCTGGAATTGCAGCGGCAAAACGCCCATGCCGATCAGGTTGGAGCGGTGGATGCGCTCGAAGCTCTCGCAGATCACGGCCTTCACGCCCAGAAGGCGGGTGCCCTTCGCCGCCCAGTCACGGGAGGAGCCGGTGCCGTATTCCTTGCCGCCGAACACCACCAGCGGGGTTGAGCTCTCGGCGTATTTCATGGCGGCGTCGTAAATCGGCATTTCTTCGCCGGTGGGCTGGAATTTCGTGACGCCGCCTTCAACGCCGGGCACCATCTGGTTCTTGATGCGGATATTCGCGAACGTGCCGCGCATCATGATGTCGTGATTGCCGCGGCGGGCGCCGTAGGAATTGAAATCGCGCGGGGTCACGCCGTTATCCTGCAGGAAGAGGCCCGCCGGGCTGTCGGCCTTGATCGAACCGGCCGGCGAGATGTGGTCCGTGGTGATGGAATCGGCGAACAGACCCAGGATGCGCGCGCCGGAGATGTCCTTGGGCGGGGTCACATCCGTCGTCATGCCCGCAAAGAAAGGCGGGTTGGCCACATAGGTCGAGGCCGGCCAGTCATAGGTCAGTCCGCCCGAGGTCTCGATGCCCTGCCAGGTCTCGTCGCCCAGGAAGACATTGGCGTAACGCTGGGCGAACATCTCCGGGGTCACGCTGGCGCGCACCACTTCGGCGATCTCTGCAGAGGTCGGCCAGATATCTTTCAAATAGACCGGCTGGTTGTCGTCGTCATAGCCGATGGGATCGGTGGCGACATTGATATTCATCGTGCCGGCGATGGCGTAGGCGACGACCAGCGGCGGACTGGCCAGATAGTTCGCGCGCACATCCGGGCTGACCCGGCCTTCAAAGTTGCGGTTGCCCGACAGCACCG
Source organism: Oceanicaulis sp. BBD 1991-10 (assembly GCA_001657295.1). Taxonomy (GTDB): domain Bacteria; phylum Pseudomonadota; class Alphaproteobacteria; order Caulobacterales; family Maricaulaceae; genus Oceanicaulis. The sequence goes on along the minus strand of LYSW01000022.1, from coordinate 46,127 downwards.
AGGTCGCGACCAGATCGCCGTCCTTGATCGCCGCAGAGATTTTCTCCGGCAGCGGTCCGGAATTGCCGATGCAGGTGGTGCAGCCATACCCGACCAGGTTGAAGCCCAGCGCGTCCAGATCATCCTGAAGGCCGGCGCGCTCAAGATAATCGGTCACCACCTGGGAGCCCGGCGCGAGCGAGGTCTTCACCCAGGGCTGCACCGTCAAGCCCTTTCTCAGCGCATTGCGCGCCACCAGGCCCGCGCCCAGCATCACGGACGGGTTGGACGTGTTGGTGCACGAGGTGATCGCTGCGATCACCACGTCGCCATGACCGATGGTGTAATCTTCACCTTCGACCTTCACGCGGCGCGCGGCGTCGGCGGCCTTTCCAAACTCACGATCAAGCTCCAGCGCGAAAGCGTCGGCGGCGTCGGTCAACGCCACGCGGTCCTGCGGGCGCTTGGGGCCGGCGAGCGAGGGCACGACGCTGGCGAGGTCGAGATTCAGGGTGTCGGTATAGACCGGATCTTCCGTGCGGGTCGGTCGGAACATGCCCTGGGCCTTGGCGTAGTCCTCGACCAGCTGAACGCGGCCTTCGTCACGGCCGGTGGCGCGCAGATATTCAAGAGTTTCATTATCGACCGGGAAGAAGCCGCAAGTCGCGCCATATTCGGGCGCCATATTGGCGATGGTCGCGGCGTCTTCCAGGGACAGATTGTCCAGGCCTTCGCCGTAGAACTCGACGAATTTGCCGACGACGCCCTTCTTGCGCAGCATCTCGACGACGGTGAGCACCAGATCGGTGGCCGTGGCGCCTTCGGGCAGCTTGCCGCTCAGCCTGAAGCCGATGACTTCCGGGATCAGCATGGAGATGGGCTGGCCCAACATGGCCGCCTCGGCCTCGATGCCGCCGACGCCCCAACCCAGCACCGCCAGGCCGTTGATCATGGTGGTGTGGCTGTCGGTGCCCACCAGCGTATCCGGGAAGGCGTAGGTGACGCCGTCTTCATCCTTGGTCCAGACCGTCTGGGCGAGATTCTCCAGGTTGACCTGGTGGCAAATGCCGGTGCCCGGCGGGACGACGCGGAAATTGTCAAATGCGCTGGCGCCCCATTTCAGGAATTTATAGCGCTCGCCATTGCGCTCATATTCGCGCTGGACGTTCTTTTCAAAGCTGTCTTCGCCGCCGAAATAATCGACCATGACCGAGTGATCGATCACCAGGTCCACCGGCACAAGCGGGTTCACCGACTTGGGATCGCCACCCAGCTGACTCGTCGCATCGCGCATGGCGGCCAGGTCCACCACAGCGGGAACGCCCGTGAAGTCCTGCATCAGCACGCGCGCCGGGCGATAAGCGATTTCATGCTTGGACATGCCGGTTTCGGTCCAGGCGGCGACCGCTTCGATATCCGCCTTGGTCACCGTGCGCCCGTCTTCATAGCGCAGCAGATTCTCCAGGAGGACTTTGAGCGTGTAGGGCAGCTTGGACGCGCCGGCGAGCCCGTTGGCTTCGGCCTCCTTCAGGTCGAAATACACATAGGTCTTACCCGCGACGGTCATTTCGCGGCGGCATTTGAAGCTGTCCAGTGAAGCCATGGTCGGTCCTCGTTGTCGGCCTGTGGCGCCGGGCGAAGCAAGCGGCGCGTCTCAGTGCGAAGCCTGGCGCAAATCGCAAGGCGGAAAGGGTTTCGCGCGCGTTTTAGACCCAGCCTCGCCGACGGGCAATGCGGCGAACGGACTAAACCCCGGATGCTTTCCTGCAAATAATTCTCACCTGGCCCCGGGGCGCGACAGCATGGATTTGGACAGCGGCGAAAAACCGCCCTACCTGTTCGCCTCATGACCGGCTCGATCCCCTCTGATTTCAAACCATCGAGCGTGCGCGCGGAAGGCGTCGCGCTGTCGCGCGGCGGCCGCACGCTGGTGCGTGCGCTGAGCTTTTCAGCGCAGGCCGGCGATGCGCTGGTGATCACAGGGCCCAACGGCTCAGGCAAGACCACATTGCTGCGTGCGATCGGCGGATTCATCCAGCCCGACGCCGGTTCGATCACGGTCAAGCCGGACGCGCCTGCGCGCATCGCCTGGCTGGGCCATGCCGACGGGCTGAAGCCTGCGGAGACCGTCGGCGATGCGTTGCGCTTCTGGGCGGGACTGAACGGCGTCGCCCCGAGCGCGGTCGAACCGGTCATGCGGCGCATGGCGGTCGCGCACCTCGCCAAACGGCCCTGCGGCACGCTGTCGGCGGGGCAGCGGCGGCGGACCGCGCTCGCCCGGCTGGCTCTGTCGAATTGCGGGCTCTGGATACTGGACGAACCCACCGCGCCGCTTGATGCTCGTAGCCGCGCGCGATTAAGCGATCTCGTTTCAGGTTTTCGCGCGGCCGGCGGGGCGGTCATCGCCACCACGCACGCCGATCTAGACTGGCCCGACGAGCGGCGGCTGGACCTGACCAAAGCCTCAGCCTCGGCGCGCACGCCGCAAATGTCGGCCGAATGAGCACCGCGGCCATCTTCATCCGCGAAGTGCGGCTGGCCTGGGCCGGCGGCGGCGGGCCGGCGGGCCCGGCGGCCTTTAATCTCGCCGCCCTCGCGCTGGCGCCGCTGGCCATTGGTCCGGACGCCGAGACGCTGGCGGCGGCCGGGCCCGGCCTGATCACCTTCGCCGCCCTGCTGGCCACCTTGCAGCCGGCCGAGCGGATTTTCGGCGAAGACGTCGCTGACGGCACGCTGGAGCTTTACGCCCTGTCCGGCCCAGGCCTGGCGCTGGTCAGCCTGATGAAGGCGCTGGCCTTCACCCTGGCCGTATTCTGGCCCTTGCCGATCCTCGCCTTCATCGGCGGGCTGGCCTATGGGCTGACGCCGTTCGCCGCGCTGATCCTGGCGGCCGGGCTTTTAGCGGCGGCGCCGGGCCTGGCGCTGGTCGCGGCCTTCGCCGGGGCGTTGGCGGCCGGATTAAAGCGGGCCGGGCTGCTGATCGCCCTGATCGCAGCGCCCTTGCAGGTGCCGCTGCTGGTGTTCGCCGCCGGCGCCGGGCGCGCCGCCATGGACGGCGCCCACGTGATGCTGCCCAATTTGATGATGGCGCTCGCCTTCTCGCTCGCCGCCCTGGCGCTGGCGCCGATCGGCGCGGCGGCGGCCCTCAGGGCGCGGCTGGAATAGGCTGATCACAGGCGCGTCAGGGCGTCGCTGGTCCCTTGCCCGCGCGCGCCGGTGGAGCTAACTCAGCGGCCATGTGGTCTTATTTCGCCAATCCGGAACGCTTCGATCGCCTGGCCTCGGCCATGCTGCCCTGGACCTGGGCGCTGACGATCGCGCTGTTCGCGGTCGGCCTGCCCTGGGCGCTGGTCTTCTCGCCGCCGGACTATCAGCAGTCGGAAACCGTGCGCATCATGTATGTGCACGTTCCCTCCGCCTGGCTGGCCATGGCGGCCTATGCCGGGCTGGGCGTGTCCAGCTTCATCTATTTCATCTGGCGTCATAATCTGGCGGATCTCGCGGCCCGCGCTCTGGCGCCGGCTGGCGCGGTCTTCGCCTTCTTATGCCTGGCCACCGGCGCGCTTTGGGGCCGGCCCATGTGGGGCGCCTGGTGGGTCTGGGACGCGCGCCTCACCTCGATGCTGGTGCTGTTCCTGCTTTATTTGGGCTATATGGCGCTGCGCGCCTCGATCGAGGATGAGAAGCTGTCCGCCCGCGCCGGGTCGGTGCTGGCCATGGCCGGCCTGATCAATCTGCCGATCATCAAATTCTCCGTGGACTGGTGGAACACCTTGCATCAGCCGGCCAGCGTGATCCGCTTCGACGGCCCGACGATTCACGCCTCCAAGCTCTGGCCGCTCACCGTGATGGCGCTGGCGTTCACCGTAATGCTCACCGCCATCGTGCTGACCAGCATGCGCACCATGATCGTCGAGCGGCGGCTTCACCGGCTCGAACGCGCCCGGGAAAGCCGGCTTGAAGCCGAGGCGGCGTCATGAGCGAGTGGCTCGCCATGGACGGATACGCCGTCTTCGTGTGGACATCCTACGGCCTGACCCTTCTGGCCGTCGGCGCCCTTCTGGCCGCGACCATCCTGCGCCGCCGCGCCACCGCGAAGCGCCTGGCCGAGCTGGAAGCGGAGGAGGGCGAGGCGTGAACCGGCTGCTGCTCGCCGCCCCGCTGGCCGTCATCGTCCTTTTGCTGGGCGTGTTCGGCTATTCTCTGTTCAACGAGCGCACCGGCGCGGATCCCCAAGTGGGCCTGCCGCTGCCGGCTTTGCCGCTGACGGACTTCGACGGCGGCGCGGCGGATTTTGATCCGTCCACCGCTGACGGACCCTATCTGTTGAATTTCTGGGCCAGCTGGTGTCCGCCCTGCATCGTCGAACACCCCTTGCTGGCCGAGCTTGCCGACCAGGGCGTGCCGATCATGGGCGTGGTTTACAAGGACGAGGCGGAAGACGCGAACGCCTTTCTGGCCCGCCTGGGCGATCCCTTCGCGGCGCTCGCCGCGGACGAAGACGGCCGCGCCGCGTTCGAGGTCGGCGTGACGGGACCGCCGGAAACCTTCCTGGTCGACGCGAACGGCGTCGTGCGCGCGCGCTGGCGCGGCGCGATCACTGATCTGGTGTGGATACAGGTTTTCGATGAGGCCTGGCGCGAGGCCGGCGGCCAACCTGTCGATGTCAGACGATTGCCCAGCTGAAGACGGGCTGAGCCCTACTTCTTCTTTTTCTTCTTCTTTTTCTTGTCTTTCTCGGCCGCCTTCGCCTTGGCTTTCTTTGCGGCGATCTTGGCCTTTTTGGCTTCCGCCTTCGCCGCTTCCGCGCCCAAATCCGAGGCGCGCGAAATCCGGATCAGGGCTTCGGCGAAGCTGGCGCGCTTGTTTTTCGGCAGCGCCCCCAGGATCGCGTGATCGGCCGCCTTGGCGCCGGCGATCGCGGAGTTGAACAGCTCGCGCCCGGTATCGGTGAAGCGCACCGCATTGGCGCGGGCGTCGCCCGCCGCCTTTTCCCGGATCAGCAGGCCCTTGGAGGCCATGCGCGAGACCAGTTCGGCGAGCGTTGAGCGATCAATGCCGGTGGCCTGGACCAGCTGGGTCTGGGTCAGGCCCTCCTGTTCGTTCACCGCGCACAGAACGGCGAATTGACGCTGGGTGATTTGAACGCCGCCAGAGGCTTCGGCGAACTGGTCGGAGGCGAATTGCTGCGCCCTGTGGAGCAAATGCCCCGGCGAATTCGCCAGATCAAAATCCGCTTCGTCGGCCATAATTCCCCACCTTCAGACGACGGAACGATTTGCAGAATACCCGCAAATGGCGACGATTCAATTACACCTCTGTCTGAGTACGGAAATTTGTCGCAGGGGCGTGTCAGCGTTACATCTTTCGAAATGAGCGAACAGAGACCCGCCTTCACCACCCGCACCCCCGAGGGCGACGAGCGCGACCGGCGCGTCTGCGATCATTGCGGCTTCGTGGATTACGTGAACCCCAAGCTGGTCGCCGGCTCCGTGGTCGAGACCGATGACGGCCGCGTCCTGATGTGTCGGCGCGCCATCGAGCCGCGCCGCGGCTATTGGACTTTGCCGGCCGGCTACATGGAGCTGGGCGAAAGCGTGGAGGACGCCGCGGCGCGCGAAGCCGTCGAAGAAGCCTGCGCCGCGATCGAGATCATCGACCTTCTGGCGATCTATTCCATCCCGCGCATTTCCCAGGTTCAGGTCTTCTTCCGCGCCCGGCTGGCGTCACCCGAGATCGCTGCGGGACCGGAAAGCGAAGCGGTCGCGCTCTATGACTGGGACGAGATCCCGATGAATGACCTGGCCTTCCCCTCGGTCCGCTGGGCT
>LYSW01000022.1:0-40310 GCA_001657295.1 Oceanicaulis sp. BBD 1991-10 | reverse complement strand
GGGCGCGGCGCGGAAGGACCGGGCTGCCGCCGGTCATGCGTACGCAAGGGGCGGACTTCGCGCCCTATTAGACGTCAAGAATCCGGGTTAACCGCGGCCCCCCGTGGGGTCGATGGGATCGTCCGCCGGGCCCGGCCCGCCCGGATCGGACGGCGCGCAATAGGGCCAGCCCGGCGCGTTCGGACCGCCCTCGGTGCAGATGGCCTCGCCCTCCGGCACGATCGCGCAGGCGCTCAACAGCGCTGCGCCTAAGGCCAGAACGGCGCCCTGCGCCCAGCGTGTCTTGGTCATGGATCACCCCTCACTCCGCGCAAGGCCTTGGCCGCGCAGGCGTCATGATCACGTCTCGACGCCCGCACCGCAAGGGCGAGCGGGCGTTTCGCACCGACAAAGTTCACGAGACCTTAACCGCGTTGGGCTCACCTGAGCATTGTCGCCGCACGCCGATGAAACAAGGATGAGCGATATGGCTGCGCGCCGCTCTCGCACCCGCGCCAGATCCGCCAGACCGCGCCCGCTCGCCCGGGCGGTGGCCAGCCTTGGCCTGCTCGCCGTGCTGGGCGTCGGCGTGTGGATGGTGCATCTGGCGCGCACGCTGCCGGATCTGTCCGGACTTGAGGCCGCGCCGCGGTCCGGCGAGGTGGTGCTTTTGGATCGGAACGGCCGAACCATCGCCCGGCGCGGAGAAGTGAGCCAGGAGGCGATCCAGGCCGAGGCCCTGCCGCAGCACCTGGTCGACGCCGTTCTGGCGGTGGAGGACCGGCGCTTTTATGGCCATTTCGGCGTCGATTTGATCGGCACGAGCCGCGCCGCGCTCGCCAATCTGCGCGCCGGCCGGGTGGTGCAGGGCGGCTCGACCATCACCCAGCAATTGGCGAAGAATCTCTTCCTGACGTCTGAACGCACCTATCGGCGCAAGGCCCAGGAGATGATGCTGGCGCTCTGGCTGGAGCGCCGGTTCAGCAAGGATGAAATCCTCGCGCTCTATCTAAACCGGGTCTATTTCGGCGCCGGCGCCTGGGGCGCGGAGGCCGCCTCGCGGCGCTATTTCGGCAAGCCGGCCGACCAATTGTCGATCGGCGAGGCCGCGCTGCTTGCGGGCCTTCTAAAAGCGCCGTCGCGCTATGCGCCGACCAATGACGCCACCCGCGCCAGCGTCCGCGCCACCGTGGTGCTGGACCTGATGCTGGCCTCCCGCCGGATCACCGAAGCCGAGCGCATTGAAGCCGCGCAGATTCCGGTCCGGGTTTCGCGCGGCGCCTCCAGCCCCGGCGCGGGTTGGTTCGCCGACTGGGTCCTGCCGCAGGTGCGCGAATTGTCCGGCGGCCATGAGGGCGACCTGGTCGTGCGCACGACGCTCGATGTCAACGCCCAGCGCGCCGCCGAAGCCGCCTTGCGCCTGGGCTTGAGCACGCCGGACTGGGCGCGCGGCGCCAGCGAAGGCGCGCTGATCGCGCTGGACGGCACGGGCGGCGTCGCCGCCATGGTCGGCGGGTCCGACTATGAACGCGCGCCGTTCAATCGCGCGGTCAACGCCCGCCGCCAGCCCGGTTCGGCGTTTAAACCCTTCGTCTATCTCACCGCCATGGAGGCGGGCTATAGCCCGCAGGACGTGTTTGAGGACGCGCCGGTCCAGTATGGCGATTGGGCGCCGGAGAATTATAACGGCCGCTATGAAGGCGAGATGAGCCTCGAGCGCGCCTTCGCCCGCTCCTCCAACGCCGTCGCGGTTCAGGTCTCCGATGCGGCCGGCCGGGGCTGGGTGTTGCGCACCGCGCGGCGCATGGGCATTGAAAGTCCGCTTCAGAACACCCGCTCGCTGGCGCTGGGCGCCTATGAGGTCACGCCCCTGGAGCTCGCCGGCGCCTATCTGCCCTTCATGAATGGCGGGCGCAGCGTGGAATTGCACGCCATCACCGCGATCGACACCGGCGAGGGCGAACGGCTGTTCGAACGCACCCCGTCTCAAGGCGATCTGGCGCTGGCGGGGCGCGTCCTGGCGCAGATGGATCAGCTGTTTTCCGCCTCGGTGGCCTACGGAACCTCGCGGGGCGCGGCGGTCGCCGGCCGAGAGGTGCGCGGCAAGACCGGCACCACCAATGACAGCCGCGACGCCTGGTTCGCCGGCTGGTCGAGCGGACTGGCCGCCGTGGTGTGGATGGGCAATGACGATTTCACGCCCACCGAAGGCGCCGTCGGCGGGGCCGGACCCGCCCGGATCTTCGCCCGATTCATCGAAGCCGCGCCGGTCTATCCGGCAAGCCTGGACGCCCTGCTGGCCGGCCGCAACACCGACCCCATCGCCTCCCTGCTCAGCGCCGAGGCTGAGACCGCTGCGCCCCAGACGCCGCAGACCGGGTCCGAAGACGCGCCTGAGGACGCGTCCGACCCCATCGCTGCGCTTCTGGGCCGCCTCGGCGAGGACACGCCGACCGAGCAATAGGCGAAACGCCGTCTAGTTGGCGTAGATCATCACCGTATCGAGCACGACCTGCGCCCGGCCTTCGCCGAGAAGGCGGTCGGTGTCTTCCTGCAAGAGCTGGCCGATCAGGTCCGCATCGGGCACCTGGCCCCAGCGATACATGCGCGCGCCGTAAAGCAGCAGGGTCTCCGCATAGGCGTCACGCAGCCACATCTCGCGCTCGCCGATCAGCCGCCGGGTCCGGCCCTGAGGCGCATCCAACGCCAGGCGCACCTGGAGCATGCCGCTCATGCGGCGGTCGGACTGCACGGCGGTCTGCACCGCGGGCATGCGAACATAGCTCGACGCGCCGCTGAGCACCCGGCCGCTCTCATCCACCGACGGGTCCGAGGGCGGGGCCGGGGCCGCCACAGCGCCGGCGCCCGCCGCAAAAGCGAGGCTCGCCGCGGCAGCGGCTTTAAACAGAAATGTCCGCATCCGGTTGATCATGGCGCCAGCCTGCCATGACGGGGTAAAAATTCCGTTCGCCGGCAACTTGCCGAAGCCCGTCGCCGCCTTAGCTCTGCCCGCAACTCACCCGGCTTGGAGCGCCACTCATGACCGCCTGTCTTCGCACCGTCCTGTTCGCCAGCGCCGCCGCTCTGGCGCTCACCGCCCCGTCCGCCGCCCAAAGCGCGCAAGCCGGCCCGGGCGCCGGCGAGCCGATGAATATCTTCGCGCTCGGCGCCGCCTATCTGCCGGACTACACCGGCTCCGACGACTACCGGGTCATCCCCTTCGGCGCGGTGCGCTATGAATGGGGCGAGGTGGTGATCCGCACCGAAGGCCCCGGGCTCGCCGCCGATCTGTACCGCTCCGGACCGCTCACCGCCGGGGTCTATGGCCGCTGGTCGGGCGGGCGCAATGATGTCGACGACGCCGTCGTCGCGCTGCTGCCGGAGGTGGATAATTCCATCATTCTCGGTGGCTTCGCCAATCTGCAGCTGGCGCAGAATGTCTTCACCGGGTTTGACCGGATCAGCATCGGCGCCAATCTCGGCGTCGACGCGCTCGGCGAGTTTGACGGCGCAGCGTGGTCGACCTCGGCGAGCTATATGACCGCCCTGTCGCAGACCAGCTTCCTGGTGCTGTCCGCCTCCGTCTCAGGCTATTCGGACGATTACGCCGATACCCTGTTCTCGGTCGACGCGGCGGGCGCGGCCGCTTCCGGCCTGCCGGTCTTTAATGCGGAAGGCGGGGTTCAGGATATCGGCGTCAACGCGCTGATCAATTGGGGCCTGGGCGAGGACTGGTCCGTCACCACCATTCTCGGCGTCTCCCAGCTCCAGGGCGACTTCGCCGACAGCCCGATCGTCGCGGTGCGCGGCGAGGAGACCCAGGCCTTCACCGGCGTCGCGCTGGGTCGGCGATTTTAGGATCAACGCGCCGCCGGCGAAGCGGGGCTCGCCGCGCCAGGACCGGAATTACGCGACTGAAAGATCGAGCGCGAAAGCCACCGGCCGGTGGTCGACCAACGCGTAGGCGTCCTGAGAGAAATTCGGTGTGTTTTCCAGCGGCTCCGGCGGCGGCAGCGCGCCGTTGAGAACCATGAAATCCAGGAGCGAGCGCGTGCGGTGCGGGTGTTCGGAGACCTCCCAATACCACTCTTTGTAATAGGTATAGAGTTCGATCGGCGTCTGGATTCGCCACCCCATATGCTCAAGCCGGCGGTTGTCGGGCGGATTCAACACCGGCGGCGGGCAGTTCAGGTCGCCGAGCAAAAACGCCCCGAATGCACGCCGCGCAGGCGCTCCGGCGTCGGCGATCCCCTGTGTGATCGACCTGCAGGTCTCCAGGACCGGACCGCCGTCATTCCGGGACGGCTCATGGCTGAACGCCGCGCGAAGCGCCATGGTGGCGCGGCCCTCGGGAATATCGACAAAAAGATAGGGCCGGTTGTGGTTTTCGAGCAGGTCGCTCAGCTGGCCGCCCTGTTCTCCAAGATGTTGAAGGCATGGATGGGTGGAATTCCAGATGAGCAGATAGCTGCAAGGACTGACGCCGCCCGCCTGGTCCGGCAGCGGATAGAAGCGGGCGCGGTACTCATGCGGCATCGGGACGTCTTCGATCCTGCGCAGCAAGTCGGCGGCCACTCGCTCGCCGGATTGGGTGACTTCGCAAAGAAAGAGCATGTCCGGGGATAATTGGCCCGGGCTCCTGAGCCAACGCGCGACGGTATCGCCGACGAAGCGGAATTTACGCTCGACCGGGATCTGAGGCTGGTTCCGCCTTGTCAGGCGCTGAACATTCCAGCTTCCGACAACCAGCTGTCTATCGCGTAGTCGCGGCATCGAGCCGGCCCGCCTAGGAGGGCTCGATTATCTTGCCGGTGTCGTCATAGGGACCCTTGATCCAGATCGGCGCGGCGCCCTGGCTGACTACGGCCTGCGCCTCTCCCGCCCCGTCGAAGCTCGTTTTCACGTCCACCAACTGCCACAGCAGAAAGACCTCGGTCTGCTGGCGCGGATCGGTATTGGTGAAGGTGGTGGATTCATACACCGTGGTTTCTTCGGTGATCGTGACTTGCTGGGTCGTGGTCGACGAGCTGCTCAGGCTGGCTGAAATGGACGCCGACACCGGCCCCCACCCCGCCCCCGTCGAAAGCCCGACGCTTTTCGCCATGGTGTCGCTATTGGACGAGGTGGATTGCTTGCCGCGCGTCGTCGTCAGACTGACCGTCTTGTGTTCGCCCGGGGCGATCGCGTAGCTGTCGGGCTGGCGCCGCCAGAATTGCTCGCGCAGCAGGACGTTGCTGACCTCGCCCTTATCTTCATAGCTCACGACCCCTGGCGGGATCGTGCCGATCCCGACCAGCACGCGCGGCGAATCCGGCGGAATCAGAATGCCTGAATTCTGACCGTCTCCAGCCGGGCCGTCCGGGTCCGGCTGATCGGGGTCCGGCGGCGGACCGATATCATTGGGTTTGTGCAGAAGGCGGGCGTCCACGTCATATTGCGCGATGCCGGCTCCATCCACCGGGTGTTTCTTCGACATGGTCAAACGGCCGATATAGGATCCGGTCCAGGCGGTGAAGAAGACCCACTCCGAGCCGTCATGGGTCTTCTGGCCCTTGCTGGTGCTGGGACCGGTCTTGCTGGGCTTGATCGTGGTGTAGATTTTGATCCGGCCGTCGCCGAGAACCTTGGCCACCTGGATCGTCACAGGCAGCTGGTTGGTGAACTGCACATGCATCTCCTCGCGGCTGCCGGACGCGCTGTCCTCGACAGCTTCAGCAGGAAGGCGGCGATACAGGGCGTCGAGATCGCGCTGATCCATGATATTCCCCCATTACGTCGCCTCAATTAAACCGAACAACTGAAGGTGGCGCAACGGACTGTTTCGGCGTGCGCCAAGAATCCCTCTCGCGCCGGCCCGGCGATTGCCCCTAAGCTGATTAGGGACTAGCCGGGGGCGCCGCGTGACCGACTTTCTTCTCCTTGCCACGATCTTCCTGTTCGCCGGCGTCATCGCCGTGCCGGTCGCAACGCGGCTCGGACTGGGTTCCGTCCTCGGCTATCTGATCGCGGGCGTCGCGATCAGCCCCGTGCTGAGCGCCCTGTCGGTCGATGTGATCGCGATCCAGCATTTCGCCGAGTTCGGCGTTGTGATGATGCTGTTTCTGGTCGGACTGGAGCTGGAGCCGGAAAAGCTCTGGGCCATGCGCGCCCGGCTTGGCGGTCTTGGCGGTCTGCAGGTGATCTGCACGACCGGCCTGATCGGAGCCGGCGCGCTGGTGTTGGGGCAACCGCCCGCGATCGCGCTCACGATCGGCCTGATCCTCGCCCTGTCGTCCACGGCGATCGTGCTGCAGACCTATAACGAAAAAGGGCTGATGCGATCGGACGGCGGTCAGTCCGGATTCTCCGTGCTTTTGTTTCAAGACGTCGCGGTCATACCCATGCTGGCGCTGATTCCGCTGCTGGCCGCGCCAGAATTGGCCGAGCTGTCGCAGACCGCCGCAGCGCATGCCGAAGCCGGGCATGGCGACAGCGGACCGGGCGCGGCCATCAGCCTTGTGGCCGGTCTCGGCCCCTGGCAGACCGCCCTCGTCACCCTTGGAGCGATCGGTTTGGTGGTGCTGATCGGAACCCGGCTGACCCGGCCCATCTTCCATCTCATCGCCTGGGCGAATCTGCGGGAATTGTTCACCGCAGGCGCATTGCTGATCGTCATCGGCATCGCGCTCCTGATGATGCTCGTCGACCTGTCTCCGGCGCTGGGCGCCTTTCTGGCCGGCGTCGTGCTGGCCGGCAGCGAGTATCGCCACGAGCTGGAATCCGATATCGACCCGTTTCGCGGCCTGCTCCTCGGCTTGTTCTTCATGACCGTGGGGGCGGGCGTGAATTTCGCCTTGCTGGCGGAGCAGTGGCAGGCGGTGATTTCGCTGACCCTGGCGTTGATGGCGCTTAAGGCCGCGGTGCTTTTCGCTCTGACTTTCCTGTTCCGCATCGGCGGCGCCGACCGCTGGCTGTTCACGCTGTCATTGGCGCAGGCCGGCGAGTTCGGATTTGTGTTGATCTCTTTCACCGTCGCCAGCCATGTCCTGCCGCCCGCTGTTGCAGATCCGCTATTGCTGGTGGTGGCGCTGTCGATGTTGCTGACCCCGCTTTTGTTTATCATCCAGGATCGCTTGATCGCCCCGCGCTATGCGGGCCAGGCGTCGCGTGAGGCCGACCGGATCGACGATCCCTCCGAGGTCATCATCGCCGGGCATGGTCGATTTGGCGGCATCATCAATCGCATTCTGCGCGGCGCCGGCTATGCGACGACTGTCGTGGATTTCTCGAGCAGCCAGCTGGATATCCTGCGGAAATTCGGCCTGCCGATCCATTTCGGAGACGCAACCCGTCCGGATTTATTGAAAGCCGCCGGCATGGACCGCGCGCGGCTCTTCGTCGTCGCGATCGACAATAAGGCGGAGATCACCCGGGTCGTGCGGTATGTGCTCGAGACCTATCCCAAGGTCCACGTCCTCGCGCGTGCGGTGGATCGCCACCATGTCTATGAACTCTACGCGCTGGGCTGCCGGGACATCATCCGGGAAACCTATGACAGCTCATTGCGCGCTGGGCGTTCCGCGCTGGAGGCGCTCGGCCATGGCCGCGATGAGGCTGACCGCCTGACCGCGACCTTTGAAACGATGGACCGGGAGATGATGGCGGACGCCGCCGCCGTCTATGACCCGGACATCCCGGCCCACGAAAACCAGCCCTATGTCGACAAGATCAATGAGATCCGGGAGGCCTGGGAGGCCGAACTCCAAGGCAAAACGAAGGGAAAATAGGGGCTTGAGCCGTCGCGGCCTCTAAACGCGCCCCTACCATCCCATCCGCACGCCCGCCCGGGCCCCGACCTTGCCGGTCTGGTCGGCGTAGCCGACCGCCACATTCGCCGAAAAGCGGTGATCGATCCGCCGCGCCGCCGAGAAGGCGATGGCGTTCGAGCCGTCATAATGTCCCCAATTGGCCGAGAAGGCGACGTCCTCATTGGACTGCAGCCAGGTCGACCCGGAGAGCGCGTTGGCGATTGCGATGCCGTCGGTGTTCTGGGCGATCTGGCCGGCGTTGCGGCTGGACTGCAACGCCAGCTGCTCGACGCTCACCTGCATGGCTGCGACATCGTTTTGAAGGATCGAGATCGCGGAGGTGTTCGCTGCGATATTGGCTTCATTGGCGCTGATCCGCCGGCCATGGGTGACCAGGGTCGCGGTATTGCTGGTGATCGCGGTTTCATTCGCCGTGATCCGGGTTTCATGGCCGTCCACACGGGCGTTCGTCGCCGCGATCGCGCTGGTGTTGGAGTCGATATCGGCGCGGTTCGCGTCGATATCCGACCGATTATCGGCGATGTCCGCTTCGTTCCGGGTGATCCGGCCCTCATGGTCATCGACCTGATTTTCCAGCTCTATAAAGCGCGACCCGTCTCCGGATACGCCCGCCTTCAACAAGGCGATATCCGCCGCGTTCACCGCGATGCCGCCTGTATTTGTGGAGATCGCTGCGGAATTGTTCGCAATGTCCCCGGCATTGGACGCGATGGCCGTGCCGTTGGCTGCGACATCGTTTTGGACTTGGGTCAGATCATTATTGGTGGCGGTGATATTGGCCGCATTGGCCGCAACGCCCGCCGCATTGCCGTCGATCTGCGCCTGGGCCGCCCCGCCGTCCGAGGCCAGATTGCCGTCGGCGTCCGTCGTGACGAAGCCGTCCACGGTCCCTTGCGCATCGCGCGAAGCCTGGCTGGGCAGGCCGGGCAGGGTCACCGTCTGCAGCACCGTGCCGACGACGATCTGATTGTCCCGCCAGGTCGCAACGCCGGCGCCGATGGCCATGGCGTTGTCATGGCTGGCCTCAGCCCCGCGCCCGAAGGCGAGAGAGAAGTCGCCGCTGGCGACGGCGCCTTGGCCGACGGCGGTTGAATCTTCACCGCTGGCTTCGCTGTCTTCACCCAAAGCCGTGGCCTGTTCACCCGTGGCTTTGGCGTCTTCGCCAAAGGCCGCCGCATCCGTGCCGCTGGCTTCAGAGTCGGCGCCCACAGCGGTGGAACCCGATGCGATGGCGTTCAAACCGATCGCAACCGCGCCGTCGCTGGTCGCCTGGGCGCCCTGACCGATCGCGATGGCGTCCTGACCGCTGGCGGTCGGCGACCCGCCGGAGGAGTTCACCTCGATAAAGGGAATGGAGCTCTGGCCGGCCCGCACCCCGGCGATATCGCTGGCGTTCTGGGCGATGTCGGCCGCGTTCTGATTGATCTGAGCCTGGGCCGCGCCATTGTCGGAGGCCAGATTGCCGTCGGCGTCGGTGGTCACAAAACCGGTGACCGTCCCCTGCGCATCGCGCGACGCCTGGCTGGGCAGGCCCGCCACGGTCAGGGTCTGGGTCGCCGTGCCGATCACGATCTGATTGTTTCGGCTGGCGATGGCGCCGGCGCCGATGGCCATGGCGTCGGCGAAGTCCGCCGCAGCGCCCGCCCCGATCGCCAGCGATCCTGCGCCCGACGCCGAAGCGCCGCGGCCCAGAGCCACGCTCTCATCACCCGACGCATCCGCGTCCTCGCCGATGGCGATCGCGTCTTCACCCGTCGCCGAGGCGTCGCCGCCGTCGGAGTTGATCGCCACGAAATCCAGCGTGCCGACATCGGATTGAAGCGCCGCAATATCGGCGGCGTTCACGGCGATGTCCGCGGTGTTCTGGGTGATGTCGCCCGTATTTGCGGTGATCAGCGCGGCATTGTCTGAAATGCCGGTCGCATTGGTGGAGATGTCGGCTGCATTGGTCGAGATATCCGCCGTATTCGCCGCGATCAGCGCCGCATTGTCGGAGATCGCGGTGACATTCGTAGCGATATCGGTGCTGTTGGTGGAGATATCTGACGCATTGGCGGCGATGTCTCCGGCATTCGTCGTGATGTCGCTTGCATTGCCGTCGACCTGGGCCTGCAGAGCCCCGCCGTCCGAAGCGATATTGCCGTCCGCATCGGTTATCAGCACGCCGTCGATCGCGCCTTGAGCCGCCTGCGAGGCCGCGCTGGTCACGCCCGCCACCGTCAGGGTCTCAGACGCCGTGCCCAGAACGATCTGATTGGCGCGCGATGCGCTGGCGCCGGCGCCCAAGGCCATCGAGCCGTCAAAGCCGGCCGCCGCGCCCTGACCCAGCGCGGTCGCGGCGATCCCGGACGCGCTGGCGCTTTCGCCGACCGCCGTCGCCTGCGCTGCGGCGGCGGAAGCGTTTTCGCCCAGCGCCGTGGCCGACGCCGCGGTCGCCAGGGCGTTCATGCCATAGGCGGCGCTGTCCGCGCCGGTCGCCTGCGCGCCGGCGCCCACGGCCGTGGAGCCTGACGCGACAGCGCCGTCGCCGATGGCGACCGCGCCAGTGTTGGAGGCTTCAGAATCGCGGCCCATGGCGATGCTGGCTTCAGCGCTGCTCTGAGCGTTTTCGCCGATCGCGACCGCGTCGTCGCCGCTGGCGTTGGCGGGCGATCCGGTGGAATTCACCGCCAGATAGGGCGTGCTGCCCGAGGCTACGACCAAAGCGGCGATGTCAGCGGTGTTGCCGTCCACCTGGCTTTGAAGCGCTCCGCCGTCCGACGCGAGATTGCCGTCCGCATCCGTGGTCACCAGGCCGGTCACCGTGCCTTGCGCCGCCGTCGCCGCCGCCGTCGGGATGCCGGCGATGGTGATCGTCTCACCTGCCGTGCCCAGCACGATCTGGTTGGCGCGGGTGGTCGCGGCGCCGGCGCCGATCGCAACCGACGCCGTTAAATTCGCCCGCGCATTGCGGCCGATGGCGACGGCGTCATCCTGGTTGGCGCTGGAATCGGCGCCGAATGCGATGGCGCTCGCCCCGTTCGCATTCGCCAGATCGCCGATCGCTATGGCCTCGTCACCGTTGGCGTTCGGGCCGTGAGGGCCAAAAGCGCAGGTTTGACCGGAGCCGATCGCAATCGAGCCCGTCCCATTGGACTCCGCCCCGCAGCCCATGGCCAGGGACCGGACGCCGCCGGCTGAGTTGAAGTGGCCGATGGCGGTCGACTGTGTGCCGCCGGCGCTGGCGAAATCGCCGAGCGCTGTCCCATCTTGCGCCGCGAAGGTGTCCGCGCCGATCGCAATGGCGCTGTTGGCGGACGCGTTCGCCGACCATCCGATGGCGATGGAGTCGATCGCGCCGCTGGATTGCGCATTCAGACCGATGGCCACCGTGCCCCAGCCGGTCGCGCTTGCGCCCTCGCCGATGGCGATCGCATCCGTGCCCGTGGCTGACGCGGCGGTCCCGGTGGAGTTCACCGCAAAATAGTCCAGATCCGCTGTCGCCGTTTGCAGCGCGGCGATATTGGCCAGCGCCGCGCCGCCGTCCGACGCCAGATTACCATCCGCGTCCACCGTGACGAAGCCGTCGACCGCGCCCTGCGCCGCAGTGGCGGCCGCCGTCGGGATGCCCGCAACGGTCAGCGTATGACTCGCCGTGCCCAGCACGATCTGGTTGGCGCGCGTCGTTGAAGTCGAGCCGCCCAGCGCCATGGAGTTGTCGAAATTGGCCGTGGCGTTGGTCCCCAGGGCCACAGAGCTGAAGCCGCTCGCCGAACTGCTAAAGCCGATCACCGCGGACAGATCACCCGACGCGGTCGCGCTGGTTCCCAGCGCCACCGAATCCAGCGCCGACGCATTGCTGCCCAGGCCGATCGCAATCGAGCTGGTATTGGATGCGGCGCCCGATCCGACGGCGATCGCGCCAAAGCTGCCGGCGTCCGCGCCGCGGCCCAGGGCCACCGCCGCGGATCCGCTGGCGGCGCTGTCATCCCCAATGGCGATGGCGCTTGCTGCGCTTGCGGTGGCGCCGGTGCCGTCAAGATCGCCATCGCCGCCGATGGCGACTGCGCCGATGCCGGACGCATCAGCCCGGAAGCCCAGGGCGCTTGCCGCCTGTCCGGATACGCCTGCCTCAGCGCCGACCGCGGTCGAGTAGTCGGCACTGGCCGAAGCCCCGATGCCGTCAGATGTGATGTCACCGCCAATGGCGACACTGCCAATCGCGCTGGACTGGCTGTGTTCGCCGACGGCGACGGCGTCGCTGCCGGTCGCATCAGCCGAGTATCCAATGGCCGTCGCGGAAATTCCGCTTGCGACGGACTGCGCGCCCGACGCCAGCGCGCCAAACTCGCTGGCCGCCGCGTTCTGGCCGATGGCCGTAGCAAGAGTTTCGCTCGCAGACGCGCCTTCGCCCATCGCAATTGAACTCAGCCCGCTCGCAGCCGCGCTCTCACCCATCGCAACGGCGCCATCCGCGGTCGCTTGTGCGCCGTCATCGCTGCCGTCGCACAGCTCGGCGCCGCCGATGGCGATGGCGCCGTCGCCGGTGGCGTCGGAGAAACAGCCCTGGGCCATGGATTGCGCGCCGGTCGCTTCACTGCCGAAGCCAAAAGCGAGCGCACTTGACCCTTGCGAAGCAGCGCCTCGACCAATGGCGATGGCGTCTTGTTCAGACGCCAATGCGCCAAGGCCCATGGCCACAGAGAATTGCGCAGTCGCGTCGGACACAGCACCGATGGCGATCGCCGTGTTGTCGGTCGCGGTCGTGTTTTGACCAATCGCAATGGCGTTAAAGCCACTGGCGGCGGCGTTATCTCCCATCGCCAGCGATGCGCTTGCGCTCGCTGTTGCACCTGACCCGATCGCAATTGAGTTAAGGCCAGACGCCTCTGCACTACCGCCAAATGCGGCGGCGTTGTTTCCGGTTGCCGAGGCGCCAGCGCCAATCGCAGTGGAATCCGTGCCTCCGGCCACGGCCGCCTCACCCATCGCAATCGCGCCGTCAGCGGTCGCTTGCGCGCCGGCGTTGGCGTCGGCGTCGTCGCAGGCTTCGCTCATGCCGATGGCGATGGATCCGTCTCCGGACGACACGGCTTCACAGCCCTGAGCGATGGACTGATCGCCCGTCGCCTGGGACAGCCAGCCGATCGCCTGGGCTTCCGAGCCCGACGCCAGCGCGTCGCCGCCGATCGCCAGGGAATCCAGCCCGGAGGCCAGCGCGCCCGTGCCGTCTGCGTCATAGTCCGCACCAATGGCGATCGCGCCGTCACTGATGGCCGCCGCGAAGGCGCCGACGGCGACCGAGCCGATGCCCGTCGCGTCGGCGTCATTGCCGAGCGCCGTCGAGATGATTCCGCTGGCCACGGCGCTTTCTCCAAACGCGCTGGCGTTAAATTCGCTGGCTCGAGACCCTTCGCCCACAGCGGTGGTGTTCTCGGCCGTCGCCTGGGCGTTGTGACCCACAGCCGTCGCATCGTCATCGGACGCCACAGCGTCCGCGCCGATGGCGGTGGCCTCGGTGTCGACGGCGACCGCGCCAAAGCCGTCACCGTCCGCATCACCGCCAATGGCGACTGTGTTGTCGGCATCGGCGAACGCCAGGGAGCCGACCGCCACAGAGGCGATGCCGGAGGCCTGGCTGGTGTCGCCGATAGCCACGGCTTCTACCGCGTCCGCGATGGCGCCCGTGCCAACAGCGGTGGAGAAATCACCGCTCGCCTCAGACAGGGCGCCCAGCGTCGTGGCGTCCAGCCCCGTCGCCGACGCCGCGTTGCCGAGCGCGGTCGCATTGTCCGTCGTGGCGCTGGCCCCATCACCCACCGCGGTGGATTCCGCGCCCGAAGCCACGGCGTTCAGACCCAGAGCGACGGCGTTGATGCCGCTGGCCGTCGCGCTGTCACCCAGCGCCGTCGAATTTTCACCGGACGAATCCGCCCCGTCACCGATAGCGACCGAGCTTGTACCCGCAGCGTTGGCGTCCGCGCCCAGGGCAATCGCGAAATCGCCCGTCGCCTGGGCGCCGATCTGAATGCTCGGGCTGCCAATGATGTCGGTGTCATCGCCATCGCTGCCGATGGCGATCGAGCCTTCACCGCTGGCAACCACCGTACGGCCCAGCGCCACCGAGCGCTCACCGGCGGCCAGCGCGCCAGAGCCGACACCGACGGCGTCGGCAACTGCCGCAGCGCCTGCACCCAAAGCCGTGGAGTCCGCACCAGCTGCGCTGGAGCCATTGCCAAACGCGGTCGCGTCGCTCGCCGTCGCATCGGCGTTGAAACCGACAGCGGTCGCGCTGCTACCGGTTGCCGTGGCCCCGGAACCGACAGCGGTGGTTTGCGTCGCGCTCGCCTCGGCGCTTTCGCCCACGGCGGTCGCATCAGACGCACTCGCCGTGGAGTTTTCCCCCAGCGCCGAGGAATCATCACCGGCTGCCGTCGCGTTCTGGCCAAAGGCGGCCGAGTTCGCGCCGGTCGCCTGCGCCCCGCCGCCCACCGCGGTCGAACCGGACGCCACAGCGCCGCGCCCGATGGCGACCGCGTCGACGCTGGAGGCGACGGCGCTTTCGCCCATAGCGATGGCGCCAGCGGCGCTGGCGGCCGCGCCCTCACCGATGGCGACCGCGTCCGTCCCCGTTGCGCTGGCCGCTGTGCCGGTTGAGTTGATGCCCACATAATCCACGGTGGCCGACAGCGCCGCGATGTCTGTGGCGTTCTGCGCGACATTCTCATTGGTTGTGAAGAGCTGGCCGCCGGTCACGGCATCGGTCGAGCCGCTGGCGATGTCGCCGTCGGCGAGATTGACGATCTGACGCTCGTTGCCGGAACGGCCCACCGAGAGCGTGTTTGCCTCATTGGCGAGCGAATCCGCACCCAAAGCGATCGCGCCCGAAGCCGTCGCCGACGCGGACGCGCCCAAAGCCACAGCATCGCTGTTTGTCGCCGACGCGTCATCGCCGATCGCCACTGTGTCATTGGCGTTCGACGTCGCGCTACGCCCGATGATGACCGCGCCGCTGGCCAGATTGTTCGCCGACGCACTCTCGCCGATCACAATCGCATTGGTGACGAAGCTGCCATTGGCGGACGCATTCGCGCCCAGCACGATGGTGTTGTTGGAGGCCGAACCGGCGTTCGACCCGATCACCAGGGCATTCGTCGCCGACGCCGCGCTGTCTTCGCCGATGGCGATCGCTCCGGACGCGGAAGCCGCGGCGCCCGCATTATTGCCATCCACATCATCGCCGATCGCGATCGCGCCCTCACCCGTGGCTTGCGCAACGCCGCCAATGGCGACCGCGCCGGTCTCAGTGGCGTCAGAGCTAATGCCCAGCGCAAGCGCGCGTTGTCCCGATGCGACGCTGTCCCGGCCCAAAGCCGCCGCGCCGCCGCCACTGGCGGTGGAGCCCGCGCCCACGGCCGTGGCGGAGATGGTGCTGGCGGTGGCGTCTGAACCGATCGCGGTCGCGCCGCCGGAAATCGTGCTGCTGGCGGTGGCGTTCGCGCCGATGGCCGTCGAATCTTCGGCGCTGGCGACAGCGCCGCCGCCCACCGCGACCGTGTCCTGCGCGGTGGCGTCGGCGATATTGCCGACCGCGACGGAATTCTGGCCAGTGGCCTCCGCCAGGCGGCCCACCGCCGTGGTGAAGTTCGCGCTGGCCACCGCGCCGTCACCGATGGCGACACCGCTGGTGCCGCTTGCGTCCGCCAGATCGCCGCACTGCAGAGAGCCGGAGCCGGACCCGTCATTACAGCCGTCGCCGACATTGGCCGCCTGGGCGCCCGCTTCGGGCAAAGGCGGTGCGCGCAGAATCTCGATCTCGGTTTGGAGCACCTCGATGGCGTCCACGGCGGCCTGAAGCACGGCGCGCGCCTGCGGATCGACGACGTCATCTTCTTCAGCGGCCAGCGCGACGACGGCGCCGGCCAGCACGGCCAGGAAGGCCGGCTCGGCGTAGCGCTCATAGCGGCTAGCGTTCGCTCGCTGCGCGGCCTGGTATTCTTGTTGTGAGCGAGCGCTTGCACGCAGCTCCGCCAGCTCGTCACGCGTGGCGGCGAGCTCGGAGCGCAAGGCGGCCAGCTCTTCCAGGACCGCGTTGAGGGCTGCGGCGTCACCCTGGGCGCTGTCGCGCCCGCGGCTTCGACTGATTCGTTCCCGGTCGCTAACGCCAGTGGCGGCCTCCACCTTGGTGACCGCGGCGAGCTTCTCACTCGGCGCGGCGTAGGCGAAACCGGGCGCGGCCAGCACGAGGCTGACGCCCGCCGTAACGAGCAGGTTCGACTTGCGCATTGCAATCCCCTCGTCGCCGGAGATTTCGCGGCGACATCCACCGAAATGACCTCTTCCGGGCCATTCCCGCCTCAAGAGAAGCAAATGCGAGGCCACATCACCAGCAAAACCGGCGGGCCGTCATGGATATGTCACGGGCCCGGCCGCATCGCGCAAAGATCTGCGGGGCGCCGGGCGGGATCGTCCGGCAGGATCAGACGTCCTTGACGTCCACGATCCGAGCGCCCTCGACCCGCACGACACGGTCGGCGCGTTGGACCAGGGCGGGACGGTGGGCCACCACGATGCGCGTGATGGGCATCGCCGAGACCGTGTCGGCGATCTGCGCCTCGGTCTCCGCGTCGAGATTGGCGGTGCCCTCATCCAGGATCAGAATTGACGGCTGGCGATAGAGCGCGCGCGCAAGCAGCACCCGCTGGCGCTGACCGCCGGACAGGGCCGACCCCATGTCGCCGACCAGCGAGAGATACTGCATCGGCATCCTGGAGATGTCCGCGTGAACTTCGGCCTTCTGGGCGGCGGCCTGGACCCGCGCCAAATCCATATCCGGGTCGAAGAAGGCGATATTGTCGGCGATCGTTCCGGAGAGCAGCTGGTCGTCCTGGGCCACGACCCCGATATGGCGCCGCCAGGCGCGCCAGCCCGTGACGGCGGGCGGCTGGCCGTCGAGCAATATCTCGCCGCCTTCGGGATCATACAGGCCGAGCAGGAGCTTCAGCAGAGTTGATTTGCCGCCGCCGGAGGCCCCGGTGATGGCGAGAAACTCGCCCGGCGCCACCGTCAGATCAGCGCCGTCCAGGATCAGCCGGTCGCCCTCTCCGTATCGAAACCGCAAGCCCCGCGCTTCGATCGCGCCTTGGGGCGGCGGCGCATCCTCCGGCGGTTCCTGGGCGGGAACCGGTTCGCGCTCGGCATGCACGATGTCGCCGATCCGTTCCAGGTGCAGGGTCAGGAGCCGGAAATTGAACGCCTCGTTGATCAGCGCGATGACGCGGTCCGTGAAGGTCTGCCGGAAGCTCAGAAAGGCGAACAGCATGCCGACTGAAAACCCGTCTCCATTGATGATCATGCGGGCGGCCAGATACACCACCACAATGGTCTGGACGGTGGTGATCGCCCCCTGCAGCGCGGTTCGGATGATTTCAAAGCGGGCGACCGAAAACTCCGCATTGATCGCGTCGGCGAAGAGATTGCGCCAGGCCGCTTCCCGTTCCGCCTCCCGCCCCATGAGGCGCAGCGTGCGCGAGGCGCGCACGCTTTCGATCATGTGCGTGCTTTCCTTGGCCTGTGCGACGATGACCTCTTCCGAGCGCCGCCGCGTGATCGGGTAGAAGGCGAAGGTGACGATCAGGCTCAGCACCAGCGCCGCGAGCACCACCAGGGTCAGCGTGGCCGAGTAGAAGAACAGGATCACCAGGGCGATCACCGCCATCAACCCGTCGATCACGACGGTGGCGGCGCCCCGGGTCAGCGCATCCTGGATCGGACGGGTGGATTGAATGCGGGACAGGATGTCCCCGACATGGCGTTTCTCATAAAAGCTGGTCGTGAGCCGCAACAGGTGGCGCACAAGATTGCCGACCATCTGAAAGCTCATCAGCTGGCCGATCACCTGCAAGGCGTAGGCGCGCAGCGCCGTCAGGCCGACGCTGATAAGCCCGAGAAGGCCGAACCCGACCGCCAGCACCGCCAGCAGATCGACATCGGAGCGCGCGATCGCCTCATCGATCACCAGCTGGTTGAAGAAGGGCGCGGCGAAGACTGCGATCTGCAGGACGATGGAGAGGGCGATGATCTGCCCGAACGAGCTCCAGAATCCCTGCATCTTGGACCAGAGGCTGGACAGCTTGACCGGCCGCTTGGCCTCGATGGATTGAAATTCATCGCTGGGGGTCAGCTCGAGCACCACGCCGGTGAAATGCTTCGAGGCTTCTTCCAGGCTCAGCGTGCGCCGGCCGACCGCGGGATCGTGGATGGTGATGGATTTGCGCCCGGCCTTGGCCAGGACGACGAAGTGATTGAGGTCCCAGTGCAGGATGGCGGGCGTGCGCACCTTCTGCAGCGACTCCAGCTCGACCTTCAGCGCCCGCGTCGCCAGACCCAGCCCGTCGGCCATCTGCATGAGCGTGCGCAGCGAGGCGCCGGAGATCGACAGGCCCGAGCGTTGGCGCAATCCGTTGAGATCCACGTCATGGCCATGCCAACGCGCGATCATGGTCATGCAAGCCAGGCCGCATTCCGCCGCCTCCGCGCCGATCACGATGGGTAGGCGGCGGCCTTTGAACAGGTCGAGAGCATCGTGTCGGGTCATGCCTTTCCCCCAGGGCGCGATCATGCCTCAGCGGAGTTAATGCTTCAGGCGGCGGGCCACAAGCTCTGATGCAATGTCGCGGGCGGCGAACGGGGAATCGTGACGCCCCATACTCTCAGGCATTGCTGCGCAATCCGCTGAGGCCTGATGATTCTCGCTGATGGCGACTGGAAATCACTCGGCTGAGATTATGATGAGGCGAGCGTGATGACTGCCGAAGCGGCTCGTCAGACTGACGTTGAGCCAGGTTGTATTTAACCAGGTGTATATCGGGTGAGACTTTCGCCGCGGCCTGCAAAACCGGGAGGCGACGGACTGCCCTGAAGGGCCTGGCCGCCTTCGATCGTGCCGACAGGCGATGGGCCAATCCGTCAGCTCGGTTGAGCAAGGACCCGGTCGACCATTGCTCCAGCACGGCCGTCGAGAATGGGATCACTGGACGGATCCCATTCTCAACCTCCGGAAAAAGCGTCTGCGGCTAGGTCGCCGCGTAGAGCGCCAGCCCGGCCGCCGCGAGGCCCATCACGGCCGACACCGCCCCTGCAGCGAGCGCAGCCGGAGCACCGACGCCCGTGGCGCCTGCCGCCAGCGCGGTTGTTCCTGTAAGGGCGGCGCCAACGCCAAGGACCGCAGCCATTGCGGCCGCGTCACCCTTGTCGAGGCCGCCATACACGGCGTCAATCTCATTCATCGTAAGCTCGCGCTTATTCAATTCTCCATTGATAAACGGCGACTATTAGTCGCCTTTCAGGAGATACAATGACAATCAATATGCGTCAATCTGATTCATTTCGCTGCGCGGCCGTGAAGAGCCTGTCGCCCCAGAATGGAATAGTCGCCATTAAAGCTGGCAATGAAGAACAAATAATCAGAGCCGATTTTATCCAAATACTCGTAAAATAGTTTGCACTCATCAAGACCGCGAACGCCGCAAAAGCAAAGTTGAAAAACCATTCAATAGCGTATATGTCAGGCGCTCTTCCAACTGGCTTCGGTTTACTTGTGAATATTTTTCTCTTTTTTAATAATCCTTGCACGAATATGTACATACTAACACAAAGCAATAATGCGGCGCCGAGCAATCCATATGCGCTAACGCTATCAAAATGATGACTAAAGGCGATCACGCAGAATCCCGAAACCGACAATACGGTGGTAAAAATGACTCGCCAATGCGTGCCCTCTGAAACGGGAAAGAGCACATACGACATATCTCCCTCCAGAGTATGCGTGAAAGATAACATCGGATTGTATCCAACAATTCCGTTTTTATTGTATAGTATCATTTGTTTAACCTCGAACTTAAGAAATAAGTTTTATTGGATTTTCTGAATGAGCGAAAAGAAATCAAACATAGACCAATGTTCTATGATTTTTCCGTCGCGAACACGGTCAAATCGACTTCCGGAAATGGCGATCTCTTTTTGTGTTGACGCGATATTCATAAAATCACCTGAATGGATGCCATGCAGCATGACGCGTGATGCAACCATTTCTCCGTTGGAAATCTGTTCTATTATCCTGAGCTTCGTATCCGAAAACCCAGAAAAGATAATCTGCAGCCCTTACCGAAATGTGTCTAGAGAAGTCACATGCCTATTGGAACCAACATAGTTTACGAATTCACTTGAATACCACTTCTCAAGTGCGTCAAGATTTCGCGCGTCCCAGATTTCCTGTGACATGTTCTTTATTATATCATTAGCATTCATACTCGTCGTCGCCTTCCACTGTAAGGGTGTCTAACGCGAATGACTCGGGCTATTTCGATACATGGCCCGCTTCAGCATTCCCTTGGCGCCCAGACCAAGAGCGTCGCTTCCTCGTGACTGCATCGACAACTCACACGCTCAGCCTACGCGCTAAAGGCGATAACGCTCAAGTGCTTTGCGCGCCTGAGGGGAGCGCCAGCACGCTGCGGGGTTCCGAGGCGGCGTCAACTAAGCCACGCAAACAGACGGGAAATCTCGCAGACCGAAGCGGAGTCCGTCCGCGCCGCGACAACGGCCAGTCGCTGGTTTGAGAGCGAGCCGAGCGCTTTCGCTCGTGACCTGAGGTGGACGATGCGTCCGTGTCGGCGGCGCGGCGAACTCGCGGCGTCATCGGCCCGGCGCCCGGACGCAGCATCGACTGGGATTGATGCGGGCCGTGGCGGGAGAAGCGCTTGGATTTTGGGGCTGAATCCGTCCTGATTTATTAAGTCACGCCGCAGAAGGCGTCGCGAGCCTAGCCGCGCGGCTTCTGTGCAATCCTCAATCAAGAGGCGCGCCAGGCCGTCGATGACGGGGGAGTTCGAGGGTGTTCGCCGGCTGACGCTGGACGAAATGGACGCGATCGCCGCGCGGGGCGCGATTGGCGCCGGCGACGCCGCCGGAGCCGGGCTTGCGGCGCTCTGCGCAGCCGCCGCCTAAGCGGCCTCTTCGCCTAGCTGCGCCGGCCCGCCGCGAATAGCGGATCGAACAGCCATTCAATCAGATTGCGCCGATCGATGATGATGTCCGCGGACACCAGAAGGCCGGGCTGCAAGGGAATCGCCTCGCCATAGGCCTCGATTTCGGTGAACTCCAGCGCCGCCTCGACACGGAATACCGGCTCGGACAAGGCAAGGCCGGGAATCGCGGCTTCATTCGGAGCCAGCACGGTGCGCGAGACCGAGGTGATCGTCGCCGGGGCGGTGCCGAAACGCTGATGCGGAAAGGCGTCGACTCTTAGCTGAACCTCCTGGCCGGGCTCGATAAATCCGGCCGCGCGGGTCGGCAGATAAAGCTCCGCGATGAGCCGGCCGCCATCGGGCACCAGAACCGCGATCGTCTCCCCGGGGCCGACGGTCTGGCCGGGCCGGACCGGCAGGGCCGCGACCCGGGCGGCGGTCGGCGCGACCACCAGGGCGCGGGTGCGCGCCGCCTGACCGCTGAGCCGTTCCTGCAAAGAGGCTTCGGCGGACCGGGCGCGCGCCTCGGCGGCCTCAATCTCGAGCGGCGTCGTTTCAATGGCCGAGCGGGTGTCGGCGATCTGGCGGTCGAGCGTGGCGAGATTGCGCTCGAACGCGGCCAGGGACTGGCGCGCGCTGAGCGCGCGCTGGCGGCGGTCGTCAAGTTCGCGGCCCGACAGAAAGCCGCGTTCGGAGAGCTGAACCGCGCGCTGAATCTGCTCCTCGGCCAACTCCACCTGCTCGCGCTGCAAAGCGATCTGATCGCGAACCTCGGCGCGCTCGCGTTCAAGCCCGGCAAGGGCGGTCGCCAGGCGTGCGGCCTCCGCTTCAAGGCGGGCGATCTCCGTACGGGCGGTTTCTCGCGCCGCGTCCGCCTGGGCCCGCAAGGCGTTCAGGATCTGGTCGCCGGCTGCGCCCTCTTCAGTGTCCTGATCAAGCCGGAGCCGCGCCAGAGGCGCGCCCGGTTCAACCGACGCGCCTTCCTGCGTCAAAATCTCAGCGACCTGGCCGCCGGACAGCGCCGCCGCCCGCACCACGCCCTGGTCGGGGGTCAGCCATCCCGGCGCCGTCTCGCGCCGCGCATAGCTTGATAATGCGGCGAAGATGACGATGCCCGCCACGATAAGCGCGGCGAGAAGCCCCAGAAGCTTCACCGGCAACGGGATGGCCAGCACCACGGCGCCGTCAAGGCGGCCGCGCAAGGCGTGCTGGACAGCTTGTTTTCGAAACAGATCGGTCATGGGTCGCCGCGGGTGCTCAGTTCAAGGCTGTGCTCCATGCAATCCTTCCCCAATAGGGCGCACCCTGTCCAGAGCCGGACATGTCAGACGGTCCTTGGCGAGACGCGGCTCCGTCAACGCCGCCCGGCGCCGGCGGCGCCGCGTCCAACCCGGGGCTAGAGCGCGCCGCGGCGATCATCAGCGGCCAGAAGCTCGGCTTCCTGTTGTGCGGTCATGCCGCCCTTCAGCCGCTCGTCGCGCCGCAGCCTGTCCCACTCGAGGAGATCCCGCAGCGTCTCCTCATACGGCCGGAAATCGAGGCCATGGCGCATCGCCTTGGCGGCGCTGACCTCCAGAAAATATCTGAAATCGGAGCCGGTCGGAGCCATGAGCGGAATATCGGTCCAGGCCTCGACGCCGGCCTCCAATATCGACGCTTCAGACACCCATGCCAGCTCCGCATCGGAATTGCTGGCGCCGATGATCGGTTCGAGAATGTCTGAAAGCGGCCTGGCTTCGCCGGTGACGTTCCAGATCCCGGCCAGTCTCGCGTCTGCGCAATGCACCGCAAAGTCCGCGACATCGCGAACATCGATCAATTGAACACGACGGTTCCTGGGCCCCGGAGCGGGAATGCGCCGGCGGCCGCCGCGCGCTTCGTCAATCCGGCGCACCCACCATGTCAGCCGGTCCGTATAGTCTCCGGCGCCGACCAGGAGACCGACGCGCAGAATGGTCGCCCGGTCGCCCAATTGCTCCGCCGCCTTGATCTCGCACGCGCGTTTAAGCGGTCCATAGGACGCGCCATAGGACATCGCCGAGCCGCGCGCGTCCCCGGTCAGCCGGGCGGCGACGGACAGATCCGCCGCCGTGGCGTTCGGGACCGGCTCCGTTTCGTCCAAGCCCGGACGGAGGAAACGTCCGTATACCGATATGGATGAGATCAATAGATAGCGCTGGCACGTCGCTCCGATCACCCGCAACAGCCTGTCCACCGCCTCCGGGTCGAAGGCGCAGGTATCGAACACCCAGTCGAACGCCTGGCCGGCGATTGCGCGCAGATCGCCAAATCTGTCGGCTCGAATGGTTTCGACGGCATGCTGGGTCGGGCGGGCGGTCTTGCCCCTTGAGAGGATTGTGACGGCGTGCCCGCCGCGCACCAGGGCGTCCACGATCGCGCCGCCCAGAAATCCGGTCCCGCCAACCACCAAGCACTTCATCTGCAACACCGCCGCCACCGCCAAGGATCACGGCGTTATAGCAGGCTGGCGGCCATTCCGTGAGGTGCGGTTCAGCGCCCAGGACCCGGCCCGGGATGACACCTGGCTCGGCCGCCGCGCGTCACGGGCGGCGGAGCTTAAGACTGGCCCCATTTCGGAAACGGGTCCGCCATCGCCGCCCAGTCGTCAGGTCGGAATTCATCGCTCTCGATCAGACAGGCGTCCAGATCCCGTCTGAGCGCCGCTTCATCCATGCCGATGCCGATGAAGACCAGCTCGTTGCGGCGATCGCCCCAGACCGGATCCCAATGCTGTTTGAGCAGATTGTTGAACGCATCCCCGCCGGGCCATTGCTCGGCGGGCACTTCGGCCCACCAGCGGCCCAGGCCTTCATGGCGCACCAGAGCGCCGGCCTGGCTGACCTCGGCGATCCAGGCCGGCCGTGTGGCGACCCAGAAATGGCCTTTGCAGCGAATGACGTTCGGCCAGGACCGGTTGAAGAAGGCGTGGAGTTTTTGCGGATCGAAGGGCCGGCGTTCGCGATAGACGAAATGCTCGATCCCATACTCTTCGGTCTCCGGCGTATGGCTCTCGAAATCATAGAGCTCTTTCGCCCAAAGCGGATGGCTCTGGGCGCGCTCGAAATCGAATAATCGGGTCCCCAAGATGTCCGCGGGCGCGACGCGGGAAAAATCAGTCTCAAGGATCCGGGCCTCCGGATTGAGCCCGGTCACCACTTTTCGCACGATGTCCATCTGTTGCGGTCCGGCGAGGCCCGCCTTGTTGATCACGATGATGTCGGCGAATTCGATCTGATCGACCAGCAAGTCGATCACCGCACGCGTATCGCCGTCGCCCGCCGTCTCGCCGCGGTCGGACAGAAACTCGGTGGAAGCGTAGTCTTTGAGCAGATTGACCGCGTCGACGACCGTGACCATCGCGTCGATGCGCGCATGATCGCCCAGGCTGGCGCCGGCCTCATCGCGGAAATCGAAAGTGGCGGCGACCGGCAATGGTTCTGAAATGCCGGTGGATTCAATCACCAGGCCGTCGAAACGGCCCATGTCGGCGATCCGCTTCACCTCAGTGAGCAGATCCTCGCGCAAGGTGCAGCAGATGCAGCCATTGGTCATTTCGACCAGGTTTTCATCGGTCTTGGTCACCGCGCCCGCGCGCTCGACAAGGTCGCCGTCAATATTCACCTCGCTCATATCGTTGACGATGACGGCCAGCTTCAGCCCATCCGTGTTCGTCAGCAAATGATTGAGAAGGGTGGTTTTTCCCGCGCCGAGAAAGCCGGACAGGACGGTGACCGGAAGACGGTCGGCGGGCGAGGGGGCTGAATTCATCGTTGACCTCAACAACAGCAGGAGGAATGTTATATTATAACAATACCTCAGAAAGCCAGCACGATGATTGAGCTGTCCGCAGCCGAAGGCCCGATCGAGAACCCGGTCGAAGAAGTGGCGGTCATCGACACGGTCGGCCGGGTCGTAAGCTTTCGGCTGGCTCCAGGCGAAGCCGTGCCGGAAACGCGATCGGCGCCCGTATTGGTGGTGGCGGTCACGGACGTGCGGCTCGACGTCGGCGCTCAAACGGGCGAAGCCGTCCGGATCAAGCTTCAAGCCGGTCAAGCGCGCCTATTCCCGCGCGGCGTCGCCGGTCTGACCAATCAGGGCGCGCGCGAGGCGCGTTTCACTCTGATCGATCTGCCCGGTCGCGGCTGACCCGGAGCGCAGGCGGCGGCCGACCGCCCCTGGCGAGAGCGGGCCGACATCGCGCCCGACCGAATGGAGGTGAGGGAGGACCGGAAAATGGCGGAGCTGGGAGGTGAAAGTTCGAACTCGAAGAGTTCGCAAGGCGAACAGCCGCCCGCAGCGTTAGCGAGGAGCGACGCCCCGGACGGGGCTGAGCACTATGAGAAACTGGTGGCGCGGGGCGGCGTAAGTCCAAACCGCTCAACGCCCCCTCCGTCCGCTTCGCGGACACCTCCCCCGCAAGCCGGGGAGGACACCCTTCTCGCAACGCCGATCACACCAAGCGAAGGTCTCGAGCGGCGGCCGCCGGGTGAGGGGGCGGACATCGCGCCCGACCGAACGCAGGTGAGGGAGGACTGGAAACTGGTGGAGCCGAGGGGAATCGAACCCCTGACCTCGTCATTGCGAACGACGCGCTCTCCCAACTGAGCTACGGCCCCGTTCCAGAGCGGGTGGTCGTATGGGTGAGGCCGGGCCTTGTCAAGCGATCGGTCCACTCCCGACGGGCAAGGCTTGCTGAGGCCCGACGGCGCCGGTCATAGTCGGCGCCATGAAAGACGCCGCCGCTCCCTCTGACGCCGCCGCCGCGCTGGCCCGGGCCGAAGCCGCCTTGCGGACGATCGCGACGACGGCGAACCATGACCTCAATGCGCCTGTGCGCCATATTCAGATCTATATCGAGCTGCTGGAGCGCGAGCACGGGTTGGACCTGGGCGAAGCGGGGCGAGACTATCTGGGGCGGATCCAGTCCGCCGCCGGGCGGTTGAACGCCCTGATCGAGCGGCTTGTCGACTTCGCCCGCGTGGTGAGCGCGCCGGTCGAGGGTGAGGTTCTGGATCTGAACGCTCTGGCGGCCGCCGCCGCCTCGAAGACGCGGGTCCAGGTGGATGTCGCCCCCATGCCGCCCGCCTTCGCAGATCGCAATCAGATCCGGCGCGTGTTCGACGAACTCTTCGCCAACGCCGCTGAATTCGCCCCGGGCGCGCAGATACGCGTGTCCGGACGCATCATGGGGCCGGGCTGGATTGAAGTCCGGGTCGAAGACGATGGTCCGGGCATAGCGCAGGAGCACGCCGAGGCGGTGTTTGACTTCCTGCGTCGCCCGCCCCCGGCCGATCCGCAGGAGGCGCGCGGCGCCGGGCTGGCGGTCTGCCGGCATCTTGTCGAAAGCCATGGCGGCCGGATCCGGGTGGATTCGGCCGGCCGATCCGGCGCCGCCTTCATTTTCACGCTGCCGCATACCGCGCCGGACGCCGACTGACCGCTTGGGCTTGCCAGAGCGCGGCCGGGCGGCCTACCTAGGGCGTGCGTCGCGCAAAGGAGCCCGCATGCCCGATTTGTCCCTCGGCCAGGCGATCATCTTCTACTTCATCGCCCCCCTGCTCACACTCCTCTTCTGGGTGGTGTTAATCAGCGTGGTGTTGAGCTGGTTGATCAATTTCAACGTCATCAACCCGCGCAATCAGTTCGTGGCGACGATCTGGCGGATCTCCTCGACTTTCACCGAGCCTTTTCTGGGACCGATCCGGCGCATTCTGCCGCCGCTCGGCGGGTTCGACCTGTCGCCGGTGGTGCTGATCCTGCTGATCTTCTTCATCCGCGACTGGCTGCTCCTCCAGCAGATCTTCCCGCTGCTCTAGGGACAAGACCGGCAGGCGCTGGGCGAGCCGGCCGCGGAAGAGATCCGCGGTGTGATAGACTGTTCGCGTGATTATCTGCGCACCAGCGTTGAGCGTGCTCGCATTCGCCGCAGGCGGCCTTGAGGCGCCTGCGCCAACTCCCATCGCCCGCAGCCCCGCCGCCCTGGAAAGTGCGTCCGCCGAAGAAGCCGGCGCGTTAGACGGTCTCGCCTTTGAGGGGCGCGTGCGCGCGCGAGGGCTCATCGGCCTGTTCAGCGTGCGCGGCCGGCTGGCCTTTGACGCCGGAGCATTGAGCTGGACGGTGGGCGCCTCGACCGACACGGGACCCTATTCGGTTCGTGAGATTGACGGCGTCCTTGAGTTCACGGCCGAGCATGTTCTTGAGAATGACGAGCGGGCGCTGTGGACCGGACGATATGACGGCTCGACCGTCCGCGAGGTCACGATCGTCTGGACCCGGGAGGATGGCGACTTCATCCATGATTTGTTTTTGCCCAGCCGCGTGACGCTTGATTTCAGGCCGCTGGACGCGCCCTGAGGCGCGATCGGCCTGGAGCGGTCGAAGCATCGCGACGGGCTTTCGGCGCGCCCGGCCGAACCGGTGTGCGGGACGATGGACAGGGATTGCCCCCGCCGGGGCGCGTTCTGCGACCGATATCGATCCCCCGGATCGATATCTTCGCGTCGCAAATCGTCAGGAATGGTGCGGGGTGGGGGACCAACCTCGAACCGCTGCCTGCCCCCTCCGCTCCCTTCGGGAGCACCTCCCCCGCAAGCAGGGGAGGAAATCGGTTGCGCAATGCTGCATGAGCTTAGCGATGGTCTCGAGCGATTGATGAAGGCTGAGCGGGCCAACATCGCGCCCGACCGAACGGATGTGAGGAAGGACGGGAAGATGGTGCCCAGGAGAAGACTCGAACTTCCACTCCCATACGGGAACTGGCACCTGAAGCCAGCGCGTCTACCAATTCCGCCACCTGGGCATGATCGCGGGAGCGCGGGTGATACGGTGCGCACCGGGCTCTGTCAATAAGCCTGGCAAGGGCTATGTCACAAAGCCTGGCGCCGCTTCATCGCATGGACAGGCCGGACAAATTTTGGTCTATCGCCTGCAGGAGTAACGGCCAGCACCAAGGCTATGCCCATGACCCTTCGCGACGAGATGATCACCGTATTTGGCGCCTCCGGCTTCATCGGCCGATATGTGGTGCGCGCCCTGGCCAAGGCGGGCTACCGGGTCCGCGCGGCGACGCGGCGGCCGCACCTGGCCTACGACCTCAAGCCCATGGGCGTGGTCGGGCAGATTCAGCTGGTCCAGGCCAATCTGCGCAATCCGGCCTCGGTCGCGCGCGCCGTTGAAGGCTCCGCCGGCGTGATCAATCTGGTCGGCATCCTGTTTGAAAGCGGTCGGCAGAGCTTTGATTCGCTGCAGTCGGACGGCGCCAGGCTGGTTGCGGAGACGGCGGCCGGGGCGGGCGTCGAGCGCTTCGTGCAGATCTCCGCCATCGGCGCCGACGCCGACAGCCCCAGCAAATACGCCCGCACCAAGGCCCTCGGCGAACAGGCCGTCCGCGCAGCGATCCCGACCGCTACGGTGCTGCGCCCGTCCATCGTGTTCGGCACGGAAGACCAGTTCTTCAACAAATTCGCCGACATGGCGCGCTTCGCGCCGGCCCTGCCGCTGATCGGCGGCGGCCGGACGAAATTCCAGCCGGTCTGGTGCGCCGACGTCGCCGCCGGGGCGGTGGCCGCGCTCGACAGCGAGGCGGCGCGCGGGCGCACCTATGAGCTGGGCGGGCCGGAGATCTACACCTTCAAGGAGGTGCTGGAATTCATCCTGGCCACCATTCGGCGGCGGCGGCTGCTGCTTCCGGTCCCCTTCCCGGTGGCGGGCGCCATGGGTCTGGCCGGCGAGCTTTCCGGAGTCCTACCCTTCGTCGAGCCCTTCCTGACCCGCGATCAGGTCACCTTGCTGCGCCGGGACAATATCGTCGGGATGAGCGGCGAAGACGTTGGAACTCTTGCTGATTTGGGAATTGAGGCGGAGACCGTGGAAGCCATCGTCCCCGCCTATCTCGCGCGCTACCGCAAGGGCGGCCAATTCTCCGAGGAGCCGGAAGTATGACCGGGCCGGCATCTGAAACAGCCTTTCCGGGATGGCGCGGTACGACCATTTTATGCGTGCGTAAGAGCGGCAAGTTAGCGCTTGCTGGCGACGGCCAGGTCTCGATCGGGAACACCGTGGTCAAATCCAGCGCGCGCAAGGTGCGGCCGATCGCGGGCGGCACTGTGCTGGCCGGCTTCGCCGGCGCCACGGCGGACGCCTTCGCGCTGTTTGAACGCCTGGAAGGCAAGCTGGAGACCTATCCGGCGCAGCTCGCCCGGGCCTGTGTGGAGCTGGCCAAGGACTGGCGCACCGACCGCTATCTGCGCCGGCTGGAAGCCATGCTGATCGTGGCGGACGAGACCGAGACCTATATCCTGACCGGCGCGGGGGATGTGCTCGAGCCCGAGCACGGCGTCGCCGCCATCGGCTCGGGCGGCAATTTCGCCCTGTCAGCGGCCCGCGCGCTCATGGATTATGAAGACGATCCTGAAGTGATCGCACGCAAGGCCATGGCGGTCGCCGCCGAGATCTGCGTGTTCTCCAACGACAATCTGACGGTCGAGACGCTCTAGCGCCTAGCGCAGACGCTCATAGGCGGTCGGGTCTTCCTGGTGGGAGAAGGCCGTGACCGAGCCGCTTTCATCCCGCCGGAACGCCACCTGGTCATAGCCGTCAGCCCGGACGAAGACATCGCCGCCGCGCGGGATGAAGACCGCCTCATGAATCCGCAGGACGCCGCGCCCGGCCGTGACGGGGAAGGAACGCGGCTGCGGCCAGGCGCCGGCGCCGAACTCCGCCGCGCTGCAGGAATGGCAATAAACGCCCCAGACATAGTCGCCGGCGTATTCCGACAGATCCTGACCAGGATCGGGGTCCGGAACGACGGCCGGCGCCGCCGCGCGGTCAGGATCCAGCACGGCCATGATGGCGCGCAGGACGGGACGGCCGATGGACACGCCGGGACCGCCGCCTTCGCCATTGCGGTTCGCGACGACGAAGAAACCCAGATCGAATTCAGGGATCAGGGTCAGGCTGGCGTTGAAGCCCCACATGTCTCCGCCGTGACCTATGGTTCGCACCGGGATTGCATCCGCCCCGCGCCCGAGGCCGAAGGATTCCCACAAGCCATGGGTCATGCCGGCGAAGCCAGGATGGGGCCGGTATTGCGGGGCGAGGATGGCGGCCGCCATCTCTGCGCCGACGAAGCGCCCATAAGCGTTGGCGCCGTCGCTTGTCAGGGCTTCGAGCAATCGTCCCATGTCCGCGACCGTGGAATCGATCGAGGAGGCCGGCGTCGTGCGGTAAATCTCATAGGGCGTGCGCACATAGGCGCCGTCGATATAGCCATGCCCGCTGGCCAGATCGGACAGGTGCTCCGGCGCCACCTCCACCGAGGTCCGCTCCATGCCCAGCGGCTCGAACATTTCGCGCGCCATGGCGTCCGGATAGGCGTCGCCGGTGAGCTGCTCCAGGATCACGCCGGCCAGCGTCGGTCCATAAGTGTCGTAGCGAAAATAGCCGCCGGCCGGGGAGACGCGCCGCAGATTTCCGCCGGCCAGGAACGCGGAAAGGTCACGGGGCGAAGCCAGGCGCTCGGCCAGCGGTTGGTCGAAATCCGTGATCTGGCGGCCCAGGCCGATCTGATCAAAGCCGGTGGTGTGGGTTAGAAGATTATCGACCGTCACCGGCGCACTGAATCCCGATTCGTCGCCGGTCCCGGCGTGGAAGGCCGAGACATCGTCGGTCCGGGACAGCTCGCCCGCATCCACCTGCCGGGCCAGGGCGAGCAAGGTCAGGGCTTTGGAGATCGAACCGACACGGACAATGGTCCGGTCCGGATCCATGATGGCGCCGGTTTCCACATTCGCCAGCCCATAACCACGCATGTACAGAATTTCGCCCTGGTGGACCAAAACCAGCCCGACGCCAGGCAGGTGATTGTCCTGCATCTCCGCTTCGATCGCAGCGTCCACCGCTTCCATGAGCGCGGCCTGGCGCTCCAGCGGCGCAGCGGCGTCCGGCGCAGGCGGCGCGCTTGGCTGGCAGGCGGCGGCCCACAGACCCAGAAACAGGGCGAGCAGCGGCGCGAAGGTGCGTTGGCGATCCATGATGACGTCCCTTAGACTAACGGTTCCGCACGGACCCTAGGGCTTGGATTCGCTGGCGAAAGCGCCGATCCATGAGCGGGACCGATTGACCCTTGAGCGGCGCACCCGCCATACCCGACGATGATCCAGTCAACCGTATACGCCATACTCATCGCCATGCTTGTGAGCGCGTCGGCGCTCGCCAATGAGTTCATCCAGCTCGAGCGCGAAAGCATTCTTGTCTGCGCGGTCACGGATCTCGACGCGCCGCCGCCCGTCCGCGACTCCCCGCATTGCACGGCCGGCGGCCTTGAGGCGATGGATCCGCATCAACGCACGATTTGGATTTTGGGCCGGATCGCGCCGCGGCCCGCCCTCCTTTCAAGCGATCGTCCGATTGGGTTT
This sequence comes from Oceanicaulis sp. BBD 1991-10, assembly GCA_001657295.1. Classification (GTDB taxonomy): domain Bacteria; phylum Pseudomonadota; class Alphaproteobacteria; order Caulobacterales; family Maricaulaceae; genus Oceanicaulis. Next base: position 9,080 of record LYSW01000022.1, on the reverse strand, counting down.
TACGTGTCCGCCAAGGCGGCCAGCCGCGTGGTGCTGAATGGCCAGGAGCTGGGCGCGACCGGCGTCCCGGGCGTTGACCGGGCCGCCGAAACGCCGGGCCGGATCGATGCGGTCTTCGCGGTCGATCGCGATCTGTTGAATCCGGACGGCGACGAGGTCGCAATCTTGATGTCCGGCCATCACAGCCTGATCGCGTCGAGCAGACCGGTGCTCATTCTGGGCGTATTCGAGTATCTGGAGCCCCCGCACCACGAGCGCGCGACCCATTGGGCGAGCTTCGCCACGCTCGGCGTGTTTGTCGTGGCGGGGCTTTACGCAGGAATGGTGGCCGGGTTTCGCCTGGCCCCCTTGGCGGCCGCGCCTCTCGCCGTCACTTGCGTGCTGGCCGCCGCGCAAGTGATCGCCGAAACACTTCGATCCGTCTGGAGCTATCCCTATCCGGTCCATGACCTGCGCCTGGCGGCGATCACGCTGTGCGGCCTGGGGGTCGGCCTCGCTCTGGCGGCCCATGTCCTCATACGGCTGAATGCGCCGCGCAAAGCGCTGACCCTGGCCGGCATCGCCCTGGTCACGCTGGCCGCGGTCATGACGGCCGAAGGCTTTGACGCGACCGCGTCACGCGCCATTTTGATCCCCAATCTCTTCGCCGGTCTGATCGCGCTTTGGCAGGCCCGCACCGGCGAGCGCACGGCCGCGCTTTACGCCGGCGGCTTTTTCGCCTTCGTCGCGCTTAACCTGTTTGATCCTGGCGAATTTCTCGACCGCTATTACTTTCTGGCGCTGTCTGCGCTGGTCTTGTTTCTCACCGTGCTCCAGGCCGCAGCCTATCGCACGGCGGTGCTGGATCAGGCCAACGCCCGGCGCGTGCGCCGCCGGTTGGAGCAAGCGCTGGAGCGCGCAGCCGGGCCCGCGCCCCAGCGCCTGACCCTCCGGCACTCCGGCAAGGTCGACGCCGTGGACGTGTCCAGCATCGCCAGCCTGCAGGCCGCCGGCGATTATGTCGTCATCCGCCTCCTGGACGGGCGGGAGCTGGTGGCGACCGCGTCACTGGCGGCGCTGGAAAAGGAGCTGCCGGAACACTTCTTGCGCGTTCACCGCTCATACACCGTCAACGCCCAGCACATCGCATCGCTCAAGCGGCACGCCGCCCGCACCGGCACGCTGACGCTGACCAACGGCCAGACCCTGCCGGTCAGCCGGCGGGTCATGCCGCGTCTGCGCAAAGCGCTGGTCGAAGGTTCCCGGTCCGCCGGCGCGCGCGCCTGAACCGTCTAAGGCCGACTCGAGCAGAGGCGCTGCGCCAGACCGGCCGTTCGGCGCGCCGCCTTCATTGGAGCCCGGCACGGCTTAAATATCTGACCGGCATGCCGGCGCCGGCGCTTTCATCGCCGGGCCGGCGCGCGCCTAGCCCGGCCGATAGGTCCGCACCGCCGCCGCCCTGACCTCTTCCACGCGCATCGGCACGGGACGCAGGCGCTGGGCCGCGAAGTCATCCATCTGATCGGTGTAATGGGGCGACGCGGGATCACTGCTGGCGCCGAATTGGTGAACCGCATAGACCTCGGGATGGTCCGCGCCCGGAGGCCATTGCGCCAGCATGTGCAGACCGTCTCCGGAGAGCATGGTCAGGGTGCCGGTTTCTTCATCAATCATCGAATTGACCGCCCGCAGCGTGTCCGGCGCGCCGGCCAGGGCGACGCTCAGCGCCCCGCGGCGCAGGAAGTTGACGTCGCGCCAGGGCGGATCGAGCCGATCGTGATGCGCCATCAAAAGGCGGCTCGCCTCCGCCACCGCCTCCCGGATCTGATCATCGCCGAGCTGATCGAATTCCGGGGTGGCGTTGAAAAATTGAAGCATCGCCATGATGCTGAGGGCGGCCGCGCCGTTGTCCAGATCGGTGTGACGGTCCCAGCTCCCGATCAGTGCGGCGGCCTCCGCCGCCTCGCCGCTCCAGTCCATCGCGGCGATGCGCGCCTGGACCCGTCCGGCATAGCTGTCCGTGGCGAACGCCGTGTCATATTTGACCGCCAGCAGGTCGACGCGGCTGACGGTCTCCAGATCCGCCATGAGCCGGGTGGCCCGCAAGCCCCGATTGGTCATATGGGTCTCAACGCCATACCAATCCGGCACGCTGTCCTGGTCCGGATCTTCATCGGTGAGCGTGACCTGAAAGGGCGAGTGATTGGCGTCCAGCACATAGCCCGCCTCCGGGTCGATCATGTGCGGCAGGCCGGAGAAGTCTTCAAAACCCGACCAGATCAGATCGGCGCGGTCTCCCGGCAAGACGCCGCTCCAATCCACTTCGGCCCGCGGGTTCCGGGACGGCATATGGGCGAGATAATAGCGCGCGATGCGTCCGCTTGAATCACCGACCACCCGATTGGTGTTGCCCATGGCGTTAAGCGCCAGGGCGGCTTCAAACTGATCCACCGTGCGCGCGCGCATCATGCGATAGGCCTGTTCGATGAATCGGATATCGCCCAGCGTGGCGTAGCGGATGGCGAAGCTGCCGCGATCGGTGTGCAGCACAGGGCCGTGGGCGCTCCAATCCGCCGGCATGCTCACACGCCAGGCGAAAGGCCCGAACAGGCGCACCGTCATGGACGCGGCGCGGCTGTCAAAGGCGCGCGTCTCGCCGTCGAGCACATAGCCCGCGCCGTCACGCACCAGCGCATACACATCGATCAGATCGGGATAGTTCACCGTCGCGGCCTGGGCCAGGCCGGGATTGACCCCCAGATGCACCGCCGGGGCGCCCGGGAACAGGCCGCCGGCGATGTTAAGGCCTTCATCGCTGATCAGATGTCCCTCATACCAGGCCAGCGCCCCGTCCACCGGCTGATGGGAATTGATGATCACGCGGGTATGGCCGTCATCGGACTTGCCGGGCGCCACGGCGAAGGCGTTGGAGCCCAGCGCGGTCGCCGGTCCGTGCTGCAGCATGACCTGCAATTCCTGGCCCCGCGCGGGATCCTGCGCCGCCTCCGGCGCGGCCAGCCCGGCCAGCGTCTCTCCCAATCCATAAAAGAGCGGCGAGAAAAAGCCGGACAGCGTCGCGACATCCTGCGCGGTCACCGGGAAGAGGTCCGGCTCAGCGTCCTGAAGGTGATGTGCGGCAAAGAAATTCAGGCCGTCGGCATAGCCGGTCAGCACTGCGCGCACTTCGGGCGACAGATCGCTGTCAAACCGCGCCTCGACATCCTCCCGGATGCGCAGGAGCTGGACGAGATAGGCGGTGCGCGCCTCGCTTTCGTCCTTCGCCAGCATTTCCGGGCCCAACGCCGCGCGCAGGGATTGCTGAATGGTGGCGAAATCATCCTCCGAATGGGCCCAGGCGATGCCGAAGGCGGCGTCGGCGTCGCTGCGCCCGATCACACGGGGCACGCCATAGGCGTCGCGCGTGATCTCCACATCATAGGCGGCCGCGGCCGCGATCGCCGCGCCGGGATCAAAGCTGCGCCCGTGCAGCGGCGCCAGACGCAGACCCGCGGCGAATAAACCGGCGACGACAAGCGCGAGCGCGCCGAGGCCGGCGGCGATCCAGATCGGGCGCCCCATGGCGGTCTCCTGCAGCTTGCGGCTTATTCCGCCGCGATGGCGGCGTCGTCGGACGAGGGCGCCCAGCTTTTATGGCGCAGCGCCCGGCCCAGCCGCGAGCGGCCGGCGGCCTCGGTGAAGCGCTGGCCGTCCCAGACCAGGCCGCCCCCGACGATCACGGCGCTGACCACGCCGTCGGAGCGGTTGACCATCTGTTCGTGCTCGTAATCGTCGCGCCAGATGAAGCGGGAATTGGCGTCGGAATCATAGCCGGCGAGCGCGTCGGGATCGATGACGATCAGATCGGCGCGCGCGCCGGTCTCCAGACGCCCGGCGTCCACGCCGATGAAATCGGCCGGCTCGGACGTCAGACGTTTGATCTGGCTCGCCACGCGCTCCGGCCCTTCGCCCTGCGCGATCTGCAGGCAGCGCAGATTGCCGTCATAAAAGGCCATATTGGTGATATGCGCCCCGCTATCATTAAAGCCGGGCAGTATTTTGGGATGGTTCAGCAAGTCGCGCACGATCTCCGGATCGCGATTGGCCGAGATGGTCCACCAGCGAAGACCCAGATCATATTCGCGGAAGAGATGGAGCATGAAGCCGGCCTCGTCCGCGGCCGCTTCCGGCATCGCGGCGAAGGCGGCGGCTTCATCCTCGGTGCGGGCCAGCGAGGCGTCCTCGCGCCAGGCCTGGAAGCGGCCGAGCACCTGGGAGAAGCTTTCCCCGGTCCAGATGTCCGGCCCGCCGGAATAAAACACCATCTCATCAAAATCACGGTCGAAGGCCAGCGTCTCAGCCTTCATGATCCGCTTCAGCCGCGACAGCCCGAAGCCGGTCTTGCCGGTCATCCACATCTTGGTGAAGCGTCTGATGAAGGCCGGATCGTCCAGCAGGGCGCGGCGGCCGGCCTTGTCTTCCAGGTCGAGCTCGTTGAGCTCGCGCAGGGCCGGAATCTCTTCAGCCAGCGGATTGATCGGGCCGTCCCAATACACCTTGAACGGCGCCGCGAGGGCCTGGAGCCGGAATTTTCCGTTGAGCAGCGAAGAATTGAACACCTTGGTCAGCGTCAGCGCCAGCCGCCGGATCGACGTATTCGCCGCGACGTCGAGCGCCGCCACCGCCGTGATCTTCAGCGGCTTGCCGTAAAGCCGGCCGGAAGTGAGCAGGAAGTTGCGGATCACCGCCAGCGGGGAGTCCTTGGGCGGCGTCGCCTGCCAGATCCGGCCATGCTTTCGCAAGACGCCGGTCAACCGCTTCAGCTCGCCATACTGACCGAACTGGGAGGGAATCTTCACCCGGCGGTTCGGGTCCTCGGACAGAAAGTGGAAGGGCAGGGCGTCGGTTGAAAATCCCGCATAGCCTTCCGCCATGGCGGTCTCCAGAAGCTCTTCCATCTGTGAGAGGTCGTCTTCCGTAGCGGCTCGGCTGACCGCTCCATTCAGCCCCATCACCTCGGTGCGCAGCATGGAATGCGGGATCATCGGGATGACGTTGCAGCCCAGCGGCAGCTCGTCGAGATGGGCATAATAGCCCGCGGACGTCGTCCAGGCGGCCTTTTCCGCGATCTTGCGCAGCACCGGCTTGGGCATGTTCTCCACGCGCGCGAAGCAGTCCACCAGCGGGTCTTCGCCATTACGGCGCTGGGCGCCGTAGGCCAGTCCCAGCGAGCAATTCGACATCAGCACCGTGGTGGTGCCGTGGCGCACGGCTTCTTTGAGCGCGGGGTCGAACTCCACCTCCAGATCCAGATGGGTGTGGATGTCCAGAAGGCCCGGCATCACCCACCGGCCCTCGGCGTCGATCACGGTTTCCGCTTCGGCTTTGTCCACTGACGGCGCACGCTGAACGATCCGGCCGTCCTTGACCGCAACGTCCTCGCGCACGGGCGTCGAGCCCAGGCCGTCAAACACCAGTCCGCCGGCGATCACATAGTCAAAGGCCTTCGCCATCACCTCGCCCTCCCCGCACACGGCGTCGTCGCCGTCCCGGCCCTGATCTCCCGTCAGGCCTTCGCGATACGGGACTGGAAATCGAGGAAAGCGTCAAGCGCTCCCATGCCGGCGCTTGAACAGGCCGAATCTCGCTCGGCTTTGCCGGTTGGGCATAGGGATGATCGCCGCCGGCGCCGCGTTCGCCGCCGATTATCAGCGTGCGATCGCCATGGAATGTGCGCCGCGGGCGACCGGCACGCCGTGCCGCGTCTTCACAAGCTGCGTGTTGCCGCGGTCGAGCGGGTCGGTCTGGATTCGCCAGAAGTCGATTGAAGACCCCGCAATACGATCATCGAAGTGATCAAAGTTCGCGACCGCCAGGTAAGTGCTCGAGTTGTCAAACACTGCGGCTTCGGGAAGGATTCCGTCATAGTTGAAGGTGCCGATCTCCGTTAGATCGCCGGTCTCCTGATCCAGCGCGGCCAGCGTCACCGAGCTGAACCAGGTGATCCGCTCATCATCGTAAGGCAGATAGCTGCGCTCGAGATTGGTCGTCGCGACCCAGCGGCCGTCGGGAGAGACCGCCAGCCCCTCCGGCGAGACGCCGGTGAGCACGCGGTCGACAAAGGCGTGCCGCACGCCGCCGTCATCGCCGGTCTCGGCGTTCATTCGGACCGTCAGGACGGAGCCCCGGGGCGCTTCAGTCCAAGTGCCGGCGATGTCAGGGCCCCAATAAAGCGCGTTGGCGACGGCGTGGCCGCCATCAGGCGTGAATAGGACCCGGTAGGGCGCGCGCTCAATATCGACGACATTGCCGAAGGGCTCGACCGCCAGATCTTCGGTGACCCTCGCGAATTGCATCGTATTGCTGAACTGGTTGATCCAGACGATGACGTCCTCGTCCGGGTGCCAGTCGATATCCATGATGTTGTCTTCGCCCAGAGGGTATCCGGCGATTGCGGGCGACACCGGGTCGCTCAGCGAACCGTCCTGCCCGATTCTAAAGAGCTGAACGGGCGTTTCAGCGCCAGATCCGCCGGCGATCGAATAGCTGACCGCCAGGATCGTCCCGGCCGCATTGATGCTGGCCACGAGCGGCCGATCACCGACCCTGAGTGTTTGCACGACCTCAGGCGCAGCGGGGTTTTCAAGCGTTATGACGGTCAGGGCGCCGCCTATGCTCAAGTCCCCAAAGCGATGTGGGTCGTCGTTGTCGGGGCGTGGCGTGAAAGTTTCAACGACGTAGGCGAAACGGCCGTCTGGGCTTATTTCCACGGCGTTCGGCGGGCCCGCCACTGAGTTCGAAGCGAAGATTTCGACAGCGGTCCAGTCGCGAGGATCGCCCTCTAGCGAAATCAGGGCGAAGGTGTCTCGACCTTCGCGGGGGCCCAACCATCCATCGACATAGGCCGAAGACACCATATCGGCGTCCTGAACAGAGATGAGAAAGCGGCCCTGGAAGTCGAGCTCGCCCCGGGCGTCTCGAGAGCCCTCAGCTTGCGCCCACGCGGCGATGGGAAACAGAAACAGGGCGATTGCCGAGAGCGGCGAGGCGAGGCGAGCGGCGTGCATGGATCAAGTCTCCGGACCGGTGATGCGCGCCTTGTAGGTTGGTCGCCGCGCTCAGACTTCGATGCCGCCGCGCGATAAGTTTGATAGGCGATTCAATATCAAAACGGCATCTCGCCGCCCTTTGTCCTATCTTATGGCGCTTGGAACGGAGGCGCGGCATGTTCGCACTTGGGGACTATCAGGCGGTTATCGTGATCGCAGACGAAGCTCACTTCGGGCGCGCCGCTCGCCGCTTGGGCTGCACGCAGCCGTCCCTTTCCGCCCGCCTGCGAAGGATTGAGGATGCGCTGGATCTGCGCTTGTTCGACCGTGACCGCAGCGGGGTGCGGATGACGCCCGCGGGCGAACGCTTTGTGGAAGGCGCGGCGCGCATCATTGATGCGGCTCGCGAGACCGAAAACGCGGCCCGCGCCGCCCAGGCCGGCTTCGGTCAGACATTGCGCATAGGCATGACGCAAGTCTCCGCCTATCAGGTGATGGTTCCGGCGCTTGATGCGTTTCGCCGGGCGCATCCCAGGGTCCGGCTGCGGATTTTCGAGGGCAATACCTTAAGACTCGAGCGCATGCTTGAACGCTCTGAAATCGACGCGGCCTTTCTTCACCCTCCCCTTCACGCGCCGGGCCTGTCAGACGCCTTGCTGAAGGAAGTCCCTCTCGTCCGCCATGGCGCCGTGACCGATAATCCCGAGGCCGTGCGCCGGCCGCTTATTCGATACCCCAGGACTGAAGCCCCGGTGCTCATGGGAAATCTCAGCCGCCGGGGCGACTGGGACGGCGACGCCCCCGATGTGGAGGCCGACACCATGCTCGGCGCGCTGGTGCTTAACCGTGCGGGTTTCGGCCCGGTCGTCGCGACAGAGGACTATCCCTCCCCCTTCGAAAAGGCGCGCGCCCGCTCTCGCGGCGAGCCCACCGGCTTGAGTCTCCAGACGGCGGTGGCCTGGAGACGTCTAGACCGCCGTCCCCTGGTCGCGGACCTTGTCGAGAAGGCCCGCGCCATAAGCTGAAGGGGCCCTGGTGTCGGCGTCGACATCAAAGCCGAGCCCGCATTGAGCCAAGCCTTCAGGCCCGTTCAATCTTGGCCTGAAACGCCAGGAAAGCGTCGAGCACTTCGCGCGGCGCCTCCAGCTGGGGCCAATGGCCGACATGCTCGAGCAGCACGGTGTCCGGATCGGGCACGAGCGACCGGTAATGCGCGACCATATGGGCGCCGGAGACCGGGTCGAGCGCGCCATCGATGACGCGCAGCGGGACCGGACTGTTGATCAGCGCGCCGACCCAGCGATCGCGATGGGCGCGGCGCTCGGCGATATAGCGGATCAGCTTGTGCCCGATGGCGGGCATGCCGCCCTTGGCCGTCGCAAGCGTCCAGAAGCCGTCCACCGCCTCCTTGGAGGGCTGGGTGTTCGGGCCGAAGACCTCGCTCAGCCCCTTTTCGAAGCGCGATCGGCTCATCATCGAAGACACCAGCGCGCCGACGGGCGAATGCAGAAGCCGTTGCGTGAACGTCGCGCGATGCTGTTCCGGAAACAGGCCGCCATTTAGAAAGCAAACGGAGTTCAGGCGCAGGCCCTTTGACCCGTCCGCCTCGCGCTCGATATGCCGGGCCAGCAATTCCTGGGCGACCGTATCGCCGTAATCATGGGCGAGAATGTGGGCCTGCGTCACGCCCAGCCTGGCCAGCCAGGCTTCGAAGAGGTCGGCTTGATCCAGGATGGAGTAGGCGTAGTCGCGCGGCTTGTCGGAGAACCCGAAGCCGATCATGTCCAGCGCCGCGACCCGATAGCGGCCGCATAACGCGTCCCATTGATGCGCCCAGTCCCAGCTGGCGGTGGGAAAGCCGTGGATGAGCACCAGGACAGGCCGCGCGGCGGCGGTCCAATCGCCGCCGGTGCGCACGAAAATCTGGTGACCGCGATAGGAGAAGCCGTCGCCGGCGGCCCGCCAGTCTTGAAGTGAAATCGGCAGGCTCATCGCAGCGCGCCCTCCCCGGCTCGCCCGTTTCCAGCCGGCACGGGTCGCGTCCCGGCGAAGATA
>LYSW01000021.1:41216-49166 GCA_001657295.1 Oceanicaulis sp. BBD 1991-10 | reverse complement strand
GCCGCGGCCGGCCGGTCTGCGGCTCGGCACGACCGCGCATCCGGGGCCAGGCGGCGGCCACGAGCCACAGCCCGCCGATCAGCCCGATGACGGTCAGGTCGCGCATCGTGTCGGCCGGATCGCCGGGCCATTTGAAGGGCACGGTCAATGGAATGGTCGCCAGCACCGGGAGCAGGCCGGTCAGCGCCGCGAATCCGACCCGGCCGAGCCGGGTTTCGCGCGGGCGCGGCGCAAACGCCTGCAGTCGCCGCGCCAGGACGATCAACACCGCCGCCAGCACCAAGGAGGCGATGATCGCCAATCCGGTCTGCAGCTCGATCGACCAACCCAGATAGCGCATGGCCTGGGCCACATCATTGCGCGGTTCAGCGACCGATGAGGGCAGCTGGATCAAGCTTTGAAGCAGGCCCTGAAACGCCATCCAGAATCCAAATAGAGCCGGCAGGCTGCGGCTTGACGTGCGCAGGACAAGCGCCAGGGCGGTCAGCCCGCAGATCAGGATCGCCAGCGCGCCGGTTCCTTGAAACAGCCGCGCGATCTCAGCCTCGCCGGTCCAGGTATGGTTGTTGTGAAACAGGGTCGGCGTCAGACCCGGCGTCCAGGCCTTCGGCAGGACCAGGAAGAGCTCCTGGATGAAATAGGTCAGATTGTGCGCCAGGACGCAAAGCAGGATGGAGTTGATCACCAGCGGCCAGACCGGCGGATGATCGATCCGCGGCCTGGCGCCGCTGTCGCGAAACGCGGCGATGACGCCGGCGGCGCCCGCAAGGAGCGGCGCGATGAGAAAAAGGACCAGAATAGTGATCAGAATGATCGGCGCGGCGCTGTGTTCCATCCTGCCTCTCCAGATGACGAGCGGGTCTTGCCCGCCTTAGCGCACGCCATGGCCAGAGACCTGAAACTTTTCTAAAATCGGCGCGCGCGAACGGGAGGCCGGGTGATGCTTGAGCAGGTCGGGGAGCGTGCGGCGATCAGCGCCGACTATGACGGGCTCCGCATTGAAGGCCCGGCCGGCGCTGTCGATGTGCGGCGCAAGCTGATGACGGCCCTGCGCCTGATGGCGGACCGTCACGGCCGGACGGTGACCCGTCAGGATTTGCTGGACGCCGTGTGGCCGGACCGCATCGCCAGCGATGAATCCGTCACTCAGCTGGTCAGCGAGTTGCGGCGCGCCTTGCGCGAGGCCGGCTTCACGCACGCTGTCATCGAAACCGTGTCCGGGCGCGGATACCGCCTGTCCGCCAACGTGGATTGGTCGCCTCCCCCCAGCGCTGCAAGACCCGGCGCGGCGGCCGTCCGCGTCGATCCGCGTTTCTGGGGCCGCCGCACCTGGATGACGGCCGCCTTGATGGTCGCCGTTCTCACCCACGCGATCTATCGGCACGGGCCGTGGTGACGCGCCATGCTGCAATAGCCCCAAGTCAATTCGGGCTGTCTTTGCCGCCGCGTACCGGCTCTGCCATGCTCGATGCGCAAATCGCGAAAGGGCCGGGCATGAAACGCTATTTTCTGGTCGCGTTGGGCGCGGTCATCCTGGTTTCGCTGCCGGGACTGATCGGCGCCGGCATGTTCTTCTGGAAATTCTCGCCGCATATCCCAGCTGCGGATTACGCGCCGCCGGCGAACCAGGCTGAGGCGCGGCTCCAGGATCTGGATTATCTGCGACGCATCCCGGAGGCCGACAAGAGCTTCTCGGACGCCGAGATCGCGGCGCTCAACGCCCATATCGATGCGCTGGAGGCGCAGGTTGAAACATTGAGCGAGGCGGAATTCCTGATGGCGCTTGCGGCCGGACCGGCGATCACTGAAAACGGTCACACCAAGATGAGCCTGCATGCCCTGATGAACCGGCTCAACAGCCTGCCGGTGCGGTTCGCCTGGTTCGCCGACGGCCTGTTCATCGTCCGCGCGCGGGCGGCGCATGCCGATCTGATCGGCGCGCGCGTCATCCGCTATGGCGAGCGGGATCCCGACGCCATTGTCGCCGCGCTGGACCCCTATCATGGCGGCAATGACGCCTTTCGCCGCGCGGACAGCGCCTATTTCTACGCCGCGCCGGCCGGGCTTCACGCCATCGGTCTCATCGCGGAGCCCGGCCGCGTGACCCTTGAGCTGGCCGGCGCGGACGGCGAAGCCTTCAGCCGCACGCTTGAGGTGGAGGACGCGCCGACCCGGGTGATGCGGGCGACCGCGCATGGTCTCGCGCAGGCCTCGGACGCGGAGGCGGAGAGCGGTCATGACTGGCGCTTCCTTGATCCGGCGACCTCCGAGGCGACCTGGTTCGGCCGTCACCCCGGCCGTCCGGTCTGGTCGGAAGCGCTGGAGGGCGGCGGCGTCTATTGGCGTCTCCGCGACGTGATCGGCGATGACGAGGCGCCGCTGCCGGCCTGGCTGGAGGCCGAGGCCGAGCGTCTGCGCGCCGCGCCCGCGCGCTTTCTGGTGATCGATCTGCGGTCCAATATCGGCGGGGACTACACCCGCTCCATGGGCGTGATGCGCGAAATCCTGACGCTGGTCGAGCCCGGCGGGCGCATCTATGTGCTCACCGACGGGGCGACCTTCTCCGCCGGGGTGGTGACCGCGGCCCTGGCTCTGGCCCACGGGGGCGGGCAGGCCGTCATGGTGGGCGAATCCATGGGCGATGACGCCCAGTTCTGGGCCGAGGGCGGCGGCGTCATGCGCCTGCCCAACTCAGACCTGCCGCTTCTCGTCTCCACCGCTTATCACGACTGGGAAAACGGCTGCACGGACTGGTCGCGCTGTTATTGGCTGAACATCATTTTCGGCGTCGCGGCCGGTCCGCTCGACGTGGACCTGCCCGCAGGCTTGCGCTTTGAAGACTATCGCCGCGGCGTGGACACCGGGATGGAAGCGGTGCTGGCCGCGGAGACGGCGCGATCAGACCGTCCTTGAGCGCGACCGCCCTCCTCAGGCGTGCGACGGAACCGGTCGATGGGAGACTCCGAGCTGAGTGATCAGCAACGCGGCGCCCATCAGGGCGAAGCCCTTGAGAAAATGGGCTTGCTGGAGCGCGCGAACGACCTCGTCCTGGGCGTGGATCATCTCATATCCGTGCACCACGATGGTGACGGGCAGGAGGAAGAGCAGGATCAGCCAGCCTCCCAGGCGCGGCCGCCAATTCAGGAGGATCATCGCCGCGCCGGCCAGCTCCACCGCGCCCGATGCGAAAATCCAGAAGACCGGATAGGGCGCCGCCTCGGGCATCAGGGAGACGTAGTAAGGGATATTGGTGAAATGGGTGACGCCGGACAGGAAGAAGAGCGAGGTGAACAGCAGGCGGGCCGTCACGGTCAGCACCGGGCCGTTGGGAAGGCGGTCGTCTGCAAGCATGACTGAGCTCCAATCGGATTCTTGGCGGAACCGCGCTCGAACCGGCCGCGGCGATTGATCGATGCGTCAATAATGGATATTATATATCCGTAATTGAGCATGCTGTAAAGCGAGGTGGGAATGAAGATCGGAAAAGGCGTGGAATGGGCGGCGCATGCCTGCGCCATGCTGGCGCTGCTGCCGGAGGGCCGGGCGCTGTCGCGGGAGGCCCTGGCGGACTTTCTCGGCGTGCCCCCGCCCTATCTCGCCAAACAGCTTCAAGCCTTAAGCCGGGCCGGCGTCGTCAGGGCCCAGCGCGGCGTCGCCGGCGGCTACCGGCTCGCCAGGCCGGCAAAGGACATCTCATTATGGGATGTCACCGCGGCGCTGGAGGGGACCGCGCCGAGCTTTCGATGCACCGAAGTGCGTCGCAACGGCCCGTGCGGCGCAACCGCACGGGAATGCGCGAATCCCTGCGATATCGCGGCGGCCTTCCACAGGGCGGAAAAAGGCTATCGCGACGCCCTGGCCGGCGTGCCGCTTTCGCAGATCGTCGACGGCGCCGCGCGAACCGCGACGCCCGAACGCCGAGACCGCATCCGCGACTGGCTGGCGCGTAACGGCGCGCCGTGAAGGGGCTGCTTCAAACGCGCAGCGCCAGCTTTCGGACACGCTTAGCGACGGCCTCGAGCAGTCGATGAAGGCTGAGGGGGCCAACGTCGCGCCCGAGCGAACGGAGGGGAGCGAGGATCAGGAAAGACTGGCGCGCCTCAGGTGCACGGCATCGAACCCTTAGGGTTCGCAAGGCGAACAGCCGCCCGCAGCGTCAGCGAGGAGTGAAAATTCGAACGAATTTGAGCATTCTGGAAAAATGGCGCGCCGTGAAGGGACTGCTTCAAACGCGCAGCGCCAGCTTTCGGACACGCTTAGCGACGGTCTCGAGCAGCCGATGAAGGCTGAGGGGGCCAACGTCGCGCCCGAGCGAACGGAGGGGAGCGAGGATCAGGAAAAAATGGCGCACCCATCAGGATTCGAACCTGAGACCTCTGCCTTCGGAGGGCAGCGCTCTATCCAGCTGAGCTATGGGTGCCTGGGGGACGCGTCTTACCCGGCTTGGCCGCCGGGTTCAATCATGCATGGCGGCTGCCGGCCTCCGGCCCGGCGCGCCGAGCGCGTCATCGGTCTCGATTGCGGGGCCCGGCGATCCCGCCGCCGGCGGCCAGGAGGACGAGAAGAATGATCGCCCGCCCGTATTCAGACCAGATCTCCGTCATCGCCTAAGCCTCGCTCGCCTCCGCCGGATCCTCATCCAGCGGCGCGGGTCCGGCCCAGGCGAGATAGGCGGTGGGCAGCACGATGGCGTAGAGCACGGCGCCCCAAAGAATTGCGTTCCAATGATCATAACTCGTCGGCGCCCACAACGTGATCAGCCCCTCGCCGCCGGAATCCGCGGCCAGGCCCATATAGAGCGCGGCCAGCACCGTCATGCCGGCGAAAACCCAGTAGGCGAAGGCGTAGGATTTGCGGCGCAATTCCATCTCGAACTCGTCGAGATGCTTGGCCTGCTCGCCGACGATGCGCTGTAAGTGCGAGGGCGCGATGACGCAGAATGCCGCCAGCGCCAGGATCATCAAGGCGAAGCCGGCGCCTTCGCCCCATGTCAGGCCCGGCTCGGGCGACATGTCGGGAAAGACCAGTTGCATGATGGCGCCGGCCGGATAGGCGAGGAGCGCGGTGAGCGTTGCGATCCGCATCGTCGCCGTGGATCGTTTCGGGGTGTGGTGGGTCTTGCCGCGATAGAAGAACATCACGCTACTCCGTCTGCGAGCCCGCGCCGAACAGCGAGGGGAAGGGATCCAGAGAGAAGATTTGCTCGACCGGCGCGCCGAAATGGGCCGACAGCTTCAATGCCAGCTCCAGGGAGGGATTGTAGTCGCCGCGCTCGAGATAACCGATGGTCTGGTAGTTCACGCCGAGCGCCTCGGCGAGCGCCTTGCGGGACAGGCCGCGTTCAGCGCGCAAAAGCGGGATGCGGTTATAAATCTTCACGCTCATGCCGCGTCCTCTTGGTCGAGCGGCTTGAGCGTCCAGGCGAGATAGGCCTGCGGCGCGATGGACAGGAAGAACAGCATCACGGCCAGGATGGTGATCATGGCGTCCGGACCGGTCGGCGCCAGGCCGACGGCGTCCTCGCCGCGATGAATCTGCATCAACATGGCGCCCAGCTGCAAACCCATGCCGAAGGCGAACAGGCTTGTGAAGGTCGCAAAGGTCGCGGCGAACGCCCGTTGTCGATGCGCCAATTGAAGCTCGTCCACCTTGGGCAGGAAGAGCGGCCAGCCGCAGCCGAACAGGCGCAGGATGTAATCGCGCCGCAGATAAAGGATGAGGGCGCCGAAGAGGTAGACAAAGCCGGCCGCGAACACGAAGCCGAGCGTGATCCTTTCGTTCAGACCGGCCATGGCGGCGATCAGGCCGGCCAGGGCGAGGCCCATGGTCAGGCTGGTGAAGATCCGGCCGGCCCAAAGGCTCGCACGGGTCGGATCCGCAGAAGGGGTCAGGGCGTCGCGCATGGTCAACTCCGAAATCAATGTCTGAACCTGTATCAAAAGTGATATTGTCCATAAACTGAATTATTGTACATATACAACATTTCGTCAGGCGCGCCAGCCGACACTTGAGGCGATGGTGGATAATCCCCCACAATCAGGTGCGACAATTTGCGCCATCCTCCCAAAACTACTAGAGTTTCAGTGATGGCGTTTACTCAACCTCTGCATGTCCTCCTGGTGGAAGATGACGAAGTCGATCAGCATCTGACGCGGCAGAGCCTCAAGCGCGTCCGGTCGGCGATCGAGGTGCATAATGTCGGCTCGGTGAAGGCTGCGCGCAGCTATTTGCGCCAGGAGGGGGCGTTCGCCGACGCCCAGCGCCCGGTCTGCATGATCCTGGACATGCATCTGTCCGACGGCCGCGGTGAAACCCTGCTCGACTGGATGGCGCAGCAGGACGAGCTGTCGGATCTTCCGGTCATCGTGTTCAGCGAAGGGCTGTCAAATCCCGGCCACCGCAATGTCGTGTGCCGTCTGACCAAGCCGGAGCATCCCGCCGGTTACTCCCACCTTGAGGACGGGTTGGCGGCGATCCTGTTCGCGGCGGCCGATCGCAAGGGCGTCCACGCCAACGACAACTTCACCGCCTAGACGGCGCCGGCTTAATCAAAGTCGAGCGCGTCCGCCTCGCCGTCCTGGGCGCGCGCGCTGCTGAGGCCTGCGCCCATGGCGAGGCCCGCGCCCTCGCCTTCATTGGGCAAAGGCGGTCCGCTGAAGCGGCCCATGACGGCGACATAGACCAGGAACGGCGCCGCCAGCGCGGCTGCGCCGAGCAAGGCGAGCACGAACCAGCCGCCCGCGCTTTCCGGGCGGATCTGGAACAGCAAGGCCACCGATACGACGAAGACGCTGGCGGCCAGAAGAAAAGCGAAGATGCGGGCGAAAAACCGGGCCATAGCCTTAGTCTAGCACGGGCTGGCGGTCAGCGCTCGGCCTGTGCGTCGGCCTGATAGGTCAGCGCCAGGAAGACGTCTTCTAAATCCGGCTCTTCGGTGCGCAAATCGGCGATGCGGGCGCCGGAGGCGTTATAGGTCTCGATCAGACGCGCCACCGAGGCCTGGCCGTATTTGTAGGTGATCGCCAGCGAGCCGTCTTCACGGAGTTCCGCATCATCGCCCTCAAACCCGGCCGGCACGGCGCGGAGCGGTTCGACCGGGTCGATCACCAGGGTTTTGGAATCCAGCCGCTTGAGCAAGGTCGCCTTGTCTTCGCAGGCCACCACCTCGCCATGATTGACGATAGCGATCTGGTCGCACAATTCCTGCGCTTCTTCCAGATAATGGGTGGTCAAGACGATGGTGACGCCTTGATTGTTCAGCTCGACGACATAGTCCCAGAGCTGGCGTCGCAGCTCGATATCGACGCCGGCGGTCGGCTCGTCCAACACCAGCACGGGCGGGGAATGCACCAAGGCCTTGGCGACCAGCAGACGCCGCTTCATTCCGCCGGAGAGCTGGCGCACATAGGCGTCGCGCTTGTCCGACAGCCCCACCGCCGCGAGAATCTCCTCGGTCCGGCGTTCCGATTTGGGAACGCCGTAAAACCCAGCCATCAATTCCAGGGTCTCATAAGGCGTGAAGAACACGTCCATATTGATTTCCTGGGGCACGACGCCGATCGCGGCGCGCGCCTTGCGCGGATCCTCGTCGATATCCACGCCCCAGACCCGGCCGGTTCCAGCAGTTTTTTTCACCAGACCTGCGAAGACATTGATGAAGGTCGACTTGCCCGCGCCATTCGGACCCAAAAGACCGAAAATCGAACCGCGCGGCACCGACAGGTCGACGCCCTTCAGCGCCTCCTTGGCGGGGCTGGCGCCTTTGCCGGGATAGGTCTTCTTCAGACCCGTCGCTTCAAGCGCGAAGTCCGGTGCGGACGCGGCGGAGATTCCACGGGTCGGGTCGGCGGCGGTGTCTGGCATGCATGCAGGTCCAAAGCGGCGAAAGCGGCCTTAAGATTGACGCACGCGCAGCGCACGCCTTAAAGACGGGCGAGACCCTAAACGGGC
>LYSW01000021.1:0-41173 GCA_001657295.1 Oceanicaulis sp. BBD 1991-10 | reverse complement strand
ACGCAAGAATGGTCAGACCATGAGCCAGTCCAGCCCCGCCCCGACCGGATTTCCCCCGCCCGAGACCCTCGTGGTCGAAACCAAGCGGGTGAAGTGCGATGGCGGCGGCGGCGCGCTGGGCCATCCGCTGGTTTATCTGGAGATGGGCCAGGACGATTTCGTCGAATGCCCCTATTGCGACCGGCGCTTCGTCATGAAGGGCTCAGCTGCCGACACCGACGGCTAGCCTCAAAGACAAGACCAGTCCGGGCGGCCCGCGGGCACAGCGCCGCGGGCCGAGTTGACCCAGAACGGCGTCTCCTCTGCATCGACGTTCGAATGTCCCGAGCCGGACCCGGGCGCTTGCGGCTTCACGCCGCTTCGCATTGCCCGTCTCGGCAAACCTCGCTTAACTCCCCGGCGAATTGGGGAGGGACTTCATGGCGGAAGCGGCCAAGCCTGCGCGCACGCGCGCCCAGCGCATCGGTTTGATCACGGGCGTCGTGCTGGCGGCCGGTCTGCAATTGCTCCCCGTGCCGGAGGGTTTGAACCGGGAAGCCTGGATCTTGGCCTCTCTGGCGCTGCTGATGGCGAGCTGGTGGGCGACGGAAGCCATTCCGATCGCAGCGACCGCGCTGATCCCGCTCGCGCTGTTCCCCTTCTTCGGGATCATCTCCATGGGCCAGGCCGCGTCGCCTTACGCCAGCCCGATCGTGATGCTGCTTCTGGGCGGCTTCATCGTCGCGCTGGCGATCGAGCGCTGGAATCTGCACGCCCGCATCGCGCTGAATGTCGTCGCCGCATTCGGTTCCCGGCCGGCTTTGATGATCCTCGGCTTCATGGCGGCGAGCGCGGTCCTGTCCATGTGGATCTCCAACACCGCCACGACGCTGATGATGATCCCGATCGCGCTGAAGGTCGCCGAAGCGGTCGGGGAGGAAGGCCTGGACGCCACGATCTTCGCGCCGGCCCTCGCGCTCGCCGTCGCCTACGCCGCCTCGGTGGGCGGGGTGATGACGCCGGTGGGCACGCCGACCAATCTGATCGCCATGGGCTTTATGGAAAGCGAATTCGGCATGACGATCAGCTTTCCGCAATGGATGATGCTGGGCGTGCCCGCCGCGCTGCTGATCATCCCGGCGATCTGGCTGATCCTGACCCGCTGGGTGTTCAAGGTGGCCGGCCATGCGCCCAGCGCCGCCGGCCGCGAAGTGGTGCTGGAGCACAAACGTCAGCTCGGGCGCATGACCACGGCGGAGCTGCGCGTCGCGCTCGCCTTCGGCACGGTCGCCATTTTGTGGATGGGCCGGACTTTGCCGGGCTTTCTGATCGGCCTGCCGGACATCACCTTTGGCTGGAATCCGCTATTGGCCTGGGTCAGCGCACAGCTGGATCTGCCGATCACCCTCGCGCTGGGCAACGCCCAGATCGCCATGGCGGGCGCGCTGGCCATGTTTCTGATCCCGGCGGGCGGAAAGGAGAATAAGGGCCAGGCCCTGATGAATTGGGAGACGGTTCAGAAACTGCCCTGGGCGGTGATCATCCTGTTCGGCGGCGGGCTCTCGCTCGCCGCGGCGATTCAGGCGACGGGGCTGGCTGAATGGATCGGCTCGCACCTGGCCTGGGTGGCGGCCCTGCCGCTGCCGGTCACCGTGCTGATCCTGGCGCTGATCGTGGTGTTTTTAACCGAGCTGACCTCCAATGTCGCCACCGTCTCGGGCTTCCTGCCGGTGCTCGCCGCCGTGGCGCTGGAGGCCGGCGTGCCGCCAGCGCACCTGATCGTTCCCGTCGCCCTGGCCGCCAGCTGCGCCTTCATGCTGCCGGTCGCCACAGCGCCCAACGCCATCGTCTACGCCTCAGGCGCGGCGCGGATGGGCCAGATGATCAAGGCGGGCTTCCGGATCAACCTCATCGCCGCCCCGATCATCGCGCTGGTGGCGAGTGTGCTGAGTTCGGTGGCGTTTCCGGGTTAGGTTCGGGCGGCGCAAAAGACAGACGCCGCCATTTGCCCCTGCCCCCGACGCCGCCTAGTCTCGCGCTCCGTCCTGCACACCCTTCGCGCGGAGCCGTTTCATGGCCATCTCCCGTCCCGTCGACGCCGATTCTCATGTCTATCTCGTAGACGGCTCCGGCTATATTTTCCGCGCCTATCACGCCCTGCCGCCGCTGACGCGCTCGGACGGAACGCCGGTGGGCGCGGTGCAGGGCTTTTGCAACATGTTGTGGAAGCTGCTCGAGGATCTGAAGGGCGAGGACGAGCCGACCCATCTGGCGGTGATTTTCGACCACTCCGCGGAAACCTTCCGCAACCAGATATACGACCAGTATAAGGCCCACCGGCCTCCCGCGCCGGAAGATCTGGTCCCGCAATTTGCGATCATCCGCGACGCCACCAAAGCCTTTGATCTGCCCTGCATCGAGATGGAGGGCTATGAGGCCGACGATCTGATCGCCACTTACGCCAAACAGGCCAAGGCGCTCGGCGCGCGCGTCACCATCGCGTCGTCGGACAAGGATTTGATGCAGCTGGTCGAGGACGGCGTCGGCCTGCTCGACCCCATGAAATCCAAACGCATCGGCCCCGACGAGGTGTTCGAGAAATTCGGCGTGACGCCGGACAAGGTGATCGACGTGCAGGCGTTAGCGGGCGATAGCGTGGACAACGTCCCGGGCGTGCCCGGCATCGGCGTCAAGACCGCGGCTCAATTGATTAATGAATATGGGGACTTGGAGGGTTTGTTAGCAAACGCTTCCAACATCAAACAACCCAAGCGCCGCGAAAAGCTGACCGATCACGCCGAAGATGCGCGCGTCTCAAAAGTGCTGGTCACCCTGAAAGACGACGTGCCGGACGTGGAGGCCATGGAGGGGTTCGGCAAGGCCGATCCGGACGGGGATGCGCTGATCAGCTTCCTGAAATCCATGGAGTTCCGGACCATCACCCGCCGGGTGGAAGAGGCGTTGGGCGTGGGCCCGGCGGATCCGACCGGCGATGCGACCGCGCCGATCGACCGCAAGGCCTATGACTGCGTGACCCGGCTCGACCAGCTCGACGCCTGGATCGAACGCTCACGCATGGCCGGCGTCATCGCGGTGGATGTGGAGACCGACGCCCTGTCCGCGACCGCGGCGGGGCTGGTGGGCGTGTCCATCGCGACCGCGCCGGGCCAAGCCTGCTACATCCCGCTCAACCACGGTTCGAGCGACGCGCTGGGCCTGACCGGGGCGCGGCCGGAGCAGATCGAGGAAGCCGAAGCGCTGGGGCGGCTGAAATTGCTGCTGGAGGATCCGGCGGTTCTGAAAGTCGGGCAGAATTTCAAATACGATATCGCGGTCTTCCGCCGCTACGGCATCGACCCCAAGCCCTATGACGACACTATGTTGTTGTCCTATGTGCAGGAATCCGGGCTGCACGGGCATGGCATGGACGAATTGTCCGAAATGCACCTCGCCCACAAGCCGCTGAGTTTTAAAGAGGTCTGCGGGACGGGCAAAAAGCAGATCAGCTTCGCCGAAGTCGATCTGCCCCGCGCCACGGAATACGCCGCCGAAGACGCCGATGTGACGCTGCGGCTTTGGGAGATCCTGAAACCCAGCCTCGCCGCGCGCCAGAAAGCCACGGTTTACGAAACCCTGGAGCGCGCGATGCCGGGCGTGTTGTCGACCATGGAGCTGAACGGCGTGAAGGTGGACGTGGCCCAGCTCTCGCGCCTGTCATCCGACTTCGCGCAAAAAATGGCCGAGGCTGAAGAGAGCGCCCACAAGGCCGCCGGCGGGCCCTTCAATCTGGGCAGCCCCAAGCAGATCGGCGAAATCCTGTTCGGCACGCTGGGTCTGCCCGGCGGCAAGAAGACCAAGACCGGCGCCTGGTCCACGGACGCCGCGGTGCTCGACAAGCTGGCGGAAGAGGGCCATGACTTGCCCAAGGCGCTGCTCACCTGGCGGCAATTCTCCAAGCTGAAATCGACCTATTCCGATGCGCTGAAGGCCGCGATCAATCCGGACACCGGCCGGGTGCACACCAGCTTCTCGCTGGCGGCGACCTCCACCGGCCGATTGTCGAGTTCGGAGCCCAATCTGCAGAACATCCCGATCCGCACCGAGGAAGGCCGCAAGATTCGCGAGGCCTTCATCGCGGAGGACGGCAATGTCATCGTCGCGGCGGACTATTCCCAGATTGAATTGCGTCTGCTGGCCCATATCGCCGACGTCGATGCCCTCAAGGACGCCTTCAAGCAGGGCCAGGACATCCACGCCATGACAGCCTCGGAGATGTTCGGCGTGCCGCTGGAGGACATGGACCCGATGACCCGCCGGAACGCCAAGGCGATCAATTTCGGGATCATTTACGGCATCTCCGCCTTCGGTCTGGCGAATAATCTGGGCATCGGACGCGATGAGGCGAAGGCCTATATCGTCAGTTATTTCGAGAAATTCCCGGGCATCGCCGCCTATATGGACGCCATGAAATCCGAGGCGAAGGAGCGCGGCCATGTGGAGACCCTGTTCGGCCGCCGCGTCCACCTGCCCGGCATCAAGGACAAAAACCCCGCCGTGCGCCAATTCGCCGAGCGCCAGGCCATCAATGCGCCGATTCAGGGCGCCGCCGCCGACATCATGCGCCGGGCGATGATCCGGATGGACCAAGCGCTGGCGAAATCGGACCTGAAATCACGCATGCTGCTGCAGGTGCACGACGAATTGGTGTTCGAGGCGCCCGAAGACGAAGCCGATCGCCTGATCGATCTGGTCAAAGACGTGATGTCCGGCGCAGCCCTGCCGGCCCAGGACATCTCCGTGCCGCTGGAGGTGGACGCCAACGCCGCGGCGACCTGGGGACAGGCGCACTGAGCATTTAGAGGCTCTCACAATCCTTCCCCGTATGGGGAGGCGAAGGGGCGCGGCCCGCGAAATGTCGGGCGCTATCTTCCGAACACGCCGCTCAAGCCGCCGCCCTCGCGCGCAAGAAGGCCGCGGTCGCACGTGGTGTAGGCGCGTTCCACGGTGATCAGATCGCCGCCTTCGGCCTGGCCGGTCATCACCGCATAGACGCCGAAATCGGGATGGTACCAGACCCGGGTCGCCCAGCCGACGGCGTTTGAGCCTTCCACCAGATAGGCGCGGCGGGTGCGGCCGCAGAAATCGCGTTCGGCGCGCGCGAGCGTCTTGAACTCATAGCCCCCGGCCGACCAGCCGCTGGCGGGCGGTTCGCCGTTTTCGGGAAAGGAGAAGACAAAGGGCCATTCCAGGCAGATATAGCCCCGGCGCTCGCACTCGATCACCGCTTCCGCGCGGCCGAAATCGAGCACGACGTCGCGGTCCATGGACACATAAAGATCGCCATAGGGGTCAGTCAGATTGACCAGGCGGTGAACCGGAACCTGCTCTTCGCCGATCAGGGCGGTCTGCGGCGCGTCGCCCTCGCCGGCGCAGGCTGACAGCGTCAGCGCGCTCAGGCCAAGCACCGCGATCCGGTTCGCAAAGGCGCCAACGCCTTTCGCCATCGCCATCCCCTCGTCCCGGAGCCGCCCCCGCAGCTCTTCGCGGACCGGCCGGCGACGGTGAATCGGCAGGCTAGCCCTGTTCTTCCGGAAGGCGCACGACCAGCCCGTCAAGCGCCTCGGTGACTTTAATCTGGCATGAAAGCCGGGAGTTGTCGCGTACATCGGAGGCGAAATCGAGCATCGACTCTTCCATTGAGCTGCGCTCGCCGGTCTTGTCTTCGAAAGCCGGGTCCACATAGACGTGACAGGTCGCGCACGCGCAGGCGCCGCCGCAATCGGCGTCAATGCCGGGAACCAGATTGCGGATGGCGCCTTCCATGACGGTGATGCCGTTGTCGACATCGACGACATGCTCGGCGCCGTTGTGCTCAATATAGGTGATTTTCGCCATGGGCGTTGTTTGGATCCTGATGGTGGGGCCATGCGCCGGACGGCGCCTTTGGGCGGCTATTTAGGACAGGAAGTCGCGCATCGCCACACTTTGATCCCGCAAGCGCTCAGGATCGGGCGCCGACCCGGCGGCGATCATGCGCTGTGCGGCCATGTATTCCGGCGCGCTATTGACCGCCTCGCACGCGATAAGGCGGCCGTTCAACAGGTGGAACAGCGCAAACTTGCCCTCTTCCGGATCGCCGCGGCGGACCATCTGGTCCGCGCCCTCGATCAGTCCGGCGATCTGCAGCTTCAACTCATATTGATCAGACCAGAACCAGGGCACGGGGTCATAGACCGCTTCGACGCCGCAGATCGCGGCCGCGGCGGCCTTGCCCTGCTCAATGGCGTTGTGAACGCTCTCCAGACGGACGCTGCGGCCATAGCGGGGCAGATGAAAGCGCGCGACATCGCCGATGGCGAAGATGCGCTCATCCTCGGTCCGCGCTTGGGCGTCGACCAAAATGCCGTCATCGCAAGCCAAGCCCGCGGCTTCCGCCAGATGCGTCGAGGCGCAAAGGCCCGCCGCCACCAAAACCAGGTCGGCGGAAATCATCTCTCCGTCCGCCAGCGCGACGCCGTCGGCTTTCGCCTCCCCCGTCACGCCCGCCACCGGCGTGCTGACACGCAAATCCACGCCATAACCGCGATGGACGGCGCCGAACCAACCCGACAGAAGCGGGCTCGCGGTGCGCGCCATGGGCCGGTCTGCAGCTTCCAGAACCGCGACCTCCAATCCGCGCTTGCGCGCCGAGGCGGCGACTTCCAGACCGATATAGCCCGCGCCGATGATCACCAGGCGCTTCGCGCTTTCCAGCGCGGCGGACAATGCGTTCGCTTCCGCCAGATTGCGCAGAACGTGGACGCCGGGCAGGTCCGCGCCCGGCAAATCAAGGCGTCGCGCCTCGCCGCCGGTGGCCAGGATGAGATGATCAAAGCCCAGCCGGTCGCCGTCCTGCGTGATCACCTCGCCGGCCGCCCGGTCGATGGCGCTGGCTCGAACGCCGGTCTTCACCGTCACTTCGGCCTTGTCATACCAGGCCGCCGGCTTCAGCCAGAGGCGCTCCAGCGGCGTTTCGCCGGACAAATACGCCTTGGACAAGGGCGGTCGCTGATAGGGCGGAACAGGTTCCGCGCCCAGGAGCGTGACATCGCCTTCATAGCCGCGCTTTCTCAGCTCCGCCGCGGCGGACAGGCCGGCCTGTCCGGCGCCGATGATCAAGGTATGGGGCACGGGTTTGAACTGCCTTGCTGCCAAGGCTTGCAAGACGCCGCCTGAAGACGTTGAAGTCAAGCATGCCGCGCCGCTTGCCCGTTGCGGCGGCCCATCTTACAGCTCAGGACATGAGCGCGCGCATTGTCGACCTGCCCAATCCTAACGCGACCGCAGACCTGGGGGCGGCGATCGCAGACGCCCTTGAGGTGGGCGATGCGGTGCGCCTGTTCGGGGATTTGGGCGCCGGCAAGACCACGCTGGCGCGCGCCGTCATCGAAGCGCTGACCGGCGAAGCCGATGCGCCGAGCCCAACCTACACCCTGGTCCAGAGCTATGACACGAAAGATGGCCGGCTGCTCGCCCATGCCGATCTGTATCGGCTCGACGATGAGAACGAGCTCGCGGAGCTGGGCCTGGACGAGGCGCTCGACCATGGCATGGCGCTGATAGAATGGCCCGGCCGGGCGCCCGGCTTTCTTCCAGCCGACCGCCTTGATCTCAGGCTTGAGGAAACCGGCCCCGGGGGGCGAAAGGCGACGCTGACCGGCCATGGACGATGGAGCAAGGCGATTGACCGCATCAAGCTCTGATCCCGCACGCGCCGAACGGCGCGCCGATTTCCTGAAGGCGGCCGGCTGGGGCGCGGCCGACGTCGCGCCCTTTCCCGGCGACGCCTCGACCCGGGCCTATTTCCGCCTGCGCGACGGGGCGCGAGCGGCGATCCTGATGGACGCGCCGGCCGGCGCCGAAGCGCCCGCCTGCCCGCCCGGCGCGGATCCGGAAACGCGCGCGGCCTTAGGCTATAACGCCCTCGCCCGGCTCGCCGGCCCGAACACCGCCGCCTTCGCCGCGCTCGCCGGTGCGCTTACGGCGCGGGGCTTCTCGGCGCCGACCGTGTTCGAGGCGGACCTTGAGGCCGGCTTCCTGATCCTGGAAGATCTCGGCGATGCGCTCTATGCGCGCGCCATTCCCGGCGGCGCGGACGAAGCTCAGCTCTATCTCGCGGCGGCCGACACGCTCGGCGCGATCCACCGCTCCAGCTTCGAGGACGAGCCGGAAGCCTTCGGCGCGCGGTGGCGCATCCAGGCCTATGACGACACGGCGCTTCTGGCCGAAACGGAGCTCTTCCTGGACTGGTATGCGCCTGAACGCGGCGACGCCCCCGGCGCGGCGGCGCGCGCAGACTGGGCCCAGGCCTGGCGCCAGGTCCTGCCGGCGCTGGACAGCCACGCGCCGGGTTTGTCCTTGCGCGATTATCATGCGGAGAATCTGCTCTGGCTGCCGGAACGCGAGGCCGAAGCGCGCGTCGGCCTGATCGATTTTCAGGACGCGCTGTTCGGTCATCCCGCCTATGATCTCATCTCGCTGATCGAGGACGCCCGCCGCGACGTGCGCAATGATTTGACCGGTCCGGTGACGGATCGTTTCTTCGACGCCGCCGGCCTTGCGGACCGGGACGCCTTCGACGCCGCCGCGGCGATCCTGGCCGCCCAGCGCAATGCGAAGATTCTGGGCATCTTCGTGCGATTGGCCCGGAGAGACGGCAAGCCGCGCTATCTTGATCTGCTGCCCCGGGTGGCCGGTCATTTCGTCCGCGATATCAGCCACCCCGCCCTTGGACCGGTGCGTGCGGCGGTGCGCGAGTTGGCGCCCCATGTCTTCGCGGAGGCGGACCGGTGAGCATTACACGCGCGATGACGATGGCGGCGGGTCTGGGCACGCGCATGCGGCCGCTCACCGACACGCGTTGCAAAGCCATGGTGGAGCTGGGCGGCAAGCCGCTCATTGACTGGACGCTGGACAAATTCGCCGCCGCCGGCGTCGAGCAGGCCGTCGTCAACGTCCATCATTTCGCCGACGCGCTGGAAACGCATCTGGCGGCGCGGACACGGCCTGAAATCCTGATCTCGGACGAACGCGACCAATTGCTCGATACCGGAGGCGGGCTTGTGAAGGCGGCCCCGCGTCTGGGCGACGAGCCGATCTTTGTGGCGAATATCGACGCGGTCTGGCGTGACGGCCGCCGCGGCGAGCTCGATCAGCTGGCCGACGCCTTCGATCCTGAGCGCATGGATTTCCTGCTCATGCTCTCGCCCCTCAGCCGCCAGCTCGGATTTGACGGGGCGGGCGATTTCTTCCTGGAGGCCGACGGCCGCATTCGGCGGCGCGGCGCGGCGGCGCGCGCGCCTTACGCCTATGCCGGGGTGCAGGTCCTGCATCCTCGTGTGTTGCGCGGTCGACGCATCGAGCCCTTCTCCACCAACCGTCTCTGGGACGAAGCCCTTGAATCAGGCCGGCTGTTCGCCCGCGTGATGGACGCCTTCTGGATGCATGTCGGCGATCCGGCGTCCCGGGACGCCGCCGAGCAGAGGCTGACATCAGGCGGATGACCGGGATTGATCTCTTCGCGGGCGAAGGTCCCCGGCTGTTCACCATTCCGCCGGGGCGCGGCTTTGTCGGCGCATTGGCGCAAGGGTTAGCAAACGCTTTTCCCGATCCCGCCCAACTCAGCGCGGCGACCGTGCTGGTGCCGACCCGGCGGGCCGGCCGCGAGCTCGCGACCGCCTTCGCCGGACTGGAGGCCGGCGCAGCGCTGTTGCCCATGATCCGCGCCATCGGCGATGTTGATGCTGACGATCCGCCCTTCGAACCAGGCGAACTCGCAAGCTTGGCGGCGGATCCGGTTTCAACGGCCCGCCGACGATTCGAACTGGCGAAACTGATTCTGGCGCGGGAAGAGTCCGCGGACCGCTCCATGGGCGTCGGCGGCGCGTTAGCGCTCGCTGACGACCTGGCGCGCCTGATCGACGACCTCGCCACCGAGGACGTCGAGGATCTTTCCGCACTATCCGATGAGATCCGCGCGGCCCTGCCGGCTCACATGCAGGAAGCGGCGCTATTCCTGGACATCGTGCTCGAGGCCTGGCCCGCCAGGCTGGACGAGCGCGGCGAAACCGATCCGGGGCGGCGGCGCTCGGCCTTGCTCAAGGCGTTGGCCGCGCGCTGGCGCGCGGCGCCGCCGGACGGCCCGGTGATTACCGCGGGCTCCACCGGCTCCATTCCGGCGGCCGCCGCGCTGCTCGGCGTGGTCTCCCGCCTGCCCCAGGGCTGCGTCGTGCTGCCTGGCTTCGCCCGAGATCTCGACGATCGCGCCTGGGCGGCGATCGACGACGCCCATCCTCAATGCGCCATGAAACGCCTGGTCGAGACGCTGAAGCTTGATCGAAAGGCGGTGAAATTCTGGCCCGGATTCGCCGAGCGCACCGCCGACGCGCCCCGCGCGCGCCTGATCGCGGAGGCGCTGCGCCCCGCCGAGGCGACCGCCGATTGGCTCAACCGTGTGGACACGCTCAAAAAAGCCCTCGGCGGGACGGTGTTCGAGGCCGCGCTTAAGGGCTTGTCCGTCATTGAAACGCCTGGACCCGCGGACGAGGCCCGGACGATCGCGCTGGCTTTGCGCGAAACGCTGGCGACGCCGCACGCCCGCGCCCTTCTGGTCACACCGGACCGGGGTCTGGCGCGCCGGGTCAGCGTGGAGATGCAGCGCTTTGACGTGACGTTGGATGATTCCGCCGGCACGCCTTTGTCCGACACCCCGCCGGGCGCATTTCTGATCCGCATTCTCGACGCCGCGCTCGATCCCGGCTCTGCGCTGGGATTTGTCGCGTTGTCGGCCTCGCCGCTGTTCGCGCTCGGCGAGGCGCGCGGACCGCTGGCCGCGGTGCTGAACCGTCTCGAGCGCCGCGCGCTGCGCGGCCGCCGGCCCGGCGACAGCCTTGAGGCGCTCTACGACGCAGCGATGGACGCCGCCGGTTCCGACGAGGCCCTGGCGGAGCGTTGGGGCGGCGTGATCAGCGCGACATCCGACGCGCTGGGCGGCTTTGCCGATCCGGCCGCGGAACGCCATGCGGCGGACTGGGCGCGCGCGCTGGCGCAAGCGGCCGAGACGCTGGCGCGAGGACCCGAGCAGAGCGGCGCGGAGCGCATATGGGCCGGAGACGCCGGTGAAGCGGCGGCGGGACTGGTCGCAGAATTTCTCCATGAGGCCGAGGCGTTGCCGCCGCTCACCCTGACCGCCTTCAGGCAGGCCTTTCTGGAGACCGCCCGGTCACGTCTGGTTCGACCCCGCTATGGCGCGCACCCGCGTCTGCAAATCCTTGGCCCGCTGGAAGCGCGCCTGATCGACGCCGACCGGGTGATCCTGGCCGGGCTCAACGAAGGCGTCTGGCCGACGGGCGGCGTCGCCGATCCCTTCCTCAGCCGCGGCATGCGCCTCGCGGCGGGCTTGAGCGCTCCGGAGCGGCGCTTCGGATTGGCCGCCCACGATTTCGCACAGCTGGCCTGCTGCCGAGAGGTGATCTTGACTCGCGCCACCCGCCAGGACGGGGCGCCGACGGTCGCCTCGCGCTGGTTGTGGCGGCTCCAGACGCTGGCGCGCGGGGCGCTGGGAGACGACCGGGCGGCCGCATTGATGGCGCCGGCGACGGACTATCTGCGCCTCGCCCGCGCGCTGGACGCCCCGGCCGGACAATCCGGCATCGGCGCGCCTTCGCCCGCGCCGCCGGTCGATGCGCGCCCACGTCAGCTTTCGGTCACCCAGATCGAAACCTGGATTCGCGATCCCTACGCCATTTTCGCCCGTAAGATTTTACGGCTCGAACCCCTCGACGCGCTGGACCGCGAGCCCGGACCGGCCGAACGCGGGCAAGCCTATCATCAGGCCATTGAGCGCTGGACGCGCAGCCTGCCCGATGCGGTCGGACTGCCCGGCGACGCGCTGGAGCGGCTGATCGAACAGGGGCGCATCGCGCTGGCCGAGGCGGGCTTCCCGGAAAGCCGCCTGGGGCTTGAACTGCCCCGCTTCGCCCGCGCCGCCGGCTTTCTGGTCGCGTGGGAGGCGGCCCGCCGGTCCGACGCCGACAATTTGCACCGGCCCGTCGCCATTGAGGCCAAAGGCGAGATCGTGATCGATGCGCCGGCCGGCCCGTTCACGCTGACCGCGCGCGCCGACCGGATCGATCTCCGCCCGGACGGCGCCCTGGACATTATCGACTTCAAGACCGGCGCTGCGCCGTCCCAGAAGGAGATTTTGGCCGGGTTCGCGCCGCAGCTGCCGCTGGAAGCCGCCATGGCGGCGCGCGGCGCGTTCGCGGGCGCGCCGAGCCATGAGGCGGGCGACCTGCTCCATGTGCGGGTCTCGGGCGGCCGGGTCGCCGGAGACATCCGGTCCGCGGTCAAAGCGCCGGGCACTCAAGAACCCGTGGACATGGCGGAGGGCGCGCTCGCCGCGCTGCAAGACTGGATCGCGAAGTTCGACGATGCGCGCCGCACCTATCCCAGCCAGCCGCGGGTCAAATTCGTCAATCAATGGGGCGATTACGACCATCTCGCCCGGCGCAAGGAATGGGCGAGCGCGCCCGCGGACGAGGGGGGCGAGGCATGACCGCGCCCGGCTTTGATCCCGACATCGTAAAAAGCGCGAGCGCCGCGCAGCGCGCGGCATCCGATCCGCGCGCGACCGTCTTCGTGGAGGCCAACGCCGGCTCGGGCAAGACCCGGGTGCTGGTCGACCGGGTCGCGCGCTTGCTGCTGGCCGGAGCGGCGCCCGACCGCATGCTGTGCGTGACCTTCACCAAGGCCGCCGCCGGAGAGATGCAGACCCGCCTGTTCAAGAAGCTCGGCGACTGGTCGACCTTGCCCGACGCGGCTTTGACCGCCCAGCTCGACGCGCTGACCGGCGGCGGCGCGCGTCCGGATCTGGCGTCCGCGCGGCGCCTGTTTGCGCGCGCTCTGGAGACGCCGGGCGGGCTGAAGATCCAGACCCTGCACGCGTTCTGCGAAAGCCTGCTGCGCCGTTTCCCGCTCGAGGCCGGCTTGTCGCCCGGCTTCGACGTGCAGGATGACGCCGGCGCCGCCGCCTTACGCCAGAGCAGCCTTGATGCTTTGTTTGCAAACGCAAACATCGCGCCCGACGGCGCCATCGCGACCGCCGTTGAGACAGTGCTTGCGGCGGCGGGTGCAGATGGCGTTGAAAAACTTGCCGCTTTTGCACTCGGCCATCGCAGCCGCCTGACCGAGCTGCTGGATGAGGCCGGCTCGGTCGAGGCGCTCGCAGACCGGGCCAGCCTGGCGCTTGGTGTTCCGCCGGAGCTCACTGAGACGCTGGCGCTTGAGACCATCTGGGCGGAAACGGTTGTCGAGGATCTGGACGCCGCGCTGAGCGGACTGGCGGCCGGCGGGTCCAAGACCGAAGTCGCCAGCGCGGACAGGCTGGCGGCGGTTCTTGAAGTAAGCGAACGCTCTCCAGTCGAGGCGGCGCGGCGCTATCTAGACTTCTGGCTTACCGGAAAGGGCGAGCTGAAAAAGCCCCGGTCGATCTATGGCAAAAAGACCGGTGACACCTACAAAATCCTGGTGACGCTGTTTGGTGAGGAAGGTTCCGAGCGTCACCGCATGGACGGGGAGGTTCTGGATTTCCTCGCCAACGCCAGGGCCAATGAAGTCACCCGGGCCGGTCTGACGCTGGCCAGCGCGCTGGTGCGCAATTACGCCGACCGGCTGCAGCGCCTGCGCCGGGTGGACTTCAGCGACCTGGTCGAACGCGCGCGCACCCTGCTCACCGACGCCGACGCGCGCGCCTGGGCGCTCTACAAGCTCGATCAGGGGCTCGATCACGTTCTGGTCGACGAGGCCCAGGACACCGCGCCCGATCAATGGGCGGTGATCAACGCTCTGACCGAAGAATTCTTCGCCGGCGAGGGGTCGCGAGCCGGCGACGCGCTGCCGCGCAGCGTGTTCTGCGTGGGTGACGAAAAACAATCCATCTACTCCTTCCAGAACGCGGATCCGGCCGAGTTTCTGGCTCAGCGCCGGCGGCTCGAGCGTGAGGCCGGCGAGGCAGGGCTCCGCTTCGACAGCCCGGGCCTCGACGTGTCCTTTCGCTCCGCCGAGCAAGTGCTGGAGGCGGTCGACGCGGCCTTCACCGCTGAAGCCGCCGCGCTCGCCGCGCCCGAACGCAAGGATTTGACCGGCGCGCTGGAGACCAAGCTGCTCATGGCGGATCCGGAGACCGACCGGGTGCGCGATGTTCTCGCGTTTCACCGCTATGACGGGCACCGCGCGGCGCGCGCAGACGCGCCGGGCTGCGTCGAAATCTGGCCCGCCATTCCCAAGCCGAAAGCGCCTGAGAGCGATACGCTAGAGCTGCGGCCGGTGGATGAAGAGCGCAAGGACAGCGCGCGCAATCAGCTGGCCGGCGCCGTCGCCGACGAGATCGCAGCGCTTTTAAAGCGCGGCGACGGCGTTTGGCAGGAGGGCGCTCGCTGGACGCTCCGCCCGGCCCGGCCCGGCGACATCCTGATCCTGGTGCGCAAACGCGGCGGGCTGTTCGAAGAGATCATCCGTCGCCTCAAGCTGAAAGGCGTGCCGGTGGCGGGGGCCGACCGGATGACGCTGCCGGATCAGCTGGTGGTCGAGGATTTGCTTTCGCTCGCCCGTTTCGCCCTGCTGCCCGAAGACGATCTGTCCCTCGCCGAAATGCTCAAGAGCCCGGCCTTCCAGGAGGCGGGCGCGCCAAGACCTGGCATTGATGACGACGCGTTGTTCGACTTGTCACGCCGGCCTGGCCAGAGCCTGTGGGAGAAGCTGCGCCATAGCGATGATCCGCGCTTCGCCGAAGCGCGCGACGCGCTGGAACGGGTGCGGGCGCGGGTGGAGACGATCGCGCCTTACGCCTTTTTCGCCGCCTTCTTGACCGAGACGTCCGCAACCGGGGAAAGCCGGCTCAGCCGGCTTTACGCCCGCCTTGGCGAAGAGGCGCGCGATCCGGTGGAGGAGTTCCTCGCCCGCGCGCTCGATCATGAACGCGAGGGCGCTCCCTCGCTGGCGCGCTTTGTCCAGGCGCTGCAGGCCGACGCCTCGGACATCAAGCGTGAAATGGACGCCGGGCGCGGCGAAGTGCGCGTGATGACGGTGCACGGCGCCAAGGGCCTGGAAGCGCCCATCGTCTTTCTGCCCGACACCACACAGACGCCGGCGGACCGCGCGGGAGGGCTCTACGCCCATGACCGGGCGGGCCTGGTCTGGGCTCCGGACAGCAAGATGCGCCCGCCGCTGGTGGACGCGCTGAAGGAACAGGCGGACCTTAAGGGCGACGGCGAGTATCAGCGCCTGCTCTATGTGGCCATGACGCGTGCCAGAGACAGGCTGGTGGTGTGCGGTCATAGCCATGGCGCCTCCGGCAAAGTCGATGAAGGCAGCTGGCATGACCGCGTGCTCCGCACCGCCCAGCGCGACGGCTGGCGGCGCTGCGATACGGCGCTGGACGCCCAGGCCGAGGAAAACGGCTGGCCGGCCGCGCCTGGGCTGCGCCTCGGCCCGGCGCCGCAAAGGCTGGGTGCGGCGGACGATGACCAGGCTGAACCGGTGGCCCTGCCGGACTGGGTGGGCGCGGCGCCGGAAGAGGCCGCCGGCGAGCGCGTCCTGGCGCCGTCGCGCCTTCTCGATGACGAGACGGGCGGGTTCGAGCCGCCGAGCCTGTCCCCGCTGGCGGACGGCGGGCCGGACCGATTCCGGCGCGGCTCGCTGATCCACAAGCTGCTTCAAACGCTGCCGGATTTGCCGGCGGAGCGCCGCCCCGGCGCGGCCGAAGCGTTCCTGGCCGCCAAGCCCGATCTGACCGACGCGCAGCGCGCCGAGATCGCCGCCGAAACCTTACGCGTACTGGACGATCCGACCTTCGCCGCTTTGTTCGGCGAGGGCTCGCGTGCTGAGGTCGCCCTGTCCGGCCGGGCGCCCGGATTGCCGGACGGGGTGGTGATCAACGGCCAGATCGACCGCTTGGTGATCACCGATCACGAAGTGATGATCGTCGACTACAAGACCAATCGTCCGCCGCCCACGCAGGTGCAGGATGTCGCGCCCGCCTATCTGGCGCAGATGGCGGCCTATCGCGCGCTGTTACAAGCGCTTGAGCCCGGCAAGGCGGTCCGGACCGCTCTGCTGTGGACCGACGGCCCTCGCCTGATGGAATTGCCGGGCGATCAGCTCGACGCGGTCCTCAACGCAGCGGCGAAGCGATCCTAGAACTTGACCAGCCGGGTTCGGCTTCCTAGGTGTGCCGCACCAAACGGTCTGAGCCTTGCGGCTCGATATGTTTAAGGAGCGACACAGATGTCGACCATTGCTGTCACCGACGATTCTTTTGACGCCGAAGTCCTGAAAGCCTCCGGCCCGGTCCTCGTGGACTTCTGGGCGGAATGGTGCGGCCCCTGCAAGCAGATCGGCCCGGCGCTTGAAGAAATCGCTTCGGAGATGAACGGCAAGATCACCATCGCCAAGGTGAATATCGACCAGAATCCGATGACGCCGAGCAAGTATGGCGTGCGCGGCATCCCCACACTCCTGATCTTCAAGGATGGCGAAGAGACCGCCCGCCAGGTCGGCGCCATGGCCAAGGGCAAGATTGTCGAGTGGATCGACGGTTCCGTCTAAGACCCCGCCTCACCGCCAAACATCAAGCCCCGGCGCTGGAGCCAGCGCCGGGGCTTTTCGTATCAGGCCCTCGACATTTCCGCGGTGATCGCCTGAGCGGCGGCCTTCGGGTCGGCGGCGCCGGTGATCGGTCGGCCGACCACCAGATGGCTCGCGCCGGCCTTCAGCGCATCGGCCGGCGTCGCGACCCGTTTCTGATCGCCCAACGCGGCGCCGGCCGGCCGCACCCCCGGCGTGACGATCAGGAAGTCTTCAGGCGCGCGCGCCCGGATCGCCTCCGCCTCCAGCGGCGAAGACACGACGCCGTTCAGCCCCGCTTCAACCGCCTGATCGACACGGCGCAGCACCAGCTCGCGCGCGCCGCAGCCATAACCCATCTCGGCCAGCATGGCGTCGTCATAGGCGGTCAGCACGGTGACGCCCAGAATTTTCAAGTCAGACCTCGCTCGCCCTTCCACCGCCGCGCGCATGACCGGCGGTTCGGCGTGCACGGTCAGCAGATCGCCCACGCCGGCGTCCGCGATGGAGCGGGTCGCCTTCTCGACGGTGGCGGGGATGTCGTGGAGCTTGAAATCCAGGAAGACGGATTTGCCGGCCGCCTTCAGGCGATGCGCCAGATCCATGCCGCCGACCGGCAAGAGCTGGAGCCCGATCTTGTGAAAGACGCACGCCTCGCCGATGGCCTCGGCCATGGCCTCGGCCTCCACCACGCTCGGCAGGTCCAGGGCGGTGATCAAGCGGGGATCGGTCATGGCGCGCTCCTGAGGCTCGCCGCGTTTTAGAGCGCGGCATGGGGGAGCGTAAAGATGGTCCCGAGCACCCGCGCGCTCTTCCCCGGCGAAAGCCGGGGCCCAGGAGATCACGGAGCCGAACGCTTGATCGGCTCTGGATCCCGGCTTTCGCCGGGAAAGAGAGGTTGAGGGTTTTAAGCGCCCGAGGACGCCGTCTGACCGGCTTCGCTCGCCATTTTGCCTTCCTGGCGGCGGATCAGGAAACGGCCGATCGGATCGGGCAGGACGCGCATCAGGCCGACCAGGAATTTATACCAGGCGCCCGGCACGCGCAGCGGCACATTCCGCTCCACCGCATCATAGCCGGCTTCTGCGACCTCTTCCGCGGTCAGCATCCAGTAGGAGGGCAGCTTGGAGACGGTCGAGCGCGCGCCGTTCACATCGTGGAATTCCGAATAGGTATAGCCCGGCGCCACGGCGGTGACGTGAACGCCCTTATCCTCGAGTTCCGCGCCGAGACCTTCGGACGCTTTGATCAGCAGGGATTTCAGGCCCGGATACAGGGTGCCGGAATAGACCATGTGCGCCTTCGCCGTGGGCAGAAGGGCGGAGACCGAGGAGATGTTGACGATGCGGCCAAAGCCGCGCTCGGCCATGGCGCCGGCCACAAGATGCATCAGCTTGAGATAGCTGGTCGCCATCAATTCGATAAAGCGCGCCTGATCATCCCACTGGCTGTTGGCGAAAAAGCCCGGCTCGCCCGCCCCGGCGTTATTCACCAGGCCGTCGATCTGCCGGCCGGCGTCGGCGACGGCTTTCACGATGCGGCCCGGCGCCTCGGGATCGGACAAATCGTCCGCGATGATCAGGCTGTCGACGCCGAACTGCGCCTTCATCTCTTCAGCGAGCGCCGTCAGCCGGTCTTCACGCCGCGCCACCAGCGCCAAATCCCAGCCTTTGCGCGCAAACACCCGGGCGAAGGCCGCCCCAATGCCGGAAGAGGCTCCGGTGACGAGAACCAAACGGCGGGCCATGGCGGAACTCCTTGTGACGCGGGGCTATGGGGAGAAGGTGGGGGTGGAAAGTGGTGGAGGCAAGAGGCGAGAGGTTGAGGGCTGGACTCGGGCCTGACGCCAGGGAAGAGTTGCGTACTAAGAAGTGGAGTTCGCGGACGTCCGATGGCGAAAGTTGTGTTATCTGAGCGCGCAGACTCGGGTTACGACGACGTCACGGGCCAGCTCTATCACTTTCCAAGACGGTATCTGCGCGCCGCGCAAGAGGCTGTTGGAGATGGATGCCTTCTGTACGAACCTCGGCTTGGGGAGGGCGGCCATTCATCTGGCCGTCAGGCCTATTGGGCGGCCGCATCGATTAAGCGAGTTTTTCCAGACCTCAATCGATCCGACCTTTTTTACGCTGAGCTTGAGCATTTCCTTCCGTTCCCAAATCCGGTTTCGTTCAAGCGCGGCGACGGTGGATTCTGGGAAAGCAAGCTTGATCGCGGCCATGGTCAGGTCAGCAAAGGGGCGATGGGCTGGTCCATCAGACGCATCCCTGATCACGAATTCTCACTTATCTGGGCGGCTGGGTATGCGCCGATATTGGGTGAGCCCGACATCTCCGACTCCACATCCAACGACTGGGGTGTCCGCGAAGAGCAAGCAAGCTTTGAACGGCCGGTAATCGCCCAGCTGACAAACAGGAGGTTTCGAGACAAGGCTTTCTCGGCGCAGGTGCGGGCCGCATATGACTCCAGATGCGCGATCACTGGCCTGAAGATCATCAATGGTGGTGGACGAGCCGAGATGGAGGCTGCTCACATCCGCCCGGTGGCAAAGGAAGGCCCAGACTCGGTGCGGAACGGCATTGCGCTTTCTAGAACCGTGCATTGGATGTTCGACCGCGGCCTCCTCAGTATAGAGGATGACTATACGCTTCTGAAAGCCAAGGGGCGGCTGCCAGAAGGTATCGAGCGCCTTTTCGACCCGAGTGGCATGGTTAATGTGCCCGAGGCTGAGCGGGAACGGCCCAATCCGCTCTTTCTTCGCTGGCACCGCGAGAATTGCTTCAAGGGGTAGGCGAATGTCAGAATTTGCCGGCTGGAAACGTCGCGCTGGGGAACTCCTGACGAGGCAGTACTCCATAGCACTTGAATAGGCTGGTATGGACGAGGCGGAGTTGCGGCAATTACACAGCGATGGCGACACGCCCGACTAGTTCGTTGCGTGGTTCGCAGACAAGTTCGAGCTGACCAGCGCAAAGCGCGTCGGCTTGCCCCCTAATCCTGATCCATCTTCAGGGCGGCGATGAAGGCCTCTTGCGGGATCTCGACATTGCCGTATTGGCGCATCTTCTTCTTACCCGCTTTCTGCTTTTCCAGCAGTTTGCGCTTCCGGGTGACGTCGCCGCCATAGCATTTCGCGGTCACGTCCTTGCGCATGGCGGACAGGGTCTCGCGCGCGATGACACGGCCGCCGATGGCGGCCTGGATCGGGATTTTGAACATGTGCCGCGGGATCAGCTCTTTGAGCTTTTCGCACATGGCCCGGCCGCGCATTTCGGCCCGGCCCCGGTGCACGATCATGGAGAGCGCATCGACCGGTTCTTCATTGACCAGGATCGACATCTTCACCAGATCGCCCTCGCGATACTCGATGAATTGATAGTCGAAGCTGGCATATCCCTTGGTGACCGATTTCAGCCGGTCGTAGAAATCGAACACGACTTCATTTAGCGGCAGCTCGTAGACCAGCATGGCGCGGCTGCCGGCATAGGTCAGCTCGCGCTGTATGCCGCGGCGGTCCTCGCACAGCTTCAGCACCCCGCCGAGATACTCATCCGGCACCAGGATGGTCGCCTTGATCCAGGGCTCGGAAATCGAGTCGATCTTGACCGGATCGGGCATGTCGGCCGGGTTGTGCAGGTCGAGCACCGTGCCGTCGGTGAGGCCCATCTTGTAAACCACGGACGGCGCGGTGGTGATCAGGTCGACGCCGTATTCGCGCTCAAGCCGTTCGCGGATGACCTCCAGATGCAGAAGCCCCAAAAAGCCGCAGCGGAAGCCGAAGCCCAGAGCCGCCGAAGTCTCCATCTCAAAGCTGAAGCTGGCGTCATTAAGCGCCAGACGCTCCACCGCGTCGCGCAAATCCTCAAATTCGGCCGAGTCCACCGGGAAGAGGCCGCAGAACACCACCGGGACGGCGGGTTCAAAACCGGGCAGCGCTTTGGCGGTGGGACGCTTTTCTTCCGTGATGGTGTCGCCGACGCGCGCATCGCGCACCTGCTTGATCGACGCGTTCAAAAAGCCGATCTCGCCCGGGCCCAGCTCGGCCGCATCCTGCTTCATGGGAGTGAAGAAACCGACGCCGTCGACGCCATAGCTGGCGCCGGTGCCCAGCATGCGCACGCGCATGCCCTTCTTCAGCGTGCCTTCCATGATCCGCACCAGGCAGATCACCCCGAGATAGGGGTCATACCAGCTGTCCACCAGCAGCGCCTTTAAGGGCGCGGCGGGATCGCCCGCTTCGGGCGCGGGCAGATCGGTGACGATGGCTTCAAGCACGTTTTCAATGCCCAGCCCGGTCTTGGCGGAGATTTCCAGCGCGTCAGTCGCTTCAATACCGATCACATCTTCAATCTGGGCTTTGACCCGGTCGGGTTCGGCGGCGGGCAGATCGATCTTGTTGAGGACCGGCACGATCTCCAGATCGACATCGATCGCCTGATAGACATTGGCCAGCGTCTGGGCCTCCACGCCCTGGGCGGCGTCGACGACCAGAAGCGCGCCTTCGCAGGCATAGAGCGAGCGGCTGACTTCATAGGCGAAGTCCACATGGCCCGGCGTGTCGATCAGATTGAGGACATACTCCTCGCCATCCTTGGCCGTATAGGTCAGGCGCACGGTCTGGGCCTTGATGGTGATGCCGCGCTCGCGCTCCAGCTCCATATTGTCGAGCACCTGCTCCTTCATCTCACGGTCGGTGAGACCGCCGGTGACCTGGATCAGCCGGTCGGCGAGCGTGGACTTGCCGTGGTCGATATGCGCCACGATGGAGAAATTGCGGATGCGGGACGGATTTGTGCTCATGGCGCGGGAGTTAGCACTGGGCATGGCTTGCGCCAAGCATCATGCACGGTGGCGCGCCGGGTGCGGCAGGGTGTCGCATAAACCCCTTTTCGGGTGCGGTTTTATGTGCTTAGCTTCAAACGGGCACGCATGGGGGCCCGGCCGCTGAACCGCCTGCGCCATGATTTATCGATTGCTTTATGTCAGCACGGCTGACGCCAGGCTGACCGCCGACGACCTCGAGGCGATCCTTCACACCGCTCAGATCAACAACGCCGCCAACAATCTGACCGGATTGCTGGTTTACACGGGAAGCCAGTTCATGCAGCTGCTGGAGGGCCCCCGGGATGCTGTGGAAGCCGTATTCGCCGGCATTTGCAGCGATCCGCGGCACCACTCGGTGGCGCGCCTGATCGCGGAGCCCACCCGTGAGCGGTCTTGTCCGAACTGGACGATGGCGCTGCAGGTGATCGACACGCCGGACTATGGGCCGGAATCGGTGTTCGAGGTCGATGACGAAACCCTGAAGGCTTTTCTTCCAGAGACCATGGCGCCGGATTTGAAGATTTTATTTCAAAGCTTTAACACCATGAAGACGGCGAACAGCTACGCCGCGGAATAGTGTGGCCATTAACGCCTTGATAAGGCTTTCGCCGCATCCCGGACATAGTCTCCCGGCAGGGTGAGACACGTCCAATTGGTCCGGGAGGTCATGCCATGTTCCGTCTGCCCGCTCTGCTCGCGCTGCCCGCCGCCTTGCTGCTCACCGCCTGCGCGTCCCAGAGCGCCCCGCCGCCGAGTTCCGGCGCCCAATCGCAACAATTGGACACCTATTCGCGCGAAGAGATGGTCGAAGTCACGTCCGACTTTTTCGGTGTGACCGCCGAAGTCGCCGCCAGCGCGCTGGAGCGCGTCTTCGCCGATCTGGGCCGGCCGGTGGGATATATCGCGGGCGAAGAAGTCTCCGGAGCCGCCGGCGTCGGCCTGCGCTATGGCGAGGGTCATTTGACCCTGAAGGGCGAAAACGAGAGCCGAAAAGTCTACTGGACCGGACCCAGCATCGGGTTCGATGCGGGCGGCGACGCCAGCCGGGTCTTCACCCTGGTGTATAATCTCAACGACACTGACCGGCTTTATCAGCGCTATCCCGGCGTCGAGGGTTCGGCCTATTTCATCGCCGGGCTGGCGGTGAATTATCAGCGCGCCGACAATGTCACGCTGGCGCCCATCCGCTCCGGCGTCGGCCTGCGCGCCGGCGCCAATGTGGGCTATGTGGCCTATTCGCGCCGCAGAAGCTGGATTCCGTTCTGATCCCTCTCGCCTCCGGCGCGCGCCCTCCTTAAGTTAAGACAGGGTTAACGCCCGCGGGGGGTGCACGAGAGAGGGATGGATATGAGCGAGTGGTCCGCCGGCGCGGTCTTTGTTTTCGGCCTGGCACTGGGACTGGGGGCCGCAGGCCTGGCCTATCTGGCGCGGCGCTGGGTCTGGCAGCTCAGCTCCGGCGTGTTCCGCGTGCTCAGCTTTCCCTTACGTTTCAGCCTTCGCCGCCTGGGCGTCGGCCGCAAGATCAGCGCCGAGGCGGTGGGTTCCGACACGGTCGAGGCGG
Source organism: Oceanicaulis sp. BBD 1991-10 (assembly GCA_001657295.1). GTDB lineage: Bacteria > Pseudomonadota > Alphaproteobacteria > Caulobacterales > Maricaulaceae > Oceanicaulis. The sequence continues at coordinate 18,147 of LYSW01000021.1, read as the reverse complement.
TCGCCTCCAAGGTCGTCACCCGCCATCAGACCCTGACCGAAGACGCGCTTTCAGCGGATGGCGAGACCTTCGCGCAAGAAGAAGAGCATATGAATCGGCAGGGCTTCATCTTCAAATGGCTCTCCGTCCGGGTCGGCTTCATGCGCATGCCCGAAGAGCTCGATGATGCGACCGCGGCGACCTATGCCGGGCTCGCCGAAGAGTTTCTCGGCCGCGCCGTGCCGGTCGAAGCCGATCAGCGCGCCCTGTTCGAGGATGTCGAAGGCCAGGTCATCGCCCGGCAATTCCACAAGAGCGACGCCGGCGTCATCTATTTGCTCAATGAAGGCCGCAAGCTGATGAATCGGAATGTATTCATCCTGTCCGGCCTGTTCGCCGTGATCCTTGGCCTGGTTCTGATCGGCAATGTTTTCGCCAATGAATTCGGGTTGGTGGACATGCTCGGCCTGTTCCCCGGCGGGATCGGCCCGATCAGCGGCGATATCGCCGGCTCCCTGGTGTTCGGCGCTGCGACCTGCGTGTTGGGCGCCATGGTGATGTGGGCGCTCTACTATGCCGAATACGCGCCCTACCAGCGCAACACCGCGCGCGAAATGGCGAATTTGCTGACGCGCTATCTGGCGCGGGTGAATGATCATTACCGCACGGCGGTCGGCAAAGCGCGATCCGTCACGGTGGGTCAGGAACGCGATTCCAAACAGCTCGCCGAACAGGCCAAGCTCTGGACGTTGAACATCACCTGGATCGCCTTGCGCGTCTTCTTCGTGGAGACCTATGTCCGCAATGTGGTGTTCCAGATCCGGCGCAATTCGAATTATTACCTGATGTTCGTGCCCCTGGGCGTCGTGGTCGCCACCGGCCTCGTGCTCGGCGCGCTGTCGGCTTTCACCGGTCTTTCGCCCTTCGATCCGATCCTGTCGCTGGGATGGGTCTTCATCGCGCTGTTTTTGCTGGTCGCGCTGCTTTATTCATTCTTCCTGTCCAACGCTCTGAACTCTTTAAGCGAAATCGATCAGGGCGAGTGGATCAGCTTCCACACTTTGCGACTCAATCAAGTGCTGGGCGAGGTCGTCGGCAAATACGCGGAAGATGTCGGATACTGGAAGAACCGGATCGGCGGCGGCGGGTTGTAGGCTTTTTCTTGTCCCCGCGCACCTCGGCTCGATCGGGCGCGGACCGGCTGCACCGAGGGGCGGGAGGACCGAAACGCCTTCGCTACATTTGCAGCCGATAGCCGCCGCTTTCGGTGATCAGGAGGCGCGCCTTGCCTTCCGGCTCGATCTTCTGGCGCAGGCGATAGACATGGGTCTCCAGCGTGTGCGTGTTGGCCTCGCGGTGATAGCCCCAAACCTGATCCAGCAATTCCTCACGCGCCACAGGCTTGCCTCCGGCGCGGTATAAATATTTGAGAATATTGGTTTCTTTCTCGGTCAGACGGATTTTTTTGTCCTCGCCGTCGACCAACAGCTTCATCGCCGGCTTGAAGCGGTACGGTCCCAGCTGGAGCACGGCGTCTTCGCTTTGCTGGTGCCGGCGCAGCTGGGTGTTCACCCGCTCGAGGAGCACGACGAAGCTAATCGGCTTGGCCAGGAAGTCATCCGCGCCCGAGCGCAGGCCGAGCACATGATCGGCGTCGCCGGACTGGGCGGTGAGCAGGATGATCGGCGCCGTCACGCCATCCTTGCGCAAATGCCGGCAGGCTTCGCGTCCGTCCATATCGGGCAGGCCGACATCGAAGATGATGAGGTCGACCGCCTCATCCTTGGCGAGCTCCATGCCCGGCCGGGCCGAATCCGCCGTCAGGACCTGGAAGTCGTCCTCATAGCCGAACTGCTCGGCCAGCGCTTCACGCAGCGTGTCGTCGTCATCAACAAGAAGAATGGTCTTTTTAGTCATGTGCCTGTCCTTTCAGCGCACGCCGCTGAACCGGGATCGATTCCCATGTCAGCGGCGAGCTTGCCCGATCCGCGCCACAAGGCAAATGCGACAAGGCGCGAACTGGATGGCGGGCGGAATACGCGAGATTTCGTTGACGCGCGCGTCACGCCTGCGTGAGAGCGCTGATATTTCCGTGAGCGCGCCGCGAGCAGCGTGATCGCTTGACGGCGCCGTCTGGGGCGTGAAGCTCATCGCCGCCAGCGCAGGAGAGAACTCCCATGCCGCATGCCCCGACCCGCTATATCGCGCGCCTCCGCGACGCGCAGCTGACCGGGCCTGAATTCTCCGCCCCGTGCGTCTTCGGCGAAGCCGGGTTGATCGACGCATCCGAAAAGCGGGAGGGGGATAAGGCGAGCCCGATCGGAATCTGGCCGGTCCGCCGGGCTCTGTTTCGCGCGGACCGAATGGAGGCGCCAGATACGGCGCTGCGCCTTGATCGGATCGACCCGCAGGACGGCTGGTGTGATGACCCAAACGACGCCGGATATAACCGTCAGGTGCGCCTGCCTTACCGGGGCCGGCACGAAGTCCTCACCCGAACGGATCAGCTCTACGACCTGATCGTGATTCTCGGTCATAACGACGATCCGCCGGTTCCGGGGCGGGGCTCGGCGATCTTCCTGCATTGCCAGAACCCGGACGGCCGGCCGACTCTGGGCTGCCTGGCCCTGCCGCCCCAGGATCTCATTGAACTCGTCCGCCGGCTTGAACCCGGAGACGAGATTGAGATTGCGCGCTAGACCGGCGCAGGCCGGGCGCCGAACAGGGCGGAACCGACCCGCACCGAGGTCGCGCCCATCTCGGCGGCCAGTTCATAATCAGCGCTCATCCCCATGGAGAGCCCCTCCACCTTGGCGTCGGCGGCGAGCCTGGCGAGGAGGCCAAAATGTAAAGACGCTGGCTCCTGGACCGGTGGAATACACATAAGGCCTTCAATTTGAAGCCCGAACTCATTCCGGCACCGATCAACAAAGGCGCGTGTGTCTTCAGGACGGATGCCGGATTTTTGCGCTTCCTCGCCAGTATTGACCTGAATGTAGAGCCGCGGACGCCGGTTCAGCGTCTCCATGGCGGCGGCGATGCGCGCTGCGAGCTTGGGCCGGTCCAGGGTCTCGATGACGTCAAACAGAGCGACGGCGTCTTCGGCTTTGTTGGTCTGCAAGGGGCCGATCAGGCGCAGCTCCAAATCAGAATGGAGCCGTCGGCGCTCCGCCCAGCGCGCCTGCGCTTCCTGGACTCGATTCTCGCCGAAGACTCGCTGGCCGGCCGCCAGCATCGCATCAATCCGATCATCGGGTTGCTTCTTTGAAACCGCAACGAGGGTCACGGCCTCGGGCGGCCGCCCAGACCGCTTGGCGGCTTCGGCGAGCCGGCTCAATATGGCGGATCGGGCGGCGGGAATATCGGAAGGCGATGCAGGTGCGGTCATGACGCACGTCACCTATGACGGGGCGCGCAGGCTGGCAAGCCGGGCGGCGCGGTTGGGCGGCGATCGACGCGGACTTCCCGCGCTTTTCGCTTTCACCGACCCGGTCCGCACGCCGGACTTGCCCGCGCTCGTTAACGGCTTACCCGCCGGCGCCGGCGTGGTGCTTCGCACCTTCGGCCGGCCGGAAATCGAGCGCCAGGCGCCGGAGCTTTCGGCGATCGCGCAAGCCAGAGGTCTCACCTTCCTGGTCGCGGCCAACACGGAGCTCGCGGAACGGTGCGGCGCCGATGGCGTGCATTGGCCGGAGGCCCGGTTTCGCCAGGCGGCGCGATCACGCTTTGACGGGATCGTGACGACGAGCGCTCATTCGCCATCCGCGCTGCGCCGGGCCGCCCGGCATGTCGACGCCGTCTTCGTATCGAGCGCCTTTCATTCGCGCAGTTCCAGCGCGAAGCGGGCGCTGGGCCCGTTCCGCCTTGCAGCATATGCGCGCCGAAGCCTGGCCCCTGTCTATGCGCTGGGTGGCATAAACATCAAAAACATCAATAGATTGAATGGTCTGGGACTAGCCGGCGCCGCGGCGATCGACGGATTGTCGGGCTGATCGCCTAGAAGCGGAAGGCGCTCTCGAAGCGCAATTCCGGCTCTTTCTGGTCGCTGTCTTCACCAAAGATTTCTTCTTCCGGTGAGGTGAAGCGAAGCTGGCCGCCGAAACGGAAGCGGTCAGAGAAATCATAGAAGGCGCCGGCGCGGATATCGTCCAAGCTGAAATCATGCGGGACGCGGTCCGACTCTGAATAACCCAGCGTGACGCCCCAGCGATCGCCGCCCTGCAGCTGGAATTCGCGCTGCCGCACACCCCAGACCGCGTGGGATTCGGACGGGGCGACAGTGAAGCGCTCGTACCAGGCGATGGCGCTCGCGGTTCCGGTTTGAGCGGGCTCGACGGCGGTCACGGACCGCCCTTCATCACCCGTGCTTTCCGAGACCTGGGGTTCGGATGCAGCGAAATCGACGGCGGGAGCCGTGATCTCGATACGCGGCAAATCGGTGGCGAAGCGAACGGCGCCGGACAAACGCACTTCACTGTCGGCGCTCTGCGCAACCGCGCCCGTCGCCGCCGACATGGCGGCGCCGATCGCGACGGCGGCGATGAACGCGGATTTACCCAGTGTGCGCGGCATCAAAGCCCCTCTCGGCATCCACACGCGGATGCATCCAAACAGATATAGCTGGACAAAGGCTTAAGCGTAAGGGGCGCGGCCACCACGAGGTCCACTTCCTGACCCGTCGTGTCAAAAACGCAACCCAATCTCGGCGACCACGCCGGCGCCGCCGCTGTCGTGACCGACATAGCCAAGCGAGATCAGGCCACTATCGCCCACCAGCCGCGATGCGCCGAGCGCCAGGCTCGCACCGTCAACATCAAAGACGCCGGATTCGCCATAGGCGAGCTCGAGGCTGTACAGCCAATCCTCGCGCTCGACCGCGCCCATGGCCGACACGGCGGAATACTGGTCGCCCTTAAAACCGTCATTGGATCTCAGGCCTCGAACACCGAGCGTCAGGCCGTCCGCTTCGCGCGCGGCTTCAATGGTGGCGATCCAGGGGTCTTCATAGGATGCAAGGGGCGACGACACGGCGCCGCGTTCAAAGCCGCCATGGATGCGCCACCGAACTCCGCTCTGGCGGGACCGGCGATCGAAACTGGCGGCGACGGAGATGATGTTGTCGAGGTCCGGGCTCGCCACCGCGCCTGTGGCGCCGGGCCGGCATTGATCGACACCGCACCTGGCGGCGTCCGGAGTGAAGGACGCCGCGGCCGCAATCCCCAGCAAGCGCCGCGATTCCACATGGATACGGGGCGCCGGCGCCGACAGGCTCAAAGTCGTGGTGGCAAGGCCTCCGCCCGCCAGATCGGAGATCGCGCCGTCAGCGCGAACCAGACGCAGGGCCAAGGTCGGCCGAATGTCGGAGGACCGGGCCGCCGTCTCGCCCACTCCGGCGCGCCATTCGATGAAGTCGCCAATGAGGAAGAGTTCCGCACGGTCAATCGCCGCGCGGCCGGATCCGGCGTCCAGGCCCCGTGCGGCGGTGAAACCCGTCGCCAGTCCGGTCAGCGCCTGGCCGCGTTCCACCGGTCCCTGGAGCTGGAGTTGCGAGAAGCCGCGTCGCCCGTCGCCGCTATTGATGGCGAAGCCCGCGCGCACACCCCAGCGCCGGCCGTCATCGCGCACAGTCTCGGAGGCCAGGCGAATTCGCGCGTCGATGATCGGATCGTCACGTGATGCGCGCAGATCGCCGGCGGCGAAGAGCATGTCGAGATCAACGGCGATCTCTGTCTCAAAGCCCGGCGATAAGCCGGCGGCGGTCGAACTATTGATTTGGACTGACGCAATTGCTGCCGGCGTGGCCGCGCTCCATATCGCCGCGACGCACAGCCAAGCGGCGTCGCAGGGTTTTATCATGGTGCGCGGCCTCACCGGTCGGCCCCGTCCCCCCGGACGTGCGACACTGTTTTCAATCGGTGTTTGCGGCAAATCAAGCGGCCTGCGCTGTCATTCGCGAGGCGGCGCGGCGACCGTGTCAGAAATGTCACGGCGAGATTGGGGCCGGTATGCGCCTGAACGGCTGGCCAGCGGGGCAGAGCATGGTATAGAGGCCGGTAAGACTGCGCGCATGCTGGCGCGTTTGATTTCCAAGGCCTTGTCGGAGGCGCCGCCCATGATTTCCCCCCGCATTTTCCGTTTGACCGTTGCAGCGTCGGCCGCAGCCTTGGCGGTTTCGGCCTGTCAATCTCGCGACCGGGCGGAATCCAGCGACAGCGGCCTTTTGGGCGGCCTGTTCGGCGGCGGCGGCGGAGCGTCCGTTTCGGAGCAGGCCGAAGCCGGAATTGGCGTCAACAGCTATCTATGGCGCTCGAGCCTTGATGTGCTGTCCTTCATGCCGCTCTCCGAGGTCGACCCCTTCGGCGGGGTCATCATTACGGACTGGTACGCCAATCCCGAAGTTCCCACCGAACGGTTTCGGGCGACCGTATTCATTCTCGACACGCGCCTTCGCGCCGATGCGCTCTCCGTTCAGATCTTCAAGCAGCTCGCCGCTGAAGACGGGCGCTGGGTGGACGCGGCGGTGGATCCCGCGACGCGGATTCAGATCGAGAACGCCATCCTGACCCGGGCCCGCCAGCTTCGAATCTCACAAATCGAAAGCTGATTCGTCTTGAGGTGACGCGCCATGGTCAAAGCTGCACGCCATTCTGCGCTGGCTCTGGGCTTATGCTGCGTCGGCCTTTTGTCCGGGTGCGGATTTCAGCCGCTCTATGCCGGGCCGGGCTTCAGCGCCCTGCCCGGATTGACCATTGAGGCCGAGGACGGCCGGATCGGTTATCTGGTCGAGGACGCGCTGCGCGACACGCTGGGCAGTGGCCGCAGCCCCTATCACGCCGTGTTGGAGACCGACTTTCGGGAATCCGCGATCGGGCTTTCGGCGACCGGCCGGGCGCGTCGATTCAGCGGTGAGATTCGCGTCGACTACACGCTGACCGGTCCGGATGGGTTTGAGCATTCCGGGCGCGTGAGCGAACCCGTATTCTATGATGCGCCTTCAGATCCCTACAGCCTGATCGCGGCCCGGAGCGCGGCGGAAGAACGCGCCGCCGATCGCGTGGCGGAGCAATTGGCCCAGGAATTTGCGACCGTGCTGCAGCGTGCAGCGCTTGGGCTGGAGCCTTGAAGCTCAAAGCGCATGAGGTCGATCGCGCGCTTCAAAGTCCTGCTGCGTCGATCCGCGTATTTCTGATCTATGGCGATGATACAGGCCTTGTGCGCGAACGCGCGGAGGCGTTGGCCCGCCGGATCGTACCCGATCTCGATGATCCTTTCGCCGTCACCCGGCTGACCGAAGAGGATATAAAGGCCGACCCGGCGGGTCTGGCGGATTCCCTTGCGGCGCTTTCGCTCACAGGGGGCGATCGCCTGGTCCGCGTCCGGCTGTCGGGCGACAACGCCGCGGTCGCCGACACCATCCGGACCCTCGAAGAGGGCTCGCTCATCGCCGAAGCCAGGCTGGTCGTTGAATCAGGCATGCTCCGGCCAGCCTCCAAGCTGCGCAAGATCGCCGAAACGGCTAAAAGCGCGCTCGCCGCGCCGTGCTTCGCAGACAATGCGCGCGACGCCCTTGCTCTTGCAGAGTCGGCTTTCCGCGAGGAGCGGCTGCAGCTGCCCGCTGAAGCTCGCGCCGCGCTGGCGCCATATCTTGAAGGCGACCGGGCGCTGGCGCGGTCGGAGATTGAAAAACTCATCCTCTATAAAGGCACCGCCGAGCAGCGGGGCGGGGCCGACGGTGTCATAGCGCCGGAGGATATCGCGGCGGTTTCAGCCGTCGGCGCGGAGGCGGCGCTGGACGCGATCCTGGAACCGGCTCTGGGCGGCGATCCAGCCGGTCTCGACACCGCATTCACCCGTGCGGTCGCCGCCGGCGCCAATCCGGTCGGGATTTTGCGGGTCCTTCAAAGGCGCATTGATCAGCTGGAGGTGTTTCACGCTTCCGGTGCCGATGCGTCGGCCCTGGCGCGCACGGGCGCCCCGCGTTTCGGCCCGGCGGCGGACGCGTTCAAGCGAAGCGCTCGAATTTGGTCCGGGCGCAGACTCGCGCAAGCGCGGCGGCTGGCGTTTGAGGCGGAGCGGTCGGTGAAACGATCAGGCGCGCCCGCGGAGGGAATCGTCGGCCAGCTGCTCCAGCGGTTATCCCGCGTTGGTGCGAGCAAACGCTAACATTAGAAGATTATGATTTAAAACACTTTTTAGTGTTGCCGACGATTCGGGATTCTCGACCGCACAGCAACCCGACCCAATCGAGATTCACGCCGCCTGACAGGCGCAATCAATAGCGGTTTCAGTGATTGATATTCCCGTCCTGGGTGAGGCGGCGACATATGTCGTCCAACTGCTCCAGCGAGCGAAATCTGACCCGCACCTCCCCTCGCTCGCCGGAATGAAGGATTTCGACATCGAGGCCGAGCCGGGTCGACAAATCCGTTTCCAGCGCTCGAGTGTCCGCGTCCTTTTGCGGAGTCGGCGGCGCGGCGCCGCCCTTCTTCTCCGTGCGGCCGGCGGCGGACCGTGCGAGCGCTTCGGCTGCGCGCACAGACAATCCATCGCGGACGATCTGGCCGGCCAATGCATCGGGATCGGGCGCGCTGTGGATGGCGCGGGCGTGTCCGGCTGAAATCTCACCGGCCTCCAGACGCGTCAATACCGATTGCGGCAGAGCCAGAAGGCGCAGCGTATTGGCGATATGAGCGCGGGACTTGCCGAGCGCCTGGGCGACCTCTTCCTGGGTATGACCGAAAGTCTCCACCAGCTGGCGCAGCGCCCGGGCTTCGTCGACCGGATTAAGATCGGACCGCTGGACGTTCTCGACAATGGCGATTTCCAGCGTTTCTCGATCGGTCAGCTCGCGAATAATGCACGGCGCCTCGTGGATGCGCGCCCGTTGCGCGGCGCGCCAGCGCCGTTCGCCCGCAACAATCTGATAGCGCTCGTCCGCACCGGCGAGCGGTCGGACCAGAATGGGCTGGAGGACGCCTTTTTCCGCTATGGATTCGGCCAGTTCCGCGAGCTCCGCCTCGCCGAAGCTTCGACGCGGCTGATCCGGATTCGGTTCAAGATATTCAATCGGCACCATGCGGAGCCCGCCAGCCGGGGCGCCAGGCTCGGCCGCGTCGTAATCGCGCGCGGCGTCGACCGCTTCGCCCTCACCAAGCAGGGCGGACAATCCACGGCCAAGGCCGCGCGTGCGCGGGCGCTCCTCATCCTTGCTCATACCGGGGCCAGCGCCTCCGCGCCGCTGCGCTCTTGATGGACGACCTCGCGCGCCAGGCCCAGATAGGCCTGCGAGCCGGCGCATTCCAGATCGTATAGGAGCACCGGCTTGCCGAAGCTGGGCGCCTCGGAGACACGGACATTGCGCGGTATGACCGTGTCATACACCTTGTCGCCGAAATGCTCGCGAACATCGGCCGCGACCTGGCCGGAGAGATTGTTGCGCTTGTCATACATCGTCAGGACCACGCCCTGAATAACCAGTGACTTGTTGAGATTGCTGCGGACCAGCTCGATCGTCCGCATCAGCTGGCTCAAGCCTTCCAGCGCGAAGAATTCGCATTGCAGCGGCACCATGACCGAATCCGCCGCCGTCATGGCGTTGACCGTCAAAAGGTTCAGCGAGGGCGGGCAGTCGATCAGGATATAATCGCAGGTCTCGCCCTGGGCCCGAAGCGCCTTGCGGAAGCGCTCAATGGCATGGCGCAGACGATAGGAACGCCGCGGCGCATTGGATAATTCCAGCTCGGCGCCGGACAGATCCACATCGGACGGAATGATGGACAGGCCGGGCACGCTGGTGTCGATCAGCGCGCTTTCGATCGGTTTGTCGGCGACCAGTATGTCGTAACTCGTCGCAGTGCGTTCGGCGCGGCCGACGCCCAGGCCGGTGGAGGCGTTGCCCTGGGGATCAAGATCAAGGACCACGACATTCTGCCCGATCGCCGCCAGCGCCGTGGCCAGATTGATGGCCGTGGTGGTTTTGCCCACCCCGCCCTTCTGGTTGGCGACGGCGATGACCTTCGGCGAGGAATCCGATGCTGAGTCAGGCACGATGAAGCCCCCTGATTTCCAATATCGAGGCTTCCGGGTCGGTATGGCTCGGAATGACCTTGGCCTCAAAGGTCCAGCTTTTGCGCGCGAGGGTCAATTCTTCCTTCGCGTTTCGACCCTTGGGAAGAAGCGCGACCGCCCCCTTTTCCACAAAGGGCTGCACATATCCCAGGAGTCTGGGCAACGGCGCCATCGCGCGGGCGGTCACGACGTCGACTTCGGGGATTTCAGCCAGCGCCTCGACCCGCACCGGATGGACGCGGACCGGAGCGGCGGCGGCCTCCGCGACCGCGCTGAGAAAGCGGGCTTTCTTGCCGACGGATTCCACAAGGTGGACCATCGGCTCAGGCACGCCGCGGCCCATCAGGCCAAAGGCGATGGCGAGGCCGGGAAAGCCGGCGCCGGAGCCAAGATCGGCCCAGCGCGGGGCATCGGCCGCCAATTGATAAACCTGCCAGCTGTCGAGGGCGTGGCGGTGCCAGAATTGTTCAAGGGTCGACCGGCCCACCAGATTGGTGTGGGCGTTCACCTCTGCGAGTCGGGCGCGCCATTGCTCGAAGCGATCGAGTGTTTCACGTGAAACACCAGTCTCGCGCTGAAATTCAGCGGGCCCGAAGCCGGTCTTGCTCATGCGGACTGACGGTTTCTTCGCTTCAGCGCGGCGAGCAACGCCGTGAGCGCGCCAGGCGTCACGCCCTCGATCCGCGCCGCTTGCCCCAACGTCCCGGGCCGCGCCAGTTCGAGCTTCTCGCGCACCTCATTCGACAGACCGCCCACAGCGGCATAGTCGAACGCCGTCGGGATCCTGACCGCTTCATCGCGCCGGAAGGCGATGATGTCGGCCTGCTGGCGATCGATATAGCCGTGATAGACCGCGTCGATTTCAATTTGCTCGACCACCGCGGCCGGCCAAGCACCCAGATCCGGCCATATTCGGACAATGTCCGCCCAGCTGGTGTTCGGGTAGCTGAGAAGCTCGAACAGATTCCTACGCTTGCCGTCTTCATTCACTCTCAGCCCATGGCGTGAGGCTTCAGCCGGCGTCAGATTGAGCGCACTCGCCTGCGCCCGGGCGTCCGCCAGCGCGGCGGCCTTTTTTTGCCAGGATGTTTCACGTGAAACACTGGCGGCCCCCAAACCGATGGCGATTTCCGTCAAGCGCTGGTCGGCGTTGTCCGCGCGAAGCGTAAGCCGGTATTCGGCCCGCGATGTGAACATGCGATACGGTTCCGTCACACCCCGCGTCGTCAAATCGTCAATCAGCACGCCAATATAGGCTTGCGAGCGATCGAGGATCAGCGGCTCGGACCCCGCGGCGCTCAGCGCTGCGTTAAACCCCGCCATCAAACCCTGAGCGGCCGCCTCCTCATAGCCCGTCGTTCCGTTGATCTGACCCGCCAGCCAGAGCCCCGGCAACGCCTTCACCTCAAGCGTGACCGATAGCTCACGCGGATCCACATAATCATATTCGATGGCGTAGCCATGGCGGCGCACGACGGCCCGCTCCAGGCCCGGTATCGTTTTGAGAAACGCGTCCTGAATATCGGTCGGAAGGGAGGTGGAGATGCCGTTCGGATAGACGGTGTCGTCATCCAGCCCTTCCGGTTCGAGGAAGACCTGATGGCTGGACCGATCCTCAAACCGAACGACCTTGTCTTCAATGGAGGGGCAATAGCGCGGTCCGCGCCCGGACACGCCGCCGCCATACACGGCCGACTGATCAAGATTTTCCGCAATGATCCTGTGCGTCTCAGCTGTCGTGCGGGTGATGCCGCAAGCCAGCTGAGGCACGGTGATCCGGTCAGTCAGGAAGGAAAAGGGAGCCGGCTCAGCATCCGCAGCCTGCATCTCCAGGCTGGCCCAATCAATGCTCGAGCCGTCCAGCCGCGCCGGCGTGCCGGTCTTCAGCCGGCCCATGCGCAAACCAAGACCATACAGGCGATCCGACAATCCGATCGACGGCCTCTCCCCGTGGCGTCCGGCTGGAATGCGTTCAGCGCCGCGATGAATCACGCCCTTCAGGAATGTCCCCGTTGTGAGAACAACGGCTCCGGCCGCATAGCATCGCCCGGCGTCGTCGATCGCGCCAATGCAGCGGCCATCCTTGACGACCAGGTCCTCGACGCCGGCTTCGACAATGGAGAGCCCGTCGAGCGCGCCGAGCTCCGCCTGCATCGCCTCGCGGTACAGCCGGCGATCCGATTGCGTGCGCGGACCACGCACGGCCGGACCCTTGGACCGGTTCAGCAGTCGAAACTGAATTCCGCTGGCGTCGGCGACCCGGCCCATCAGGCCGTCCATGGCGTCCACCTCGCGAACGAGATGGCCCTTGCCGAGCCCGCCGATCGCCGGATTGCAGCTCATCTCGCCGATGGTCGCCGCCTTATGGGTTAAAAGGAGCGTCATGGCGCCGAGACGCGCAGCCGCACTCGCCGCATCGCAACCGGCGTGACCACCGCCGATGACGATGACATCCCAGGTCTTCGCCTGAGCGAGATTTGGATCCAGTGTGCGCATCGAACATCCAGGAGACAAAACGGGCGCTGGCCGGAGCGCGCCGTGGAGCGCCGATATAGGCAGTCCCGACGCCGGAGTCGAGCGCGCCGGCCCTTTGTGTCTATTTCCCGATGCAGAATTGGCTGAAGACCTGGTCCAGCACGTCTTCAACATCAATCCGCCCGGTCAGGCCCTCAATCGCCCGCAAGCCCAAATGGATCTCCGCCGCAGCCAGTTCCGGCGCGCTCCCGACCTGCGCCGACGCCGCCCGCAAATGGGCCAGAGCCCGGCTTACGCCCTCCCGGTGCCGCGCGCGGCTCAGCGCCGGGGCCTCCCGAGAGGACAAGCGCTCCACGACAACCGCCTCCAGCCATTGCTCGAGCTTCTCGAGCCCTTCGCCGGTCCGGGCGGACACCCGGTGCGCGCAGACGCCCTGCGGCACGGGGATTTCCACCGCCGCGAGATCCGCCTTGTTCAGCGCCAGTCCATCGCCAGGTGTCAGACGCCTCTCGAGCGTCCCCAGCCCTGTTTCACGTGAAACATCGAGCACGCCGATCCGAAGGTCCGCGTCTTCGGCCCGAGCGAGCGCGCGCCGCACGCCCTCCGCCTCCCCCCCGTCTGACGCTCCGCGCACCCCCGCCGTATCCGCCAAGATCACCGGAAATCCGCCGAGCACCAGACGGACCTCCACCACATCGCGCGTCGTGCCGGCGATGTCCGTGACGATCGCCGCGTCTCGCCGCGCCAGACGATTCAACAGCGAAGACTTCCCGGCATTCGGCGCGCCGATCAGCGCGACGACGAAGCCCTCGCGGACACGTTGGCCCCGCTTATCATCATCGAGATGCTGAGACAGCTCCTCCATCAAAGCCGCAAGCGGCGCCGACGCCCTGGAGGACAAATCCTCAGGCACGTCCTCTTCATCGGGGAAGTCAATTTCCCCCTCCAGCGCCGCGAGGATGGTGATCAGCGTCTCGCGCCAGCTCGAATACACCGCTTTCAGCGAACCCGTCATCTGAGCCAGAGCCTGGGCGCGCTGTCCTTCGGTCTCCGCGTCGATCAGATCCGCGAGGCCCTCCGCCTCCGTCAAATCCATCCGGCCGTTGGCGAACGCCCGCCGGCTGAACTCACCCGCTTCGGCCGCCCTTGCCCCGGCGTCGGACAACGACCCCAGCAGGGCGGCGATGACCGCCGGGCCTCCGTGAACCTGAAACTCAGCGCTGTCCTCGCCGGTGAAGCTCGCGGGTGCTGGAAACCATAACGCCAGACCCTCGTCTATGAGGCCGCCATCAACATCCGTGAAGCGCCGCAAGCTCGCCTTCCTTGGCTGCGGGCGCCCGCCGCACAGCCGGTCCAGCATCTCTCCCGCCATCGGGCCGCTGACGCGGATCACCGCCACGCCGGCCCGGCCGGGCGCGCTCGCCAACGCATAAATGGTGTCGGACATGGACGCTTCAGCGCTCTCCGCCGGAGCCGCCCTGGGTCATCAGACCCATCATCTGCTTCTGCCACTCCCCGCCCAGCGTCATCCAGTTGCGCATCAAGGCTTCCGGCTCCATGGCGTCGAGATTGCCGACCATGCGCTTGCTCATCTCTTCAACCATCTGGGCGTTCAGTGCACTGACATCCGGCAGACCCATGAAGGTCCGCGCCTCCTCCGGGGTGCATTCGATATTGATATTGACCTTCATCGCCGCCTCGCCTTCTCTTCCGCCCACACGGGCATAAGCCGAACTTACGCTGCATCGGCGCTGAAGGAAATCAGACCATAGGGAGGACGACATGAGCGGACGGGAGATCACGATCCAGGGTCCTGACGGGGACTTCATGGCATACTCGGACGGCGAAGGCCCCGCCATCATCGTCATTCAGGAGATTTTCGGCGTGAACGCCGTCATGCGCGATCTGTGCGGCTGGCTGGCGGGCGAAGGCTATACCGCCATCTGCCCCGACCTGTTCTGGCGCATCGAGCCCAACATCCAGCTGACCGATAAAACTGAAGAAGAGTGGGCGCGCGCTTTCGAGCTTTACCAAGCCTTTGATCCGGACGCGGGCGTCAAAGATATCGCGGCCACCATCGCCCATGCACGGCGTGAAGGGGCCGCCAAAGTCGGCGCCGTCGGCTATTGCCTGGGCGGTTTCCTCGCCTACCTGACCGCAGCCCGCACCGACGCGGACGCCAGCGTCGGCTATTACGGCGTCGGCATTCAGCGCGCGCTTGATGAATCGAACACGATCACAAAGCCGCTCCTGCTTCACATCGCCGGCCAGGACGAATTCGTCCCGCCTGAGGCGCAGGCCGAAATCCACGCGGCGCTCGACCGTCATGGCCATGTCACGCTTCACGATTATGCCGGGCGCGACCATGCCTTCGCGCGGCGGGGGGGCGCGCATTATCACGACGCCGACGCCCAGACCGCAAACGCCCGCACCCTTGCCTTCTTCAAGGAGCATCTCGCTTAAATGATCCGTACACAAACTGTAGCCGTTTCAGCCCTTCTTCTCGCCGCATGCGCAGTTCCGCAAGCGGTGCATGGCCAAGAGGCCGCACCGGCGCCCTATGCCGGCATTGATCTGGCCGCCTATCTTGATTGCGCCCGGACGCAACGCGTCACCCTGCTTCAGGCGCACCGGGCGGGCGATCGCCCGGGCGCTGCAGAAAACAGCCTCGCAGCCCTCAACGCCTCGCTTCGGGACGGCGCGGTCTTCATCGAAATCGATGTCGCCCGCACCGCCGATGGCGTCTTGATCCTGATGCATGACGACACGCTGGATCGCACGACGACCGGCAGCGGTCCCATTGACGGTTTGACCTTCGCGGCCTTGGCGGATCTGGAATTGGTGGATGTCGACGGCCAGCCGACAGGTGAGACCGTCCCGACCCTCGCCGACGCCCTGGCGGCGCTTGACGGTCGCGGAATCGCGCAGATCGATCGCAAGCGCCCAACGCGTTTCGAGGAGATCGCGGACGTGCTCGAAGCGGAAGGCGCGGCTGATCGCGCCGTGGTGATCACCTATACGCTGGAGGACGCCATCGCGCTTCACCAGCGCCTGCCAGACGTGATGATCTCGGTGGGCCTGCGCGATCAAGGCGATGTGCAAACCTTGACCGACGCCGGCGTTGATCTCACACGCATTCAGGCCTGGCTCGGCCTTGGCGCCGGGAACCCGGATTGGGACGCGGAGCTGACACGGCTCGGGATTGAAACCAGCTATGGCGATTTTCGCGGCGAGCGCAACGGAACGGCCGATTACGCCTTGATGGCCAGGAACGGCGCTGAGGTGATCAGCGTCGATGACGTGCCCGCCGCCGCCGCCGCCCTGGACGCCGCCGCAACGGCCGATGCGCTCCTGGCCGCCTGCCCGGCCGCCCGGCCCTAGGCGCTCCGGCGCACCACCCGCAGCCCGGCGAGACGGTCATGCAGCCCGGCGCCGGTGACCGACACCAGGAGTATCTGAACAAGCACAAGGCCTCCGGACATCGCCCAAATCGCCCAGTTCAATCCGGTCGGCGGATCCACGAAGGGCTGGCCGGGCACGGTCCAGATTCCGATATGCGCGAGTTCCCAGGGCAGGAATTTTCCGACATTGCGAACCAGCGCACGCGAAAGCGGAATATCACCGCCCGTCCCCTGAATCCGAAGGACCAATAGCGCCTTGCCGGGGCTGACCCCGAAGCGGGCTTCAAGCCCTGAGAAGACCAGAACGACCGGGCCGGTCAATGTCGCGACGGACAGCCAGTAGGCTTGAGATTTCGCCAGTTGAACGTCCGGCGCAATGGTGATGGTTACAAGCGCAAGCAGGACCGCGTACAGCGCGATGACGACATAATCGATCGCATAGGCTGCCGCGCGGCGCAGGAAGACGCCGATCCGGTCCATCAATCCGCGGTTGCGCGTTTCCAGCTTTCGGTCGCGCGCAGCCGGTTGAAATACTCACCGACGCTGTCGGGCGCGACGTGAAACTGCTTTGTGATCTTTAGAAGAAAAAGCATGTATCCCAATGACATGTCGGCGAGCGTCAGGCGATCGCCGGCGAGAAATTCGCGCTTACCTTCCTCCAGACCGCGTGTCGCGAGCAAACTGAGCTGCTCACCAATTGTTTGGACCGCCCATTTCGCCGTGCCGGGATTGCGATGCTCCTCGGGCAGGAAAACCAGCTGGGCGAGCATCATGTTGACGGTCGTCGACATGGTGGCCTCGCCAAAATGGAGCCATTCCAGATAGCGGGCATAATCGTCCTCATCGACGCCGACGACCAGCGGACTCGGCCCATATCGGTTCGCGAGATACTCGCAGATCGCCAGGGATTCCAGAATGATCCGGTCCCCATCCGTCAGCGCGGGCACTTTCTGGAGCGGATTGACCGCCCTATAGGCCGCGCCGCCCACATCGCCCCGCGCCGCGCCCATCACGGACAGGCGCTCGATCTGATACGGCAACCCCATCTCCTCCAGACACCAGCGCGGCCGAACCGAGCGCGATTGGGGCGCATGGAAGAGGGTGAGCTTGGGGGCGTCGGTCATGAAATACTCCTGGGCCGTCAGCGTCATTATCCGCCGGTGATCGGTCTCGTCGCGCTCACGTCAGAGCGCGCAGGGCGCGCCGTCAACGCATTGGGCGAGCGCTGCGTCCCACGCCGCAGCATCGGCCCCGGTGAATCCGTCGGCGAGGAAGCGCCACCCTTCGAGGGGATCGTGGCTCAGCAAGGTGAGGAATTTGCCGTAGCTGACGCGCTCTTCGCCGTCCGCTGAAACCCAGATCAATCGGTAATAGCCGGCATCGCCGCCGCTCTGAGAGGAGACCGTGCGACGTATAACACGGAAGCTTAGATGGAGACGGGCGTCCTGCTCCGCCGCCGCGGCGAGAAAGCCGAAAGCCGTCTCGATCTCATGGCCCGCCAGAAATGCGGAGCCGCTCGGCGGCGCATAAACGGCATCCGGCGCATAGGCGTCGGCCGCCATTTCCGGGTCCAGCGCATCATAGGCCGCGGCCAACGCCTCGTAGGGCGCATTGGGAGTTTCAGCGGACTCCTCAATCGCTGCGCCAGCCAGCACCACCGTCATCGTCAAGATCGTCAGAACACCCATGCCGGTCACGCTCCAAGATCGGGACGCCGCGCGGCGTCTGATTAAGAGACTAACCAGATATCAGGTATTCATGGAATCGAAGAAGTCCGAATTCGTCTTCGTTTCCTTCAGCTTGCTGAGCAGGAATTCGATCGCGTCCTGGGTGCCCATCGGATTGAGGATGCGGCGCAGGACATAGGTCTTCTGCAGATCAACTCTGTTGACCAGCAATTCTTCCTTCCGGGTCCCGGACTTGAGGATGTCGATGGCCGGGAAGACGCGCTTGTCGGCGACCTTGCGGTCGAGGACGAGCTCGGAATTGCCCGTGCCTTTGAATTCTTCAAAGATCACTTCATCCATGCGCGATCCTGTATCGATCAGGGCCGTAGCGATGATGGTCAGCGATCCGCCTTCTTCGATATTGCGCGCCGCGCCGAAGAACCGCTTCGGGCGCTGCAGGGCGTTGGCGTCGACACCGCCGGTCAGCACCTTGCCGGAGCTGGGCACGACCGTGTTGTAGGCGCGGCCGAGGCGGGTGATGGAATCCAGCAAGATCA
>LYSW01000089.1:1635-3309 GCA_001657295.1 Oceanicaulis sp. BBD 1991-10 | reverse complement strand
CGGAAGCGGAAGCCAGAGAAGGCTAGGCGCACGCACATCCTGAAAAACGAGCCCCGCCGGTTTCGACCGGCGGGGCTTTTTCTTTGCGCTTTTGCGCCGCACTGGATGTCCGAAGCGGCCTTGGAGGCGGCTGGCGAGCAACAACCTGAACGCCTTGGTGGCCGCCCCTATGCGTCTATACGGGTTTGCCGGGGAAGGCGCGGCGAGGCCCAATAATCCCAATCAAATAAGGGTTTTCGGGCTCGCAGGGAATCTAGTCAAAAATGCACCGTGAATTCGAAATCGCTTTTCAAGAGAAATTTCGGCTGGTACGACTCGATTTCGGGCGACTTCGGTCGCCCGAATCGTGAACGGCAACTGGTTGCGCAGGAGGGCGCTATGATCCGGACATTGAAGGCGAAAGAAATCGAAGTGGTGAGCGGCGGCTTTTCCGCAAACCCGGGCGGAATCGTCTATTGCAACAACGCAATTCCGCAGTGCTGCTACTACCCCCAGCCCGACGGCTCAGTCGTCGAGGTCTGCGGCGATCCGATCGAGATTCCGTTTCCATAAGCAAGACGGCTCGGCCCGGTGGAGGCGGCGAGCGGTCACCGCCGCGCCTCCATCACCGGGCCGTGGCGCGCCGCTCCGCTCTGATTCGAAGTCGGTCCAGCAGCCCTGAGGGTCCGCCATGTCACAATCGATCTCGCCGCATCCCAGCGCGCCGAATCAGGAATTGCCGCCTCAATCCGCGGCGCTTGACGCTTTCCTCGAGGCGGGCGGCGGGCGGGGCTTGATCCTGTTCGCCCTGCCCGATTGCGACGCCTGCGTCTGGTTCGATCAAGCGCTGGCCCAGGCCCGGGTGCCCGATGTGATGGGGGCCGTCGCGGTGGTCGAAATATCCGAAGACAGCGAGGACTCCCAAGCGGTGTGCGCCCGATTCCGCGTCGCCCAGTTTCCAACGCTGGTCTGGTGTGTGGACGCGGAGCCCTATGACGCCTGGGCGGGCTTTTTCGGCGATCCCGATCCCGCGGTGCGCCTGAAGGCGCTCAATGCGGAACTCGCCAGCGCCGCAGAAGCGTTTGAACGGGCGCGCGCCTGAGCGCGGGCGCGGCGCAGCCGATCGCGGCGTGCGTCACCATTTGCCGATCGGGCAGGCGGTGGCGCGAAACCGCGCCTTAACGTCCATGACGCATCCGCACTCGCGGCACACCAGGCGCTGATTGGCGCGCTCAGCCCGGTCGCAACCTTCGCAAACGGCCAATCGGCGCAACTTGTCCTCATCAGACACCGTTGCAAAACCGGATACGCCGACCTTTGCGGCGGCGGATGTGAAACCCACGAGCTTCTTCACGATGAAACGGCTCCGTCGCCACGCCAATTTCAGGCGTCGGCCGCGCAGCGTCAAGAACAGCCGGGGCAGGGCCGGCGCGCCAAAGATATTCGCGTCAAACCCCGCTTGACGCCTTGGGTCGACATGCATATGTTCCGCGCTCGATTTCCGGGGGGTGAGCCGTAACGCCGCCAGAGGCTGCGTTAAACGTCGCCCGGGATAGTGAAACTGAAGCAACACATCCGTTCGGAGGCGTTTGCGGCTTGGCTGCAGGCTCTGGGCGGTTTTCGCGCATGGCGCCATGAGGCGGCTTTGCGCGGTCATTGAGACAACGCGTCGGGAACAAGAACGGATAAGGGCCT
>LYSW01000089.1:0-1597 GCA_001657295.1 Oceanicaulis sp. BBD 1991-10 | reverse complement strand
CCAAGCGCAACAAGGTGCCGGCCCTGCAGGCTTGCCCTCAGCGCCGCGGCGTCTGCACGCGCGTTTACACCACCACGCCGAAGAAGCCGAACTCAGCGCTTCGTAAAGTCGCCAAGGTCCGTTTGACCAACGGCTATGAAGTGGTGAGCTATATTCCGGGTGAAGGCCATAACCTGCAGGAGCACTCCGTGGTGCTGATCCGCGGCGGCCGTGTGAAAGACCTTCCCGGCGTCCGCTATCACATTCTGCGCGGTGTTCTGGACACCCAGGGCGTCAAAGACCGCCGCCAGCGCCGTTCGAAATACGGCGCCAAGCGTCCGAAATAAGGAGAGGCGCACATGTCCCGTCGTCACCGCGCTGAGAAACGCGAAATTCTGCCTGACGCCAAATATGGCGATCGCGACCTGACCAAGTTCATGAACTACATCATGCTGGACGGGAAGAAATCGGTCGCCGAGCGCATCATTTACGGCTCCCTCGACATCATCGAAGACAAGCTCAAGCGTGAGCCGGTCCGCGTCTTCCACGACGCGCTGGAGAACGTCTCGCCTGAGATCGAGGTCCGCTCCCGCCGGGTCGGCGGCGCGACCTATCAGGTGCCGGTTGAAGTGCGCCCGGACCGCCGCAAGGCGCTGGCCATTCGCTGGCTGGCCGCGGCTGCGCGCAACCGCAATGAAAACACCATGCGCGAGCGGCTCGCCGCCGAGCTCATGGACGCCGCGGCCAACCGCGGCTCAGCGGTGAAGAAGCGTGAAGACACGCACAAGATGGCCGAAGCCAACCGCGCCTTCGCCCATTACCGCTGGTAACCCCTAAACGCCCACCTGCTCCTTAAAAGGACCTCCCCATGGCCCGCGAATACGCGATCGAGGACTACCGCAATTTCGGCATCATGGCTCACATCGACGCCGGCAAGACGACCACCACTGAGCGGATCCTCTACTATACCGGCAAGTCCCATAAGATCGGCGAAGTCCATGACGGCGCCGCCACCATGGACTGGATGGAGCAGGAGCAGGAACGCGGCATCACCATCACGTCGGCGGCGACCACGTGCTTCTGGAACGATAAGCGCCTGAACATCATCGACACGCCCGGCCACGTGGACTTCACCATTGAAGTCGAGCGCTCGCTGCGCGTGCTTGACGGCGCCGTGGCGCTGCTCGATGCGAACGCCGGCGTTGAACCCCAAACCGAGACGGTCTGGCGTCAGGCGGACAAGTACAATGTTCCGCGCATGATCTTCGTCAATAAGATGGACAAGCTCGGCGCGGATTTTTACCGCTGCGTGGAGATGATCGAGGATCGTCTGGGCGCGACCCCGCTTTGCCTTCAGCTGCCGATCGGCGCGGAGAGCGAATTTGAGGGCTGCGTCGACCTGCTCAAAATGAAAGAGCTGGTCTGGCAGGGCGAAAATCTGGGCGCCACCTGGGAAGAGCGGGACATTCGTCCCGAACTCGCCGACAAGGCCGCTGAGTACCGCGAAAAACTGGTCGAGACCGTCGTCGAGCTCGATGAAGCCACGATGGAAGCCTATCTGGAAGGCGACGAGCCGTCCGTGGAGAAGCTCAAAGAGCTGATCCGCAAGGGCACCATC
>LYSW01000020.1 GCA_001657295.1 Oceanicaulis sp. BBD 1991-10 | reverse complement strand
GCGCCGCGGTGATGGTGGAGATATTCATGCCGTCGGCGACGAACAGGATCACATTACGCGCCCGGCCTTCCCGGCGGGGGCGATTGAGGCGGTCTTCGAGCTCTTGTTCGGCGAGGGTGCGCCAGTCGGCGCCAGGTCCGGTAAACCCTGGTTGCGGGTTCGCCAGGACATGGATGTGCCGGCCGGACGCGCCGTCGACGCTCGCGCTTCGGTCGACATCGACAATGATGCAGCCGGACAGGGCCAGGCTGGCCGCGCCGATCGAAATCGCCGTGAAGAGAGTGCGGGTCATGATGAAGGCCTCAAGAAAACCGGAAATCTGCCAAAGCAGGTTTAGCGCGCGACCGTCTCGGTTCAATCCGTGGCGACAAAAGAAAACCCCGGGCGAATAATCGCCCGGGGTTGAGGTGGTCAGACGACGCCGCGCCTTACCAGATGCGCACGCGCTGTTCGGGCGGCAGGTAAAGCTCGTGGTCCTCGGTGATCCCGAACGCCTCATACCAGGCGTCCAGATTGCGCACGACGCCGTTGATGCGGTAGCGGGGCGGGGAGTGCGGGCCGCGCACAAGCTGCGCCCGCAGCGCATCGTCAGTGTATAGATTGCGCCAGACTTGGGCCCAGGCGAGGAAGAAGCGCTGATCGCCGGTGAAGCCGTCGATGACCGGCGCTTCGCCGCCATACACTTCGTCGACATATTCGCGCCAGGCCGTATAGGCCATCTGCAGCCCGCCCAGATCGCCGATATTCTCGCCCATGGACAGGCGTCCGGAGACGCACTGGTCATCGATGGGGCAATAGGTGTCGTACTGCGCGCCCAGGACCGCCGCGCGCTCCATGAAGCGCTCATTGGTGTCTTCGGTCCACCACATGCGCAGCCGGCCCTCAGCGTCATAACGGCGGCCGTTATCGTCAAAGCCGTGACCGATCTCATGCCCGATCACGCCGCCGATCGCGCCGAAATTCATCGCCGGATCTGCATTGGGATCAAAGAAGGGCGCCTGAAGGATGCCCGCCGGGAAGGTGATCTGATTTTGCAGCGGATTATAGCTGGCGTTGACGATTTGCGGCGGCCAGCTCCACTCGCGCGGATCCACTTCGCTGTAGAGATCCTCCAACGACTCCGCCCAGCCGAATTCCGCCATCCGGATCCGATTGCCGAAATAGTCGTCTTCAGCCAGCACCAGACCGTCATATTCGTCCCAGATCTCCGGGAAGCCAATGCGCGGCTCGAAGGTGGACAGCTTGGTCAGCGCCTGGGCGCGGGTTTCATCATCCATCCACTCCAAACGCTCGAGCCGGCCGCGGAAGGCGACGGTCAGGCGCTCGACGAGATCGTCCATCTGATCCTTTGAAGCGGGCGGGAAGTGGCGGTCCACGTAGATCTGGCCGATGGCGTGGCCCAGGGCCCCGCCGACCAGATTGACGCCGCGGCGATCACGCGGGCGCTGTTCGGCCTGACCGCGCAAGGTGCGGCCGAAGAAGTCGAAGCTGGCCTCGTCAAACGCCGCCGGCAGCCAGCTGGCGCGATCGGAAATGAAGTGGACGGTCATCCAGGCCTTGATGGTCTCGATATCGGTGTTTGCGAACAGTTCCGAGGTCCCGGAGATCGCGGTGGGCTGCACCACGATCAAACGATCGACATTGATGCCGAGCGCTTCCATGCCCTGCGACATGTTGAGATTCGGCGCCAGCTCATCAAGCTCCGCCGGGCTCATCGGGTTGTAGGTCAGCGTGACGTCGCGGCTGTCTTCACGGGTCCAGTGGATCTCGGCGAGGGCGGTCTCGAAATCCAGGATTGCCTGGGCGTTCGCTTCACCGTCAGGAAGGCCGGCCAGCTCGTGCAGGCGGGCGATGTAAGCAAGATAGGCTTCGCGATAACCGGCGAAGGCCTCAGTGTCTTCGAGATAATAATCGCGATTGCCCATGCCCAGGCCGCCCTGGAACAGGCGCAGGGCGTTGACGTTGGGATTGTCCGGGTCCGCCCAGATCGCCACGCCGAACGGCGCCTGGTGATGGATGGTCGCAAACAGCGCGGCCGCGTCGTCATGAGTTTCGATCGCCGCGATCTCGGCCAGGAAGGGCTCAAGGCCTGCGGCGCCGGCCGCCTCGATGGCGTCGGCGTTCATCCAGCTGGAATAAAGCGCGCCGACCAGCTGCGGATTGGACCCCGGAGCGCCGCCGGAAGCCACAGCTTCGGCGATGATCGCCTGGACGTCTTCCTCGGCTTCTTCCGCCAGCATCGTGAAGACGCCGTAGCGCGAGCGGTCGGACGGCAACTCGGTTTCGGTCAGCCAGGTCCCGTTGGCGAAGCGGTTGAAGTCGTCACCGGGGTGGACGCTGTCGTCCATGCCTGCGACGTCGAAGCCGAACGTGCCGAAGCGCGGTTCGCCGGACGGCGCCGCAGTCCCTTCAGCCGCCGCGTCCGCGGTCTCAGTCGCCTCGACCGCCGGCGCCTCAGCCTCCTCCGAGGGCGTCTCGGCGGGCTGTGCGCAGGCCGCCAGCGTCAAAGCGGCAAGTCCTGTGCAGGACATCAAAAATCTTTTCATCATGGTCTCCCCTGTCATAAGCGGCCGACCTCCGGCGCCGGTGAAGCGCCAGAGGCCGGTGCAGTCTTGGCCGGTACGTGACCGCGCCGGCGGTGGGTTGGCAAGCCTGCTGCGCAGGCTCGCCGCTACGGTTGCGTTACTCGGCGGGCGCCGGGCGAGGGCCGTCATTGGGCTCCACGTCCACCTCCGGCGGAGTCCAGCCTTCGGGATGCCCGACATCGACGCCGTCCTCGCCGCTCTCGTGACCGGAATAGGTCGACCCGATCATCGGGCGCCATTCGCCGGTCCACAGCGACGCCAGCAGGCGGCGGATATCCACGCCGATGGCGTAGAGCGCCGGCACCAGCAGCAAGGTCAGGAACAGTGCGAACACCACCGCGAAGCCCAGCGAGATCACCATCGGCTTGAGGAATTGCGCCGAAGTGGAGCGCTCTGCGATCATCGGCAGGACGCCGATGAAGGTGGTCACGGTCGTCAGCAAGATCGGACGGAAGCGTTGAACCCCCGCATCGATCAGCGCCTGCATGGCGCCGACGCCGCGATCCCTGAGCCGGTTCACGAAGTCGACCAGCACCAGGTTATCATTGATGACGATCCCGGCCGCGGCCCCCATCCCGAAGAAGGAGAAGAGCGCCAGTGGAACTCCGAATAAGGCGTGTCCGAACACCGCTCCCGCGAAGGCGAACGGGATCGCCGTCATGATCGCGATGGGCTCGAAATAGGAGCGGAAGGCGACCGCCAGCAGCACATACATCAGGCCGAACATGATCAGCTGCAGACCGATGATCTCCTGCAGGAACTCCGCCTGGCCTTCAGCTTCGCCGATGGCGCCGGTGGAGATGCCGGGATAGCGCTCGCGCCATTGCGGGAAGAAGTTCTCGTTGAGATCTTCCCGAATGGTCTGAGCGGCGTCCCGGTCGGACAGCTCCGCGCTCACCCGCACGGTGCGCTGGCGCTCGCGCCGGCTGATGCGGTTGATGCCCGGCGCGAACTCCGCCTCAGCCACTGCGGCCAGCGGCACTTCACGGCCGTCCGCGGTGCGGATGCGCAGATTGTTGATCGCATCCAGGCTGTTCCGGGCTTCACGAGGATAGCGCACCATGACCCGCACATCTTCGCCGTCGCGCGGCAGTCGCTGGACCTCCTCGCCGTAGAAGGCCTGGCGAACCTGACGGGTCACGTCGGCGAGCGTCAGGCCCAGGGCCTGAGCGTCCGGCCGCAAGTTCAGCTGCAGCTCGTCGGCCGAGGATTGGAGATTGTCGACGATGTCATACGCCGTCTCATACGTTCCAAGATACTCGCGCAACTCCGCCGAGGCGGCGCGCAGGACATCGAGGTCCGGATGGTTGATAGCGTATTCGATCGCCGGACCGTTGTCGTTGATGGTCGCGTCAAAGCGAATCTCTTCCGCATCCGGGACCGGGCCCAGAGCTTCGCGGATACGCTCGGCGACATCAGCGGTGGGTGTGCGGCCCGGGCGGATTTCCGGCGGCGCGATATTGATCCAGGCCCGAACCGAGCCGTCGGTGGCCAGGGTCGAACGGCTCTGAATCATATCGATCTCGCCGGGATACTCGGCGCGATAGGCCTCCTGGATCTCCAGCTCGGCTTCGTCGAGGCGTGCGCGGATTTCATCCGTACGCGACCAGGGCGTGCCTTCGGCCAGCTGGATGTTCACGCGGATCAGATCGCTTTCAATCTGCGGCATGAAGGAAAAGCCGACGCGGCCGGTGGCCATCAGCGCGATCGCGACCAGGAACAGGCCGACAAACGCGACGAAGGTCATGTAGCGCTGCTTGATGGCGAAAGTGAGCGTCGGCGCATAAATCCGGCGCGCAAACACCAGAAGGCTGTCCGCGAGCATGGCCTGGAAGCGCAGGAAGGGACCCAGGGGCCCCGTGTGCTTCTGCGGTTTGATGTGCGACAGGTGGGCCGGCAGGATCAGCAGCGCTTCAATGAGCGAGAAGGCCAACGCCGCCATCACGACCAGTGAGATCTGCGAGGTGAACTGCACGGCCGGGCCGGTCAGCAGCATCCAGGGCGCAAACGCCATCATGGTCGTGATGACCGCGAAGATGACCGGCTTGGCCACCATTTGCGCGCCGATAACGGCCGCTGTCAGGCCCTGTTCGCCCCGTTCGACCCGGGCGTGGATATTCTCACCCACGATGATGGCGTCATCGACCACCACCCCGATCACGATCAGGAAGGCGAAAAGCGACAGGAAGTTCAATGTCACGCCCAGCAGCGGCAACAGCATGAAGGCGCCGGCGAAAGCCGTGGCGATGCCGATCGTCACCCAGAAGGCCACGATGGGACGCAGAAAGAGCACCAGAATGCCCAGCACCAGCGCCAGACCGATCATGGCAGAGTTGCCGATGACGGTGAGCTGGGAGTTGAACTGGTCGGCGCCGTCCCACCATTCCGACAGCCGGACGGTGGAGGGAAGCTCCTGATTTTTCCGTTCGGCGTACTCCTTCAGGGCGTCCGACACGTTGATGATGTCGGAATTGCCCGTGGATCGCACGGCGATGATGACCATCTGCTCGCCGTTGAAGGTGGCGTTCAGATTGAAGTCCACAAGGCCGTCGATCACGGTGGCGACATCTCCGACGCGGATCACGCCGCCGCCCGGGGTCTGACGGATGATGATGTCTTCGAAATCCTGGGCCGTGTCGGCCAGCTCGCGTGCCGTGATGCGCACATCGCCCACTTCTGACCGAACCGAACCGGCCGAGGTGTTGATCGACGAGGTGGCGATGGCCCGCGAAATGTCGGAGAAGCTCACGCCATAGCGTCGCATGGCTTCTTCGGAAACCTCGATCGCGACCTCTTCGGACAAGACGCCCATCATGTCGACCAGCGACACGTCCGGGATGGTCGACGCGATTTCATTGCGAATCTCGCGCGCGATCCGTTGCAGATCCCGGCGCGGGATTTCGCCATGCAGGGCGAAGCCTGCGATCTGGTCGGAATTCTGCCAGCGATTGACCTGCGGCCGGAACGAGTCCCGGGGCAGGTTGTTGATGCCGTCGACGCGCAGCTTGACCTCGTTCACGAACTCGGTGGCGTCCACGGCGGGCAGACCTTCCACCCAGACCGACCCGCTGCCTTCGCGGGCGGCTGCGGTCAGCGTGTCGACGCCGTCCAGATCAGACAGCGCCTCTTCAATGCGAACGATGATCTGTTCTTCAACTTCCTGCGGCGACGCGCCCGGCCAGGACACGTTGATCGACGCGCCAGGGAAGACCGCGGCGGGATTGTTTTCCCGCTGCATGGCGGTGAAACCCACCACGCCGCCGATCAGGGCGATGATCATCAACAAATTCGCGGCGACTGAATTCTTGGCCCACCAGGCCAGGACGCCGCGATGCTCTTCTTCTTCAGGACGTTGTACCATGCCGGTCTCTCCTGTGTCTTGCCGGCGCCCCTAGCGGGCGCGCGAGCCGGCGGTTTGTTCAGCGACGGCCTCGGCTTCTTCGCCGGCCTCGTCTTCATCTTCAGGCTCCGGATCCAGCGGCTCGCCGTCCGGGCCCAGGGCGCGGATCAGCATGCCGTCAGCGGCGCCGCGAAGCGGCGAAACCACGACCCGGTCGCCCGCTGTGACGCCTGAGGTGACGATCACCGCGTCCGCGGTGGAATCGGCGACCGTGACCTGTCGGATCGAAAGGGTGCCGTCGCGTTCGGCCACGAAGATTTCGTTGGCCCCCCGCAATGCGCTGCGGGGCAGGGCGTAGGCGTAGTCGATCGATTGGCCGGCGATGTCAGCATTGACGAACAGACCCACGGCCAGCGGAGCGCCGGCGGCTTGCGCGGCGGCGCCATAGGGGTCGGAGACCTCGATGATGGCGCTCAAGGTGCGGGTCTGCGGATCAATGGCGCTGTCGGTGCGCACCACGTGGCCGTCCCAATAACGGATTTCGCCAGCGACTTCCGCACTCAGCTGGACCGCCGGTCCGGCGTCGTAGCTGGCGGCCTGGAAGGCCAGCGGCATGCCCAGCGTCGCCAGTTCCGAATTCGTCAGCGGCAGACGCACTTCCACGCGATCCGTCGAGAAGACGCGGCCGACCCGCGCGCCCGGTCCGACGAATTGGCCAAGATCCGCGCTCTTCATGCGCACTCGGCCGTCGAACGGTGCGGAGATGCGGGTCCGCGACAGGTTCAGGCGCGCTTCCGCCAGGCTGGCCTGGGCGGCGGCGAGCTGGGCCTGCGCTTCCGCCATTTGCGGCTCACGCAGCGTCAGGGCGCTGGCTTCGCCTTCGCCCAGCGCTTCCCACTCCTGGCGGGCCAGGTCGGCTTCAGCTTCTTCCCGGATCAATTGTTGGCGACGCTGGGCCACGAGGGCGGAGGCGCGGGTGACCGCCAGGCGGTAATCCGCATCCTCAAGCTGGATCAGCGTCTCGCCGGCTTCAAAGAAGCCGCCATTGACGAAGTTGGGATTCACGAAGGTGATCCGGCCGGAGACCTGGGCGACCAGGTCGATCTCGGTGAGCGGGGTGACTTCACCTTGCGTTCGCACCGAAAGCTGAACCGGCGTGGATTGCGCCTCGGTCACGAAGACCGCTGTGGGCCGCGCCACCACTTCCGCCCGTTCCGGTTCCTCTGCGGTGAAGGCCAGGCCGAAAACCGCGGCTCCCACCAGAATGATCACCCCGAAGATCAAGGCGATGCTTATTAAAATCCGTCCAATCATGACCAACCTCTATTTTTGTCGCTGTGACCGGTTCCGCCGGTTCTTTCCCTAGTTGCTTGCGCCAGGCGCGATGCCGCCTCCGGCGGCGAAATCGCCCGCGATGGCGAGATGGAGCGCAATCCGGTTATCCACCCGATCGCCGCGCGCCGAGATGAGCTGGGCGTTGGCGTTGATCAGGCGCGTTTGCGCATCGATGAGCTCGAAGATCGACGCCACGCCGGAAGCGTATTGGCGTTCGACCAGCTCCAGAGCCGCTTCCGCTTCCACGACAGCTTCCGCCAGCGCGTCGACCCGTTCGGCCAGGCGCGCGTCGGCGTCGATGGCGTTCTCCGCCTCGCGCAGCGCGGTGAGCGCGGTGTCGACATATTGCGCGGCCTGACGCCGGGCGTTCGCCGCCTGCCGGTCGCGTTCAGCGCGCAGGGCGCCGCCGCGGAAGATGGGCGCGGCGATTGAAGCGGCGACCGAGCTGACCAAATCGTCGAAGTCGAAAATATCCTCCAGGTCCGCGCCGCCATCGCTGACGCTGGCGCGCAGATTCAGGCTCGGATACAGCGCCTTGCGCGCGGCCTCCGCCGAGAAGCCGGCGGCGGCCAGCCGCGCTGCGGAAGCGACAAGATCGGGCCGGCGCTCGAACAAGGCCTCCGGCGCGCCGGGATTGGGCACCTGATCGAGTTGCGGCAGGCCGCGATCGCCGTCGATAGCGCCCGCCGGATAGCCGCCCAGCAGCGTTTCCAGCGTGCGCGCCGACGCCGCTTCGGCCTGTTCGCGCGAGGCCAGGGCGGCGCGGCTGGAGGCCAATGCGGACCGCGCCGTTCGCACGTCGGATGACCGGGAAACGCCGCGGTTGAAGCGTCGCACGACGATCTCCAGCTGGCGGGTGCGCGTCTCGACATCCTGCCGCGCCAGATCGGTCTGCAGCGCGGCCTCGTTAAGGGCGTACCAGGCCCGGGCGGTCGCGGCGGCGATCGACAGGCGCGCGCCATGCCAGTCCGCGCGGGCGGCTTCAGCCGACAGAACGCCGGCGCGAGAGGTGTCGCTCAACCGGCCCCAGACATCCGCCTGCCAGGCGGCGTCCAAACCCAGGGAAAAGGATGTGCCCGCGGCATTGCCGCCATCGCGTTCGGTCACGGACGCGGATCCGTCCAGAGTCGGCAGCAGCCCTGCGCGCGCGGACCGGGCGCTGGCTTCAGCCGCATCCAGGCTGGCGCGGGCCGACAGAATCGACGGGTTGGCGTCCAGCGCTCGCGTGATCAGGTCGGACAATTGCGAATCATTGAAGCCCGCCACCCAGTCGCTCGAGGCCGGACCGGCCTCCGCATTCAGCGCGGCAAACAGCGCAGGCGTATCCACCGGCGCGGTCGCGTCCAGCTCCGGAGTGGTCGTGCAGGCCGCCACAACGAGGACGGCGAATAGGGGAGAGACGCGACGAAGCAATTGTTCAGGCTCCAGATTATGAGGTCGAATTTTGACCGCACCCTAATAAGGGCTTCTTGAAAGTCAATCAAAACTTATCGAAAAACGACAAATTTTTCTCGAATTACGAAAAGTTCATACAGGTGTTGGGTCCTTGTAATGAATCCGTTTCGCGTCAATGCGACCGGCTCTTAGAAGCAAGATGCCGTGCGGGCAGCGTTTGGATGCGTGAGGTTTCGCAATAACCTGTCATTGACAGGCGGGAACCGACCCGGCAGAGCGCAGCCGGAGACCGGCCTGTCACACATCCGTGCTAGAAAGCTGTATGGATCAACCGCCTCAAGCCGCCGCGCCGGGTTCCGGCGCCGATCGCCCGCGCCGCCGCGATGTGGTGTTGACGGTGGCGTTGGGGATCATCGTGCTCGCCGTGCTCGCGTTCAGCGGCGAGCTCTCCGTTCCGGCCTTCCTGTCCGCCGCCCTGGCGTTTGCGGCGTTGGGTTTCGTTTATTATCTGACCGCTCTCACCGCGATGGAGCCGGGCCAGCAAGCGGCGCCGGCGACGGAAAGCCCGGAAGCGCCGTCTGACAATAGCGCCGCGATGATCGAGCGCTTGCCGATTCCGGTTTTGTTGATCGGCCCGGGCGGCCGGATCGAACGCGCCAATCCCGCCGCGCGCGCATTCCTGGGGCTCGGCGCCGAGCGCGGCCTTTTGTCAACGGTGCTGCGCCAGCCCAGGGTTCTGGAGGCGGTCAGCGCCGCGCTGCGCGGTGAACGCGGCGCGACGGTGGAGTATTCGACGATCGCGCCGCTGGAAAGTCATGTTCGCGCATTTGTCGAGCCGATCCGCCTGGAGCTCCCGGGGCCGATGCCGTTTCGAGCCATGTTGGTTCTGGCGGACGACACGTCTTCAAAGCGGGCCGAACGCATGCGGGCGGATTTCCTGGCCAACGCGAGCCATGAGTTGCGCACCCCGCTCTCCTCGCTCGCCGGATTTATTGAAACGCTGAACGGCCCAGCCCGGGACGATGAGGAAGCCCGGGACCGCTTCCTGGCGATCATGCAGGAACAGACCGAGCGCATGCGGCGGCTGATCAACGATCTTCTATCGCTGTCGCGCGTGGAGATGAATGAACATGTGCCGCCGACAGATCTCGTCGATCTCAATCAGCTGGTCGGCGAGGTAGCAGAATCCCTCGCCCCGGTTGCGGAGCGCCGCAATATCCGCCTTGAACTGGAGCTGGGTGACGCCCCGGCGCCCGTCCGCGGCGATCGTGACCAGCTTTTCGAGGTGATCGAGAACCTGGTCGGCAATGCGCTGAAATACTCGACCGACCGATCCGAGATCTGCATTTGCGTGTATCACGGACGCACGCTTGACGCCGCGGAGCAGGCCAGAACCCGCATCACCGAGGATTCGGGGCGATTGACCTTGGCCGCGCCGGTCCTGGATCCGGATCAACGCTTCGGCGTCGTGCGAGTGCGTGACAAGGGAGCGGGGATTGAACGCCGGTATCTGCCACGCCTTGCGGAACGTTTCTTCCGAGTGGACGGTCAGAAAAGCGGACCGATGGCGGGCACCGGTTTGGGCCTTGCGATCGTCAAGCACATCGTGAACCGCCATCGCGGCGGCCTCTCGGTTGAGAGCGCGCCGGGCGCGGGCTCGGTCTTTTCAGTCTTCTTCCCCGTCGCCGGGTCCCAGCCGCGCCCGGTTGCGAAGATCGAATCGAATGACCTAGTTCAGGCGGATACCTGAACAGTTTCATAGCCTTTGGCGGCCGCCCGTCGTTGTTACAAAACTGTCATTTAACTGACATATTCAATTGATCGATCCGGAGCAGGTTCGCGCCTCGGCTTCAGGCGCGTGCAGCCTGAGGTCCGCGCCCCCGTGCGCGTCGGGTGTTTGGAGCAGTCATGCAGATCTCGGTCTTCGTCGCGCTTGCCTTGCTTGTGCTGACGGCCGTCGGCTTTTTGGTCGGCCGCCGGCGGGCCGCCGCGGCTGCCGGCGGGCGCCCCGCCTCGCTTCACTCTCTGCCGAATTATTACGGATATTATATCGCGATCTGGACCGGCGTGCCGTCCTTCCTGCTGCTGGCGGTCTACGGGGTGTTCGGCGCGGCTTTAGTCAACACCCTGTCCATGGGTGAGCTCGAGCGCGAGGCGGCGCCGCTCATACGCGCCTATGAAGCTGAAATCGCAGCCAGCACGGATTATGCGCGCCTCGCCGAAGCCGCCAGCCAGGTCGAAGCGGAAGCGCTCGCCGCTCGAAACGAGATCATCCGCGCGTCCAACAGCGGTGAAAATGCGGATGATTTGATGCGCCGGCTGGGCGAGCTGACGGTGCGCCGCAATGAGATCAGCGTCGAGCGCGGCGAGGTCCGTGACGCCTTCGCCGCTTCAGTCGCCGCCCGCGCGCCGGCTTC
This sequence comes from Oceanicaulis sp. BBD 1991-10, assembly GCA_001657295.1. Taxonomy (GTDB): domain Bacteria; phylum Pseudomonadota; class Alphaproteobacteria; order Caulobacterales; family Maricaulaceae; genus Oceanicaulis. The sequence continues at coordinate 31,184 of LYSW01000020.1, read as the reverse complement.
GCTCGCCGGGGACCGCGCCCGCGCCGGCTTCGAATACTGGCGCGCACCCGCTGAGCGCCGCGAACTCTTCATCGCCGATGCGCGCGCGATCGCATTTGACGAAGGCCTTTCCAGCCGCCTCACGCCGGAGCTGCAGGCCGCCGCCGGCGCCATGACTCCGTGGGAGGCGCTGTTTCGCTGGTCGATCGCGGGCGCGGTGCTCGCCCTGGCGGTCGGCGGTCTGGCCTGGGGACGCAGCCGGATTTCGGCCAATTTCAGAGCCCGAAACCGGGTGGAGGGCGCGGTGTCCTTCGTGCTGTTCGCCGCGTCGGTCATCGCAATCCTGACGACGCTGGGAATCGTGTTGTCGCTTCTGTTTGAATCGATCCGCTTTTTCGCATCGATCGACTGGCGCATCCACGAATTCCTGTTCGGGCTGCATTGGAGCCCGCAAATCGCGATCCGCGCCGATCAGGTCGGGCAGACCGGCGCCTTCGGCGCCGTGCCGCTGTTTGCGGGCACGGCGCTCATCACCCTCATCGCCATGGCGGTGGCGGTGCCGGTGGGCCTGTTTGCCGCGATTTACCTGTCCGAATACGCCAGCCCTGGATTTCGGTCGATCGCGAAGCCTGTCCTGGAAATCCTCGCGGGCGTGCCAACCGTCGTCTACGGCTTTTTCGCGCTCCTGACCGTTGGGCCGTTGCTGCGCGATTTCGCGCTTTTTCTCGGCTATGAAGATGCAGTCACCCAAAGCGCGCTTTCGGCCGGCTTGGTGATGGGGGTGATGATCATCCCCTTCGTCTCCTCCCTGTCCGACGATGTGATCAACGCCGTTCCGCAATCGCTGCGCGACGGCGCCTACGCCATGGGCGCAACCAAGTCTGAAGCGGTCCGACAAGTTGTCTTGCCGGCGGCGCTGCCAGGCATTGTCGGCGCCGTGCTGCTGGCGATCAGCCGGGCGGTCGGTGAAACCATGATCGTCGTCATGGCGGCGGGGCAGGGCGCGAACTTGACCGCCAACCCCCTGGAATCGGTGACCACAATCACGGTGCAGATCGTCATGCTGCTCACCGGCGACCAAGAGTTCGACAGCGCCAAGACCCTTTCCGCCTTCGCGCTTGGCCTGGTGCTCTTCATTCTCACGCTGGCGCTGAACATCATCGCGCTGCGCGTGGTTCAGCGCTTCCGGGAACGCTATGAGTAATCTCACCTCCATCCGGGAGGCGGTGGCCGCGCGCCTGGCGCGCCGGCACCGGGCCGAACAACGCTTCCAGGCGTACGGTCTGGCGGCGATCGCGCTCGCGGTGGTCTTCCTGGCGGTGCTGGTCGGCTCGATCATGATCCAGTCCGCTCCCGCATTTACGGCGCATCGGCTGACCTTGCCGGTGGCGCTTGAGGCCAGCCTGGTGGACCCGCGCGGCGACCGCAGCGAATCCAGCCTGCGCCGCGGAAGCTATAACGCCGCGATCCAGGCGTCTTTGCGCGAGCAATTCCCCGAAGTCGAAGGGCGTGCGCCGCTGCGCGAGCTATTCGGCCTCTACAGCGCCGTCAACGCGGCGCGCTTGCTCAATGATGTCGTGGAAAATCCCAGCCTGGTCGGCCAGACGGTCGAGTTTGAGTTCCCGATCTCCGATGACGCCGACCTTTATCTGAAAGGCGCCTCGGTCAGAGAACGCCGCTCCGCCGGCCCGGCGCCGATCACCGCACGTATGGATGACGCCGCGGCTGAGTTGACAGCCCAAGCCCCGGTGTTTGACGACTTTGTCAGCCGGTTGCGGGCGGATATCACCGATCGGGCCGAACTCGCCGAGGCGCGCGCCGAAGACGCCCGCGTCCTGGCGGAAATCACCATCGATCTCGACCAGCGCGAGGTGCTTCTCGCTGATGCCGAACGCGCGAGCGCGCGGGCCGAACGGCTGCGTATGCGATTGCGGCCCGGTCAGGACATTGAGCTGACGGCGCAAGATCCCTCGCTTCTCGCCGTCATCAATGGCGGCGTCCTGCGGATCGACACCCTCGGCGCGGATGCGCGCAGCGCCCGGGGGCGGCTTATCCTGCCTGTTGCGGGAGATGCTGACGCCCCGATTTCTGATTGGATCATCTGGGAGTTGGAGACGCCGGCCGCGGCGCGCCTGATCACCGATCGTCAGATCGTCTTCGCTCGAACGCTGGAAGAGCGCGGCCTGGTCCGCAACGGTTTCAACACGATGCTTTTCACCAACGCCGACAGCCGCGAGCCGGAACTCGCCGGCGTGATGGGCGCGATGGTCGGATCGATCCTGACCATGGTGATCACCATGTTGATGGCCGTTCCGATCGGCGTGGGCGCGGCGATCTATCTGGAAGAATTCGCACCGAAAAACCGTTTCACGGCCTTTATCGAGGTGAATATCAACAACCTGGCCGCCGTACCGTCCATCGTGTTCGGCCTCCTGGGGCTGGCGGTCTTCATCAACAGCTTCGGCCTGCCGCGTTCGGCGCCCCTGGTCGGGGGCATGGTGCTGGCCCTGATGACCCTGCCGACGGTGATCATTTCGTCGCGGGCGGCGCTGAAGGCCGTGCCGCCCTCCATTCGCGAAGCGGCGTTGGGGGTCGGGGCCTCAAAAACCCAGGCGGTGTTTCACCATGTCCTGCCCTTAGCCTTGCCGGGCATGCTGACGGGGTCGATCATCGGTCTCGCCCAGGCCCTGGGCGAAACTGCGCCGCTATTGATGATCGGCATGGTGGCCTTCATCGCCGACGCGCCGAGTTTCGGGCCGGCCGGCTTTACCGAGCCGGCCACGGTGATGCCGGTGCAAATCTTCATCTGGTCGTCGAGCGCCGAGCGCGCTTTTGAAGCCCGCACGGCTGCGGCGATCCTGATCCTGTTAAGCCTGATGATCGTGTTCAATGCGGTGGCGATCTATCTGCGGCGCCGGTTTGAACGGAGATGGTGACGTGAGTGATACGCGAAATGAGGCTGGGCGCTCCCAAGGCGAGGGTGGCACGCTGTATCACAGCGTCGAGCCCGGCTTTGAAAGCAAAGTCGCCACGAAAGGCGTGTCGGTGCGCTATGGCGACAAGCTGGCGCTGGACGGCGTCAGCATGGACGTCCCGGATCGGGCGGTGACCGCCTGCATCGGGCCGTCCGGCTGCGGCAAGTCGACCTTCCTGCGCTGCGTCAACCGGATGAACGACACCATCGACAACGCCCGCGTCACCGGATCGGTGAAGATCGATGGAGAAGAGGTCAATGACCGCAGCGTCGATCCGGTCGTGCTGCGCGCCCGCGTCGGCATGGTGTTCCAGAAGCCCAATCCTTTTCCCAAGTCGATTTTTGAGAATGTCGCCTATGGGCCGCGCATTCACGGCCTCGCCGGAGACAAGGATCAGCTCGACGCCATTGTCGAAACCAGCTTGAAGAAGGCGGGGCTGTGGGACGAGGTCGCCGATCGCCTCAATCATCCCGGCACGTCGTTGTCCGGCGGCCAGCAGCAACGTCTCGTCATCGCGCGGGCGATCGCGGTCAATCCGGAAGTCATCTTGATGGATGAACCCTGCTCGGCCCTGGACCCGATCGCGACGGCGCGCATCGAGGAGCTGATCGATGAGTTGCGCGAAAACTATGCCCTGATCATCGTCACCCACTCCATGGCCCAGGCGGCGCGCGTGTCGCAGATGACGGCCTTCTTCCATCTCGGCGCGCTTGTGGAATACGGGCCGACCGAAGAAATCTTCACCAATCCGCGCGATCAGCGCACCCAGGATTACATCACAGGGCGGTTTGGCTGATGCGTCTTCAATCGCTTCTTTTTCCTATGTTTCTGAAAGGCGACCGCCATGGTCCCGCCCGTTAACCAACCGCATATCGTCAAGGCGTTTTCCGAGGAGCTGGAGCAGCTCGCAGCGGATGTGTCCGCCATGGGCGGCCTGGCGGAATCTCTCGTCTCCGACGCCCTCGAGGCCGCCAGCACCCGCGACGCCGAACGCGCCGCCGAGGTCGTGGTGATGGACGCTCAGGTCGACGCCAAAGAGCGAGCCATTGAAAAGCAGATCATTCGCCTGCTCGCGCTGCGTCAGCCGATCGCCAAGGATTTGCGCGTCTGCATTGCGGCGCTGAAAATCGTCAACGATCTGGAGCGGGTCGGCGATCTTGCAAAATCGATCGCACGCCGGGTCCCGACCTTGAATGAAAGCGAACCGACAGCATTCGCTGCGGCCGTCGACCGAATGGGCAAGCTGGTGCTCGGCCACCTCCACGAGGTGCTTGACGCGTACGCCACCGGCCAAGCCGCCACGGCGGTCGCCGTGTGGGAGCGCGATGACGATGTGGATGAGCATTATAATGCGCTGTTCCGCGATCTGGTCGGCGCCATGGCGGACGATCCGTCCATGATCGAGCCGGGCGCGCATCTGCTCTTCATCGCGAAGAATCTCGAACGCATCGGCGACCACGCGACCAATATCGCGGAGGTCGTCCACTATCTCGTAACCGGCGCAGAGATCGCCACGGATCGGCCTCGGGGAACCCGGCCGACATCCCAGGACGGGGAGTAAGCCCATGCAACCGCATGTCTTAGTCGTTGAGGATGAGGACGCGCTCGCCGAGCTGCTTCAGTATAATCTGAAGAAGGAAGGCTTTCGCGTGTCCATGGCCGCAGATGGCGAAGAGGCCATGATGCTGGTCGAAGAACGCCAGCCCGACGTTGTTCTGCTGGATTGGATGCTGCCGAAAGTGTCCGGCATCGAAGTGTGCCGCAGGCTCAGGGGGCGTCAGGAGACGCGCAATCTGCCGATCATCATGCTCACCGCGCGCGGCGAGGAGGCGGACAGGATCCGCGGTCTGGACACCGGCGCCGACGATTACATCGTCAAACCCTTCCTGATGAAGGAGCTATTCGCCCGCGTGCGCGCCGTCCTGCGGCGTATCCGGCCCGGGCTCGCCGAAGATCGGGTCGTGGTCGGCGATATCTCCATCGACCGGGTGGCTCACAGGGTGATGCGATCGGACGCCGAAGTTCATCTGGGTCCGACGGAGTTCCGCCTGCTTGACTATTTGATGCAGCATCCCGGCCGGGTCTTTTCCCGCGAACAGCTGCTGGACGCGGTCTGGGGATCGGACGTTTATGTCGAGGCGCGAACCGTCGACGTTCATGTGGGACGGCTTCGCAAAGCGCTGAACAAGGCCGGCGAGGGCGATCCGATCCGCACGGTGCGGTCCGCCGGCTATGCGCTGAATGCGGACTGAACCTACCCTTTGAACATCAAGCCCCGCGCCGGGAGTCCGCGCGGGGCTTTTTGTCTTCGAGGCTGTCTCGGGAGCCTAGAAATTCACCCGCCTTGCGGCCTGCAGGCTGTCCAGCACGGCGCGGGCGTCGTCGGCCGGCTTGCGGCGCCGCTTCGCCTGAGGCTGGTAGGCGACCTGGGCGTGGGCCGAGCAGTAGGCCGAGCCGGCTTCGGATTTCCGGCCGCAGAACCTGAACTCCGTGGAGGCCGGATCGCCGATCGGCCATTTGCACATGCCGTCGCGCAGGGTCAGCACGGTCGCGTACTCCCCGCTCGGCAGCTTCTGGGCCTCCTGCGGGGCCGGAACCACAGGCTGCGGCGCCGGCTTGGGCGCGGCGGGGGCGGACACGGCGGCCGGTTTGGGCGCCTTGGCGGCGGCCGGCTTCGGCGCGCGCGGCTGGCTGGGGCGCGGAGCCGGGCGGCGGCTGGGCCTGGACGGGGTCGCGCGGCCCGACAGGCCGAGGCGATGGACCTTGCCGATCACGGCGTTACGGGTGACGCCGCCCAATTGCTTGGCGATCTGACTGGCGCTCAGGCCATCAGCCCAGAGCTTTTTCAGGGTTTCCACACGGTCTTCAGTCCAAGCCATGGCGGTGCGCTCCTCGCCTGCTACGCTCATCCACATTGCGCCGGATTCGTGTGTGAGTGCGCTATCTGTAGCCATCGGCTTCCGCAGCGCCCCAACATCTTGCGTCCGGCACGAGATACAGTAGCCAGCGATACGGCATGCACAAGATGCGCGATGGCATCGGCTGTGGAAAGCTGATTCGATGCGCCGGGGAGAAGCGTGCTAAAGCCCATGCATGAAAGCTCTTAGCGAGAGTCGCCCATGACTGATCAAGCCCTGTCTGACGCCGATGTCGCACAGCCGGATGCAGACCGGCGCCAGGACGTGTCCCCGCCTCAGCCGCGCCCCTTGGGGGCTGTGAACTGGCTGGGTCTGTGGACGCTCTACAAGAAGGAGGTGCACCGCTTCCTCAAGGTGCATTTTCAAACCGTGCTGGCGCCCGTCGCGACCAGCCTCTTGTTCATGATGGTGTTCTCCCTGGCCATCGGGACCGACCGGGAAGCCATCAACGGCGTCGCCTTCACCAGCTTCCTCGCGCCCGGTCTGGTGATGCTGGGCCTGTTGAACAACGCCTTCGCGAACTCCTCCAGCTCGCTGATCTCCGCGAAGATGATGGGCAACACGGTGGACTGGCTGATGCCGCCGATCTCGCCGTCCGAGCTGGCCGCGGCCTTTATCGGCGGCGCTGTGACCCGGGGTCTGCTGGTCGCCGCGGTCACGGGGCTCGCGATTGCGCCCTTCGTGCCGATGACCATCGCCCATCCCTGGGCGGTCTTGTATTTCGGCCTGTCGGCGGCGGCGATGATGGCGATGGTCGGCGTGATCGCCGGTCTGTGGGCGGAGAAGTTCGATCACCTGGCGGTGATCACCAACTTCATCATCATGCCTCTGGCCTTTTTGTCGGGTACATTCTACTCGGTCGAAATCCTGCCTGAACCCTTCTACACGATCAGCCATGTCAACCCGGTCTTCTTTCTGATCGACGGGTTTCGCTACGGCTTCATCGGCGCCGGCGACAGCAATCTGCTGGTCGGCGCGCTGGTGTGTCTGGTGCTCAATATCGCGCTTTTGATCGCCTGCCTTGTGCTGCTGCGCTCCGGCTGGCGCTTGAAGAGCTGAGCGGCATCGGCCTAGATCGCACAGTCCGCATTTTCACCGCATTCAAGGGGACGCCTTCATGCCCGCACCATTGATGGACACCTATAGCCCGCCCGATCTCAATTTCGAACGGGGCGAGGGCGCCTATATCTTTGAGCGGAGCGGGGACCGGTATCTCGACTTCATCTCCGGCATCGCCGTGAACGGTCTGGGCCACGCCCATCCCAAGGCCGTGGCGGCGCTAAAGGAACAGGCGGAGAAGCTCTGGCACACGTCCAACATGTTCCGCGTGCCCGGACAGCTCGAACTGGCGGAGAAATACTGCCGAGACAGCTTTGCGGACCGGGTTTTCTTCACCAATTCCGGGACGGAAGCGGTGGAGTGCGCGCTGAAAACGGCACGCCACTATCATTTCGCCCAGGGTCGTCCGGACCGCTATCGCATCATCACCTTCACCGGCGCCTTCCACGGGCGCAGCTATGGCGCGATCAACGCCGGCGGCAATCCGAAATATCTCGAAGGCTTCGGTCCGGCCATGGAAGGCTTCGATCAGGTTGAATTCGGCGACCATGACGCGTTGAAGGCTGCGATCACCGAAGAAACCGCCGCCATCATGGTCGAGCCGGTCCAGGGCGAAGGCGGCGTGCGCGCAATCCCCGATGTCTGCCTGCGCGGCCTACGCGAGCTGTGTGACGAGCATGGGCTGCTTTTGATCTATGACGAGGTGCAGTGCGGCGCCGGCCGGACCGGCAAGCTTTGGGCGCATGAATGGGCGCAGACCGGCCAGCCGGATATCATGGCGGTGGCCAAAGGCGTGGGCGGCGGTTTTCCCATGGGCGCCTGCCTGACCACGGAAGCGGCCGGCGACCACATGAAGATGGGCACTCACGGCTCCACTTTCGGGGGCAACCCGCTCGCCATGGCCGTCGGCAATGTCGTCTACGACGAATTGACGGCTGACGGATTCCTTCAAAATGTCGTGGATATGTCCAACGTGCTGCGCCAGCAACTGGCCGGCCTGGTCGACGCTCATGCTGAAAAGGTGGAGGACTTGCGCGGGCGCGGACTTCTAATCGGACTGAAGTTGAAGGACGGCTATGTGAATCGCACGCTGGCCGCCAAGGCTCGGAGCCACCATCTTCTTATGGGCGCGGCCGGGGACAATGTCGCGCGCATGGCGCCGCCGCTGATCATCACCGAAGATCATGTGCGCGAAGCTGTCGGGGCGCTGGACAAGGCGCTGGACGAACTCAAACCTGAGGCGGCCTGACCGGCCGCCGGATCAGACCGGGGGACTGGGACACGATGCTGGAAGGTGATGAAAGCCCGGACGCGCTGGGCGCGGTGGACGACACCATCTCCACATTCCAGCTCGAAGGCCGGCCGGTGCGGGGGCGGATCGTGCGCTTTGGCGCGGTCTCCGACGCCATATTGGGCGCTCACGCCTATCCGGAAAGCGTCGCCCGCCTGGTCGGCGAAGCCGCGCTGATCGCGGCGCTTGTCGGCGACAGCCTCAAATTCGACGGCAAGTTGATCATCCAGGCCAGCGGCCCCTCCGCCCACGGCCGCCAGGTCGAAGGCGAGGGCGCTGTCGGGTTTGTCGTTGCGGACTTCGTGCCCGGCGAGGGTGTGCGGGCATATGCGAAATACGACGCCGATCGCGTGAAGATGCTCGAGACCGTGGAAGGCGGACCGGTCGGCGCCGATCGATTGCTGGGCGGAGGTAATTTCGCCATGACCATCGATCCGGGGCCGGGCATGGAGCGCTATCAGGGCGTGACTGAAGTCACCGGGTCCAGCCTTGCGGAAAGCGCGGAGCATTACTTCACTCAGTCAGAACAAGTGCCGTCTCGGCTCAAACTGGCTGTGGGCCGGCAGGTGGTCGATGGCGGGCGTCAGATCTGGCGCGCCGGCGGGGCGTTGATCCAGCGCATCGCCGGCGACGATATGCGCGGGCAGACGGACGCGGATTTCGATCATGCGCGCGCCCTGTTCGACACGCTGGGCGATGATGAGTTGATCGACCCGAGCCTGACGTCCGGCCGGGTGTTGTTCCGCCTCTTCCACGAGGAGGGCGTGCGGGTCGAAGATGTCCGCGCCGTCCAGCGGCGCTGCGCCTGCCGCCAGGAGCGCCTGGCCGAATTGTTGTCGCGCTTCCCGTCCGATGACCGAAATCACATGGCGCGTGAGGACGGAACCGTGGCGATGACCTGCGAATACTGCAATCGGGAATGGACCTTCTCCGCTGAAGAGATCGATCAGGCGGGCAAGGCGAACGATTGACCGGGGATCGCCTGATCCTGGCGGATCCGGAAGCCGCCCGCCGGCGCGCGGGCGAAACGTTTAAAGCTTGGCGTTCTAAATATTCGCCGCGCCTGCCGGCGGCCGCTGAGATCACGCATGTCGGCGCGACCTCGATACCCGGCGCTTTGACCAAGGGCGATCTTGATATCGCGCTCAGGGTCGCCGCTGGCGATTTTCAGGCGGCGCGCCGGCTGCTCGACGAGACCCATGTTCAAAACCGGAAATCGGTGCGCGACGAGACATTCGCCGCGTTCGAACTTGAGGGCTTTTTCATTCCCGTCGGCGTCCAGCTTGTTGTCGGCGGATCGCGTCTGGATGTGTTTGACCAATTCAAGGCGGCGCTGATGGACGACCCGGGCCTGCTGGCCGAGTATAACGCGATGAAACGGCGTTTCGACGGTCAGCCCATGACGGCCTACCGCCTGTGCAAAGCGGCCTTCATCAAAGCGGTTCTCAGCCGCTAGCGCCGCCAGAAGCCGGGCGCGAGCATCACCAGCACCACCATGATTTCCAATCGGCCGATCAGCATGGTCGCGGTCATCACCCATTTGGCCGCATCAGGCAGCGGCTGAAACGTGCCGGCCGGTCCGATGACCTCGCCCAGGCCAGGGCCGACATTGGCCAGCGTGGTCGCCGCGCCGGATACGGCCGTGACCGTGTCCAATCCGATCAACGACAGCAAAGCGGCGGAGGTGGCGAAAGTGGCGAAGAACAGAAAGAAGAAGCCGAGCACCGAGCGCACCGTGTCGTCGGGCACGACCTGGCCCCGATAGCGGACGGGTTTGACGGCATGGGGGCGGGCGTACTGGGCGATGTAAGCGCTCATCGCAGAGGCCGCGATCTGGTAGCGGAATATCTTGACCGAACATGTGGTCGATCCCGCGCATCCGCCGATGAACATGAGCAGGAAGAAGATCGCCACGGCCGCGCCGCCCCAAAGCCCGTAATCCGCCGAGGCGTAGCCTGTTCCGGTCAGGATCGACACGGCGTTCACCGACGCGAGCCTCCAGGCGCCGAATGTCTGGTCCTGCGGCGGCGGGTTCGCCGCCAGCCACAGCGTCAGGGCCAGCGCTGCCATGCCGGCGACAATGAGAAACATGCGGGCCTGGGGGTCGGTGAAAAGAAGGTCCGGCCGGCCGCCCGCCGCGCGGACGAACAGGATGAAGGGCAGGCCCGCCATCACCATGAACACCAGCGCGACCAGATCGGCGCCGCCGGCTGCAAAGGCTCCGATCGACTGGTCATGGGTGGAGAATCCGCCGGTCGCCACCGTCGTCATGGCATGGTTGATCGCGTCGAACGCGCCCATGCCTGCAGCCAGATAGGCGATCATGCACAGAAAGGTGAGGGCGAGATAAACTAGGCCCACAGCGCCGGCGATCTGGCCGGCGCGCGGCATCGCTTTCTCTGAGGCGTCCGAGCTTTCCAGGCGGAATAGCTGCATGCCGCCGATCCCCAGGAGCGGCCAGATCGCCATGGCGGTGACGATGATGCCGATCCCGCCGATCCATTGCAGAATGGAGCGCCATAAAAGGATGCCTGGCGGCATGTCCTGGAGGCCGGTCAGGATGGTGGCCCCGGTGGTGGTGATGCCCGAAGTCGCTTCAAACAGCGCGTCCGTCCAGCTCAGGCCAAGTCCTGCGAGCTTTAACGGGACCGCGGCTGCGGCGGCGAGCACCGCCCAGCTCCCGCCTGTGAGGATGATTGCGCCGCGCGGCGACAAGCTCTTGTCGCCGCCGCTGCCTAAGAGCGCCATGACGCCGCCGATCACCACGCCGATGACGCCCGCGCCGAAAAAGGCGTAAGCCGCGGCGCCTCCGATCTGCAGATCAACCAGGCCGGGCGCGAACATGGCCGCCGACAAGGTCGCCAGCAGGACGCCAAGCACAAACAGAACGGTGCGTGCGGAATCGGTCACGGCGTCCGGCTCGCGCTCAGTGGCGCGTCGCCGCCCCATACGGGCTATCGAGCGGGAAGGCCGGTATCTGCGCCGCAAACCGCCCGCCGGAGCGGCGCACCATGGTGTAGGCGCCGACCATGAAGCCGGACGCGGTCGGAAGGGGCGCCGCCGAGGTGTAGCGGAAGGATTCCCCTGGCTCGATCACCGGCTCCTCGCCGACCACGCCCCGCCCCCGCACAATCTCGGTGCGGTTGCGCGCGTCGGTGATCCGCCACTCGCGCTCCACCAGCTGGATCGGCTCTGCGCCGGTGTTTTCGATCTCGACCGAATAGGTCCAGAAATAGCGGTGGTCCTCGGGCTCGGATTCCTCGTCGAGGAAGTGGGGCTCCACCCGGATCACCACGCCTTCGGTTTCTTCCGCATACATCGCCCGGCCTCCTTGTTCGCCAAGGGCTGAGTGTCATCTGACACCGCATTCCGGCATGGCTCAAGGGTCTGCGCACAGACCCGCCGGCAGCATGCTGGACATGACAGCCTCAGCATGGACACTCGCCAATGGGTCGCACGGTGCGATTCTGAGCCTGGAGACTGTTTCGCCCGCCATGGCCGCCCCAACCGGAATTCTGCCTGATCGCGCCCTGGCTGACGGCTTCGACGCGGGCTGGGTCAAGGCCGCTAATCCTCTCGAAACAGGGCAGGTTCAGCCCGCGAGTCTGGATTTGCGGCTGGCGCGGCGGGTATGGCGCTTGCGCGCCAGCTTCCTGCCCGGACCGGGCAAAAGCGTCATGGACCGGCTCGATGACGACGTGGTCATGCACGAGCTGGATCTGGACGGCGGCGCGGTGCTGGAAACCGGCTGCGTCTACCTCGCCGAGCTTGCGGAGGGATTGGCCCTGCCGCCTGATCTCGCCGCCGCGGCCAATCCGAAAAGCTCGACCGGGCGGCTGGATGTCTTCACACGGGTGATCTGTGACGGATGCACGGCGTTTGATCAGATTCCGCCGGGCTATGCCGGCCCGCTCTATGTGGAGATTGCGCCGCGCACCTTTTCAGTGCTGGCGCGGCCTGGCGATCGGCTGGTGCAAATCCGGTTGCGGCGCGGCGGACATCAGGCTTTGCAATCGATCACGCTGTCTGTGGACCTGAAGCCCGGCGCGCCGGCGGGCTGGCGCGCCAAGCGCCATGCGCCGCTGGTGGATTTGTCCAAGGTCCAAGGCCATGCGCCGGAGGCTTTCTGGGAGCCGGTATACGCACCCCAGGGCAGGATCGTCCTCGATCCTGGCGAATTCTACATCCTGGCCAGCCGCGAGGCTGTCAGCGTGCCGTTGAGCCAGGCCGCGGAGATGGCGCCCATCGCGCCTGAAATCGGCGAGTTTCGCGCGCACTACGCCGGCTTTTTCGATCCGGGTTTCGGCGTCGACAGCGCCGGCGGCGCAGGTTCGCGCGCAGTGCTGGAGGTGCGAGGGCGCGACGTGCCCTTCATCCTCGACGACGGACAAGCGGTCGCCAAGCTGGTCTATGAGCCCATGGCGGGGCCGGTGGAGACCGCCTATGGCGAAGCGGGTTCGAACTACCAGGCCCAGGGCTTGAAGCTGTCCAAGCATTTCGCCTGATCGCGTCTTGCCGAAGTCTAATGCTCGCATCGCTTCGCCGGCGGCCATGGCGCTCCTAGTCGCCACGGTCTTCGCCGACGCCTAGGCCGAGCAGCTGGCGCCGCCAAGCACGCAGAATTGCGCGCAGAATCTATGGTTCAGCTTCACAGGCTTGAGCGAGGCCGAAAGGGTTTCCGCAAGCTCGAATTCCGCGTCATACGGCAGGAGCGTGCAGGACAGCACGGCGGGCCTTTCCGCGCCCCTGCGTTTCACCACCATGCGGCTGGACGCGCACATCACCGTGCGCGGGTCCTTGTCCAGAATGTCCCAGCACGCCGAGGTGATCTCCGGCGGGTCGCCCTCGGAGTCCATTTCCGGGAAGATCACCAGGCGTCCAGGATCCTCGGCGGGAATCTCAGCGCCCAATTCGTCGAACAGGCCGGCGTATCCCGCCCGCGCGACGGCGTCGCTCTCATGCCAGAGCGCGCGTCCGGCCACGCTCAGAGAAAATCGGTGTGCGATAAGCCAACGCATGCCCTCGAGCGTCGCCGCAAAGCCGCCGACGCCGCGCTCGGCGTCGTGGTTGGCGGCGGTGTAATGATCAAGACTGATGCGCAGCGTGAGCTTCGCGCCGAAGCGGTCACGAATCTCAAGCAGCCCGGCCTTGACGCGCGGCCGCATCATCGGCGCCATCGCATTGGTCAGGATCAAGACTTCATGGCCGCGCTCAAGCGCCATCTCCGTCAGGCGGATCATGTCCGGATTGAGGAAGGGCTCCCCTCCGGTGAATCCGATCTCGACGGGACCCGCGCCGAGCGCGTCGATCTCGTCGAGAAAGGGCGCCACGTCCGCTTCGCTCAGATAGACCAGCCGATCATTGCTGGGGGAGCTCTCGATATAGCAATTGGCGCAAGTGATGTTGCACAGCGTGCCGGTGTTGAACCACAGCGTCTTGAGCTGATCGAACGCCACAGAGGCGCGCGCTTCTCCGTCAGCAGTCCGGTCGGGGTCGGCGAATTTGCGGGCGTCGGCGCTGTGGGGGGCGGCGGCGTCGGGCATGCGGGCGCGTCCTGATTTGTCTGACGTCGAACGCTAGGCTGCGCCGCCTCAGGCGACAATATCGCTCACGCTGGTGTGTGCAGAGTTTGACCCATTTCCAAAGCGGCGCTGGCCTATGGCGCCGGCGCAAAGGCCGGCAGGCGTCCCGGCTCTAAACGCCGCCGCCTCCGGTTCTTGGCTCGGCCTCATTGCCGGTGCCCGGGTCCAATTCGTAGAGCTGGCCGGTCTCTACATTCTTGATCGCGATGGAAAAGGGATGGCGCCAGAAATCATGGGTGACTTCATCAGACATGACGACAATCTTGCGGCTTTCTCCGAATTTCACGGTGAAGCCGCGATCGGGATAGATGTAAATGCCCTCCCACGTCCGGCCTCCAAGTTCGATCTCGGCGAATTCGAAGGCTTCCGGGGCCTTGCCGTCCGCATCAACAAGATAGAAGTAAAAATCCACCGGGCGTCCGGTGTTCAGCTCGCCAACGCCGTTGGTGAAGGCGATGCCGACGCTGTCGACCCACTTATTGCCGGCCAGTTTCGGCTTCGGATAAACCAGCAGCGGGATATGCCGAACGTCACGGCCGGAAAGCCCGATTTCTTTCAATGCGTCATCCGTCATTCATGTCTCCTTCGCGCTCACGTTGCACAAGCCCAGCATTGCTGGCTTCACTCCAGAACGCTGAATCGAAGGGATGAGCGTAACCGAGGTTTTGAAGACGCGCACGAGTTGACCGCGCGGTGTCGAAATCGCCTGTGCGGTATGAAAGCCGGGCGCGGAATACATCCTCCAGATAGACGCCGACCCCATCATCCAGGGCCGCCAGCCCCTGTCTCCAGGCGCGTTCGGCGAGGTCGCGGCGCCCGAGGCCCTGTTCGGCCTCTCCCATCGCTTCATACGCCCGGGCGATTTGCGAAGTGACATAGCGATCGGTGAAATTGATCTCATTCAGCAATCCGATCGCCGCGCGCGCCTGGTCGTGCGCGGCTTCGAACGCGCCCATCGCAAGCGCAATCTCGGCCGACAGCAAGGCGAATTGGGCGGCTTCCGGCGCCGGCAGGATCCTTGTGCCGCCGTCCAGTCCCTGCGTTTCCGTAAATCTGGCGCTGTCGAGCACAAGCTTGGCGCTTAACGGACTTTCGAGGACCAGGGAGATCGACGCGCGCTGCAACAACAGGGCGACATAGCGCCGGCGCGCCGCCAGGCTGTCCGGGGCGTCGGACGCGAGCCGCTCTGCAACCGGGAGGCTCTCTTCGACAATAGTATTCGCTTCATCGACCCGCCCAAGCGTCAGCAGGGAATAGGCGCGCTGGGACGCCGCTCTCAGCCACCGGATTTCAACCAGCCCGCCCTGGGTGCGCAATCGGTCATACATGGCGAGAACGCGGGCGCGCTCCTGGGCGGCTTCAACCAACCGGCCGTTGACCTCCAACGCGTCGGACCGCCATGCGATCGCGTTCGCGACATCCGCGTCCGACACCACGTCCGAGATTTCGGCGACGCTCGATAGCGCTCCGATCGCGGTTGAAAATCCCGATAAGGCCGCGTCCGCCCGCCCCCGCTCCAAATCCATAATCGCCGCGTTCAGATATCCGTAAGCGTACTCGGCCTGATAGAGCGGGCGGCCGGGGTCGGCTTGGTATAGCTGCGCAGTCAGAGCCGCGTACAGGTCGTAGCCGGTCTCAGCGGCGTCAAAATCGCCATTGCGATAGTTGAAGTCGGCGAGCCAGAACGCGGCCTGGGAATGGTCGAACACCGCATTGAGGTCGCCTGGGGCCGCGCCTGCGCGGCGCTCCGCGGCGTTCAATGCGGTCTCGAACGCCGTGCGCGCCCCGCGAATGTCGCCGGCGTTCGCGCGCTGCCGGCCCACAATCGTGAACAGGCGCGACCAGTCTGAAAGCAGCTGGGGGTCGTTCAGGCCCGCGCCATGCTGGTATCGCAAGAGCGCCTCCGCCGCGATCGACTCAAAGACGCCGGATTGGGCGTCATGAGGAAGCTCCTGCGCCAATGTGGTCACAAGCCGCGCTGAGAAGGCCTCCGCTGCGACGGCTTCAGCGCGCATCTCAGCGGCGGACTGAAGGCTGACGCCGGCGATGACTATCGCGCCTCCGGCCAGCGCGACGGCGATACAGGCCAGCATCGCGCCCAGCGGCCGGCCAAGATTGATCTTCGCGCCGTGCGCGGCGGCGACGGAGTCACACGGGGATGAAAGGGGCCGAACAGGTTCGCCGACCATGCGGTCGATGGCGAGGCTTTCTTCAAATGTCGGCGTCGTTCCCCCAAGCAGAAGCGCGAGCCGTTCCTCGCCGAGCCAGTCCTGGAGTTCGCGTTCAAGCCCCAATCCGCCTTCGTCGATCGCGCGGGTCAGCGCACTTGCGTAGGCGCGGCCGATCTGACCCGCGGCCCGCCCTGGCGAGGCCTGGCCATCAGGAATTCCGCCGGGCGTAGAGGCGTCCTCAACCATGCAGAGTCGATACGCTGAAGGCGTTTCAATTGCAATCTATAGGTTGCCTTTTGGGGCAACTTAAGTTGAATGCCGCCGCTTCTCCCATCGCCGCGGTCTTGCGCGTAGCAGCGAATGAAATATGACTGAGGCTGAGGCGGGTATGATGTAATGGTAGCCTGTCAGCTTCCCAAGCTGAACGTGCGAGTTCGATTCTCGCTACCCGCTCCAAAACGCCAGTGCTGGGAAGCGTTATCGCGCAGCAGCTGAATCCGAGCGTGTAAGCCACGCCGGTAGAGATGAAGCGCAACGGTTCGAAAGTGCTAGGCCTTGAACTCCCAATGCGCCTGGCTTGCTGAAAGGCGCAGCCCAAACCGCTCTTCTGGGGGGGTGTTTCGCTGAAGCAGCTCAAAGATGTCGGCAAGCAGGTCGCGAACCTCAGCCACATAGCCATGGCCTAGCAGTCCAATATTCACATTGCTTGCGTCTACGGTGTCAATTCCGTCAATCACCGTGACGGGCGGAGCCAATCCCGCGCGATGGAAATTGTGTAGCCGTCTCGATGCTCCAATGGCCCTGTCATTATTGGCCACATACATCGTCGTACGTTCGCACAGCGCGGGGTAAACGACAGCCAAGTTTTTGAAGACATCGGCGTCCACATCAGGGGCGGCCAGAAAGATCTGACCGAAGGGCACAAAGTTTGCCGCGCTCGCATTCTGAGCAATGGTGTTCATCGCGCGTAGAAGGGCTCGGTTGCCCATTGAATGAGCGATGATGTTGACCGTGGTGACGCCCGTGCGCTCAGAAAAGTCCGCAAGGAACTTCTGCAGCGCGGCTTCGCTGGCCTGAATCGTTGCCTCATCCGCCGTATAACCGAGGAGCTTACCCATAGAAGGCCACGAGAAAAATGCGGCTGGCCCGATATGGTCAAGGTCGACCTTCAACTGAGCGGTTTGATGCGCGGCATCTACAAAGCTGGTGTTGTATCCGTGAATGAAAACCAGCCCCGTGCGGTGGCGATCTTCGAGCGCTTGCGTGGATTCCGACAGTGCGAGCCAAAAGCTGTCGGCGTCCATCAGGGACGTGGAACTAAGCCGAACTCGGTCGTCACCGCGCAACAGCCGGGTGATCCAGTTTCGGTCGCCAAGCGAGCCGATTCGTCGATCCTTCGGCACGATAACCGAGCAGCGCCCGTAGGATGTTTGATTCGCCCTTTTGGGGCCGAAAGTTCCGCGCCGACTTTCAGACCGGTTCGTTCCAAACCATATATCGACTCGTGCAACGTCTTCTTCTTTCTGCTCGTACGCTCCCGAGGCGGCGCGACGGACATAGTTTTTGGCACCACCATAACCCGGATCGTCGGCCAACGCTCTGGCTCGAAGCCAACGCAGGCGCTCCGTCGCCTCGCTGGTCGCCTGGCTGATTGCCTCCAGCTCGTTTTTTGCGGTCTCGCTTGGTGCTATGGAGGCAAGCAGACCAAGCCATTCTGATAGTGCAGATTCAACGCGCCCCGCTCGAAGGAGGGCTATGCTGACGCGTTCAGGGATATCTTCCGACAAGCCCAGGTCATCGCGGATTATTGCCTCCTCTGTGACAACCTCTGCACTGTCCAAAACGTCCTCAGGGATTAGTCGAACCAGCGTCAGGTCATTGTTGCTCCGTGCCCATGCCAACTCGGCGAGCGGTTCGTAGAATGCACCATCCCGGAAGTGTTCAGCGAAGCTTGCGTAAGTGTCAGAGGCAATTCGCAAGCCGAGGCGCAGATCGTAGAGCGCTTGGAAGAAGGCATTCATGAAAGGACGCTCCCGCTCATTGAAGATTCGCTGAACAGCGTGGGCGAACATTCGAAGCCGGGACTGTCGCCGCGCAACCTCATTTTACGCTAAGGGGACATGTTAATTCCGCAAGAACAATCTGTGACTGTGTCAAAGCCCAGACCGGGTGGCGAGCCGGCTTCTTGTGTCTCTAGAGTGGAACCGGCCGGCGCAGGCCCTATGGATTCAAGGTGGCATTTGTTGATTAGCTCAATCACAATGCATTACAACTTAGCGTTCATATTCCATGCCCCAAAATAAGAACGGCGCTCCGTGTCCGGAGCGCCGTTCCGCTGACGGGCTGACGTTTCGATCAGGAGAGGTCGAAGCGGTCGGCCGTCATCACCTTGTCCCAGGCGGCGATGAAGTCAGCGACGAATTTCTCACCGGCGTCATCTTGGGCATAGGCTTCCGACAAGGCCCGCAGCTCCGAGTTGGAGCCGAAGATCAGGTCGGTGCGGGTGCCGGTCCCTTTCACTGCGCCGGTGGCGCGGTCGCGGCCTTCAAACACCTGGTCGGTGTCGTCGGTCGCCGCCCAGGTCGTGCCCAGATCGAGCACGTTGACGAAGAAGTCGTTCGTCAGCGTCCCGGTCTGGTCGGTGAACACTCCATGGCTTGAGCCATCGGCGTTCGCGCCCAGCACGCGCATGCCGCCGACGAGCACCGTCATCTCCGGCGCCGTCAGACCCAGAAGCTGGGCTTTATCAACCAAGCGCTCCTCCGCCGAGACCGCGCTGACGCGGCCTAGATAATTGCGGAACCCATCGGCGACCGGCTCCAGCACCGCGAAGCTCGCCGCATCGGTCTGCTCGGCGGTCGCGTCGGTGCGGCCCGGGGTGAAGGGCACGGTCACCGCGTGACCGGCCTTCTTGGCGGCCGCTTCCACGCCCGCGGCGCCGGCGAGCACGATCAGGTCGGCCAGGGAAACCTTCTTGCCGCTACTCTGGGCGTCGTTAAAGCTGGTCTGGATGCCTTCCAGCGTTTCCAGAACCTTGGAGAGCTGGGCCGGATTGTTGACCGCCCAGTCCTTTTGCGGCGCGAGGCGGATGCGTGCGCCGTTGGCGCCGCCCCGCTTGTCGGACCCGCGGAAGGTGGAGGCTGAAGCCCAGGCGGTGGAGACCAGTTCGGAGATCGACAGACCCGAAGCGAGCACGTCCGCTTTCAGCGCCGCGATGTCGGCGTCATCGATGAGGTCATGATCGACCGCGGGGACCGGATCCTGCCAGATCAGCTCTTCAGCCGGGACTTCCTTGCCCTTATAGCGCGGGCGCGGGCCCATATCGCGGTGGGTCAGCTTGAACCAGGCGCGGGCGAAGGCGTCGGCGAACTCGTCCGGATTGGCGTGGAAGCGGCGAGAGATCTTCTCATAATCCGGGTCCATGCGCATCGCCATGTCGGCGGTGGTCATCATCAGCTCGACCGTGCCGTCGCCATCGACCTGCGGGGCGTGATCGCCTTCCGCCAGGTTTTTCGGACGCCACTGGTGCGCGCCGGCCGGGCTTGAGGTGAGCTCCCACTCATAACCGAACAGCACGTCGAAATAGCCGTTGTCCCACTGGGTCGGATTGGCCGTCCACGGGCCCTCGATTCCAGAGGTGATGGTGTCGACGCCTTTACCGGATTTGTAGCTGGACAGCCAGCCCTGACCCATCGCTTCGATGGACGCGCCTTCCGGCTCGCGCCCGACATGACTCTCCGGACCGGCGCCGTGGGCCTTGCCGAAGGTATGACCGCCCGCGACAAGGGCGACGGTTTCTTCGTCATTCATCGCCATGCGGCCGAAGGTCTCGCGCACGTCTCGCGCAGAACCCAGCGGGTCCGGCACCGCGTCGGGGCCCTGGGGGTTGACGTAGATCAAGCCCATCATCACGGCGCCCAGCGGGTCCTCGAGCTTGTTCGCATCGACATGGTCGCTGTCGACGTTGCGCGCGCCGTCATAGCGGCTGTTGGGATTGTCCGAGGTCAGCAGCCAGTCGGTTTCCGCGCCCCAATAGACGTCCTCTTCCGGCTCCCAGGTGTCGGTGCGGCCGCCGGCGAAGCCGAAGGTTTTGAAGCCCATGGATTCCAGCGCGCAATTGCCCGCCAGGATCATCAGGTCGGCCCAGGAGAGATTGCGCCCGTATTTTTTCTTCACCGGCCAAAGCAGCATGCGCGCCTTGTCCAGATTGCCGTTGTCCGGCCAGGAGTTCAGCGGCGCGAAGCGCTGCTGACCCGCCCCGGCGCCGCCGCGGCCGTCATGGATGCGGTAGGTGCCCGCGCTGTGCCAAGCCATGCGGATGAAGAGCGGGCCGTAATGGCCATAATCGGCCGGCCACCAGTCCTGGCTGTCGGTCATCAGGGCGAAGATATCCGCTTTCACCGCATCGAGATCGAGGCGTTCGAAGGCCTTGGGATAATCGAAATCCGGGTCGTTCGGATCCGCCAGGCCCGAGTGCTGGCGCAAGATGTTGAGTTTGAGCTGGTTCGGCCACCAGTCCCGATTGGTCTGGCCGCCGCCGGCCGGCTTGTTGATGCGTCCGCCGGAAAACGGGCAGCCGCCGCCCGAGCCGTGATCTGATCCATCCATGATGAGCTCCCAAGGTGAAAAGTTGGGGGAGGGGCCCCAACGCCTGAATGCAGAGTGACTCACTCCGATCCATAGAGCCAATCAATTTTAACTCTTCAGGCTATAGGTTTTCATGATGGTGCGGCGCCGCAGGCTCGCGTGCGGGCGCGAAGCGGCCTGTTCGCGGACGTCGTCGGCGGCGTCGGAGCTTAAAGGCGGGGTATGCCCTGGCCGGTCTCGATCCCGAACAGGCTGAACAGGTTGGCCAGCAGCAAGAGGAAGAAGGCGCCGAGCCCGATCGTCAGGAGCGTCCAGGGAATCATCCGCACCTTCGGCGGCTCACTCGGCCGGCTGGCGCGCCAGGCGGCCAGAGCGAACAGGGCGGCGTTCAGCGCCATCAAGCTCAACGTCATGGGCAGATTCATGGGGAGCCTCGCGCCGCCTGGAAGAGATCCCGTGCCGGGTCTTCACCCACACATAAGGCCTTAAGCGCAATTCCTTCAAGGCGCGCCAGGCGGCGGGCAGCTGGCAAAGCCAGTAGGCGTTGACCGAGACAAGGTCGAGCCATCGCACCTGCACGCCCGCCCGCCGCGCGCCCGCGGCCAGGCAGGCGAGCGCCGAAAGCCAGGCGAAGAGGCCAAGCCCGACGCCGAGAGCCGTGAGCGGCCCGGCGACGCCCAGGCCGATGCTGATGCAGCCTGCGACCCATAGCGCCAGGCCCGGCGCCTGAACCAGCGCGCTAAAGACGTTGGCGAGCAAGGTGAGCTGTAACGTGGCGAAGCCGAGCGGGCCGGTTGCGGTCCATAGCTCTCCCGGGCGACGGAGCTGGACCAGCCAGGTCACCAGATGGCCCTTCAGCCAGCGGCTGCGTTGGCCGATCCAGCTGGACAGGTGGATCGGCGCCTCCTCGCCCGTGCCAGGCGCTATGATCCCGGCCCGCCAGCCGTTGCGGGCCAGCCGAAAGCCCAAGTCGGCGTCTTCGGTCACGTTGAACGGGTCCCAGCCCCCGACGGCCTCCAAGGCTGAACGTCGGAACACATTGCTGGTCCCGCCCAATGGCAGGGGCGCGCCAAACCGGGCGAAAAGCGGCAGCAGCGCGTGAAATTGCGCCGCGTACTCCAGTGAGAATTGACGCGTCAGCCAGTTCTCAGCGCCGTTATACCAGCCGAGCGGGGCCTGCACGACGCCCAGCGCCTCGTCTGCGGCGAAGCTGCCCGCAGCCGCGCGCAATTGGTAGGGGTGCGGCGCATCCTCAGCGTCATAGACGGCGACCAGATCGCCGCGCGCAGCCTGCAGCGCATAGTTCAACGCCCTTGGCTTGGTGCGGGGCTCGCCGTGCGGGGCCACCAGCACCCGGAAGCCGGCGCGCCGGGCGGCGGGCCGCGCCGCTTCCAGCGTGGCGGCGTCGTCGGCCTCCAGCACCAGGATGACATCCAGCTTCGCGCGCGGATAATTCGATCGCCGCAAGGCGGCGCACAGACCTGCGACGACTTCGCTTTCTTGATACAGCGCGACGATGACGCTGATCATGGGCAGGTCATCGTCCGGGATGTCGCGCCGCGGCGCAGGGCGCGGAGGAAACAGCGCTGCGGCCAGGCGCACTCCGCTTATCGCTGCGATATAGAAGTAAAGCCAGGCCACCAAGACGCTCAGCGTGGTCGCCGGGGCGCAGACAAGAAGTCCTGTTAAGAAGGCGCCGGGCGCCAGCAACAGGACCAGAGGCGGAGCAATCCGTCGGCCGGCGCTGGAAAGCGGTCGCCGTCGGAACAATCCATAGGCGGCTTCCTCAATGTCCGGCGTTAGTCGCGCCGCGACCTTCCCGGCCCGCGATCGTGTGGCGTCTACGCGTTGATCGACCATGCGCGCATACCCCCTGAGGGAATATTGCGCCACAAATTCGCCTTTTAGGCGAGTCCAAAATCGCTCTTCGGGTTAAACAGAAGCAAGCATTTTGTCGCAGACAAGCGGCCCTCGCGCGCGGTGAGGTCAAAGGCGGCCGCCGCGCCGGTGGGCCATCCCTGGGGAAATGGCGTGTCCGTTTCAACGTCTGCGGCAAGGCTGTGCACCAATGCGCCGACGCCGGGATTATGACCGACCAGCACCGGCGCTTCGGCGCCGCCGGACAAGGCTTCCAGCACGGCGCGCTGCAGCATTTCAAAGGTGGCGTGATAGAGCGCCATTGGGTCCTGGACCGGCGGCGCGCCCAGCCCGTCTCCGATGTGACGCCAGGTCTCCCGGGTGCGGCGCGCCGGGCTGACCAGGGCGAGATCCGCCTTGAAGCCCGCGTTTTCCAGCGCCGCGCCAGCCCGGGCGGCGTCCTCGCGGCCGCGCTCGGTCAGGCCGCGCTCGAAATCGTCCTCGGCCTCCATGCGGTCCACCGCCTTGGCGTGACGGATCACGATGAGCTGGGGCATGGGGCGGCTCCGCGCTTCACAAACCGGTCATAACAGAGCCCAGGGCTTGCGCCCTGGGAGTCGGGGGTCCAAGTAAACGCGCGTTCGATCCTGGCGGCAAACCTGTCGCCCAAACCCTGGAGCAATTTCATGTCCCTCCTGCTCGGCGATGTCGCCCCCGATTTTGAAGCTGATACCACCGAAGGCCCGATCAAATTCCACGACTGGATCGGCGATGACTGGGTGATCTTCTTCTCCCACCCGGCCGATTTCACCCCGGTCTGCACCACCGAGCTGGGCTACACCGCCAAGCTGAAGGACGAGTTCGCCAAGCGCGGCGCCAAAGCCATCGCCCTCTCGGTCGATCCGATCGGCGATCACCATGAATGGGTCAAGGACATCGAAGAAACCCAGTCGGTGAAGATGAATTTCCCGATCATCGCCGACACCGACCGCGCCGTGTCCGAGCTCTATACGATGATCCATCCGAACGCCGACCCGAAGGTCACGGTCCGCGCGGTCTATGTCATCGACCCCAACAAGAAGATCCGCGCCACCTTCACCTATCCGCCCAGCGCCGGCCGGAATTTCAACGAGGTCCTGCGCCTTCTGGACTCCCTGCAGCTGACCGACGGCTACAAGGTCGCCACCCCGGTCAACTGGCAGGACGGCGAAGACGTGATCGTGGTCCCGGCCGTATCCGATGAAGACGCCGACAAGCTCTTCCCGAAGGGCTACACCAAGATCAAGCCTTACCTGCGCACCACGCCGCAGCCGAACAAGTAGGTCGCGCTCGCGACTGAGCATGAGGCGGCCGCTCTCAAACGAGGGCGGCCGTTTTCATGTTTGGATTAGCGCCGCGGCGGCGGCGCGGCCTAGACTTGCCGAAGATGATTCCATGGGAGGCGCGCGTGCCTGACACCATCACCCTCGACATTTCCGACGGCCTGGGCCTGATCACGCTTAACCGGCCTGAGGCGATGAACGCCTTCACGCCTCAGATGGGCCGCGAAGTCGCGGAGGCGTTTAACGCAACGGACGCCGATCCGTCCGTGCGCGCCGTGGTGGTCACCGGCGCAGGCAAAGCGTTCTGCGCGGGCGCGGATTTATCGGCGGGGGCGGAAGCCTTCGCCATGCTGCAGGAGGCGCAGGGCTCGGGCGCGTTCGACGACACCGATCCGAAATGGCGCGACACCGGCGGGCTGATGAATCTGCGCGTGTTCGACAGCGAAAAGCCCGTGGTGGCCGCCATCAACGGCGCGGCGGTGGGCATTGGCGCGACGGTGATCCTGCCCATGGATGCGCGCGTGGCGCTGGCGGGCGCGAAATTCGCCATGCCGTTCACCAAGCGCGGCATCGCCTGGGACGGGGCGGCGAGCTGGTTCCTGCCGCGCCTGGTGGGTATTGAAACCGCGCTGGACTGGGGGCTGTCCGGCCGGACCTTCCTGGCCGCGGAAGCGCTGGAGAAAAAGCTGGTCACCGCGCTCGCCGACACGCCGGACGCCGTGCTGGAGCGCGCCATGGAGAAGGCGCGGGCGCTGACCGCCAACACCGCGGCGGTGTCGGTCGCGATGAACCGGCGCCTGGTTTGGCGCATGCTGGGCGCGCCGCACCCCATGGACGCCCATCGTCTGGAGAGCCGGGCGATTTTACATCGGGGCGTCAGCGCGGATGCGGTGGAGGGCGTGACCAGCTTCCTCGAGAAACGTCCGCCGAACTTCCCCGGCCAGGTCCCCGGCGATTATCCGCCCGGATGGCCCTGGGACGAAGACCCGGAATACTGACCATTCCGTTTTATGGCTCGACGGAGACGGCGGCGCGGATTAGCGTCCGCCGACTTGGTATATCATTTAGAGTTTCGTTCTTTGCGCCTGTCTTCGTCCGACCGTCAAACACCGTCGCTATCGACGGTGGAGCTGATCGCCATGGTCGGCGTCTTGATGGCGCTCAACGCATTGTCCATCGACATCCTGTTGCCGGCGTTGGGGGAGATCGGCGCGGCGCTCGGGGCGCCGGGCAATGACCGCCAGCTGGTGATCACCGCCTATGTCTTCGGTTTCGGTCTCGCCCAGCTGGGCTTCGGGCCGTTGGCCGATGCGCTGGGCCGTCGGCGCACCTTGCTATATGCGCTCGCCGCCTATCTGGGCGCCACCGTGCTGTGCCTGCTTGCGCCGGACATGATGTGGATGATCATCGCGCGCACGCTTCAGGGCGTGGCGGCGGCGGCGACGCGCGTGGTCGCCGTGGCGGTGGTGCGCGACCTGGTCTCGGGACGCCGCATGGCGGAAATCATGAGTTTCGCCATGACGGTCTTCATGATCGCCCCCATCCTGGCGCCGGGCATCGGACAGATGGTGCTCTTCGTGGCGCCTTGGCAGGCGATATTCGGCGTGCTTCTGGTGTTGGGCGGGGGGATTACCGTGTGGATGCTGACGCGGCTGCCGGAGACCTTGTCGGATCACAATCGGATCCCGCTGTCCTTTGCGGCCGCCGCACGCAATTACCAGCTCGCCGCCAGCCACCGGGTCACCTTCGGCTATATGAGCGCGGCTGCGCTGATTTTCGGAGCGCTGTTCGCCTTCATCGCCACGTCTGAACAGGTGCTGGCCGAACTCTACGGGCTGGACGAATGGTTCGCGGTCGCCTTCGGCGGCGTCGCGATCGGACTGGCGCTGGCGAATATTCTCAATGCTCGCATCGTGCGCCGGATCGGCATGCGGCGCATTTCCCACACCGCGCTCGCCGCCTTTCTGGCGGTGAATCTGCTGCATCTGGTGATCGCGGCCTTCGGACAGCCGCCGTTTTGGGTCTATCTCACCTTGCTGACGACAGCGCTTGTGATGTTCGCCTGGATGGGCGCGAATTTCTCCGCCCTGGTGATGGAGCCGGCGGGCGAGCGCGCCGGCACCACGGCGGCGCTATATGGCGGCGTCACCTCCATGTCCGGCGCGTTTTTGGGCTCGCTGATCGGGGCGATGTATGACGGCACCGTGGTGCCGCTGATCGGCGGATTCGTGGTGATGGGCGCCTTTGCGATCGCGATCGTCTACTGGGCGGAGCGCGGGCAAATGTTCGGCGAAGGCGAAGCCGCCCCGGCGGAGTGAATTAGAACTCGTCGACCAGCAGGCTGTCTTCCGCGATCCCGCCGTCCAGCCGCCAGCCTGCGCCGTCGCCCTGGCGGAGCGCCTCCGCCAGCCAGGGCAGCAGCGCCAGCAGCTGGTCCTCCAGCAAATAAGGCGGATTGACCACCATCACGCCGGCGCCGGCGAGCTTGCCGTCGCTCTCCAGGTCCCGGACCCACAAATCCGCGCGCAGGATTTTTTCCGGCGCAATCTGCTTTTCCGCGATCAGCCACTCGGCCAGTCCGACGTCGAAGCGCTCCTGCGCCCACAAATCCTTCAGCGGGCGCCAGAAAATGAACGTGCCCGTGGGCCAGCGATTGAGGCCGGTCATCGCCGCCTCGGCCATGAAGGCCATCTCATCGCGATGTTCAAAGGGCGGGTCTATCAGCACCAGGCCGCGCTTCTCGACAGGCGGCAGGATGGATTTCAGCGCTTTATACCCATCGCGCGCCTCCACCTTGACCCGGGCGTCCTTGGCGTAACGCTGATCCAGCGTCCTGGCGTCGTCAGGATGCAGCTCGCACAGCTGGATTCGGTCTGTCGGGCGCATCAGCGCGGCCGCGACCTGCGGCGAGCCCGGATAAGCGGTCAATGCCTCGCCTTCGTTGCAGGCCGCGACGGCGTCCAGCAGGGGCTTAAGCGCCGCTGCGACATCAGCGGGCTTATCCGCCGCGATCACCCGCTGAACGCCATCCTCAAATTCCGGGCTGCGCCGGGCTTCGTCCGAGGTCAGGTCGTAAAGGCCGATCCCGGCATGCGTGTCGATATAGCGAAACGGCTTGGCCTTGGCCTTGAGATGCTCAAAGCAGAGCGCCAGCACGGCGTGCTTGAGCACGTCTGCGAAATTGCCGGCATGGAAGGCGTGGCGATAATTCATGGGCTCTTAGACATTGAATTTAAACAGCATAACGTCGCCGTCCTGGACGACGTAATCCTTGCCTTCCTGGCGCAGCTTGCCGGCGTCGCGGGCGCCGCTTTCACCGCCATGGGCGACATAATCGGCATAGGCGATCGTCTCCGCCTTGATGAAGCCGCGTTCAAAGTCGCCATGGATGACGCCGGCGGCCTTGGGCGCGGTCCAGCCGCGGCGGATGGTCCAGGCGCGCGCCTCTTTGGGCCCGGCCGTGAAATAGGTCTGAAGATCCAGCAGGTCGTAGCCGGCGTGGATGAGGCGGTTCAGTCCCGGCTCCTCCAGCCCCAGCTCTTCAAGATATTCGGTCCGCTCATCGGCTTCCAGAAGCGCGAGCTCGGATTCGATCTTGGCGGAGATCACCACCGCGACCGCGCCGTCTTCCGCGGCGCGCGCTTCAACTTGCCTGGAGTACGCATTACCGGTCGCGGCGCTATCCTCGTCCACATTGGCGACGAAGAGGACCGGCTTGGAGGTGAGGAGCTGCAGCATTTTCCATTCACGCTGCTGGTCTTCGGGCACGTCGGCGCGGCGCGCGGGGCGGCCTTCGCGCAATTCAGCGAGCGCCAGATCGACCAATTGCAGCGTCACCTTGGCGTCCTTGTCGCCGGTCTTGGCCTTTTTCTCCAGCGTCGCCCGGCGCTTCTCCAGGCTCTCCAGATCCGCGAGCATCAATTCAGTCTCGACGGTCTCAAAATCTGCGAGCGGATCGATCTTGCCGGCGACATGGGTGATGTCGCCGTCCTCAAAACAGCGCAGGACGTAGAGCACCGCATCCGTCTCGCGGATATTGGCGAGGAATTGATTGCCCAGCCCTTCGCCCTTGCTGGCGCCTTCCACCAGGCCGGCGATATCGACGAAATTCATCCGGGCGGGCACGACATTGGCCGAGCTGGCGATGTCCGCCAGCGCGTCCAGGCGCGGTTCCGGCACCGCCACCTCGCCGACATTGGGTTCGATGGTGCAGAAGGGATAATTCGCCGCCTGCGCCGCGGCGGTCTGGGTGAGGGCGTTGAACAGCGTGGACTTGCCCACATTGGGCAGGCCGACAATCCCGCATTTAAATCCCATGGCGCCGCATTCCTTGTCCGATGATCAGGTCTGGCGGGCCGTATAGGATGAACTGTTGAGCCGCGCAAAGCCCGGGCTGCTACGCCGCGCCGTCTTTCGAGCGCCCGCGCGCCAGGCCGCCATGGGGCTCGAGCGCGTTTGAACGGTCGCACCGATAGCCAGCGCGTTCCAGGTGCGCCGCCAGATCCCGCGCCGCCATGCGGCACGCTTCAAGGTCATGGAGATGTCTTCTCCAATGAGAGCGCCACAGCGCGTAGGCCAGCGTGTTGCAGAGATCGGGATCGAGATGAGGCATGGCGGAACAAAATAGAAACCTGCCGGCGCGCGCCAAGGCCGTTGCATCGCCAGACAGGTGCAAAACCGTCACGGCGCTGCGTCAGCTTACGGAAACGTAATCGCCAGGCCTTGGACCTTTCATGTTCAACGCCTTAGTTTGCGCCTCGACAACTTGGGAGGGGAGCTGCCCTAATGAAATATTGTAACAGTCGCTGGTTCGCAGCGGCGCTGGCCGCTATTGCGGTCGCTTCGCCGTCCTTTGCGCAAGACAGCGAGGACGAGGAAGAGGAAGACGACAATAGCATCGAGAGCTATGTCGAGGACTTCGAAGCCGCCGAAGGCCTGTTCACCCTCTATTATGATCCCGAGGACGGTGATCTGTATCTGGAGATCGCCGAATCCCAGCTGGGTGAGGAATTCATCTACTTCACCTATGCCGAAGACGGCGCGCCGCGCACCGGCCTGTTCCGCGGTCAGTATCGCGACAATGCGGTCTTCGAGTTCAACAAGCGCTATGGCGATATCGAAATCGCGCAGGTGAATACGAATTTCGCGTTCGATGACGACAATGCGCTCTCGCGCGCGGCCGACGCCAACATCACGCGCGCGCCGCTCGCCCAGCTGTCGATCGTCGCGGAAACCGAAGCCGATGAAGAAGCGGGCACGCAAGCGCGCTATCTCATCGATATCGGCGATGTGCTGAAAGGCGAAGACCTGCATCAGGTCAAGCCGACCGGCCCGCAGGGCCCGGCCGCGGCTCAGGCGTTCAATATGGGCCGCCTGCAAGCCAATCTGACCCGGGTTCTGGAGCACCGCTCCTATCCGGAAAACACTGATATTCTGGTGGAATACGTCTACCACAACGCCACGCCGCGCAATTTCGGCGGGCCGGAGATCACCGATGCGCGGGCGGTCGCCGTGCAGATGCAGCACAGCTTCGTGGCCATGCCTGACGACGGCTTCGAGCCGCGCGCGGACGATTTCCGCGTCGGCTATTTCCTGGAGCAGGTCACCAATCTGACCGATCCGGGCTATACGCCGTTCAATGATGTCATCAATCGCTGGCGGCTGGTGAAGCAGGACCCGGATGCGGAGATCTCCGACCCGGTCGAGCCGATTGTGTGGTGGATTGAAAACACCACGCCGGAAGAGTATCGCGACACCATTCGCGAAGCCGCGCTGACCTGGAATGTCGCGTTCGAGGCGGCCGGTTTCTCCAATGCGATCGAAGTGCGCCAGCAGCCCGACGACGCTGACTGGGACGCCGGCGATATCCGCTACAACGTGCTGCGCTGGACCTCATCGCCGACGCCGCCGTTCGGCGGCTACGGCCCCAGCTTCACCAATCCGCGCACCGGTGAAATCATCGGCGCGGACATCATGCTGGAATATGTCTTCCTGACGAACCGGATCCGTTTTTCCGACGTGTTCGACGTGGCCGGCCTGTCCGGCTGGATGCCGCAGGACATGGTCGAAGAGCTGACCGGCGAAGCCGGCTTCCCGATGGAGCACGAGCACGGCGCGATGTGTAATTTCGCCGAGCACCTGCAGATGGAGACGCAGGGTGCGCTGGCGATGATGCAAGTGCAGGGCGCTTCGCTGGAGACCCAGAACGAGCTGATCCGGCAGGCCTTGCACTATCTGATCATTCACGAGATCGGCCACACCATCGGCCTGGCGCACAATATGGGCGCCAGCTCCGGCGTGTCCTTGGAGGAGTTGGCGACCGGCGACACGGCCACCCACTCCATCATGGATTATCCGGCGCTGAACCTGCCGACGGACATGAGCTCGGGCGAGTTCCAGTATTCTCAGGAAGTTCCCGGCGCTTATGACATCTGGGCGGTCCAGTACGGCTATACGGCCGACGCCGCCGCTCTGCCGGCGATCCTGGAGCGCTCCACCGAGCGGGAGAATTTCTTCGGCAATGATGCGGACGACATGCGCGCCCCGGGCCGTCACATCGACCCGCGCGTCATGATCAATGATCTGTCCGACGACCCGGTCACCTGGGCTCAAGGTCGTGTCGACCTCGTCAATACGACGCTGGAAGGCCTGCCCGACCGCATGTTGCGGGAAGGCCAGTCCTATCAGCCTCTGGTCACCAGCTATCTCATCCTGACAGGTCAGCGTTTCGGTGCGGCCAATGTGGCCTCGCGCCATATCGGCGGCGTGTACAACAACCGGGCTGCGGTCGGTCAGACCGGCGCCGAGACCCCGCTGGTGCCCGTGTCTCGCGACACGCAGGAACAGGCGCTGGAGGTGCTGGAGGCGGCGCTGTTTGGTCCTGAGGCCTTCGAGGTGGAAGAGGCGTTCGCCGACCATCTCCAACGCCAGCGCCGCGGCTGGTCTCACTGGGGCGTCGACGAGGATCCCTCGCTGCATGCCCGGGCCTTCGCCCAGCAGCGCGCCGTGCTCACCCATCTGACCCACCCCAACGTGCTGGAGCGCATGGTCGACACCGCGCGTTACGGCAATGACTATCCGGTGGCGGATTATATGGCCGATCTGACGGCGATGATGTTCGAGGCCGATATCCGCGGCAATCCGAACACCTACCGCCAAAACCTCCAGGTGGCCTATCTGACCACGCTGATTGCGATTGTCGGCGACACCGGGACCTATCCGCCGGTCGCACGTTCTGCGGCCCTCGCGTCGATCAATGACGTCAAAGGCTGGCTGGGGCCGGAGTGGATGCCCGACCTGGGCGGCTCGCGCGAAGCGCGCGCCCACCGGGCCAATCTGCGGACGCTGATCTCGGCGTTTGAAGGATAGTCGGGTCGAAAGACCGGCTTGAAGAGGCCGCCCCTTCCGGAAACGGGAGGGGCGGTTTTCTTTGACCGGTCTATT
>LYSW01000019.1 GCA_001657295.1 Oceanicaulis sp. BBD 1991-10 | reverse complement strand
AACGCCTATGGGGACCGGCTCTATATGGAGCTGCAACGCCATCGCCGCGCGGATGACGTGCCGGCGGAGGATTATCTCATTGACCGGGCCTACGCGCGCGGCTTGGCGCTGGTCGCGACGAATGAGCCCTATTTCTCCAAACCCCAGCTTCATGAAGCCCATGATGCGCTGATGTGCATCGCCGAGGGCGCCTATGTCAGCGTGGAAGATCGCCGAAAGGTGACCGCCGACCATGACTTCAAGTCCGGCGAAGAGATGGCGAAGCTGTTCGAGGACCTTCCCGAAGCGGTCGCGACCACCCTGGACATCGCCAAACGCTGCGCGTTCCGGCCCCGCACAGGCGCGCCGATCCTGCCGCGCTTTCCCACCAAAGACGGTCGTGACGAAGCCGAGGAGTTGCGCGCGCGCTCGCGCGAGGGTCTGCAGGCGCGCCTTGAGAAGGTTGAACCCGCCGCGTCGCGGGAGGCTTATCAGGAACGCCTCGATTATGAGCTCGGCATTATCGAACGCATGGGCTTTCCGGGCTATTTCCTGATCGTGTCCGATTTCATCCAGTGGGCGAAGGCGCACGATATTCCGGTGGGCCCCGGCCGTGGTTCCGGCGCGGGTTCTCTGGTCGCCTGGGCGTTGACCATCACCGATCTGGATCCATTGCGTTTCGGTCTGCTGTTTGAGCGTTTCCTCAATCCCGAGCGGGTGTCGATGCCCGACTTCGATGTGGATTTCTGCCAGGACCGGCGGGGGGAGGTGATCCGCTATGTAAAGGATCGCTATGGCGATGACCGCGTGGCTCAGATCATCACGTTTGGAACGCTGCAGGCGCGCGCGGTGGTGCGCGATGTCGGCCGGGTGCTGCAGCTTCCCTTTGGCTTGGTCGACCGCATCGCCAAGCTGGTTCCGAACAATCCGGCCCAGCCCGTCACGCTCGCCCAGGCGGTCGAGAGCGAACCGAAGATCGCCGAGATGCGGCGCGAAGATGCGCTCGTTGACCGCTTGATCGAGGTGGCGCTTCAGCTGGAAGGCCTGTTTCGGAACGCCTCGACGCACGCTGCAGGGGTCGTGATCGGGGACCGGCCGCTCACCGAGCTGGTGCCGCTCTATCGCGACCCCAGATCCGATCTTCCCGCGACCCAGTTCAACATGAAATGGGTCGAGCCGGCAGGGCTGGTGAAGTTCGACTTTCTGGGCCTGAAAACCCTGACGGTCATCGCCCGGGCGCTGGACTATATCGAGGCGTCGGGCGGCGGCCGGCCGGACATCGATGCGATCGGATTTGATGATCCTGCGACCTATGAGCTTCTCGGCTCGGGCGGATCGATCGGCGTGTTCCAGCTGGAAAGTTCGGGCATGCGCGACACGCTGCGCAAGCTGAAGCCGGACACGATCGAAGACGTCATCGCTCTGATTTCGCTTTATCGGCCCGGGCCGATGAAGAATATCGACGTCTATGTCGACCGGAAATTCGGCAGGGAGGAGCCCGACTATCTCCATCCTGACCTGGAAGCCGTCCTCAAAGAGACCTTCGGCGTCATCATCTATCAAGAGCAGGTGATGCAGATCGCGCAGATCCTGTCCGGCTACTCGCTTGGCGAGGCCGACCTGTTGCGCCGCGCCATGGGCAAAAAGAAAAAAGAGGAGATGGACAAGCAGCGCGTGCGCTTCCTTAAAGGCGCCGAAGAGCGCGGCGTGGCGCGGGAGAAGGCCTCTTATATCTTTGATTTGGTGGCCGAG
This sequence comes from Oceanicaulis sp. BBD 1991-10, assembly GCA_001657295.1. GTDB lineage: Bacteria > Pseudomonadota > Alphaproteobacteria > Caulobacterales > Maricaulaceae > Oceanicaulis. The sequence goes on along the minus strand of LYSW01000019.1, from coordinate 61,777 downwards.
TTCGCGGGGTATGGCTTCAATAAATCCCACGCCGCCGCCTACGCCGTGATCGCCTACCAGACCGGATGGCTGAAGGCGAACCACCCTGTCGCTTTCCTGGCGGCGCTGATGAGCCTGGATTCGGCGAATACCGACAAGCTGGCGGTGTTTTTCCAGGAAGCGCGGCGCATGGGGATCGAAGTGCTCGGGCCCGACGTGAACGCGTCTCAGGCGGACTTTTCCGTCGAAGACGGCAAGCTGCGCTATGCCCTCGGGGCGGTGCGCAATGTCGGCATGTCCGCCATGGAGCATCTCGTCGAGGTGCGCGAGGCGGGCGGTCCGTTTAAGGACCTGTTCGACTTCGCCGAGCGGGTCGACCCGCGGCAGGTGAATAAGCGCGCCATCGAAAACCTCGCCCGGGCCGGCGCCTTCGACAGCTTGGAGCCGGATCGCGCCCGCACGCTGGCGGCGGCGGAGACCTTGCTGGCGTTCGGCCAGTCCGCCTTCGCCGAGCGCGAAAGCGCGCAGGTGTCTTTATTTGGCGGAACGGGCGGCGATGCGCCTGGATTGGCGCGGCCGAACTTGCCGGACGTTGAACCTTTCGATCCGGTCCGACGGCTGGATGAAGAGCTGGCTGCGGTCGGTTTCTATCTCTCCGGCCACCCCCTGGACGACATGCGACCGATGCTGGCGCGCCGCGGCGTGGCGTTGTTCGCAGAGCTTCCGGCCAAGGCGGCGGAGGGCCGGTCCGCGGTCCGTATGGCGGCCGTCGTCAGACGGCGCCAGGAGAAGATATCCCAACGGTCCGGCGAGAAATTCGCCTTCGTGACACTGTCGGATCCGTCAGGGGAATTCGAGGCGCTCGTGCCGCCGCGGGTCCTGCGCGAGGTTCGCGACGTTCTTGAGCCGGGCTCGGCTGCGAGCCTGAATGTGAAGATCGAGGATAATGATGAAGGCCTCCGCGTCATTGTGGACGGGGCCGATCTGATCGACCCGAACGCGGCTGAGCATGCGGGCGAGGGGATCAGGATCCACATCTGCGGCGTTGACGCTTTGGACGCTCTGCACAAGCGGATCGCCCGGGCCGACGAGCGGGACGGCGCCAAGGGCGGCGTCCATCTGGTGATGCCGTTGGCCGATGGGCGCAGCGCGGAATTGCGGCTTCCGGGCCGTCACGCCATCGATCCGGCGGCGCGCGCCGCGATCAAAGCGGTGTCCGGCGTGCTCGAAGTCGAACAGCTCTAGGCGCTTTCAGCCCCGGTCTTGTCCGGAGCGCCTGCGGGAAGGCGTTGAAGCCGGGCGTGGCCAGACCGCAGTGCCGACCCGGCGTTGACCAGGCGTCGGGAGCCGTTTCCGGGCCCTGTTCCGAATGCCGCAAATCGGCTTGCAGCAAAGCCGCGACCGCCTTATAAGCGCGCGCAATCCCGCACACGGAGCTCCGGCGCCTGATGGTCAGGCGTCGTTCCGGTGCTGTTCAGCGTCCGGCCACGGTCGGCGTTGACGGCTCCGCTTCGTGGAGGCCAACCGGAAAAGGATTAAATCGATGGCCCTTCCTGAATTCTCCATGCGTCAGCTCCTGGAGGCCGGCGCTCATTTCGGTCACCAGACCCACCGTTGGAATCCGAAGATGAAGCCCTTCATCTTTGGCGAGCGGTCAAACATCCACATCATCGACCTGTCGCAGACGGTTCCGCTGCTGCACCAGGCGTTGGTCAAGGTGCGCGAAGTCGCCGCTTCCGGCGGGCGCGTGCTTTTCGTCGGCACCAAGCGCCAGGCGGCTGACCCGATCGCAGTCGCGGCCCAGCGCTGCGCGCAGTACTACATGAATCACCGCTGGCTGGGCGGAACGCTCACCAATTGGTCGACGATCTCCAATTCGATCACGCGTCTGCGGGAGCTGGAAGGCTTGCTCGACGCAGAAGGCGGTCCGCAAGGCCTGACCAAGAAAGAAATCCTGATGCTCTCGCGCGAGCGCGAAAAGCTTGAGCGGTCATTGGGCGGCATCAAGGAAATGGGCGGCACCCCGGATCTGATGGTTGTGGTGGACACCAATAAGGAAGCGATCGCCATTCAGGAGGCCAAGCGCCTGAATATTCCGGTCGTCGCTGTGGTCGACACCAATTGCGATCCCGATCCGATTGACTTCCCGATCCCGGCCAATGACGACGCCGCGCGCGCCATCTCGCTGTATTGCGACTTGATCGCCGACGCGGTGCTGGACGGCATCTCCGACAGCCAGGCGGCTCTGGGCGTTGATCTGGGCGCGAGCGAAGCGCCGAGCGAAGAGGCGCTCGGTCTCGCCGACGCCGCCGAAGCGCCGGCCGAACCGGTCGCCGAGGACGCGCCTGCCGAGGCTGAAGCCGCCGCTCCCGAAGCCGCCGCTCCTGAAGCCGCACCGGCGGAAGCGGAAGACGCCGCGCCCGCCGAAGCCGAAACCAAATCCGAATAATCGCCGCGAAGCGATAAGGAGATCTCCCCATGGCTCAAATCACCGCCGCCCTCGTTAAAGACCTGCGTGAAAAGACTGGCGTGGGCATGATGGACGCGAAAAAGGCGCTCGTTGAAAACGCGGGCGATATGGATGCGGCCCTCGACTGGCTGCGCAAGAAAGGCCTCGCCAAGGCCGCCAAAAAAGCCGATCGCGTCGCTGCTGAGGGCCTGGTCGCGGTTTCGGCGACCGAGCGTGGCGCCGGCATGGTCGCCGCCGCGGTCGAGGTGAACTCGGAAACCGACTTCGTCGCGCGCAATGAAACCTTCCAGGAGGCCGTCGCTGAAATCGCCGGCCTGGCGGTCAATGCCGGCGACCTGGATGGGTTGCTTGCGGCTGAGACCGCATCGGGCAAGAGCGTTGCGGACTCCATGACCAATCTGATCGCCACCATCGGCGAGAATATGTCCGTGCGCCGCACCTCCACCTTGGACGTCGATCCAGGCGTGGTCGCGGCCTATGTGCACAATTCTGCAGCCCCGAACATGGGCAAGATCGGCGTATTGGTGGCTCTGAAGTCAGAGGGCGACAAGACGGTGCTCAACGAGCTTGGCCGCAAGATCGCGATGCATGTCGCCGCCGCCTCGCCGGCCGCCGCCGTCGCGGTGACCGAGGCGGAGGTCGATCCGGCCATCGTCGCTAAGGAACGCGAAGTGTTTTCCGAGCAGGCGCGGGCCTCCGGCAAGCCGGACAATATCATTGAAAAAATGGTCGAAGGCCGTCTGCGCAAATTCTATGAGGAAGTCGTGCTCCTGAAGCAGGCTTTCGTGTTCGACCCGGACAAGTCCGTCGAAGCGGCCCTTAAGGATGCGGAAAAAGACGCTGGCGCGCCGATCGAGCTGACCGGCTTCATCCGGATGGTGCTGGGCGAAGGCGTCGAGAAGAAAGAAGAAGACTTCGCGGCCGAAGTGGCTGCAGCGGTCAAGGGTTAAGGCCCGATGACGATGAGCCCGGCGCTCCCTGAACAGGGCGCCGGGCTTTTTTTTGAGCGGAATCCGGGCGTATAAGGCGAGGGGCGTGATTGTGGACGGGGCTGAGCAAGACGAGATGCCAAAAGGCCGCTTTAAACGTGTGCTCCTGAAAGTCTCCGGCGAGGCCCTGATGGGCGATCAGCCCTATGGCATCGACATGACGACGGCCGACCGCATCGCCCGCGAAATCCGCGAAGCGGTTGAGGCGGGCTATGAGCTCTGCCTGGTCATCGGCGGCGGGAATATCTTCCGCGGCCTGAGCGCCGCCGCCAAAGGCATGGAGCGCGCCGCCGCGGACTATATGGGCATGTTGGCGACCGTAATGAACGCGCTCGCCATGCAGACGGCGCTCGAGCGGATCGGCGTCGCGTCGCGCGTGCAGTCGGCGATCCCGATGACCACGGTGTGCGAGCCCTATATCCGCCGCCGGGCGGTTCGCCACATGGAGAAGGGGCGGGTTGTCATCTTCGCCGCCGGGACCGGCAATCCCTTCTTCACCACGGATACGGCGGCGGCTCTGCGCGCGGCGGAGATGGGATGCGACGCGCTGTTCAAAGGAACCAGCGTGGACGGCGTCTATGATGACGACCCTCGCAAGAATCCTGCGGCTAAACGCTTTGAAACCCTTGACTATATCGACGTTCTGGCGCGCGATCTCAAAGTCATGGACGCCTCGGCCGTCACTTTAATGCGCGACAACCAGATTCCGATCGTGGTGTTCAATATCCGCGAACAAGGCCGTCTGGCGCGCGTTCTGGACGGCGACGGCGTCAGCACTATCGTCGGCGGCTGACCTTAAGGCCGGCGCAAAGGGAGCACACCCATGTCGGAATTCGACATCAACGATATCAAACGCCGCATGGACGGCGCGGTGGATGCGCTGAAGAAGGAATTCTCCGGCCTTCGCACCGGTCGCGCCTCAGCCGGCCTGCTCGATCCGATCAAGGTCGACGCCTATGGCTCGCCGACGCCGATCAATCAGGTGGGCACGGTGACGGTGCCGGAACCGCGCATGCTGTCCGTGCAGGTCTGGGACGCCAGCCTGGCGCCGGCGGTCGACAAGGCGATCCGCAACTCCGCTTTGGGCCTGAACCCGGTTGTTGAAGGCCCGCTGATCCGGATTCCGATCCCGCCGCTCAATGAAGAGCGCCGCGGCGAGCTCGCCAAGACGGCGGGCAGCTATGCCGAGCAGGCGCGTGTCGCCGTGCGCAATGTGCGCCGTGACGGAATGGACACGTTGAAGCGGTCCGAGAAGGACGGCGATATCAGCGAGGACGTGCAAAAGAAGCTGTCCGATCAGGTCCAGAAGGCGACCGATGCGTCGATCGAGGAGATCGACACGCTATTGAAAACGAAACAAGACGAGATCACCCAGGTCTGACGCTGATCGGGAGCGGCGCGAGGAGGCGCCCGACATGGCTGAAATGCGCAAGCCGCCGACAGCGCCGCGCCATGTCGCCATCATCATGGATGGAAACGGCCGTTGGGCCGCCGCCCGCGGGCGGCCCCGAGCGTTTGGGCATCGCCAGGGCGTTGAGGCGCTGCGCAAGACCGTGCGCGCGGCCGGCGATCTTGGGGTCGAACAGCTCACTGTTTTCAGCTTCTCCACCGAGAACTGGCGCCGTCCGGCCGAGGAGGTCGACGCGCTCTTCGAGCTCTTGCGGATGTATGTCACGGCCGACCTGGACAAGCTGGCGTCTGAGGGCGTGAATATTCAGGCGATCGGACGGCGAGACGGACTGGGACGGGACCTGCTTGAGATTATCGAGCGCGCCGAGGAAAGAACGCGTGACAATGACCAGTTCAAGCTGGTCATCGCGTTCAATTATGGCGGCCGGGACGAGCTGGTGCGCGCCGCCCAGCGCGCGGCCGAAGCGCATGACGGGGACCTTTCAGGACTCGATGAAGCCGGCTTTGAGCGCTTCTTGGACACCAAAGGGTCGCCGGACCCTGACCTGGTGATCCGAACCAGCGGCGAGCACCGTATCTCCAACTTCCTACTTTGGCAGGCGGCCTACTCGGAATTCGTCTTCATGGACGTGCTCTGGCCGGACTTTGACGAGGCGTCGCTCAAAATGGCGATCGAGGAATATGCGATGAGAGAGCGGCGATATGGCGGGGTCGATGGCTGAAACGCCAAATCCGCCTCGCCGGCCTCCCGGCGATCCGGTTTTTGTTCGCCGTCTCTTATCCGCAGTCATATTGGGTCCCGTCTCCCTGGGCCTCGTGGCGCTGGGCGGACACGCCTTCGCCATCTTCATCGCGGCCTTTTCTGCGGCCATGGCTTGGGAATGGGTCCGGATGTCGGACAAGGACGCGCCGCCGCGCGCCTTTGCGACGGCGACCGGCACGGCGGTTGGAGCGGCGCTCTTATCCGCCCAGGACGCATATGGATGGACCGCATTGTGGATCGCCGCCGGCGCCGTCGCGGTCTTTGTGGACCGCCGGCCGCGCGGCCGCGCCTGGGAATCTCTGGCGGGCGTGGCCTATGTAAGCGCCTCGGTGGCGGTTCTGGTCGGTTTGCGGGACGGCGGCGAGCCTGGCGGCTTGCAGGCCGTGGCCTTCCTTCTGGCGGTGGTCTGGGCGGCTGACACCTTCGCTTATCTGGCGGGCAGCTGGATCGGCGGGCCGAAGCTATTGCCCGCGGCCAGTCCCAACAAGACATGGGCCGGGCTCGTCGCCGGCGTGTCCTTCGGCGTTTTTTCCGGACTTTTGTTGGCCGACTGGGTCGGTGTCAGTCCTTTGCATGCGCTCTTGCTCGCGGGGCCGACGGCGATCGCCGCCGTGCTGGGCGACCTGCTGATGTCACTGGCCAAACGCCGTTTTGGGGTCAAGGATGCCGGTTCATTGATCCCGGGCCATGGCGGTGTTCTGGACAGGGTCGACGCATTGATGCTGGCCACTTTGCTGGCGGGTGTGCTCAGCTTGTCTCCATTGGAGCTATGGCCGGGGGGAGCGGCGTAGGCGTGCGAAGTGTCACAATACTGGGCGCGACCGGCTCGGTGGGCCGGGCCACGCTCGACTTGATCGAACGGGCGCCGGAAGGCGCGTTCTCCGTCGTCGCTCTGACGGCCAATTCCAACGTCCAGGATCTCGCGCAAGCTGCAAGGCGGGTGAACGCGCAATTCTGCGCCGTGGCGGACGCCGGGCAGGGGGCAGCGCTCGCGGACGCCCTGTCCGGGACCTCCATTCGCCATGGGGCTGGGCCTGACGCCGTTCTGGACGCCGCGCAATTGCCCGCCGATTGGGTGATGGCGGCGATCGTGGGGGCCGCAGGACTGCCCCCGACTCTCGCCGCGGTGCGGCGAGGCGCTTTCGTGGCGCTCGCCAATAAAGAGGCTCTGGTCTGCGCGGGTCCGCTCTTCATGGAAGCCGCCCGGAAATCCGGCGCGACGCTGCTGCCCGTGGATTCAGAGCATAACGCCATATTCCAGAGCTTTGATGAAGACCATCGCGGCGGCATCCGGCGCATCATCCTGACCGCCTCCGGCGGGCCGTTCCGTAACGCATCCAAGGAGCGGATGGCCGCAGCCACGCCGGCGCAAGCCGTCGCCCATCCGACCTGGAGCATGGGAGCCAAGATTTCGGTCGACAGCGCTACGATGTTCAACAAAGGGCTTGAGATCATCGAGGCCTGCCATTTATTCGACCTGCCCGATGACCGGGTCGACGTACTGGTGCATCCGGAATCGATCGTGCACGGGCTTGTCGAATACGCCGATGGCGGGCTTCTGGCCCAGCTTGGCGAACCGGACATGCGCACGCCGATCGGTCACGCCCTGGCCTGGCCGGCGCGCATGGAGACGCCGGTGAAGCGATTGGATCTGGCGCAATTGTCTGATTTGAGCTTCCACGCCCTTGACGATGATCGCTTCCCCGGACCATCGATCGCCCGCGCCGCCTTTCGCGCCGGCGGGTGCGCGCCTGCCGTCTTGAACGCCGCGAACGAGATCGCCGTCGACGCCTTTCTGAACGGTAAGATTGGTTTTCTTGACATCGCCGGTGTGGTTTCAGACGCTCTGGAGCAGGCTCAGACTGAGGGTTTCGGCGCGCGAGCTCCAAATGATTTTGACGCTGTCTATGCTGCAGACCGCCAGGGACGGCGCTTCGCATCCGACACCGTTCAGGACCGCCTCCAAAGCTCCAAGCGAGCCTGACGCGAGGGTGCGGACATGATCGATTTTCTGGGCTCCGGCGCGTTGTCGATCCTTGCTTTTGTCTTTGTGATTTCCCTAGTGGTCGTCATCCACGAGCTTGGCCATTACTGGGCCGGCCGGACATTCGGGGTTCACGCGGAGACGTTTTCGATCGGCTTTGGGCCCACGCTCGGCGCCTGGCGCGATCGAGCGGGCACGATTTGGCGCGTCGCCGCGCTGCCCTTGGGCGGCTATGTGAAATTCAGAGGCGATCTGAACGCCGCGAGCAGGCCCGATGACGGGGTGGATCGAAGTCATCCCCAGGCAGAAACCGTCATGCATCTCAAGCCGGTCTGGCAACGCGCGATCATCGTGGCGGCGGGGCCGGCGGCGAACTTTCTGCTCGCCATCTTATTGTTCGGCGCCTTGGGCCTGGCGAACGGCGAGCGACTCTACATCAACACGGTCGCGGACATCGTCATCGATTCGGCGGCTGAGGAGGCCGGGTTTCAGGCCGGGGATCAATTGCTGGCTCTGGACGGCCAGGTGATCCAGGGCAATGGCGACTTTGAAAGCTATGTCGCGGTCCGCGCGGGCCAGCCGATCGAGGTTCGGGTCTTGCGCGAGGGGCGCGTGGCCTATCTGACGGCGACGCCGCGGCGCACCATGGTCGAAGACAGTTTTGGCGGCGAGCGGCCGCTGGGACAGTTGGGAATCCGTTTCACCCGGACGCCGACAGGCGAGCGAGTGTGCTGCACATTGCTCCAGGCGCCCGGCTATGGCGTCAGCCAGACCGCCGAAACGGCGACAATGATCGTCAGCTTCATAGGGCGGCTCATCACGGGCAACGCGTCACTGGAGCTAATGAACGGTCCTTTGGGGATCGCGACGATTTCCGGCCAAGTCGCCAACGCCGCCGTGGACGCCCCAAGCGCGGATGACGCCGCACCGCAGGTCGGCCTCGCGCAACGAATCTGGCGGCTGACGATCGGCCTTCTGACCTTGTCCGCCCTTCTGTCGGTGACTCTCGGATTGATGAACCTGCTGCCGATACCGGTACTCGACGGCGGCCACCTAGTATATTACGCGTACGAAGCCATAACCCAACGTCCCCCAAGCCCGGCGCTGCAAGAGGCCGGGTTTCGAATAGGCCTTGTGCTGATAATCGGGATGATGGTGGTGGCGACGTGGAATGATTTGAGCTATTTGCGCGGTCTGTTTTCCTGAAGGCGAACGGAAACGCAACGAGGGACGAGGGCATTGATGAAGCGGATTTTCCTGGCCCTGGCGGCGGCGGTCGTCGGCGCTGCATGCGCCGCTGCGGTGCAGGCTCAAGATGCGCCAGCCCAATCCGGCCAGCCGGCCGCTGCACCGGTCGCTCAACCCGCCGCCCCGGAAGTCCAGCCGATTTTGCGAATCCAGGTGGAAGGCAATCGGCGTGTCGAGGCGGACACGATTCTGTCCTATCTTTTGATCCGGCCGGGTGAGCTTCCAGATCCGCGTCTGATCAATCTGTCGATCCAGACGCTTTATGGAACCAATCTCTTCTCCGATGTACGGGTTGCGATCGACGGGACGTCGATGGTGGTCTTCGTGCAGGAGAATCCGATCATCAACCGCGTGATTCTCGAAGGCAATCGCTCGGTGAATGATGATCGGATCACCGATGAGATCGAGCTCCAGCCGCGCGCAATTTTCACCCGCTCGCGGGTCCAGTCGGATGTGCAGCGGATTTTGCAGGTCTATCGGCAGACCGGCCGGTTTGCGGCCCAGGTCACGCCCCAGATCGTCGAATTGGAACAGAACCGGGTCGATCTGGTTTTCGAGATTTCCGAAGGTCCGGTCACCGGGGTCCGCCGTATCGCCTTCATCGGCAATGAAGCCTATCCGGACCGCCGGCTGCGCAGCGAAATCGTGACCACGGAGGCCCGGTGGTGGCGCTTCTTCTCCAGCAACGACAATTACGACCCGGACCGGATTGAGTTCGACCGCGAACAATTGCGGACATTCTATAACGACCGTGGCTACGCCGACTTTCGCGTAACGTCCGTCGTCGCGGAACTGACGCCGGACCAGACCGCGTTTTACGTGACCTTCAATATGGACGAGGGCGAGCGGTATAATTTCGGCGAGATCAATGTCGAGACGCAGATCAGCGATCTCAATGTCGAATTTCTAAAAGCCGGCATCCCGACCCAGCCTGGCGGGCTATATGTCGGCAGCTTGATCGAAGAATCCGTTGATGCGCTGACATTCGCCGCCGGCGCTGCGGGCTATGCATTCGTCGACATCAATCCTCAAATCGCGATCAATCGCGAAACGCAGACCGTCGACATCAACTATGTGATCAACGAGAGCCCGCGGGTCTATCTCGAGCGCATCGACATCATCGGCAATACGCGCACGCTTGACCGGGTCATCCGCCGTGAACTCGACATTGTTGAAGGCGACGCCTTCAATCAGGCGCTGCTGGATATCTCTCAGGCGCGCGTGCGGCGTCTGGGATTCTTTGAAGAAGTGAATGTCGAGCCCTTCCAGGGATCCGCGCCGGACCGGGCCCGCGTTCAGGTCGCCGTGACAGAACAGCCGACCGGCGAATTGGCGTTCGGCGCCGGCTTTTCGTCGACCGACGCTTTCCTGGTGGATTTCTCGATCTCGGAACGCAATCTGCGCGGTCGCGGCCAGTTTTTGCGGTTTCGCGTCTCTGCGAGTTCGCGGCGGCAACAGGTGGATATCCGCTTTACCGAGCCCCGTTTCCTCGACCGAAATCTGGCTGCTGGATTTGATCTGTTCCAGGTCCGATCGGATTTTTCCAGAGAAGCGTCCTTCGAAACCGAATCGACCGGGTTCACGCTGCGCGCCGGCTTCCCGCTGACGCGCGCGGTCCAGGCCGGCGTCAGCTATACCCTGCGGACCGACGAGGTTCGCACCTTCCAAGGCGTGTCCTCTTCGATCGACCGGGCCGCGGGCTCGCGGGTCACCTCTTTGTTCGGATATTCGCTGACATGGAACCGGATTGACGATCCGATCGAGCCGTCCAACGGCTTCCGGATCGCCTTCAATCAAGATTTCGCCGGAATTGGGGGTGATGTTCGGTACGTCCGGTCTGAGATTCAGGGCGGCATTTATCGAAACGTGTTCCGGAGGGACCTGGTGCTCAGCCTGACTGGCGAAAGCGGATATCTATTCTCCTGGGGCGGCGACACTGCCCGGATCAATGACCGCTTCTTCCGGGGCGGGAATTCCTTCCGTGGGTTTGAGACCGCCGGCATCGGCCCGCGTGTGGTGCAGCGCCGTGAACCGGATGAAGACGGCGACGCATTCGTCTCGGGCGACGCGCTTGGCGGCAATTTCTACGCCATTGGCGCGCTTGAGCTGGCCTTCCCGCTTGGGCTGCCTGAGCAGTATGGCATTCGCGGCAGCCTGTTCACCGAATTCGGCACGCTGGGCCTTTTGCCGGACGACGACCAGATTGCGGACGATGGTTCGGCGAATGCGGTGTTCACCGTGGATGATCTTTCGCCGCGTGCATCCGCCGGACTCAGCGTTTTCTGGGACTCGCCGTTCGGACCGGTCCGTTTCGACTTCGCGCACGCCTTCATAAAGGAAGATTATGACCGGGCGCGCTTCTTCAGATTTAGCACGAGAACAGGGTTCTAACGTGATGCAACGTCAATTCATCGGCGCGGTGAGCGCGGCGATCATTCTGGTCCTTGGCTTCACCGGCCTCGCCCAGGCTCAAACACTTTTGGTGATGAATGAACAGCGAATCCTGCGGGAAAGCGCCGTCGGCATCCATATCGCGGCTGAGATCGGCCGCATCGGCGAAGAGATCGAAGCCGAGCTGGGGCCGCTCTCGGCGCAACTCGCTCAGGAAAACGAAGCGCTGACGGCTGAGACCTCGGTCTTGTCCGAGGATGCGTTGCGTCAGCGTCCTGACCTGATCACCCGCCTTCAGGCGCTGCAGGCCGACGCGCAGCGCTTTGAACTGTTGCGGCGCCAGCGCGCCCAGGAGATTCAGGCGACGGAGCGCGCCGCCATGCAGCCGGTTCTCCAGGCCCTGCAAGCGGTTCTTCAGGAGATCGTCGAAGAGCGCCAGGCGACTTTGCTGATCGACCGGTCTCAAGTCGTCTTCGCGGCGGACTCGATCGATATCACCGACGCGGCGATCGCCCGGCTCAATGAGGTCATTCCGACCACCCCTGTGAACCGCGTGCGTCTTCCGGACCCGGCGCAGCAGGCGGCTCCGGCCGAGTAGGAATCCGGCAGGTGGGGGCCGATCGGCGGTTTTTTGAAGGGCTCGGTCCCCAGACGGCGTCTGACCTTGCGGCGTTGGCCGGCGCTGCATGCGTCGGTGATCCGAGCACTCAGATCAGCGAGCTGGCTGAGCCTGCGCTCGCGGGTGCAGGGGACGCGTTCTTTCTCACGAGCGGAGCGCCGCCCTCAAGCGCCGCCGGCGCGGTCGTGATTTCAGCGGATCCGGATATCCTGGACAACGCTCAGGGCCTTGCGGCCGGCATCATCCATCCGGACCCGAAGGCGGCGTTCGCCGCGATCGGCGCAAGCCTTTATCGGCTGAGGCCGCACGACGAAGGCGCCGGCGCGCCAAGCCGTGACATCGCGCCGACGGCCCGGATCGGGCCTGGCGTGATTTTGGGCCAGGGCGTAAAGATCGGGTCTAATTGTCAGATCGAGGCTGGAGCGGTTATCGGTCCAGGCGTCGAAATCGGCGCGGACACCCGCATCGGCTCGCGTGCTGTGATCCAATGCGCGTTGATCGGCTCGGGGTGTGAGATCTATTCAGGCGCGGTGATTGGTGAAGCCGGTTTCGGCTTGACGCCGGGGGCCGAAGGCCTCGTGAGCCTTCCGCATTTCGGACGGGTCGTCATTGAGGATGACGTGGTCGTCGGCGCGCTTTGCACGATCGATCGAGGCATGCTTGCAGACACCATTCTCCGCACCAATGCGCGGATCGATAATCACTGTCATATTGCGCATAATGTCGACGTCGGGGCTTCGGTCATCATGGCCGCATTCGCTGGAATATCCGGCAGCGTGAAGATCGGTCCCGGCGCCCAGTTCGGCGGCCGGGTCGGCGTCGCCGATCATTTATCGATCGGGGCCGGCGCGCGTCTTGCTGCAGATGCCGCGGTGATGCGTGACGTGCCGGCGGAAGAGATGTGGGCGGGGTCTCCGGCCCAGCCTATCCGAAGCTTCATGCGAGAAACCGCCTGGATTCGACGCCAAGTTCACGGCAAGGCGTCCGGCCGCAAAAAGGATTCATGATGAGCGAGGTCGGAGCGAGCATCGGACCGGATGAGGTCTTAAGGCGGCTGCCCCATCGATTTCCGTTCTTGATGGTGGACCGAGCCACGGACTATCGGGAAGGGCAATCGATCATGGGCGTAAAATGCGTCGCCGCCAGCGAGCCGCATTTCACCGGGCATTTCCCCGAGAACCCGGTCATGCCCGGCGTCCTGATCATCGAAGCGCTGGCCCAGACCGGCGCGCTTTTGATGTCGAAGACCCTGAACGCCGACATTTCAAAGACGGTGATTTATTTCATTGGTGTGGACAAAGCTCGCTTCCGCAAACCCGTGCGACCGGGCGATGTGCTTGAAATGCCGGTCTCCATCGTCAAACAGAGCCGGGGCATCTTTAAGTTCGAAGGCGAAGCCTATGTCGGCGGCGCCAAAGTGGCGGACGCCAGCTTTTCGGCGACATCCGCCCCCAAAGAGGCTGAGTGACGTGACGCAATCCGTTCATCCCACCGCGATCGTCGAGAGCGGCGCGGTTTTAGGAGATGATGTGAAGATCGGCCCGTTCTGCGTTGTGGGGGGGCGGTCCAGGATCGGGGATCGCACCGAGCTGATCTCGCATGTCACGGTGTCGGGCCGAACTGACATCGGCGCGGACTGCACGATCCATCCCTTTGCGGCGCTCGGCGGCGCCGCTCAGGATTTCAAACACAAAGACGGGGACGACGTCTCGCTGCAGATCGGAGACCGCAACGTCATCCGCGAGCATGTGACCATGCACGCGGGAACGGCGTTCGCGCGCGGCCGGACGACGGTCGGGTCGGGCGGCTTCTTCATGGTGGCGTCTCACATCGCCCACGATTGCGCGGTCGGCGATCATGTCGTGTTCGCGAATAATGCGACGCTTGGCGGGGAGTCCGTGGTCGGCGATTACGTGATCATGGGCGGCTTGTCGGCGCTTCATCAACAATGCCGAATCGGAAGTCACGCTTTCGTCGGCGGCGGCGCCGCAGTTGTCGGGGACCTCATTCCATTTGGGATGGCCGACAATCACGGCTATCTCGCCGGCCTGAATCTTGTCGGGCTTCGGCGGCGGAAATTCTCCCGTGATGCGATTCATGACTTGCGGGCCGCCTACCGCCTCATCTTCGCTGAGGAGGGTTCGTTCGACGAGCGCGTCGAAGATGCGGCGCGGTTGTTCGAAACGCGGCCGGAAGTCATGTCGGTGATTGAATTCATTCGAGAACCCGCCGCCCGTCGCCCGCTCTGCTTCCCGGATCATCGCTGAGATGTCCTGGACGCGTCTGGGACTGATCGCTGGCGGGGGAGACCTTCCGGTTCATGTCGCAGAAGCCGCTGAAGGCGAAGGCCGTTTAGGCTGCGTCATCGCCCTGGATGGTTTCGCCGATCCCGATCGCTACTCGAACCCGCAAATATGCGGCATCGCGCAGCCCGGACGGGCCTTGAAGCTGCTCAAGGCCAATGATTGCGACGCCGTGTGTTTCGCCGGGATCGTCAAGCGCCCTGATTTTTCGAAATTGAAGCCGGACTTGCGCGGCGTCGCCTTTCTGCCCAAAGCGGTCGCGGCGGCGGCGCAGGGCGATGACGCCCTGTTGCGCGCGCTCGTAAGCCTGTTTGAAGACGAAGGCTATCGCGTGGTCGGCGTTGACGAAATCGCCGCCGGGCTCGTCGCGAGCGCAGGATTGATCGGAAGCGGCGCCCTTGAGGACGAAGCTCGAAACGATGCCTTGAAGGCGCTGGCGATCGCTGACCTGATTGGGTCGGCGGATATCGGCCAGGGCGCGGTCGTCGCCCGTGGACTGGTTTTGGCGGTTGAGGCCCAGGAAGGAACCGATGCGATGCTTCAGCGCGTGTCCTCGCTTCCAATCGAGCTTCGCGGCGGCGGCGCGCGGCGCACCGGCGTGCTGGCGAAACGCCCCAAGCCCGGCCAGGAGCGCCGCGTCGATCTGCCCGTCATTGGCGTTTCCACAATTCAGGGCGCGGCCGACGCCGGGCTTGCCGGAATCGTCGCGCCGGCGGGGGGCGCGCTGATCCTCGGACGTGAGGCGGTGGCCCAGACCGCCGACGATCTCGGTGTCTTTCTTTGGATCGTCCCGGAATCCGAGCTGAGCGGCGATGGCTGACCCCCGGCCCATACGCGTCTTCATCGTCGCCGCAGAGCCGTCTGGAGACGCCCTGGCGGGCGATCTGATCGATGCGCTGCGCACGCTGAATCCAACCGTCGAGATCGCCGGTGTCGGCGGGGTGGAAATGGAGCGGCGCGGCGCGCATTCACCCTTCGACATCTCCGATTTGAGCGTCTTTGGGGTGTTCGACGGTTTGAAGATCGTCAATCTGGTCCATCAACGCGCCGAAGAGACGGCGCAAGCGGCGAAAGCGTTCGGCGCCGACGCGATCGTCTTGATCGACAGCTGGGGCTTCATGCTCAGGACCGCGTGGAAGCTGGAGGACCAGCTGCCGGATGTTCCTCGGATCAAATATGTCGCGCCGCAGGTGTTCGCCGCACGGCGCGGCCGCGCGAAAATCGCCGCCGAGCACTTCACCCACCTCTTGGCCATCCATCCTTTCGACGCGCCGTTTTTCGAGCCGTTTGGCATGCCGGTGCGGTTTGTCGGCAATCCGGTTCTGGACCGTGATTTGTCTGGTGATGGTCCGGCCTTGCGAGAACAGCTGGGCATTTCAGAGCATGCGCCGGTCCTGCTGGTGCTGTTCGGGAGCCGCCGCTCGGAGCTGTCGCGGCTTTTTGCACCCTTTTCTGATGCGATACGGCGATTAAAGGCCGCACGCCCGGACCTTGAAGTCCTCACCGCGCTCAGTCCCGCAATCGAGGCTGAGGCGCGTGAACGCATCGAGTCGGCGCCGGCGCTGGAAGGCGTCCACATCGTCTCGGCCGACGCGCGCGCAGACGCGTTCGCCGCGGCGGACCTTGCAATCGCCTGCTCGGGAACCGTCACCGTTGAACTCGCCCGGGCCGGTGTTCCCACGATCGCCGCCTACAAGCTCGGCTGGCTCTATTATGCGGTCGTCCGCCTCTTCCTGATGAAGGCGAAATTCATCTCTCTGACCAATATCGCCGCCGGCGAAGAACTGATCCCGGAACTCGTCCAGCTGCGTTGCAACGGCGATGCTCTCGCCGAAACCGCCGGGGCGCTTCTTGATGATCCGGACCGGCGCGCCGATCTCAGCCGCCGACTGCAGGCGGTCTCGACCCAGATGGCGGGCGAAGCGGCGTCGCCGAGCCAGGCGGCGGCGCAGGCCGTTCTCGAAATCGTCGATGAGCGCAAGAAGGCCGGCGCAGGCTGATCGCCGCGCCGGCCCGTTTTGCTCGGCCTTCTAGCGCTTGTTGATCGCGATGAAATCGCGGTGGGGCGACCCGGTGAAGGCCTGCCGCGGGCGGCCGATCTTCTGGCTCGGGTCTTCGATCATTTCCGCCCACTGGGCGATCCAGCCGACGGTGCGCGCCACTGCGAATAGCACGGTGAACATCTCGGTCGGGAAGCCCATCGCCTTCAGCGTGATGCCCGAATAGAAGTCGATATTCGGATAGAGCTTCTTCTCAACGAAATACTCGTCTTCCAGCGCGATCTTTTCGAGCTCCAGGGCGACCGCGAGCAAGGGGTCGTCATGGACCCCAAGTTCGTCGAGCACGGCGTGGCAGGTCTCGCGCATGACCTTGGCGCGCGGGTCGTAATTCTTGTAGACGCGATGGCCAAACCCCATCAGGCGGAAGGGGTCGGATTTGTCTTTCGCTTTCCTGATATATTCAGGAATGCGATCGACCGATCCGATTTCGGCGAGCATGTTGAGCGCCGCTTCATTGGCGCCGCCATGGGCCGGTCCCCAGAGCGAGGCGATGCCCGATGCGATGCAGGCGAAGGGATTGGCGCCGGAGGATCCGGCCAGCCGCACCGTCGAAGTCGACGCATTCTGTTCATGATCGGCGTGCAAGATGAAGATCTTGTCCATCGCCCGCGCGAGCGTGGGCGAGACCTGATAGCCTTCCGCCGGAACCGCAAAGCACATGCGCAGGAAGTTGGACGCATAGTCCAATTCATTGCGCGGATAAACGAAGGGCTGCCCGACGGAGTATTTATACGCCCGGCCGGCGATGGTCGGCATCTTCGCGATCATGCGATGGGCGCTGATCTCGCGGGCCTTCAGGTCATTGACGTCCGTTGAGTCGTGATAGAAGGCGGACAGCGCGCCGACGCTGCCCACCATGATCGCCATGGGGTGCGCGTCGCGGCGGAAACCGCGGAAGAACTGCTCGAACTGATCGTGCAGCATGGTGTGCCGGCGGATGGTCCAGTCGAAGTCATGCAGCTCCTTCTCATTCGGCAGCTCGCCGTTGAGCAGGAGATAGGCCACCTCGATGAAGCTCGCATTGTCGGCCAGCTGGTCGATCGGGTATCCGCGATAGAGCAGGGTGCCCTTGTCGCCGTCGATATAGGTGATCTGACTTTCACAGCTCGCCGTCGACGTGAATCCAGGATCGAAGGTGAACATCCCGGTGTCTTTGTAGAGCGTGCGGATATCGATCACATCCGGCCCGACTGAACCGGCATAGACCGGCAACTCGTGGGTCTGGCCATTGACGGTGAGTTGGGCTGAGCCCTTCGGCGTCACCTTGTTTTGCATCTGTTTCTACCCCTTGTTACCCCGGACCGAGAGCTGGCCCGATGATCGGCTGGCGCCGATCAGATCACATCATCCAGCCGCGCCAGGACTTCGTCGCGTCCCAGAATCGCGAGCACGAAACTCATGTCGGGCGCAGGTGCGCCGCCAGTCAGCGCCGCGCGAAGCGGCTGCCCGATTTTGCCGAAGCCGACGCCTTCGGCTTCAGCGAAGCTCTGCAGCGCCGTGCCCAGCGCCGTCTCGTCCCAGTGCTCAAGCGCCGCCAGAACGCCGCGCAATCGCGCCAGACGGTCGGGGGCGTCGCCCTTGAGCGCCTTGGCCACTTTGCCCGTCAGCTCGAACGGTCGGCCGCGGAGCAAAAAATAGACTTGATCCTCAAGATCGGCGAGTGTCGAGCCACGTTCTTTCAACACGTCCATCGCCGCGTGAACCCAGACTTTCGCCTTATCATCAAGGCGCAGGTCATTGCGATGGCTTAATCGCTCCAAGACCAATTCAGTCAGGCGCCCGGCGCTTTCCTGGCGCATATGCCAGGCGTTGACATGGGCCATCTTGTCGAAATCGAGCCGCGCTGGCGCTTTGCCCAAGCCCTCCAGGTCGAACAGCGCCGCCATCTCTTCGTCGGTGAATAGCTCCTTGTCACCGTGAGACCAGCCAAGGCGAAGGAGATAATTCCTGAGCCCGGAGGCGAGATAGCCCATCTCCCGATAGGCTTCGACGCCCAGCGCGCCATGCCGCTTCGAGAGCTTTTTTCCGTCCGGACCATGGATGAGCGGAATATGGGCGAAATTGGGCGCAGGCCAGCCAAGCGCCTGATAGATCTGCGTCTGACGCGCGGCGTTCACCAGATGATCGTCGCCTCGGATGACATGGGTCACGCCCATGTCGTGATCATCGACCACGACGGCGAGATTATAGGTCGGCGCACCGTCCGCCCGCAGCAGGATCAGGTCGTCAAACTCCTTCGACGCCCAGCGGACTTGGCCCTGAACGGCGTCATCAATCACGACATCGCTGTCCGGGGCCCTGAAACGGATGGTGTGGGACGCGCCTGAAGGCGCCTCGGCCGGCGCGCGGTCTCGCCAGGGAGAGCGCAGGGCGCGGCCTTCCTTAAAGGCCTCATCGCGGAGCGCCTCGGTTTCCGCCGGCGTGAGATAGCAGCGAAATGCGGCTCCGGCGCTGAGCAGCGCGTCCACGACCTCGCGATGACGCGCAGCGCGCGCGAACTGAGACACGGGTTCGCCATCCCATGCGACGCCAAGCCACGACAAGCCTTCAAGAATGGCCGCCACGGCCTCATCGCTGGAGCGGGCGCGGTCGGTGTCCTCGATGCGCAGTCTGAAGACGCCGCCATGGCGCTTGGCGAACAGCGCGTTGAACAGAGCCGTCCGTGCGCCGCCGATATGTAGAAATCCGGTCGGCGAGGGTGCGAAGCGGGTGACGACTGAAGTGGGTCTGTGCACGTGCGAAATGATGTTGCGCTGCGATATGGGGGGTCTGCTTAGCACGCCTGTCCGGACAAGTAATAGCCTTACGATGCGATTGTCGGCACAATAAGGGTGTGCAAGCGACAGAAATTCCCCCAAGGCGGGAGGCGGCGTTTCCGAGACGCTTGGCGGACGCCGTGCTCGGCGCTCCGATCAGACCCGCGCCGCCCGACCCATCGCGTTTGATTCTCTGGGCTCCGGTTGCGCTTGGCGTCGGCGCCGCCCTCTACTTCGTTCCGCCCTTCGAGCCCGCACCGGCGGCGGGCTACACGCTGTTATGCGCCGGAGCAGCTCTGGCCGTCTTGGCCTTGGCGGTCCGGGCCCGGGCTGTCGGGCTCTACGCGTGCGCCCTTGCGGCCGTGCTTTGCTTGGGATTTTTCTTGGCGCAGCACCGGACCTATTCCGCCGCGCCGCCGATCATCGACACCGGCGACCGGGCTGTGAGCCTGCACGGGTGGATTGAAGCTGTGGAGCGCAGCGGTCCGCGCCCGCGCCTGCGCCTGCGCGTCGTCGCATTCAACAATGATTTGGCGGCGGTCCCGAAGCGCATAAGGGTCCGTGCGGCTGCGGGCGCATTCACGCCCGGCGATGCGGTGTCGTTGAGAGCGGTTCTCTCGCGCCCACCCGGACCGGCTGCGCCAGGAGGATATGATCCGGCGCGCGCCGCCTGGTTCGACCAGATCGCTCTGACCGGGTTTGCGGTGACGCCGCTGACCGCGTCCGATCAGCCCATGGGCGCCGGGCTCGAGCGGGGATTGGCGAAGCTGCGCTGGCGCCTGGCCGAGAGAATACGAGCCCAGGCGGGGCCGCGCACGGGCGGGGTGGCGGCGGCGCTCTTGACGGGTGATAGATCCGGCGTCGACGAAGCAGACGCCGAGGCGCTACGGGTGTCCGGGCTCGGACATATCCTCGCGATTTCAGGCCTCCACATGGCGCTGTTCGCCGGCGGCGTTTATTTCGCGGTGCGTTACGCGCTCGACGCGATCGAGCCCGTTGCGCGCGCTCACGATCCGCGGCGGCCGGCCGCCGCCGTCGCGCTCCTCGCCGCGACCGCCTATCTGATTTTATCCGGCGCCGCGATCCCGACTCAACGCGCATGGGTCATGGCGGCGGTTGTGTTGATCGGCGTCATGCTGGACCGCCGAGCGCTTTCGCTGCGGGCATTGGCGATCGCCGCGCTGACGGTGCTCGTATTGAAGCCTGAAAGCGTTGTGGAACCGGGATTTCAGATGAGCTTCGCCGCCGTCGCCGCATTGATCGCGGTGTATGAGGCTTGGGGACGCATCAGGATTTCAAACGGCTCACGGCCCGGTCTTGCAGGGCGGGCGTTTCACGCCTTTGCAGGCTTGTCGACCACCAGCCTCGTCGCGGGCGCGGCGACCGGCGCCTTCGCGGGATTCCATTTCCAACGCATGGCCGCCTACGGCCTGTTCGCCAATCTGGCGGCGATGCCGATTTTCACCTTCTGGGTGATGCCGGCCGGCATCATCGCCCTGGCGCTCGCTCCACTGGGGTTGGAGAGCCTGCCCCTGCAGGTCATGGATCTAGGCCTCCGTCTGGTCCTTGGCATAGCCCATTTCACCAGCGAGAGGGACGGCGCGGGCGTATCCATACTGGCTGCCGACGGGCTGGTCATCGCGCTCTATGGAGCGGGGTTCGCGGCGCTCACTATCGGTCTGGGTCTGATCCGACTCGGCGGAGCTGTCGCCTGCATCGCCGCGCTTGGCGTCTGGGCGCTGCAATCGACGCCGGATCTCATGGTGACCGAGGACGGGGTCGTGATCGCCAGATTCGAGCAGTCCGGCGTGTTTCAAACCACCAGCGCGCGACGGTCCCGATTTGATGCCGGCGTCTTCATGCAGCGCGCCGGGCAGGGACGCAGCGCGCTGCCGCCGGCGCCGCTTCGCTGTGATGGGGCGGGCTGCGTCGGCGAAATCGACGGCGGGCTTTCGATCGCCATCACGACGAGCCCGGAAGCGTTGGCGGAAGATTGCGCGCGGGTCGACCTGGTGATCTTCGACGGCGAGGCGAGCCCCTGGCGACGGCGACGGTGTCGCGCCTTGCTGCTCGATGATGATTTTCGCGCGTCAGAGGGCGGATTGCAGTTTGAAGTCCGCGAAGGCGCGCTCCGCGCGATGCGAAGCTCAAACGATGTGCGCCGGTCGCGAATCTGGACCCGGCCGCTGGACCGCTGATGCCGAATGGGGCGCAAGCCAAATGCTAGTGATAGCGGCGAATCAATCCGACCAGCCGACCTTGGACCTTCACTTCGCCAGGGCCGAAAATGCGCGTTTCATATGCCGGGTTCGCCGCCTCCAGCGCGATGGAGCCGCCTTTTTTGCGCAATGTCTTAAGCGTTGCTTCTTCGTCATGGACAAGCGCGACGACAATATCGCCGGTGGTGGCCGTGTCGGCGCGTTTGATGATCACCAAATCCCCGTCGAGAATCCCTTTCTCAATCATTGAGTCGCCATTGACCTCCAGCGCGAAATGCTCCCCGCCGGAGACCATCGCCGCGGGCACGTTGAGCCTGTCGGTCTCATACTGGATCGCTTCGATCGGAACACCGGCGGCGATCCGTCCGAGGACTGGCACTTCAATGCCGGCATCCACTGTCTCCGGTTCCGGGACGCGGCCGAAATCGGCGGTGACGACATTGTCGCCGCCCGCAGGCTCGGGCTTTTGGTCGCCAGGCAGTTTCAAAACCTCCAGAGCGCGCGCGCGATGGGCGAGGCGGCGGATGAAGCCACGCTCTTCAAGCGCGCTGACGAGCCGATGCACGCCTGATTTGGAGGCGAGCCCGAGGGCGTCTTTCATCTCGTCAAAGGAGGGGGACACGCCATCGACGGACAGGCGCTTGTGAATGAAGAGCAATAGCTCATGCTGTTTGCGAGTAAGCATGCGGACACCCGTCTGGAACAAAACCGAAACTTCTCGATGTTCTATGCCTGTTCCGGGTTAACGTCAAGTGAAGCGCGTGCTCACGCCCGGCCCAGAAGCGCGGCTGTCGCCGCCGCAACATCCTCCTGGCGCATCAGGCTTTCGCCGACGAGGAGGCTTCTAGCTCCGGCCGCCTTCAGTCGGCGGACGTCGTCCTGCGTGAACACGCCGCTCTCTGCGACCAGAAAACGGCTCTCGTCGGCCATCGGCGCAAGGCGTTCGAAGGTTTCAAGCGACGTTTCGAAGGTGCGAAGACTGCGATTATTCACGCCGATAAGGCGAGAGGGGAGATCAAGCGCTCTGCGCATCTCGGCTTCGTCGTGCACTTCAATCAAGGCGTCCATGCCCCAGCGCCTGGCCGCGTCAACCAGGGCCTGAGCGGTCGTGTCGTCGACCGCCGCAAGAATCACAAGAATGCAGTCCGCGCCAAGCGCGCGGGATTCGGCGACCTGCCACGGATCGTAGAGGAAATCCTTTCGAAGCACGGGCAGCCGGGTCGCTGCGCGCGCCTGCCGTAAAAAGGCTTCCGAGCCCTGAAAGCTGGGCGCGTCGGTGAGAACGGAAAGGCAGGCGGCGCCGCCCGTTTCGTAAGCCTGCGCGAGGGCCGGCGGATCGAAATCCTCGCGGATCACGCCTTTGGACGGACTGGCTTTTTTCACTTCGGCGATCAGGGAGACCCCGTGGGCGTCCGCATCCGCTTTCAAGGCCGCCGCAAAACCTCGAGGCGCCGGCGCCGCCGCGGCGTCGGCCTCCATGGCGTTTAGCGGAAGATGCGCTTTTCGCTCGGCGATCTCCGCGCGCTTATACGCTTCGATCCGTGCGAGGACGTCGCTCATGCCCCATCTCCGTGACTGGCCGATTTCAGGTCGTTAAGCGCCTCTCGAGCCCGTCCGTCATCGATCGCCGCGCTCGCCAGCCGCGCGCCGGATTCAAGGTCATCGGCAAGGCCGGCCAGTTTCAGCGCCGCGGCGGCGTTCAGCACGACAATGTCTCGATAGGCGGACGGCGCCCCGTCCAGGAGCGCGTTGAGCGCATGGGCGTTTTCTGCAGGCTCGCCGCCCTTAAGATCGCCCGGCGCGGCGCGCGGCAGGCCGGCGTCCTCGGGTGAGACGTCATACTCTTCAATCCCGCCTGAGGCGGTGAGCTCGGCCACATGGGTGGGACCGGTGGTGGTCATCTCATCAAGACCGTCTGCGCCATGGACGACCAGGGCGCGTTCAGCGCCCAGATCGCGTAACGCCTCGGCCATCGGACGCAGCCATTTGCGATCAAACACGCCGAGCAATTGCCGTTTGGCGCCTGCCGGATTGGAGAGCGGTCCCAACAAGTTGAAGATGGTTCGAACGCCGAGTGTCCGGCGGGCCGGCCCCACGTGTCGCACGGCGCCGTGATGGGCCGGCGCAAACAGGAAGGCGACCCCCGCCGTTTCAAGACTGGTTTCGATCTGTTCCGGCGTCGCAAATAGATTGACGCCGACCGCCTCAAGCACTTCCGCGGAGCCCGATTTTGATGAGGCGGCCTTATTGCCATGCTTGGCGACGACCGCGCCGGCGCCGGCCGCAACCAGGGCGGCGGCGGTGGAGATGTTCCAGGTTCCTTGCGCATCCCCGCCGGTTCCGCAGGTGTCGATCGCGCCGGACGGCGCCGCCACCGGCGTCATTCGGGCCCGCATCGCGCGCGCGCCGACGGCCAGCGCTTGCGGGCTTTCTCCAACCGCGGCCATGGCCATCAGGAAACCGCCAATCTCGACCGGGTCGGCTTCTCCTTCCATGAGCGCGTCGAACGCGGCTTCCAGCGCGTCCGGCGCCGGTTCCCGGCCAAGCGCCAATGCGCTGATGGCCGCCGACATGCCGCTCATCACGCCGCCTCCAGGCGCCGGGGAGTCAGTCCGGTCAGGCGAAGGAAATTGGCCAGCAAGGCGTGCCCGTTCTGCGACGCGATGCTTTCGGGGTGAAACTGGACCCCATGGATCGGCCGGCTGCGATGGGCCAGGCCCATGATTTCTCCGTCTTCGGTCCGGGCGTTGACATAGAGCGGACCGTCATCGGGCAATTCGACCGCCAGGGAGTGGTAGCGGGTGGCGGTGAAGGGCGAAGGCAGGCCGGCGAACACGCCGTCACCGTCATGGCGGATCGGACTGGTCTTGCCATGCATGATGGTTTTGGCCTCGATCACACGGCCGCCAAAAGCCTGACCGATCGCTTGGTGGCCGAGGCATACGCCGAGGATCGGAAGCCGCTCCGGCGCCGTCTTGATCACCTCCAGGCAGATCCCGGCTTTGTCAGGATCGCAGGGGCCGGGGCTCAACAACACGCCGCTTGGCTCCAGCGCCAGCGCTTCCTCCGCGGTGAGTGCGTCATTGCGCACGACTTTAATGTCTGCGCCCAGTTGCTGGACATAGTGCACCAGGTTGAAGGTGAAGCTGTCATAATTGTCGATGATCAGCAGCATGGTTCGGCTCGCATTCCTGTATCGGAGGGGACCTTAGGTCTGCAGACCCGCGCCGCCAACTGCGACTCGCTGTACATGCACACCATGGCTCGCATTTCCTCCGCCGCCCCGCTGCTTGGCGCCGCACTGGCCGCCGCCTTGATGGTGACCGCGACCATCGGCTTTCAGGCGGGCGCGGGCGCGCGGGCGGGCGTGGCGGTTGATGGTCTCGACGCCGCGCCGGGCGTTGAAACGCGTCCTGTGACCGCTCGACTCGGCGCGATGCCGCGCGACGACGGCTCGGCGCCGGCGGAGACCCTTGCGGAGGCGGACCGGCCGTCGGCGCGGCCCCAGGCCAGGCTGGCGGTCATCATCGACGATATCGCGGATGTCCAAACCGCCGAGCGCCTCTGGTCGCTTGGTGTTCCGATCACGCTTGCGGTCTTGCCCTATGCCGACGCGGCCCCGGAGGTGGCGGCGCGGGCGAGGGCGGCGGGGCGGGAGGTGTTCGTCCACTTGCCCATGGAACCTGTCGGGTTGGAGGATCCGGGCCCGAATGCATTGACCAAAGCGCTTGCGCCGCGCGATTTCCGCGCCCGGCTCTCCTGGGCGTTCCGCCGGGTTCCCGGGGCTGCCGGTTTCAACAACCATATGGGCAGCCGGCTGACCGCCGACCGCGCGGCGATGGCGCAGCTTTTCGCAAACCTCGCGGACCGGTCCGGCGATTTGATTTTCGTCGATTCGCTAACCCATTCTCGCTCGGTCGCAGGCGAGGCGGCGGAGGCCGCAGGGTTTCGGGTTTTGCGCCGAAGCGTCTTTCTGGATCATCATCGCAGCCCAAACGCCATCGACGCTCAGCTCGACGCCGCGCTCGACGAAGCGCGGGCGCGAGGCGAGGCGATCGCGATCGGCCATCCTTATCCGATGACCCTGGATGCGCTTGCGACGCTGCAGGCCCGCGCCGCCGCGGCCGGCGTGGAGCTCACAACAGTCTCGGCGCTCGCCGCCGACTAGGCGAAACGCCAGGCCTCGGCGGCGGCGCGGAACAAGGCGCGTGATTTGTTGACGGTTTCAATGCGCTCCGCTTCCGGATCGGAATCCAGCACGACGCCGGCCCCGGCCTGGACGTGAAGGCGGCGGTCTTTGACGACGCCGGTCCTCAGCGCGATGCACACGTCCATCTCGCCGTTGGCCCCGAAATATCCCACCGCGCCGCTATACACGCCGCGGCGATGGGGTTCGAGCTCTTCGATGATCTCCATCGCCCGCACTTTCGGGGCGCCGGAGACGGTGCCGGCCGGAAAGCCGGCCATCAATGCGCTCAGGGCGTCATGGTCATCGGAGAGTTCGCCTTCGACATTGGATACGATGTGCATCACATGGCTGTAGCGCTCGATGATCTCGCGCTCCGTCAGCCGCACCGTGCCGGGCTTCGCCACGCGGCCCACGTCATTGCGCCCCAAATCGAGCAGCATAAGGTGCTCGGCGCGCTCCTTGGGGTCTGCGAGCAGATCGGCTTCGAACGCATCATCGTCCGCCTGGGTCTGCCCGCGCGGCCGCGTTCCGGCAATCGGTCGCACAGTGACCACGCCGTCCCGGACCCGCACTAGGATCTCCGGGCTCGAACCTGCGATCGAGAAGCCTGGAAAATTGAAATAGAACAGGAATGGCGACGGGTTGGTGCGCCGCAAAGAGCGATACAGCGCGAAGGGCGGCAGCTCGAACGGCGCGGAGAAGCGCTGGCTCGGCACGACCTGAAAAATGTCGCCGGCGCGAATATATCGGCGCGCGCGCTCGACGGCTGCGCGATAATCCCCGTCGGTCATGTTCGACTCCGGGGTTTGCGGCGGCGTGGAGCGCTGTTCAGTCTGGATGGGCGTCGGGGCGTCCAGGCGCGCGAACACCGCTTCGATACGTCTGAGCGCCGCGTCGACCTGAACTTCCGGGTCTTCGCCTTCGCGCGGCCGGATCGGGGCTGCGGCGAGGATTTCCTGGCGGAGCGCGTCAAAAACCACCATCACCCTTGGCCGGATCATCAAGGCGTCCGGCGTTCCCAGCGGGTCCGGGCGCGCCTTGGCCGGCAAATGCTCGACCTGGCGTACCATGTCATAGCCCAGATAGCCGAATAGGCCGGCGCTGATCGGGGCGACGCCGGACGGCAGGGGCAGTCGCGTCTCGGCCAGAATATCGCGCAGCGAACTCAGCGGCGGCTTATCCGCCGGCGTAAATGATCCCGGCGCCATGCCGGGCGCGGGCGCGCGCGCGATCTGGGCGGTGTCGCCGTCGCAGCGCCAGACAAGATCCGGATCAAGGCCGATCGCGGAATAACGGCCCCGATACGCCCCGCCTTCAACGCTTTCCAACAGGAAGGTGTTCGCCCCGCCGGCCGCTAGTTTGAGATAGGCGGAGACCGGGGTCTCCAGATCATCCACCCGGCGTGCGGTGATCAGAACCGGTTCGCCTGCGGCGACGGCGTTGATCGCCGTCTGGGGATCAGGCGCGAATTCAGGCATCAGAATTACGGGATATCGTTGGGATCGACCCGGCCGAGAGCCAGATCGATCAAATTCTGATCCGCGCTGATGTCATAGCTCGCCAGAAGCGCGGATTCCAAAGCGAAGGCGAGATCATTGCTCAACTCGTCGGACATCTCCACCTGGCCGACGGGATCGATGGCGGCGACCGTGGGGGCGATGACATCGGTGACCACCACGATCATGCGCGTGGCCTGATCGCCGCCGACGGCTTCAAAGGCCTGATCCGGCGCAGCGGAGAATGCGGCTTGCACAAGCCGTTCGCCGAACAGGCCGACGCTTTCGCCGCGTCCCAGGATCGAGGACTCGACAACTGCGCCGCTCAGCGTCGCAGCGACCTGGTTGAGGGATTCACCGGCCTCGATCCGGGCGAGCGCACCAGCTGAGAGGGCGTTGAGCTGCGCGGCGACTTCCTGCGAACGCCAGACGGCGGTCGCGAATTCACGGACTTCGCCGACTTCGGGCAGGCGTTCGGGAATGATCTCGTCGACACGGATCATGAAGTATCCGGTTTGTTGATAATTGACGGCGTCGGTCTCGAAATTTTCGGGCGCGTCAAAAACCGCCCGTATGATTTCCGGGGCCTGGGCCAGGGTGACGGCCGTTTCACCGCGCAGCGTGGCGCCCCGCGCCGTAATGAAATCAAATTGCTCGATCGGAACCGACGCGGCGGCGCCGGCCTCTTCAAATGCCAGACCTTCCGCGCGCGCGCTTTCGAAGTCGGAGAAGGCGTCCATCATGTTCTGAAGCGCTTCATCGCCGCTGAGTTCTTCGATCAGCGCCGCACGCTGGCTTTCAAAATCCGGCGTCACCGGATCAACGGCCGACGATATCTGGACGACACGCCAGCCGAGCCGGCCTTCAACGGCGCGCACATCGCCTTCCTGCATTGCGAAGGCCGCGACGCCGATCGCGGCGTCGGGAATTTCAAATTCCTGGACGTCCTCAAGGATAATGCCGTCGCCAAGACCGAGCTCCTGGGGCGTTTGACCGGCTTCAATCGCCGCCACGGCGGCCCTGGCCTCGGATTCGTCGCCGGCGAGCCATTGGGTGAAGGACCGCGTGGCGGGCTCGGCCAGCTCGCCATTGGCGAGCCGGAACTCATAAAGGCCGCGAAGATCCTCTTCGGCGACTTCGACGTCGCGCGTGTAAAGCTCCGGCGTGAAGCGGACCAGCGTGAATCTGCGCTGTTCGGGCTGGGTGAAGATTTGCGGATTGCCCGTGATGAAGTCCGACAGGATTTCGTCGTCAGGTTCGCCGACATCTTCTGCAAGAGACGGCGGAATGATCAGAGCCGAGATCGCACGCCGTTCGCCCTCATACGCGCGCCGGGAGCCGACCATGACGTCCGGCGCCTGAATTCCGCCGAGCACCGCGGTGACGAATTGGCGCCGCCGCAAGTCTTCGGCGAGCTCGGCTTCAAACTGCTGCGCAGCGCGCCCGCGCGCATAACCCTGACCCTCAAGCACGCGGACATAGGTTTCCGCGTCGAAGCGATTGGTGAACGGGTTGTAGAAGGCGCGCATATCGCGGATTTCGTCGGCGATCTGCTGTTCGGAGACCGCAATCCCCAACTCTCCGGATTTCGCCTGGATCGCCGCCTGGGTCGTGAGCAGGCGCACCATATTATCGCCCAGTCCGATTTCTTCCGCCTGTTCATCGGTGAAGCGCGGGTTTTCCAGCCGGATCTGGAAGAGCTGGCGCTGGTAGGCTCGCTGGAGCTCCTGCACGCCGACGCGCTCATCGCCAACCAGGACGGCGGCCGTCCCGGCGCCGCGGAAAATATTCTCCACGCCGAACAGCGCGAATGCGGCGACAAGGAGGGCGATGATGAAGCCGCCGATAATCGGCGAGCGGGCGAGGGCGCGAATAGCGGACAGCATCGGTCAGATGGCCTATCGATCAGCGAGTGGACACGAGGATTTGGCGGACCCTAGCTTCGCGTCAATGAGCGGGCAAGCGCGGCGCACGGTGCGTTGCCGCCGCTGCGATGCGCTGTTATCGGTGCATCCGCAACCGACAAGCCGACTTGAGATTCTGCGATGCGCCGGGCTTTGATCGCCGGGAATTGGAAGCTCCATGGAGTTCGCGCCGATCTGCAATGGATCGACGCATTAGGCCGCGGCCTCGCGGGCGGCGCGCCTGGGTGCGAGGTGGTGGTGTGTCCGCCCTTCACATTGCTGGGCGCGATGTCGGATCGCAAACCGGACTGGCTGGAGATCGGCGGGCAGGACTGCTCGGTGAATGACGCGGGCGCCCACACTGGAGATGTGGCCGCGGCGATGCTGGCGGATGCCGGGTGCCGCTATGTGATCGTCGGCCACAGCGAACGGCGTTCCGGCCACGGTGAGACCGATTCAATCGTACGCCGCAAGGCGGAGCGCGCGATTGCGGCCGGCCTTGTGCCGATTATCTGCGTCGGTGAAAGCCTTGATAAGCGCGAGGCGGGGCAGGCGGAGCGTTTTTGCACCCGGCAGTTGACGGCGTCGCTTCCCGACGCGCCCGCGGATTCGATGGTCGTCGCCTACGAGCCGGTCTGGGCGATCGGAACGGGCCGCACCGCCAGCGCGCAGGATGCTCAGGCCATTCACAAGGCCTTGCGCGCCGCGGTTCCGCGCGGCGACGGGGAAGCGTTGCGCATTCTTTATGGCGGCTCGGTCAAACCCGATAACGCCGCGGGCCTGTTGAAGCAAACCGATATCGACGGCGCCTTGGTTGGCGGCGCCAGTCTGGACGCAGCGAGCTTCGCCGCGATTCTCCGCTCATCTCAGTAAGGCGTTCTTCAGTTTTTGCGGTCAGGATTTGGCGCTATGCGACAGGCTCGCGCACAGCGGGCAGGGTGGAGTATGGCAGATCCTGACTATCGGCGCGCCCGGGTCGCGCTTTACGACCCGGTGCATGTGAATCAGCGCACCACCCGATATGCTCTTCAGCAAATCGGGTTCCGGTCTATTGAGTCCATCAGCTCGGTGTCCGAGCTGAAACGTCTGATCAGCGACGACGCGCCCCACCTTTTGGTGTTGGAGACAAGCGATCATGAATCCGAGCTGTTCCGGATGGTTCGGGCGATCCGCGCCGGCGATCTGTCTAATAATCCCTTCGCCACCATCATCTTGACCAGCTGGAAGCGTGACACTTCGATCGTTCAAAACGCGATCGGATGCGGCGCTGACGATGTAATTATTCGCCCTTTCTCGACCAGCTTCGCGGAAGACCGCATCCGC
Source organism: Oceanicaulis sp. BBD 1991-10 (assembly GCA_001657295.1). Lineage (GTDB taxonomy): Bacteria > Pseudomonadota > Alphaproteobacteria > Caulobacterales > Maricaulaceae > Oceanicaulis. The sequence continues at coordinate 31,674 of LYSW01000019.1, read as the reverse complement.
ACGCTGATCCGTGGGCGCAAGCCGTTTATCGTGACCGGCGACTATATCGGCCCGGACCGCCGCCGGGATTCGGCCCGCGGCGGCGGGGCCGCTCCCATCGAGGCGCCCAATCTTTTACGGGCGGTCATCGATGACGACAAGAAAGCCCTGGCGCACAGCCGGGCCTGGATCGATGAAGCGCGATTGACGGTGGATTCCGAGCGCCTCCGCCGGCTCTGCTTAAGGGTGGTGATCGGCGCGGAAGCGGCGGTGCGCGAGTTGAGCGCCGGCCGCGAGCCCGTGATGGATTTGGGAGAATTTGAGAAGGGCGCGCGCGAGGTGCGGACCCGGCTCGCCCGGATCAAGTCGACAGAGGCCAGCCGGGTCGCGCGGGCATTATGCGAAGTCGCGGCTGAACTGCGCGAGCCTGACGGATTTAATGACGCCAATCTGTCTTTGGCCAAGGAGTTGGCCATGGCCGCATACGTCGCCTATGCCGGCGATGATGGGATTGAGCGGTCAGCTGACGAAATCGAAAAGGCGGCCAGCGCCCTGCAAAGGCGCATGGCGCAAGCGTCCGGCGCCAAGGGTGAAGCCGGCGGTGGCGCTGGCGGCGAGGCTGGGCTAAAACGCGCGGCCGGTTGAAGCGCGCGGCAGTCCGCGGCGCACCCAAAAGCACGGATCGCCGTCTGACATGACCATCGTACTTCTGATCATTTTGTTGCTTGTCACCGTCGCCATGGTCGCGGTGATTTTGATGCAGCGCTCGGAGGGCGGCGCGCTCGGCATTGGCGGCGGCGGTCCCGGGGGCATGATGAGCGGCGCCGGCGCGGCGAATCTCTTGACCCGCACGACGATGTTTCTGGGCATCGCCTTCATGGGCATCTGCATCGTGCTGGCGATCTTTTCCGGCGCCGACACGCGCAACCAGTCCATCATCGAGCAAACCACCGAGGAAGAAGGCGGTTTGTTCGACTTCGACGCGCTCGATGAAATTCCCGCCGACGAGGCGCCGGCTGAAGACGCGCCCGCCGAAGACCCGCCTGCTGACGCGCCGTCATTGCCGGGACGCTAGGCGCGGGCGGTCTGCTCGAAGTTTTCGATCCGGGCGGTCTCCCGCAGGCGGCGGCCGGGCTACGGGCGCAGACCGGCGCCCTGACGCGATCGCTGAGAAATTCACTGCCTAAGGCCGGGCTGGCGCTTTGCGAACGGGCGATTCTGCGCTAAGCCGTCCGCCCATGCCGCGTTATATCTTCATCACCGGCGGCGTGGTCTCCTCACTTGGAAAAGGCCTCGCTTCAGCCGCTCTCGGGGCGTTGCTTCAGGCGCGCGGATACAAGGTCCGCCTACGCAAGCTCGACCCTTATCTCAACGTCGATCCAGGCACGATGTCGCCTTATCAGCATGGCGAGGTCTACGTCACCGATGACGGGGCGGAGACCGATCTGGATCTGGGCCATTATGAGCGCTTCACCGGCGTCTCGGCCCATCAGTCCGACAATATCACCACCGGGCGGATTTATTCGGAGATCATCGAGCGCGAACGCCGCGGCGATTATCTCGGCGCGACGGTGCAGGTGATCCCCCATGTCACGGACGCCATCAAAGCCTTCGTCCTGTCGGATGCGGGCGACGTCGACTTCGTCTTATGTGAAATCGGCGGCACGGTGGGCGATATTGAAGGCCTGCCCTTCTTCGAAGCGATCCGCCAGCTGGGCCAGGAGCTGGGGCGCGACCGCGCGGTCTTCATCCATGTCACCTTGCTGCCCTTCATCAAGGCGGCCGGCGAAATGAAGACCAAACCGACCCAGCACTCGGTCAAGGAATTGCGCTCCATCGGCATCCAGCCGGACATCCTGTTGTGCCGCGCGGAAATCCCGATCGATCCGGGCGATAAGCGCAAGATCGCCCTGTTTTGCAACGTGCCGGAGAACGCCGTCATCGAAGGGCGCGACGCCAAGTCCCTTTATGACGTGCCTCTGGAATATCACCAGCAGGGCCTCGACACCGTGGTGCTGGAGCGCTTCGGCCTCGACGACGCCCCCGCGCCCGACCTGTCGGTCTGGCAGGGCATCTCCAACGCTGTGCATAATCCGGATGGGGAGGTCACCATCGCCGTGGTGGGCAAATACACGGTCCTGGTGGACGCCTATAAATCCCTTCTGGAGGCCCTCAATCATGGCGGCATCGCCAATGGGGTCAGGGTGAATGTCGAGTGGCTCGACGCCAGCCAGTTCGAGGACCCGGACAAGCTGGCCGCGCTGGAGGACGTCAACGCCATTCTGGTGCCCGGCGGTTTTGGAGAGCGGGGGGCGGAAGGCAAGATCGCCGCCGCGAAATTCGCCCGCGAGCGGAAGATTCCCTATTTCGGGATTTGTTTCGGCATGCAGATGGCGGTCATCGAAGGCGCCCGCCATCTCGCCGGCGTGGAACGGGCCAACTCCACCGAATTCGGACCGTGCGACGAGCCGCTGGTCGGCCTTCTGACCGAGTGGGTGAAGGATAATGAGGTGGTCAAACGCTATGAGGATGGCGATCTGGGCGGAACCATGCGCCTCGGCGCCTATCCCGCCCAGCTCAAGGCGGGCTCGAAAGTCGCCGAAATCTATGGCGAACCGGCGATCAATGAACGCCACCGCCACCGCTATGAGGTCAATATCGACTACAGATCGCGCCTAGAAGCCGCCGGCATGATTTTCTCCGGCCTGTCGCCGGACGGCATCTTGCCGGAGATCGTCGAATACCCCGACCATCCCTGGTTCATCGGCGTGCAATTCCACCCCGAATACAAGTCGAGACCGTTTGCGCCGCATCCGCTGTTCGCCAGCTTTGTCGGGGCGGCGTTGGAGCAGAGCCGCTTGGTGTAACCAAATGCGTTGAATTTATATGCTGACTGAAAGATGAAAATCGCAGCCCCTTATACTGCCCTGTCATGGAACTCTAAGGAGTCGGCACTTTACTTTGACAATGTGGTTCCAATTATGCCATTGGCAGAGCTTGTTTTAGACGCCGTTAAATCCGTGGGACTCGGAGCAGGCGAGGAGCTTGTTTTTGCGCAGAGTGACGAGTTCTACAAAGGGATAATGCCAGATTATTGGAACCTTGATCGATCAAGCTACTATGCCCTGAATAATGCATTATTTTACAACGGCCTAATAAGATATTTTGCCAAACACCCAGACGAGAAAAGCGTCTTTATTGAAAAGAATGGTTTAAATGCACTTCGAGAGATCGAAGATACGATTTCACTGCCTGAGAACGATTTATGGGTAAGGTATCGCAAATTAATTGCAGATTGGAACCTTCAACAGTTTGTTTCAGACGGATTGGCACCTGGTGGCACGGACCGAGACGTGCTCTCTTTGATTTTCCAAAGCTTATCGCTAGTTGACGTGACAAAGCTGTCCTGGGCTGAGATCATCGCTTTCCGTGAAGATCGGGAAGCCCGTAAGGCTTTGTTGAATTTCAGGAAGTTCGCCGTTGATTCTTTTCAAGACTTGTCTCATTCTCAGATCGTAGAAGAACTGGAGCGGTTGAAGCTCAATTACGAAAGTGCAGCAAAGAAGCACGGGTTCGAGCTTACAAAGCAATCCTTGACGACTCTATTGAGTAGCAAGCTCTTGGCAGGGGGAGGGCTTGCGACTTTCTTGGCGACTTCTGCCGGTATGGGGTTGGGGGCCACAGCTGTGGCAGCAACGCCGGTCGTGATGGAATTAGGCAAATTCGCTATTGAATTATCAGGCCGCAAACACGCCATAGCTGAATTCCAAGCCAATAATCCGGTCTCTTACATCTCCATGGTTGAGGACAAGCTCAGCGCGAAGAAAAAGTGACCGGGATATTGGTATAAATCTCCAGCAAGCCGCTTGGTGTAGAAGCTCAACCCCGCCTCTTGCCCCGCAAGCCCTAAACCTGTATCACCCGCCGCTCGGCTGATCGGGGCGCCCGGCAGCGACCAGTTCTACACACCTTGAGTGCAGGAGAGACCCATGGCGGTCCCCAAGAGTAAAATCACCAAGTCCAAGCGCGGCATGCGCCGCGCCCACGATGCTGTGAACGCCACGGCCTATATCGAGGACAAGGATAGCGGCGAGATGCGCCGCCCGCACCATGTCGACCTGAAGTCCGGCATGTATCGCGGCCGCCAGATTCTTGAGCCCAAAGACGACTGATTTCGCCCCTGGCGCAGTGTCGCGCCGGCAGTTATCAGATAAAGCCCTGCGCCAGAGATGGCGCGGGGCTTTTCGGTTTGGACGGCCTGCGTTATGACGCGCGCAATTGCTTCCGGCGCGCCTGCGCGCGCCCTTCAAAAAAGGCCGCTCCCCATGACCGCCATCCTCGATGTGACCGCGCGTGAAATCCTTGACAGCCGGGGCAACCCGACGGTCGAGGTCGACGTCATGCTGGAAGATGGCTCCATGGGCCGCGCCGCGGCGCCGTCCGGCGCCTCCACAGGCGCACACGAGGCGGTGGAGAAGCGTGATGGCGGCGAGCGCTATGGCGGCAAGGGCGTGCAACAGGCGGTTCAGGCGGTTGAAAGCGATATCTTCGAGGCCATCGCCGGCATGGACGCCGAAGACCAGCGCCTGATTGATGAAACCCTGATCGCCGCTGACGGCACGGACAACAAGGCCAATTTCGGCGCCAATGCGATTCTGGGCGTGTCGCTGGCTGTGGCGAAGGCGGCCGCGCAGGCCTCCGGCCTGCCGCTCTACCGCTATGTGGGGGGCGCCAACGCCCGCATCCTTCCCACGCCGATGATGAATATCCTTAATGGCGGCGCCCATGCGGACAATCCGGTCGATTTTCAGGAATTCATGATCATGCCGACCGGCCTGCCGAGCTTCTCCGAAGGGCTGCGCTGCGGCGCCGAGATCTTCCAGGCGCTCAAAAAGCAGCTCAAGGCCGATGGCCTGAACACCAATGTCGGGGACGAAGGCGGCTTCGCGCCCGACTTGAAAAGCGCCGAGCATTGTCTGGACGTGGTCATGAAGGCGATCGAAACCGCCGGCTATAAGCCCGGCGAAGAGGTCGTGCTGGCGCTCGACGTCGCCTCCACCGAATTCTTCAAGGATGGGAATTATGTCATGGCAGGCGCGGGGCGCACCTGCACCTCGGATGAGTTCGCCGCCTACCTTAAAGAGCTGGTTGACGCCTATCCCATCGTCTCCATCGAAGACGGCATGGCGGAAGATGATTGGGACGGCTGGGTGACGCTGACCGACGCGCTGGACGGCGAATGCCAGCTGGTGGGCGATGATCTCTTCGTCACCAACCCGGAACGTCTGGCCCGCGGCATTGAAGAAAGCGCGGCTAATGCGCTCCTGGTGAAGGTCAATCAGATCGGCACCCTGTCGGAGACCATGGACGCGGTTGAGATGGCGCTGCGCGCCGGGTACGGCGCGGTGATGAGCCATCGCTCGGGTGAAACCGAAGACTCCACCATCGCGGATCTCGCCGTCGCCACCAATTGCGGGCAGATCAAGACCGGATCGCTGGCGCGCTCCGATCGCACGGCGAAATACAACCAGCTCCTGCGTATCGAAGCCGAGCTGGGCGCTGCGGCGGTGTATGCCGGCGGCGCAGCCATCGCGGCGGGGTAGGGGCGTTTCGCCACTTCAGACGGTTCGAGGTGTCGTCCCGGACACCGGCGGTGATCCGGGAATCAAGCCTGAAACGTCCCGGCTCGGCGCTTTGCTCAGCCGGTGAGACACGGTGCGGACACCACACGAATCATCCGCGGACTCGATTCGTCCTAACGCTTCCTTTACCGAACTGACCTAGCGTGTCTTCCGTTCGATCCGCAAAAGGCGGACGGTGGATGGGAGTGGGATATGGACGCGCTGAAGCGCTTCATCCCATTAGGCGGGCTGCTGCTGGTGATCGCATATCTGGGCTATCATGCCTGGACCGGCGAGCAGGGCGTGCGCAATCAGATGGTGATCCAGACCGAAATCGCGGAGACGCGCGCGCAGCTTGATGCTGTGCGGGCCGAGCGTTTGGCCATGGAGGATCGCGTCGCGCGCTTGAAGATTGATGGCGAAGGCGCCGAGATTGACGTGGATTATCTCGAAGAGCGGGCGCGGGCGGTTCTGCGCTTTGCTCATCCCGACGATGTCGTCGTGACGCTGGATGTCCATCCGCGCGGTTAGCGTTTTCAGAAATTAGTTCGCTCGCGTAATAAAATCATCGCTTTACCGCAAGCCGGAACGGCTGCTAAAGCCTGTTCGAGATCGAACAGGGAGCGCGGACCCATTATGTTCGCGTGCAAAATAAATGGCGGCGCGTAAGTCCTCCTCGTCTTCCAGAGCCAAATCGACCAAGCCCAAGCTGTCGGTCACCAAAGAGCAGATGCTCGGCTGGTATCGCGACATGCTGGTGATCCGCCGCTTTGAGGAGAAGGCGGGCCAGCTATACGGCATGGGCCTGATCGCGGGCTTCTGCCATCTCTATATCGGCCAGGAGGCCGTCGTGGTCGGCGTCCAGGGCGCCCTGCGCGAGGGCGACCAGGTGATCACCGGGTATCGCGATCACGGCCACATGCTGGCGACCGGGATGGAGGCGGACGGCGTGATGGCCGAGCTGACCGGCCGGATCGGCGGATATTCCAAAGGCAAGGGCGGGAGCATGCACATGTTCTCGCGCGAAAAGCAGTTCTTCGGCGGCCACGGCATCGTCGGCGCGCAAGTGCCGATCGGAGCGGGCCTCGCCTTCGCCAACAAATACAAGGACAACGGCCATGTCAGCGCGACCTATTTCGGTGACGGCGCGGCCAACCAGGGCCAGGTCTACGAGACCTTCAACATGGCCAAGCTCTGGGACTTGCCGGTCATCTTCGTGATCGAAAACAATCAGTACGCCATGGGCACCAGCGTTAAGCGCGCCAGCTCGGAGACCCATCTTTACAAGCGCGGGATCAGTTTCGGCATCCCGGGCGAGGAAGTGGACGGCATGGACGTCGTGGCGGTCCATGAGGCGGCGTCCAAGGCCGCGGAGCACGCCCGGTCCGGGAAGGGGCCCTTCATTCTCGAAATGAAGACCTATCGCTATCGCGGTCATTCCATGTCCGATCCGGCGAAATACCGCACCCGCGAGGAAGTCAACGAGGTGCGCGAGCACCACGATCCGATCGACCTGGCGCGCGCGAAAATCCTTGAAGCCGGCTGGGCCGATGAAGACGCGCTTAAGATGATCGACAAGGAAGCGAAAGCCGTCGCGGCCGCCTCCGCCGACTTCGCCAAGGAAAGCCCGGAACCTGATCCGTCCGAGCTTTGGACCGACGTGCTCGTCGGAGACTGAGTTGGGTATGGGACCTGTCATGACCAGTCTCGCCAGCGCGGCGATCGGGCTCGTCACCCTCGGCCAGGCTGCAGCGCAGCCTTCCCCGCCTGGGTTTGATGCAGCCGGGCTGGACGCCGATATCGCGGCGGGCTTTCAGGCTTTGGACGTGCCCGGCGGCGCGGTCGCCGTGATTGAAGGCGGTCGGATCGTGCATGAACGCGCCTTTGGCGTCACGCGTGAAGGCGAGGCGTTCCAACAGGACACCGTGTTGCGCTTCGCCTCGGTCAGCAAAGCGGTCACGGCGCTCGCCCTGGTTCAGCTGGAAGCCGACGGCCGGCTTTCGCTGGAGGATCCGCTGTCGAGCTGGGATGGCGAGTGGACAGGACCGGACAGCGTCACGCTGGCGCATTTGGCAGGCCATGTCAGCGAGGGGATTCCCGGCGAGACCTATGTCTACGGCACGAACCGCTATGCGCGCCTGGGCCCGGTGATCGAAGCGGCGTCAGGGCGCAGCCTGGCGGATTATTTCTGCACGCATATTCAAAGTCCTGCCGGCGCGCAGTGCCATGACAGCCCCTTTCTGGGCGCTCACGCCGGATTGCGCATGTCGGTGGCCGACATGGCCCGGATCGTCGCCGCCATGCAGGCCGGCGGAGTGCTCGACACGGCAGGACTGGACCGCGCGTTCACACCCTTCACGCTGAATGACGGGCGGGCCGGCCCGGCGGCTGTGGGATGGTTCGTGCATGAGATTGGAGGCGAGCCCGTCATTTGGTCCTTCGGCCAGGACGACCCAGACCATTCCGGGGCGCTGGTTGCGTTCTTGCCGGAACGCGACTTGGGCTTCGTCATGCTGGCGAATGCGAACGCGGTCAGCGATCCCTACCGCCTGCTCGGCGGCGATGCTTTAGCCTCGCCCTTCCTGTTGGCGTTTCTCGACGCCGCGGCCCCTGATCTTGGGCGGCGGATAGACCCGGCCTACCGAGTTTTGTCCGACGGGCTGACGGCGGCCTTCCGGATGGATCTGCCGACGGCGCAGGCTGCATTCACTCAAGTCTCGCAAGCGTTTGACCAAGCGCCCCCGCCGGCGCTGGTCTTTTTCGCCTCACTGCTTTCCGGTCCCGGCTACGGCGACGCCGCCGACGCCGATCGTGCGCTCGCCATCGTGGAGATGGCGGCGGCGCAGGACCCTGGAGACCGTTGGGCGCGTCTCTTCGCCGCCGGGACCCAAAGCGCCGTCGGTTCGATCGAGCGGGCGCGGGCCCACTACGAAGCCATTCTGGCCCTGGACAATCAGGAGCCCGACTTTCTGAACGCCCTGATCCGGGCCTGGGCCAATCGCGGCCTGGCGCAGAGCTATCTGAGCGAGGACCCGGCGCGCGCGCTGACCTATGTCGAGGCGGGTCTGTCCACAGGCGTGAGCGGTGAAAGCCGCGATCAGTTGTTGGCGATGCAAGCCAGCCTTCAGGGAGCGAATTAATGCCGATCGACGCCAGCCTTCTCAGCGTCTCCATCCTGATTTTCATGGTCATGGTCGTGGTCCAGGCGATCTTCTCCAATCTGGAGCATCCGCCCAAGACTCTGCTCGGCGCCCGTGACGGGTTGGCGGATGAAAGCCGTCTGACCTGCCGCGCCAAACGCGCCAATCAAAACATGGTCGAAGCGCTTCTCATGCATGTCCCGCTGGTCCTGCTCGTTCTCGTGCTGGATCGAAGCAATGAAATGACCGCGCTCGGCGGCTGGCTCTTCGTGGCCGGCCGCGCGATCTATGCGCCGCTTTACTGGTTCGGCGTGCCGCTGCTGCGCACCCTGGCCTGGACGGTCGCGGCGGCGGGCACCCTCATCATCCTGTTCCAAATCCTTCCGTTCAGCGGAGCCGCCTGATGCCCATCGAAGTATTGATGCCCGCCCTGTCGCCCACCATGGAGGAGGGCAATTTGGCGAAGTGGAATGTCAAAGTCGGGGATACCGTGTCCTCCGGCGACGTCATCGCCGAGATCGAAACCGATAAGGCGACGATGGAGGTCGAAGCGGTCGAGGAGGGCGTCGTCGCCAAGCTTCTCATCGAGGAGGGCGCGGAAGGCGTGAAGGTCAACGCTCCGATCGCGATCCTCCTGGAGGACGGCGAAGATGAAAGCGCGCTTGGCTCCGCGCCGGCGCCGGCCGCCGCCGAGCCTGCGCCGGCGCCTGCGACAATGCCGGTCGTCGAATCTTCAGCGCCGCCGGCGCCGCCTGTGGCGGCGAACGATCCTGAAATCCCCGCCGGGACCGAAATGGTGGATATCACGGTGCGCGATGCGTTGCGTGACGCGATGGCCGAAGAGATGCGGCGGGACGACACGGTCTTCGTCATGGGCGAAGAGGTCGCGGAATATCAGGGCGCCTACAAAGTCACCCGCGAATTGCTGCAGGAATTCGGGGAGCGGCGCGTGGTCGACACGCCGATCACCGAGCATGGCTTCGCCGGACTGGGCGTCGGCGCCGCATTCGGCGGTCTTAAGCCGATCGTCGAATTCATGACTTTCAATTTCGCCATGCAGGCGATCGATCACCTGATCAACTCGGCGGCGAAGACGCTTTACATGTCCGGGGGGCAGATGGGGTGTCCGATCGTGTTCCGGGGGCCGAACGGCGCGGCGTCCCGCGTCGCGGCGCAGCACAGTCAGGACTATTCCAGCTGGTACGCCCATGTCCCGGGGCTGAAAGTCATCGCGCCCTACGACGCGGCCGACGCCAAAGGGCTCTTGAAAGCGGCAATTCGCGACCCCAATCCGGTCGTCTTCCTGGAGCACGAGCTGATTTATGGCGAGAGTTTTCAGATCCCGGACGTGGACGATTGGGTGCTGCCGATCGGCAAGGCCAAAGTGCGCCGGGAGGGTGCGGATGTGACCATCACGGCCCATTCGCGCATGGTCGGCTTCGCGCTTGAGGCGGCGGAGCGGCTGGCCGGTGAAGGCGTTTCCGCGGAAGTCATCGATCTTCGCACGCTGCGGCCGCTGGACACGGATACGGTGATTAAGTCTGTGAAGAAGACCAATCGCATCGTCTGCGCGGAGGAAGGTTGGGGCCAGCATGGCGTTGGCGCGGAGATCGCGGCGCGCGTCGTGGATGAAGCGTTCGACTATCTCGACGCTCCGCCCGCCCGCGTTTTCCAGAAAGACGTGCCGCTGCCCTACGCCGCCAATCTGGAAGCCTTATCGCTTCCTGGCGTCGAGGACATCGTGTCGGCGGTCAAACAGGTGACCTATGCAGGCTAGGGTCTTTGCGCTCGGAGAGGACGGCTGATGACGGAATTGGCGGGCCGCCTGGCTCTCAACCCGGATCTGGATCCAACCGCGTGGAGCGATGAACTCGCCCGAACGGGACGGGTCCCCGATCTCCTCGCGCCGGAGTCCGCGGACGCGATCGAGCATGCGCTGAAACATGAGACGCCATGGTCGGTCACCTTCAGAGACGGCGAGCGGCACCGATATTATGCGGCGCAGGACTATATGGCGCTCGATGTCCGGGAGCGCGGGGAAACCGAGGCGCAGATCTATGGCTTGGCGAATTCAGATTTTCAGTTCTTCTATCTGAATTATCCCTGCGGCTGGCGACGCGCACGCGAGCAATATCCTGACGCGCCGTTAAACCGCGTGCATGATTTTCTCAACTCCAGCCCGGTGATCGAGTTTGCGCGCGCGCTCACCGGCCGGGCCGAGATCAAAGGACTAGATACGCAGGCGACGAGCTATCACCCCGGTCACTTCATGACCAAGCATGATGACGGATTTACGGACCGGATCTACGCCTACACGCTCGGTTTCTCCAGGCAATGGAAGTCGCCTTGGGGCGGCGCGTTGTTGTTCTATGATGAGGGCGGGCGCGTCATCGACGGATTTGAGCCAGCGTTCAACGCGCTCACCGTGTTCTCGGTGCCTTGCCAGCATGCCGTGGCGATGGTGACGCCTGTCGCGCAGGCGCCGCGTCTGAGCGTTGTGGGGTGGTTTCTCGATCAAGAAGCCTGAGCCATGAGCGGCCGGAAGATAGGTGCAAGACGGATGACTGAAGCCGACGTCATCGAACAGATGGTGGAATACCAAAACATCCTCTTGATGGGGGTGTCGGTCTTCTTCACGGTGATTTCGGCCTATGTCGTGGCGATCTGGGCCTTTTTGCGCAAGGCGGGATTCTGGCTACGGCTTTTTTCCTTCTTCTTCCTGAGCTTCGTCTTGGCCTTCCTGGCGCGCATCGCCTACGGCTCGGCGCTGATCCATAACGGCTTCATCGACACGCTGGAGGACATCAACCGCTCCGCCGGCTTGTCGCCGACCGGTCTCGCCACCCTTGAAAACGCCGCCAGCGGCCTTGATGCCGTGATCCAGCACTCCCTCTTCTTCGGCGTCGGCATCGTGTATGTCGCGCTGTTCTTCCTGACTTTTTTCGCCCGCGCCACCTTGCGGGACGCCTGAACCATCCGGCCTGGAGCCTGACATGCCCATCGAAATCCTGATGCCCGCCCTGTCGCCCACCATGGAGGAGGGCACATTGTCTTCCTGGCTTAAGAAGGAAGGCGATACGGTCTCTTCCGGCGATGTCATTGCGGAGATTGAGACCGACAAAGCCACCATGGAGGTCGAGGCCGTCGATGAAGGCGTGCTCGGCAAGATCCTGGTCGCGGAAGGCGCCGAAGGCGTGAAGGTCAACGCGGTGATCGCGCTTCTCATCGAGGATGGCGAAGACCCCTCGGCGCTTGAAAGCTACACGCCGGCCGCCGCGGCGCCGAGCTCCGCCGAGCCGCCGGCTTCTCCTGAGCCCGGACCGGAACCGGCGCCGCTTGCTGAACCGGCCCCGGCGTCTGCGCCCGCGGCCGGTCCTGGTGATCGCATTAAGGCCTCTCCGCTCGCCAAGCGTCTGGCCGCCGAAGCCGGTCTCGATCTTGCCGGCGTCACCGGCTCCGGCCCGCACGGCCGGATCGTGAAACGCGACGTCGAGGCCGCGAGCGCCGCGCCGGCGCCCGCGGCTCAGCCCGCAAGCGCTCCGCCGGCCGCTGCGCCCGCGCCGGTCATCGACGCCGACGCGCCGTTGGCCCGGTTCGGCATCGCCGCGGACCGATATGAGGTGAAGAAGGCGGACGCCATCACGAAGATCGCCGCAAAGCGCCTTTCGGAAAGCTTCCGCGATGTGCCGCACTTCCCGCTCAACATCGATTGCCATATCGACGGCCTGTTGAGTTTCCGCAAGCAGATCAACGCGAAAGCGCCTGACGGCGTTAAGGTGTCCGTCAACGACATTCTGATCAAAGCCTCCGGCCTGGCGCTTAAGGCGGTGCCGGACGCCAACGCCAGCTGGATCGAGGACGGGCGCATCGCGATGCACAAGCACGCCGACGTGTCTGTCGCGGTCGCGATCGAAGGCGGGCTGATCACGCCGATCATCGCGGACGCGGATCAGAAGGGCCTGGCCCAGATCTCGGCTGAAATGAAGGACCTCGCGGCGCGCGCGCGCGATCGCAAGCTGAAGCCGGAAGAGTATCAGGGCGGCACGTTCTCGCTGTCCAATCTGGGCATGTTCGGCATCAAATCCTTCGCCTCCATTCTTAATCCGCCCCAAGGCATGATTATGAGCGTGGGCGCAGGTGAAGACCGCCCGGTCGTCATCGACGGCGCGCTGGCCAAAGCCACGGTCATGACGGTCACGCTCACCTGCGATCATCGCGTGGTGGACGGGGCCACAGGCGCGCGCTGGCTTTCGGCCTTCAAAGGCTTCGTCGAAGACCCGGTCACGATGCTGATGTGACCGCTGGAGGCGGGATGCTTCCCGTCCGGCCCGTAAAGGTTTCGTGATTTCTGCAGCTTGGCGGCCAGTCAGCTGCAATGGCCTGCAACTGAAATATGTGTTCGGGGCATCAAGCATGTGGGTTTCCGCATTGGACCTGCAAGCTTGGAGCACACCTATGAAAATCGGCCTTTATTCGTCCGCGCTCTTGACCGCCGCCGTGCTGCTGGGCGCCTGCGCGACGGTCCCGGGCGCGTCCTCTGAAACCCGGTTCAGCGCGTGTCCGGATGCAGGTCGCTTCGCTGAGTTGGCCGACAGCCAATGCGCCACCTTTGAGACGGCGCTGCGTCCCGGCCGCCAAGATGGCGAAACGGTCGAACTGTTTCTGCGGATGTTTCCCGCCACTCAGCGACGGGAAGGGGAGTTCTGGATGCTGGCGGGAGGCCCGGGGGAGACCGGCGCTTCTTTCCTGACCCGCATCGACGAATTCCGCGCACGCTTTCCCGGTTATGACATCTTCATTCCCGACCATCGCGGCGCGGGGCGCTCCTCTCGTCTGTGCGAAGGCGAGACGCCGGGCAGCGACGGCGGCACGGCCCTGACGGCGTCCGAATTCGGCGCGTGCTTTGGCGAGATCTGGGAAAACGCCGAGCGCACCACCGCCTTCTCCATGAGCCATGCCGCCTATGATCTCGACGCCTTGATCGCCGAGTTCGGCGGGCGTGGCCTGCGGCTCGTCTATGGCGTTTCCTATGGAACCGGCCACGCGCTGCGGTTCAGCCAGCTGCGCACTCAGCGGGTGGATGGACTCATTTTGGATTCGCTTGTCCCGCCGCTGCATGACGATCAATTTGACCTCAGCCGCCGCTCCCACACGACGGACAGCATCGGCCGCCGGGTGCTCGGCGAATGCGCCCGCGATTCCGGCTGCGATGGGCGCTTTGAAGGCGGCGTTGAAGCCGCATACGGACGTCTCCTGGCCGACATCGCCGACGGCCGCCGCGACGATCTCGCTGAGCGTATTCCGGGCGGCAATCTCAAACATGCGCTCGGCTCCATGCTGGACATTCCGGCGGCGCGGGCCCTGATCCCGGATGTGATCGAGTCGGCGATTAATGCGCCCGACTCGCTGCCGGTCCTGTTCTCAGAGAAGGTTGGTCCCGCGGCGGCGGTGTTTGCGGACGTGATGGCCTATGACCATGCCGACTTCTCAATACCGCTGGCGGGCTTGATCGGCGTCTCGGAGACCATTCGCCGACCTGACTCGACGAGTGAGGATGTCGCGCAGGCGGAAGAGGCGCTCTGGTTCACGTCACGCCTCACCACGGTGCAGACCTTCACGAACATGCCGGCCTATGCGCGCGACGCCTATTTTGATGCGCCCTATGCCGACCTGCCGCCGGTTCTGGTCGTGCAGGGCACGCTGGATCCCAAGACGCCCTTGGAAGGCGCCCAGCTTCATATTCGAGACATGCTCGAGACCGGCGCGACCGTCCAGCTGGTCACGGTCGAGCGCGCGCCCCACGCCCTGTGGTATTTCGCGCCGGATTGCCTGTACGACGCCATCGACGCCTTCATCGGGCGCGGCAGTCGTCCGGTGCGATGTGAGACGGTTTCAGATCGCTAGCGCCTGAGCCTGCGTGACGGGCGGGCCGAGCGGGCGATTGGGCGAGACGGGTGCATGGGCTTGAGATAGACTTAGCCCATGATCCGTTTCGCCCTTTTCGTCGCTGCGCTTGGCTTGAGCGCCTGCGCTCCGGAGCCGCCGCCGGCCGACCGGTCGGATGAGGTCCAAAGCGTCGTGCTCACCGTGCCCGGAATGGCCGGCTATATCGGCGTTTGGGAGAGCGAGGACGCTCAGCTCCGCCAGGCCTTTCTCGTTTCGCAAGGCGGCGCGGCGGTTCAGGCCTGCATGACGGCGCCGAATGATGCGGGCGAGTGGCGTATCGTCTCCGAAGGCGTTTATGTCGCCGAGGGCGCGGAGATCCGCGGTCGCTTCACCGGCGAGAATATGGGCTTTGAGCGCCTGGATGTCGTGGGATACCCGGTCGGCGGCGATGGCGGCGTGGACTGGGTCAACACCGCCGCGACGGCTGAGGGCGAAATGATCACCTACGAGACCTGGGCGGCGCCGGTCGGCGGCGTATTCACATATACCGTCGAGCGCGGCGAAGGCGTCGACCGCGAGTTGTGGTTTGCGGGTCAGTGGCGCTTTCGCAATGACCTTCAAGCCGACTGCGGATAGCCGCCATGCCCCGTGTGCTCAACATCGCCGATCTTCATGCCCAATTCGACGCCCCCTGGTCGCCCAAGCGCATCGGCAGGCTGGATGATTACGAGATCAAGCTCGCCAAGGCGGAAGGCGAATTCGCCTGGCACGCCCATAAGAATGAAGACGAGCTCTTTTTTGTCACCCAGGGCGTATTGCGCATCGATTTCGAGGATCGCGAACCGGTGCGCCTGAGACCGGGTGAAATGACCATCATCCCCAAAGGCGTTCGCCACCGACCGGTGGCCGAGGACGCGCCGGTGCACATCCTGCTCTTCGAGCGCGCCGGCGTGGTCAACACCGGCGACGCCGAGGCTGGCGATCTGACGCAGGTGATCGAAGATCTCTGATTTCGCAAACGCCCTTCAGGCCGATTGACTGGTCCCGCTGAACGCAACATTCCTTAAGTTGCCTTTGATGCGAAGGCCGACCATGTCGCCTTGTTCCAGGAAGAGGGTGATGGATCCGGACAAGGTATGTTCCAGGAGATCATGGGACTCCGATTGGGCGAGGACATGGCCCTTATAAACGGGCCCGCGCAGTCTCCCTATTCCGATCTGAAGGGTTGACGAGTTTTTGTGGACCGTCGCCTCTGCGCTGGCGCTGAATGTATACACGCCGGGACGGGGAACGGTGAACCAACGCCCATCCCACATTTGATACCCCGTGGGGGCGGCCCAGGCTTTGATGCCGGGTCCTGTAAGGGTGTGCATTTTACCGAACCAGATGGGCGATCCGCGCGCGGCGATTCGGGAGGTTCCGCTGCTTACCCAATGCGCCTCAGCGCCAAACGCGAAAGGAGTTCGCTCGTCAATGGAGTGCCGCCGATATTTGCGAAGACTTGGCGCTCTCAGGAGCCGCTTTCGCATCAGCGCGGCCTGCAGCGGTGAAATCAGGTATCCTCCCCCGTCCATGAGATTGCTCTCGTCCTGAGAGCGCGGACTGGTTTTGACGCCGGCGTCGCATCCAAGAACGTCGGCCATATATTCCTCATCACCTTCAATAACCTGATTTCCACCGTGCCCGCCGGCATAGGTGTGGCGCAATCCAAGAAGGTGCCCGAGTTCGTGAGCGACAAGGGGTGTCCAGCCCGACAGGTTCGCGGCCTTTGAGGACGTATATCCTCCCGCCAAAATCAAGGTGTTGAGTCGCTGGCTGGCGGAGGTCGGGGACGGCAGGTTGGCCACTCCAAAGGGGCCGGCCTCCTTATCGGTCTTCGCCGCGACAAAGATATTCATCTGACGCCGCGTGGACGTGAAATGAAGGTCAACGTAGGAGGTGATTTCGCCAAACCAATCAATGATCTCGTTTTCCGTGGAAGCGGGGCGATTGAAGAGCGTTGCATGCCGGATGACTGACGAGCCGACGCGGACAAACCGGATTCGCGTATCGAAATTTTCGGTCCATTTGGGGGTGCCCGGGCAGGCGCCGTGGTCAGGATTGAAGGTGCTGGCTGTGAAGGCGCGGTTGGCTGTGTTGATCAACGAGTTCGCCACCTGCTCGTGGCTCCATTCGTCAACGGGTTCGTCATACTCCGGAAAGAACAGGGAGTTTTTGCCCAGCCCGATAATGAAATGCACATTGACGCCGATCGCGATGATCGGGGTGTCCCGGTGTGGCGTGAATTTACCGAGACTGGAGGATGTTTTGTTTCGGGCCTGGCTGGTTGAACTTGGAACCGCACCGGCGCCGGTCTCGTCGATAACGCAGCAGCTATTCTGAGCCAGCGCAGATGATTGTTTCGCCTTGGCGAAGCCGGTCTGCGCGCTCTTGAGTTGAAACTTTGTGCGGTTGCGCGGTGGGCGAAAGCGTCGCTTTCTGGGCATGGATGATTTCCCGGCCTGCTGTCTAAACAGACCAATCTATCACAGACTGCATTTCATATAGAAATCAGGTTGCAAGCGAGCCCTCCGACGACAGAGCGAAGGTTGCACAAGCCCCCGAAGCTCTCCTTGGCGCCAAACCTGCGGCCTGCTGTTTCGAGTCCTTATTGGGGCGGGCCGGCGCGGCTACCCGTCCTCATACTCTCCGCGCGGGCGATCGATCAGGTCGGAGAAGAAGATCGCGTTCATCAACAGCTTCTCAGTGCCCGGATAGGTGCCGCGGAAGACCGGGTTGTCGGCCATGAGCACCACGGCGCCCCGGCCCAAACGCTGGGTCACGACGGAGGGCGTGCCGGCGATCTCCTCTTGACGGCGCTCGGAGGCGTAACCGGTGAGCAGCGGATCGTCGGTGTACTGCACCGGCACGGCATAGGGATCGCCATCGGGACGGCGCAGGGTGAAGGGCACGTTGCGGTGCACCGGCAGCTGCCGGTCGGCATACCCGAAGCCCAACGGGTGGGTGATGTCGAGATCCGATTCGAAAATCGCCCCGCCGATCACATGTTCGGCGTCGCGCAGCGCCATTTCGACGAAGTCGGCGCGCCGCGGCGTCTCGGCATCGTCTTCCGCGTCATCTTCGCCATTCGCGCCGCCATTCTCTTCGGCCGGGAAGAAGGCGTCTTGCGCCCAGCGCGCGCCCTGGCGCGTCGCAATCAGCGTGCCGCCTTCACGGCGGATCCAGCGGTCCATCTCCTCTTTGACGTCGTCCGGCAAGGAGGCGTTTCCGCCGACCAGGATCAAATGGGTGTACGCGCTCCAGGCCACATCATCGAGATCCTCTTTCTCGATAAGCGTCACCGCCATGTCGTGACGATAATCGAGCGTCCACCACATCTCGCCGGAATCATAGCGCGACAGCCCGCCGTCGAAGGCGAGAATCACGCGCGGCTGCTCCAGCGCCGAAAACACGTTGGTCGCGCCCAGGTCCCGCCCGGTGGTCGGAGTCAAGCCGGAGGTCGCTGCATGCACCGGCACGCCGTCTTCCAGCGCGATGGTGTTCATCAAGGCATGGATGTCGTCTTCAGAGGCGTCCTGGCGCGCCAGCGGCACGAAGATGGATCCGCGCCCCAGCGCCACCGCGCCGCGCGTGGTCACCACGGTGAATTCTTCGCGCGCGGCTCGCGCCATCAAATCGGCCGAGAGGATGCGGTTCAGCGCCCGCGGCGCGTAGGTGTGGGACCACTCCATGACATAGCCATAGGGTGCGCGGTCCGGCGCGCTCGCCGGCTCGATCTCGCCGGACGCCAAGCTCGGATTGTCGCCCAGGCGGGCGCTGGAGACGGTGGCGTAGTCCAGGTCATAGGCGAGCGGCAGGGTCCAGCCGGACACGTCGTAGAAGATGTTTTCCTCAAACCGGGTGACCCGGTCGAAGATGCCCTGGACCATCCGGTATTGGGTCTGATTGAGCGGCACGACATAGGACTCGCCCGCAGGATAGCTGCGGCCGTCGGCGCTGATATCGCTTGTCGTGCGATAAACCTCGATATCATGCATGCGAAGGAGGCGGACAAAGCGCGCCGCACGCTCCGGATCGCCGTCAGCGGTGAAGACGAAATTGCGCCGGTTGTCGCGCGCCGCGTCCCGGGCGGCGTCCACGAAGAATTGGCGCTGATAGTCAGTGATCTCGGAGCGCAGATCGAGCGAGCCCTGGATCGTCGTCAGCGCGGTGCGAAATTGCGTGCGCACATTGTCGGCGTGAGTCACCAGGCCGCGTTCGGTCTGAATGGCGCCGCCGCGGGCTGCGCCGGCTTCAAACAGGATGCCCAGCGAACCGTTGATCTGCGGATAGGTCGAGCCCTTGCCGATATAGAAATTGTCGAAGCGTTCCTCGGTCGTGTAGAGCCGCGCCTCGCTGTCGAGGAATTGGGCGTGACGCTGGCCGATCTGATAGGTCAATTCGCGCGCGCGCTCGGGGATGAGCGGATTGCGGCGATTTTCCTCACCGGGATGGAAGTAGAACGGGGTCGCTGAACCCATCTCGTGATAGTCTGCGGACACCATCGGTTTCCACTCATGCCATTTCGCGATCCAGGCGCGGCTTTCCGGTTGGGTGAGCAGCAGCCATTGCCGGTTGAGATCGAACCAATAGTGATTGGTCCGCGCTTCGATCCACATATTGTGAATGATGTCCGCCGGATCGGTATTGTCGGCGCGCGACCAGAAGGTCTCCACATGGTCCACCCGACGGGCATGGCCGTCGGGATTGAAGACCACGGTGAACAACATCACCGAGTCGTTCAGCATCGCATCGACCTGTTCGCCGTCACCGGCGGCGAAGTGGTAGAGCAGGGGCATCGCCGCATCCATGCCCGAAGCCTCGGCGCCATGAACTCCGAAATTGATCCACAGCACCATGGGCGCGTCTTCCGGCGCGGCCTCGCCGTTCAGGCGCGCGAGATGCGTGGCGCGGATGGCGTCGATATTGGCGTGGTTTTCCGGCGAGGTGACCGTGAAGAATAGGATCGGCCGGCGCTGGTGGGAGAAGCCGATCGTCTCAACCGAGATCCGGTCCGAGCCTGCGGCCAAGTCGCGCAAATAGGCGATCATATCGCCGACCCGCACGGGCTGGTCGCCGATCTCGTAGCCGAACGCGTCCTCCGGCGCCTGAACCGCATCGTCATAATCCACGCCGTCGACCTTGAAGAAGTCGATGGGTTCGGCGTTCGCGGTCGCGGTGAGGGCGATGGCGCTCAGTAGCGCGCTGGCGAGGCGGATCATGTGTCTTCCCCTTATGACCTGTTTTTTGTGCGGTTTTTCCGCATTCTGATCGGCGGGGAAGCTAGACCATGACATCGCATTCGGCCAGTGCTGGCGCATTGGCTTCGGCGCCTGTATGAGAGCGCCAATCATAACTCCCCGGCACAGGACATACGCCCATGACCGCTCCCGTCGAGCGCATCCGCAATATCGCCATCGTCGCGCACGTGGACCATGGCAAAACGACTTTGGTGGATAAGCTGCTCAATCAATCCGGCACGCTCGGCGATCGCGCCGGCGAGATCGAACGGGTGATGGACTCCAATGATCTGGAGAAAGAGCGAGGCATCACCATCCTCGCCAAGAATACGGCGGTCACCTGGGGCGATTATGCGATCAACATCGTCGATACGCCCGGCCACGCCGATTTCGGCGGGGAGGTGGAGCGCGTCCTCTCGATGGTCGATTGCGTCCTGTTGCTGGTCGACGCCGTCGATGGACCGATGCCGCAAACCACTTTCGTGACCAAGAAGGCGCTGGCGCTCGGGCTCAAGCCGATCGTCGTGGTCAACAAGGTCGACCGACCCGGCGCGCGCCCGGACTGGGTCGTGGACCAGACCTTCGATCTCTTTGATCGGCTGGGCGCCGACGACGAGCAGATGGATTTTCCCATCGTCTACGCCTCCGGCCTTGAGGGCTGGGCCACGCTGGAGGACGGCGAGCAGGGCGAAGACCTCACCCCGCTCTTCCAGGCCATCGTGGATCACGTGCCGGCGCCTGACGTCGATCAGGACGCGCCGCTTCAATTGCAGGTCTCTGCGCTGGACTATTCCAGCTATACCGGCGTGATCGGGCTGGGCCGGATTCGCCGGGGCACGTTGTCGAAGAATCAGCAGGTGACGGTCGTCGGCGCGGACGGCGCGACGCGAAAAGCCAAGGTGCTTCAGGTCTTCGGGTTCCACGGGCTGGAGAAAGTGGAGCGCGACAGCGCGTCGGCTGGCGACATCATCACGTTCAACGGCGTGGATCCGCTCAACATCTCCGACACGCTGTGCGACCCCGATCATGTCGAGGCTCTGCCGCCTTTGACCGTGGATGAGCCGACCATCTCCATGATCTTCCAGGTCAATGACAGCCCGTTCGCCGGCCGGGAAGGCAAGTTCGTGACTTCCCGCCAGATTAAGGAGCGGCTGGACCGTGAGCTGATCCACAATGTCGCTCTTCGCGTGGAGCAGCAGCAGGACGCCGACAAATTCCTGGTCTCCGGCCGGGGCGAGCTGCACCTTTCGGTCCTGATCGAGACCATGCGCCGCGAAGGCTTCGAGCTGGCCGTCGGCCGTCCGCAAGTCATCACCAAGGACATCGACGGCGTGCTCTGCGAACCGGTGGAGACTCTCACCATCGACGTCGAAGAGCAGCACCAGGGCGGCGTTATGGAACGCCTGGGCATGCGCAAGGCCGAGCTGAAGAATATGACGCCGGACGGCAATGGCCGCGTCCGCCTGGAATTCGCCGCGCCCACGCGCGGCCTGATCGGATTTCGGTCTGAATTCCTGACCCTCACCCAGGGCTCAGGCCTCATGTTCCACTCATTCGACCACTACGCCCCCAAGGCGCCGGGCGAGGTGGGCCAGCGGCCCAAGGGCGCGATCATCTCGATGGAGAACGGCAAGGCGCTCGCCTATGCGCTGTGGAATATCCAGGAGCGCGGCAAGCTCTTCATCGGCCACGCGGTCGAAGTTTATGAAGGCATGGTCGTGGGCGTGAACTCACGCGAAGAAGACATGATCGTAAATCCCTTGAAAGGCAAAAAGCTCACCAATATCCGCGCCGCCGGATCGGACGAGGCCGTGGTGCTGACGCCGCCCATCCGCCTGACGCTGGAATACGCGTTGGAATTCATCAATGATGACGAGCTGGTCGAAGTGACGCCGGAGAATATCCGCGTGCGCAAGAAATTCCTCAAAGAGCACGAGCGCAAGAAGGCCGCGCGCGCTGCGGCGAGCTGATCGATGCAGCATTCACGCCTGCTCATTCCCGCCTTCGGTCTGATCGCCATTTTCGGCGCCGTGCTGGCGTCCGGCCGCCTTGGCGAAAGCGGGCTCAATCTCGCGCTTGGAATCACGATTCTGGTGGTCGGTGTTGTCGGCGTCCTCAACGTCATCCTGTTCTCACGCCTGAAGGCGATGATCGACGAGGCGGCCGCCAAGGACAGCGGCGAGGCGCCGCGCGATCAGGCGGATTCATAGATGCGCGCGATCTGGTATTCCGACCAGGGCGCAGCCAGGGACGTTCTGACCCTCGGCGAAATGGACGATCCTGCTCCGGGCCCCGGCGAGGTGGCCGTCTATGTCAAAGCCTCCGGCGTAAACCCTTCTGACGTCAAACAACGCGCGGGCGTTCGTGGTCCGATGACCATGGCGCGCCAAATCCCGCATTCGGATGGCTCGGGCGTCATCAAAGCCGTGGGCGAGGGGGTCGATCCCTCGCGCATCGGCGAGCGCGTCTGGCTGTTTAACGCGGCGTTCAAGCGGGCGCACGGGACGTGCGCGGAAGTCTGCGTGACGCCGGCGCAATTCGCCGCGCGCCTGCCCGATGAAGCCGGATTTGAGGCCGGAGCCTGCCTGGGCGTGCCGGCGATCACGGCGCATCGGGCCCTCTTCTGCGACGGACCCGTGACCGGCAAGACCGTGCTGATCACCGGCGGCGCGGGCGCTGTCGGACTTATGGCGATTCAGCTGGCGAAATGGGCTGGCGCGGCGCAGGTCATCGCCACCATATCCTCGCCAGAAAAGGCGGAAGCGGCGCTCGCCGCCGGCGCCGACGAAGTGATCAACTATCGCCGGCAGAATGTCGTGGAGGCCATTGAAGCGCTCACCGAGGGCGTGGGCGTGGACCATATCGTCGAGGTGGAGTTCGGCGGCAATCTCAAAGATGCGCTGGAGCTGCTCAAGCCCCATGGCGTCATTGCAAGCTATGGCTCTGAAGGCGAGCGGACCCCTGAGCTGCCCTTCTATGAGTTGATGTTCAAGAATATCCGGATCGAGACGATCTTCGTCTACTTGATCCGTCCCGAACACCGCGCCGGCGCGGTACACGATATTAATCGCGCGCTTGCCGACGGCGCCCTGCGGCCGGTCATTCACAAGACCTTTGATCTGGCTGAAGCGCCGGCGGCGCATGAATGCGTCGAAGCCGGCGGCAAGATCGGCGCGGTGCTCCTGACCCCGTGAGCTTCAGCGCGCCGCGCTTGACCTGATCGGGATGCAGGGCAAAGAAGAACGGCTAAAACCCGTCCTGCGCAGAGACCTCGCCATGCCCCTCGACACCACCGACCACAGCTATGTCATTCCCGGCGCGACCGGCGATTGGGAGATCGTCGTGGGCCTGGAAGTTCACGCCCAGGTCAAATCCAACGCCAAGCTGTTCTCCGGCGCCGCGACCGCGTTCGGGGCCGAGCCCAATACGCAGGTCAGCCTGATCGACGCGGGCATGCCGGGCATGCTGCCGGTGATCAATCAGCGCTGCGTGGAGCAGGCGGTGCGCACCGGGCTCGGGCTCAACGCCGAGATCAACGCGCATTCTCGCTTTGACCGGAAAAATTACTTCTATCCGGATCTGCCCCAAGGCTATCAGATCAGCCAGTATAAGCACCCGATCGTCGGCGAGGGCGAGATCGAGTGCGAGCGCGATGACGGCACGCGATTCACCGTCGGCATCGAGCGCCTGCATCTGGAGCAGGATGCGGGCAAATCGATCCATGATCTCGATCCCAACGCCACCTATGTCGACCTTAATCGATCCGGTGTCGCATTGATGGAGATCGTGTCCCGGCCGCACGTGCGCACCCCTGCCGATGCGGCGGCTTATGTCCGGACGCTGCGCACCATTGTGCGTTATCTCGACACGTGCGGCGGCGACATGGAAAAGGGACAGATGCGCGCTGACGTGAATGTCTCAGTCTGCCGCCCCGGTCAGTATGAGAAATATATCGAGACCGGCGACTTCTCTCATCTGGGGACCCGGTGCGAGATCAAGAATGTAAACTCGCTGCGCTTCATCATGCAGGCGATCGAGTATGAGGCGAAGCGTCAGATCGACATCATCGAGGACGGCGGGGAGATCCACCAGGAGACCCGCTTGTTCGACGCCAACACCGGCGTGACCCGTTCCATGCGCTCCAAGGAGGAAGCGCATGACTATCGCTATTTCCCGGACCCTGATCTGCTGCCGCTGGAACTGGACCCCGCATGGATCGAAGAGATTCGCGCCAACCTGCCCGAATTGCCGGCGCAGAAGCGCAAGCGCTTTGTCGAAGACCTGGGCCTGTCGGAATACGACGCCTCGGTGCTCGCGGCGGACAAGGACCGGGCCGACTATTTCGAGGCGGTCATCGAGGGGCGCGACGCCAAGCTCGCCGCCAACTGGGTGAATAACGAGCTGTTCGGCCGTCTCAACAAGGAAAGCCTTACGATCACCGATAGTCCGGTCAGCGCCGATCAGCTCGGCGCTTTGGTCGGCCTTATCAAGGACGGCACGATTTCCGGCAAGATCGCCAAAGATGTCTTCGAGATTCTCTGGTCGGAAGGCGGTGATCCGGCCGCGATCGTAGAGGCGCGCGGGCTTAAACAGGTCACCGACACCGGCGCGATCGAGAAAGTCATCGACGATTTGATCGCGGCCAATCCCGATCAGGCGGCCCAGGTGAAGGACAAGCCCAAAGCCATGGGATGGTTTGTCGGTCAGGTGATGAAAGCCATGCAGGGCAAGGCGAACCCGCAGGCCGTCAACGAAATCCTGCGCAAGAAACTGCTCGGCTAGGCGGACATCTGCGCTGACGGAACCTATATCCGCGTCATCGCCGACGGCCTGGCCTGGCGCGGACCCTGTCTTTTTGCCCCGACGCTGAATTTCGGCGTGCGGGCGCCTTGCGTTGAAGGATGTGCTCAGTGAGCGACCTGGACCGATTGGCCCGCGAGCCGGGATATCTGACCGTCACCGGCGCGCCGGACGGGTTTGACGCCTTGATCTTCTGCGACGCGTTGCGTGCGCGCGGCGGGGTCGGCCTCTTCATCACGTCCGACGCCGCGCGGGCCAGCGCCTTTCAGGCCGCCTGCAACTTCTTCGCCCCGGATATCGAGGTGATGAATCTGCCGGCCTGGGATTGTCAGCCCTATGACCGCATCAGCCCAAGTCCGCGCACGGCGGCTCGGCGAGCGGGAGGGCTTCATCGCTTGGCGGTTCGGGCTGAAACCGACGAGACGCCGCTTTTGATCATCGCCAGCGCGGCCAGCGTGCTGCAAAAATGCGCGCCGCGCGAGGCGATGGGCGAGGGGGGCTTGTCCGCAGCGCCGGGCGCGGTGCTGGACATTGAAGCGCTCAAAGCGCATCTCGCTCAAAACGGCTATGCGCGGGCGGCGACGGTGACCGAACGGGGCGACTACGCCATTCGGGGCGGGGTCGTGGACGTGTTCCCTGCCGACGCTGAAGAGCCGGTCCGCCTTGATTTCTTCGGCGACACGCTTGAAAGCGTGCGCGCTTTTGATCCGGAGACCCAGCGCACGACCCAGCAATTGAAACGGGCGGCGTTCACCCCGGTCAGCGAGATCGTCCTGACCTCCAATGCGATCTCTCGCTTCCGGACCGGCTTTCTCAAGCGCTTCGGCGCGGCGGGCTCAGGCGATCTGATCTATGACAGCGTCAGCGCCGGCGCGCGGCCCAACGGCGCCGAGCACTGGCTGCCGTTGTTTCACGAACGCCTCGACACCGTCTTCGATTATGTCGGCGAGGGCGCGCTGATCGGGCTGGACCCGCTCGCCTTGGAGGCCCGCGAAGAGCGCCTCGAGCAAATTCGCGATTATTTCGACGCACGCCAGGAAGCCGCGAAGTCCGGCGCCGGCGCGATGGGCGCTCCCGCCTACCGGGCGCTGGAGCCGGACGCGCTTTACCTTCATGAGACGGCCTGGGATGCGGCGGTTGAAGCGCGCGCTGCGCGTCGCTTCACGGCCTTTCAGGAAGCCAGCGGCAATACGCTGGATATGGGCGGCAAGCAGGGGCGGACTTTCGCCGCCGAGCGCCAGGCGGATCAGAATGTCTTTGACGCCGCCGCCAGCCATGCTTCGAAGCTGCGCAAGTCCGGCAAGCGCGTCGTGTTCGCCAGCTGGAGCGCCGGTGCGTCGGAGCGGTTCGGCGGCGTCTTGTCGGAACACGGTCTTTCTCCGGTTCTCGCGGCTGAGAATTGGGAAGAGGCGCAAGGGCTTCAATCCAACGCCGTGCTTCGAGTGGTCATGCCGCTTGAGCGCGGCTTTGAGACCGCAAGCCTCGCCTTTATTTCGGAGCAGGACGTGCTCGGCGACCGGCTTGCGCGACCGCGCAAACGCCGCAAGGCCGCTGACATCATCACCGAGGCCGGCGCGCTGTCGCCTGGAGATCTCGTCGTGCATGCAGATCACGGGCTGGGCCGGTATCTGGGCCTGAAGACGCTGTCGGTCGGTGAAGCGCCCCATGATTGCCTGGAGCTGGAATATGGCGGTCAGTCGCGTCTTTATCTGCCGGTCGAGAATATCGAGCTTTTGTCGCGCTACGGTCAGGACAGCGACGTCGCCCAGCTCGACAAGCTCGGCGGCGCCGCTTGGCAGGCGCGCAAGGCGAAGGCGAAAAAGCGCCTGCGCGACATGGCCGACCAGCTCATCAAGATCGCCGCGCAGCGCAACGCCCGTCAGGCCGAAGTGATCGAACCTCCGTCGGGCCTGTATGACGAATTCGCCGCGCGCTTTCCCTACGCGGAAACCGACGATCAGCTCAACGCCATCGACGACATCTTCAGCGATCTGGCGCGGGGGCGGCCCATGGACCGGCTCATCTGCGGCGATGTCGGGTTCGGCAAGACGGAGGTGGCGCTGCGCGGCGCCTTTGTGACCGCCCTGTCCGGCAAGCAGGTCGCGGTGATCGCGCCGACGACGCTGCTCGCGCGCCAGCATTTCAACACCTTCGCGGAACGATTTCGTGGCTGGCCGGTCAAGGTGCGCCAGCTCTCCCGCCTGGTGGGCGCGAAGGAGGCCGCGCAAACACGCAAGGATCTGGCGAACGGACAAGTGGACATCGTCGTAGGCACGCATGCCCTTTTGGCGAAGTCGGTGAAGTTCGACCGCCTGGGACTGCTGGTCATCGACGAAGAGCAGCATTTCGGCGTGCGTCACAAAGAACGCCTGAAGGAGCTGAAGTCGGACGTCCATGTGCTGACGCTCACCGCGACGCCGATACCGCGAACCCTGCAGCTGGCCATGAGTGGCATCCGGGACCTGTCGATCATCGCGACGCCGCCCGTGGACCGCCTCGCCGTGCGCACCTATGTGACGCCGTTTGATCCGGTGACCGTTCGCGAAGCTCTGCTCCGGGAGCGCTATCGAGGCGGTCAAAGCTTCTTTGTCGTGCCGCGCATCAAGGATTTGGCGGAAACCACTGAATTTTTGAAGGAACAATGTCCGGAGGTCAGCTTTGTCGTGGCCCATGGGCAAATGCCGCCGGGCGAGCTGGAAGACATCATGACGGCCTTTTACGAAGGTCGCTACGATGTCCTGCTCTCCACCACCATCGTTGAGTCCGGCATCGATATTCCAACGGCCAACACGCTGGTCGTTCATCGCGCGGACAGGTTCGGCCTGGCTCAGCTTTATCAGCTGCGAGGACGGGTCGGACGCTCGAAGGCGCGGGCCTACGCCTATCTGACGACGCCGGCCAATCAGAAGCTCACCGACGGCGCGGACAAACGGCTGAAGGTGCTGCAATCCCTGGATAGCCTGGGCGCGGGCTTCACCCTGGCGAGCCATGATCTGGATCTGCGCGGCGGCGGCAATCTGTTGGGCGAGGAACAGTCCGGCCATATTAAGGATGTCGGTGTCGAGCTTTACCAGTCCATGCTGGAAGAGGCGGTCGCCAGCCTCCAGGGCGACACGTCTCACGACACCCATGATTGGTCACCGGCCATCAATGTCGGCGCCGCGGTGCTGATCCCCGACCACTATGTGCCTGACCTTGATGTCCGCATGGCGCTATATCGCCGATTGTCGAGCCTTGAAACAAAGGCCGAGCGCGAAGGCTTCGCGGCGGAATTGATCGACCGGTTCGGGCCCTTGCCCGAAGAAGTCGAAAGCCTGATGCAGGTCGTGGCGATCAAGGCGATGTGCAAGCGCGCCGGCATCTCCAAAATCGACGCTGGTCCCAAGGGGGCGGTCGCCACATTCCGCGACCACGCCTTCGAGGATCCCGGAGCCCTCGTGGAATTGATGACCAAGCGGCCGCAGGACTACAAGCTGCGCCCCGACAACACCTTGGTGCTGCGCGGCGATTTCCCGGACGTAGAGTTCCGCCTTAAAGGCGTTCAGCGCTTATTGGCGCCGGTCGTCGATGCGGCGATGCGGCGGAAGGCGGCCGCTTAAGGCTCATGCGCCCAGCGCGCGCGGCCGCATGGCGTGCGACAAGGCGCTCGCCGTGACCGCTTCCGCCGTCATGCCGGCGATCGGCTCCATGACATGGGCGTTCAGGTTTAAGCGGAACGGCGCGGAGGGGCGATCGCCTTCATACGCGGTGCACTCCGCAATCGCGCAAACGCGCGCCGAAACCACCTCGGCCAGGTCGGACGGCGTTTGGGGAAGGGCGATGACGAATTCATCGGCGGCGGTCCGCATGGCGAGGTCTTCGGCGCGGACGCAGTGGCGCAGCATGGCGGCGAACTGGTCCAACGCCGTCAGCGTGGAGGCTTCGCCGGCGTCGACAGGCGCTGTCGCTTTAAGGCCGATAAGGCTGATCTGCTGGCCGGTGGATGCCGCATTCTCCAGAAGGCTGGCGAGATGCCGTTGGCCGAATGCGGGCCCGAAGAGATCACTTGACTGGTCGAGCAGGGCGGCGCCGCGGCTCGCTTCAAGCAGCGCCTTGGCGCGCCGGCGCCGGCGGCGCTCGGCGCTCAGCGCGGTGATCCGGTGACGCAGCTGATCTGGGGCGAGATCGGCGGATACGATGTCCGAGGCCCCGCGGGCGAACGCTTCATCCGCCTGCGCATACCCGTCGCCGCGCGAAAACAGGATCGCCGGCGTGTGATAAAGGCGGGTGTTGCGCCGCATCGCCGAGCAGACGGTGTGCGCCATATCCGGGCCCGGATCGGTGCTGAGCACGACAGCGTCGAATGCACGCTCATGCATATAGTCGAACGCCGTGAAAGTGGTGAAGGCGGCCACCGTGGTCACCTCGGCGGCGCCCAGCGCATGCTGCAGACGCAAAAACCCCGGTCCAGGCGCGCCGACATAGAGCACGCTCGTGGGATCTTCGTCTGCCTGGTTGGGTGCGGGAGGCGCGCCGGCGTCATGGGCGTCCTCGGCGCGCAGCCGCGCGATGGATTCCAGGACGGACAATCGAATGAGCGCCCGCAGCCGGGCCGCAATCTGTATCGGGTGCGCCGGCGCTTGGAGCGACGGCCGGTCAAGGGCCGGCTCCGCGCTGACCGTAAGAACCGGACGGCCGCTCATGAAACCGGCGTCGACCTGGCCGAAACACACGACCGCATCGGCTTGAGGCTCGATAGGCGGCGCGGCGGCCGCCTCGGAAAAATCAAGGGTTTGAACGCGAAAGCCGAGATTGGTCAGCCCGGCCTGAGCTTCATCGGCGCCAGCTTCGCCAGCGCTCACCACAAGAATGGAAAAGCTGCGCCCCATGCTCCCCCCGCGGGCCGATCCGCTCGCATTGTGGATTCGCATATTCAGTGTCACAACCCTGTTCCCCGATTCCGCCCTGTTATTGGACCGCTTCCATGAATGACGCATCTAAATCACAAGGCCCTTTGCACGGCGTTAAAGTCGTCGAATTCGTTGGGCTCGGCCCCGCGCCCTTCTGCGCGATGCTGCTCAGCGATTTGGGAGCGGATGTCATCCGGATCGACCGGCCGGGCGCTTTGGGCGGCGGCGCCGAAGAAGTGCTCGCCCGGGGCCGGCGTTCCATCGGCGTGAATCTGAAAGCAGACGGCGCCTTAGAGCTTTGCTTAAATCTCTTAAAGTCCGCTGACATCTTGTTGGAGGGGTATCGGCCCGGCGTGATGGAGCGTCTGGGCCTGGGCCCGGATGTCTGCTTGAAAGCCAATCCGCGGCTGGTTTATGGCCGCATGACGGGATGGGGCCAGCACGGCCCGCTGGCGCACGCGGCGGGCCATGACCTGAATTATATCGCGCTCACCGGGGCGCTTGACGGCATCGGACCCAAAGACCGCCCGGTCCCGCCGCTCAATGTGGTCGGCGATTTCGGCGGCGGATCGCTCTATCTCGCGGTCGGCGTGCTGGCGGCGTTGCATCACGCCAGGGCGACGGGCGAGGGCCAGGTGGTTGATGCGGCGATCGTTGATGGGACGACCCATCTGATGGCGGCGGTGCACCAATTGGCGGCCATGGGCATGTGGAATGCGCCGCGCGGAGACAATCTCCTCGACGGCGGGGCGCCGTTTTACGACTGCTACGAATGTGCGGATGGCGCATTCATCTCCATCGCGCCGCTGGAGGCTGAGTTTTTCGCGCTGCTGATCGAGAAGCTCGGTTTGAAAGAGCATCCGGCGATGCAGATGCAATATGATCCGACACGCTGGCCCGAGATGCGCCAGGTCTTTGAAGCGACCTTCAAGTCGAAGAGCCGGGCGGAGTGGTGTGAGCTTCTTGAAGGCAGTGATGTCTGCTTCGCGCCGGTGCTGAACACCGTCGAGGCGGCGCGCCACCCCCATATGGCCGCCCGCGCGGCGTTCACAGAGGTCGAGGGCGTGCGTCAGGCGAGTCCCGCGCCGCGTTTTTCGCGCACGCCCGGCGCGATCCAGGGCGCTGCGCCGGCGCCGGGTTCGGACAGTGCGGAGACGTTGCGGGCCTGGGGCTTTAGTGAGCCTGAGGTCAATGAGCTGCAGCGTAATGGCGTCGTCAGCGGCGGTGAAGCCTGACCCGCCGGTTCAAGCGCCGTTCAGGCGCAATGCACTCTTATGGTTTCCGCAGCGGCGTGTTCGGCGTATGTCAGTCCCCGTCGAGCCGCCGCGGCGTTCCGGCCTGTCCGGGGTGCGCGCGTCGGCCGGCTCCAACCGGCCGGCGCGTGATGCGCCGGTGTTGCTGACGGCCCGTCTATGCCCGCCGCACGTATCGCGACCGTATTCAACGCCGTTTGGCGCTGGCTGAGCGCCATCATCGCTTTGCGCATCGTTGTGCGCGCGATTGACCGGATGATGGCGCGCGAAGTCATGCTGTTTGCAGGCGGGGCGGGGTTCTTCGGATTGCTGGCGCTGTTTCCCGCCGTTCTGGTCGGCGTCTCGGTTTATGGTCTGTTGTTCTCACCGGAAGACGCTGCGGCGCAGGTCACACAGCTTCAGCTGACCGGCGTGCTGCCGCCCAGCGCCCACAGTTTTCTCAACGCGCAGCTCTCCGGTCTCGCCGACGCCTCGCGCGTGTCATTGACCTTGCAAGGCGCGATCGCCTTTCTCATCTCGCTTTTTGCGGCCGCGCGAGGCGCGAAAGCGGTCATCGCCGGCTTGAATCAAATCGCCCGGCGCGGGGACCTGCGCAATATTCTTCATTTCAATCTGTTGGCCATGGCGGCGGTTTTCATTGGCGGCGCCTTGCTGCTGCTCGCCAATCTGGTGGTCCTCACCGTGCCGAATCTGATCCGGCCGGCCTTGCGGATGCTCGGCAGCGAGATGGCGGATGCGGCGGCCGGCCTGTTTAACGAGTGGTCGGTCAGCGCGCTGGCCATGGCGACGGCCCTGACCCTTTTATACCGCTTCATCATGCAGCGCGC
>LYSW01000018.1 GCA_001657295.1 Oceanicaulis sp. BBD 1991-10 | reverse complement strand
GCTTAAAGACGGCGCAGCGTCGTCATCCGTGATCGTACCGGCCCCCGACGCATCCGCGATCGAGGCGTTGACCGCCGAGGACAGATCCACGGTGAAGCCCTCATCCGCCTCATTGAGCGCGTCGTCGATGATCGTCACCGTGACCGTCTCGGACACATCGCCCGGCGTGAAGCTCAGCGTGCCGGAACTCGAACCAAAGTCCGACCCCCCGACAGCCGTCCCGTCCGTCGTCGCAAAATCAACCGTGACGGTCTGGCCCGAGGCGGCGGACAGGCTCACCGTGAAGGTCGCCGTGCCGTCGGCCTCGCCCACCGTCACATCACCGATGGACAGCTCAGGCTGGCTGTCATTGTCCGTGATCGTGCCGGTGGCGGTATCGTCAGCGATCGTCGCATTGGTCGGCGAGGCCAGGCCCACCGAGAATGTTTCATCCGTTTCGTCCAGGGCGTCGTCCGTGATCGTCACGGTGATCGTCTGCGAGGTTTCGCCCGGCGCGAAAGACAGGGCGTCGG
The DNA here is from genome assembly GCA_001657295.1 of Oceanicaulis sp. BBD 1991-10. Taxonomy (GTDB): domain Bacteria; phylum Pseudomonadota; class Alphaproteobacteria; order Caulobacterales; family Maricaulaceae; genus Oceanicaulis. The sequence goes on along the minus strand of LYSW01000018.1, from coordinate 41,998 downwards.
TATTCGAGGCGTAGTCGGACCCCGCGACCGCCGAGCCGTCGGCGGTGGCGTATCCGACGCCCACAGTCTGACCTGAAGCGGCGGACAGGGTGACGGTGAAGGTCGCCGTGCCGGCGCCTTCGCCCACCGTCACGTCCGCGATCGAAATCGTGGGCGCATCGTCATTATCCGTGATCGTGCCGGTCGCCGTGTCATCAGCGATCGTCGCATTGGTTGGGCTGGCGAGGCCCGCGCCGAAGATTTCGTCGATCTCGTCCAGCGCGTCATCGATGATGGTGACCGTGAATGTCTCGGACACATCACCCGGCGTGAAGGTCAGCGTGCCCGACGTGGCGGTGTAGTCGCTGCCGTCCAGAGCGGAGGAATCCGCCGTGGCGTAGCCGACGGTCACGGTCTGCCCCGAGGCGGCGTCGAGCGTCACCGTGAAGGTGGCGACGCCATCGCCTTCACCCACGGTGACGTCGGCGATGGAGAGCGACGGCGCGGCGTCATTATCGGTGATCGTGCCCGTCGCCTCAGAGTCGGAAATCGTCGCATTGGTCGGATTGGACAGCGTGACGGTGAAAGTCTCGTCCGGCTCGTCCAGCGCGTCATCATTGATCGTCACGGAGAAGGTCTCCGTATCATCGCCGATGGCGAAATTCAGCGTGCCGCTCACCGCCGTGTAATCGGAGCCGGCGGCCGCCGTGCCGTCAGCGCTGGCATAGTCGACGCTGACCGCAGCCGCGGGAACGTCCGACAGCGTCACGGTGAAGGTGGCCGTGCCGTCCGCCTCATCGACCGTCACATCCGCAATGGAGATCGACGGCTGAGTCGCGGTCAGCGTATCGCTCGCGGTTCCGCTATTGCCCAGCAATGACGTGAGATCGCCGGACTGATTGACGAAAGCGCCGACGCCGCTCGCCGTCACGTCGACGGAGAGGGTGCAGGCGGCGCCCGCCAGAACCGTGCCGCCGGTATAGCTGATCGTGCCGGATCCGGAGACCGCGGTCAGCGTGCCGCCCGTACACGACGTCGACGCATTGGGCACCGCCGCGACGGTGACGCCGGCGGGAAGCGTGTCGGTGAAGTCGAGCGAGGTCGACGCCACCAGCGACGCCGAATTATCGATCGTGAAGGTCAAGGTGGACACGCCGCCCACAAGAATGCTGCTCGGCGAGAAGGCCTTCGAAAAGGCCGGCGGCGCCGTCGCCTTGTTCACCGTGTCGGCGGCGGCCGCGCCGACATTGCTGTCGTCGTCCGTTAGGGTCACCGACAGGGTCAGAAGACCATCGGGCAGGCTGGAGACGTCGATGCCGCTGACGTTGTCAATGGCGCTTGCAACGATGCCGAAGTCCGAGACCGATCCGCCGCCGCCGCTTGAGGTGATGGAGAAATTATAGGTCGCGCCCACCTCGGCATTGGCGAAGGTGAAGGACACGGCGGTCTCGTTGGTGGACAGGACCAGGGCCTGATCAAAGCTGGCCGTATAACCGCTCGGCGCGGTGTCGTCGCCGCCCGTGCCCTGGATGTCGAAGGTGAAGGGCGCTTCGTCGGCGTCGTCATTGGCGATCGAAACCGTGGCTTCGCGCAGGCCTTCCGCGCTCGGATCGAAGCTGATCTCAAATGTCGTCGCGCCGCCGGAGGCCGCAACGCTGGTGTCCGGTTGGTCGGTGACGGTGAAGTCGGCGGACGCGGATCCGGAGATGGAGACGGCGTTCGAGCCCAGCGTCAGCACGCCGGTGCCGGAATTGGAGATCGTGAAGGTCCGCGTGATCGCGGCGCCGGCGCTGGAGCCGGTCGTGCCGAAATCGGTGCCGTCGACGCTGTCCGGCGTCGCATCGGTGTTGGTGATGTCGGTATTGCTCAGCCCCGCCACCGCAATCTCCGGCGAGACGCCGGTCCCGCCGACGGTGAAGGTGTAGCTCGGCTCGTCGGAATCGGTCGTGTTGAACCCGAACACGGCGGTGTCCGCGCCGTCGGCGGACGGCGCATATTGAATGGTGAAGGTTTCCGAGCCGCCCGGCGCGATGACGCCGGACCCGCCCGGTTGGGCGCTCACCGTGAATTCGGTCGAACCTGATTGGCGTTCGACGATGACGTCCCGCGCCCCGGATGGGGCGGACAGGGTGAGATTGACGGCGCCGGTGTTGAGGATGGTGAAGGTCGAACTTGCGCTCGAGCCGGCCTGCACCTCGCCGAAGGCCGTGTCGTCGGCGCTCGACGGCGTGGCGTCGCCGGCGACGATCGAGATGCCCGAGCCCTGAAGATCGACCTCAGGCTCGCCGGTGGCTTCGATCTGGATGGCGAACGTGTAGGGATTTTCATCCGCATCGTCGGACGCCACCGAGACCAGGGCGGTGAAGATGCCGGCGGTCGCCGGCGCGGCCTGGATGGTGAAGGCGGTGTCCGATCCGCCTGCGGAAATCACCGCTGCGGGCTGGCTGATGACGGAGAAGACGCCGTCTGGATCGTTGGAGATCGAGACGGCGTTCAGGCCCAGCGTCAGCGCGGCGCTGCCCAGATTTTGCACGGCGAAGACGCGGTCGCCCGTCGCGCCGGGAAGGATGGACGCGAATTCAGTATGGTCCGCGAGAGATACGCTGGTGTCGCCGTCGGCGATGCTGACGGAATTGCCCTCGATATTGATTTCCGGCGCCGCCGTGCCCTCCCCGGTGATGGCGAAATCGAACGCGGCTTCATCGGCGTCGTCGGAATTAATCGTGACCGTGGCCGGATGAATTGCCGCCGATGCGGGATCGAAGGTGACCGTGACGGTCGCAGAGCCGCCGCCCGCAATCGGTCCAGGCACGGCGCCGAAGGCGTAATTGACCAGATCGGTGGAGGTGATCGAGCTAATGGTGAGATCACCCACCCCGGTGTTTGAGATACGCAAGCTGCGCTGCACCAAGCCTGCGGTCACATCGACCGAACCGAAATCAGTCAGCGTGGCGGAGCTCGGTGTCGCAGCGCCATCGACGATTTCGAGCGTGGCGCCGACGAATTGCACTTCAATTTCAGGCGCGGCGGTTTCGGCCTGCACGGTGAAGTTCGCGGCCGCGGTGTTGTCATTCAGGTCCGCGTCCTGGGCGACGCCGGCCGGCACGCCCACCGACACCTGCCCCGCCGCCGACGGCGTGATCGTCGCCGTGAAGGTCTCGTTGTCGGTGGTTTGAAGATTGCTGGCGGCCGCGGCCACGCCGCCGGACAGGTCGATTTCGCTGACCAGGAAGCCGGTCACCGGCTCTGAAAACTCGATGGTCACTGTGAAGTCGTCGCCGACGGCGACCGGGCCCGCAGGGCCGCTGACGGTCACCAGCGGGACCAGGTTAAGGACGCTGAAGCTGTCGGTGGCGGTGAATCCGGACGCGATGGCGACATCGCCGCCGCCGTCATTCTCATTGCCCGTCAGATCGCTGGTCGTACTCGGATAGCTGCCCGCAGCCGCCCCGGCCGGCAGCTGCAGCGTGACCGAGAAGGAGCAGGTCTCCCCCTCCATCAAATTCCCGCCGGAAAACGAAATCGTGCCGGCGCCGGACACCGATGAACCGGTCCCGCAAACATCACTTAGGGGCAGGCCGGTGGCGACCAGGCCGCTCAGCACTGAATCCAGATCGTCGGTGAAGGCGAGGCTGTTCAGATCCGCGCCGTCGGGCGTGGCGATGGAGTATTCCACCGTAATCGAACCGCCGGGCGCCGCCGGCGAACCGATGAAGGATTTGGAAAAGGCGAGCGGCGTGTCGCCGCCTTCGGCGCCGCCCACGGCGTAGTCGAGACGCGCAGCGGCGCTGGACGTGGTGGCTGAGCCGTCGGGGGTGTATTGCAGGACGCTGGTCTCGAGCGCATAGGTCTGCACGGCGGCGCCGGGATCCACATCCACCGGAATGTCAAAGATACAGCTGCCGGCGGCGGGCAGGCTGCCCGCCGCCAGAACGAAGGAGGTGGCGGAGACTCTGACCGCCACCGACCCCGCGCCGCACGGATTCGCCGGCATCGTCACGCCGAACTCCCCGCCCGGGAAGGAGCCGCTGAAATTCAGCGAGAAGCTGATCGCCGACGCGGCGAGCGTGGCGCTTTCATTGGTGATTTCAAAGCGCAACGTCCCCGATTCGCCCGGCGCCGGCAGGGCGCCGAAGGCTTGCATGCTCAGCAGCACTTCGTCGATTTCGGCGACAATCGTTGAGGACTGGGTCAGGGCGGCGTTGTCATTGCCCGCCTCGTCCTGGGCCGCACCCGCGCCCACATCGATGGTGGTCGTTCCGGCAACCCCCGCGGTGACATCAAAGCTGAAGCTGGAGGTTTCGCCGGCCTCATTGGTGTTCGCGGTGAAGTTGGACACTGTACCGTTGGCGACCACCAGATCCGTCTCGTCAAATCCGACCACGGGCTCGTCGAAAGCGACTGAGGCGCCGAAGACCTCGCCCGGCTCAACGGGCCCGGCAGGTGCGGAGATCGTGCCGGACGGCGCAATGGTGTCGCCAACCACCGTCACAGTGAGCGAGCTGACCGGTTCGGAGAAGGCGACGGGCGAGCCGGTCGGGCTCGAGGACAGAACCGTCCCGAAGGTGCTGTTGGCGTTCGAGATCAGGTTTTGGGTCTGGATGAAGCCCGTCAGGTTGCTGAAGCTCAGCGTGTAAGAGCCCGCGGGGATGTCATCGGGCAAGCTTATCGTGACGGCGACGACGCAGGACTGAAGGTAGGCGGCGACGAAAGTTGAAAAGCCGGAAACCGCGGTCTCCATGCCCGACCAATTCGCGGTCATGTCGCCGGGGACGGGCCCGGAACCGTTGCAATTGGGGTCTGCGATGGTGATGTCGCCGAAGGGTATGGTGGGATTGCTGGCGCCGCTGACTCCGGTGAATGTCGTCACGACGCCGCCGGACCCCAAGCCGGACAGGGTCGCAGTCAGGGCCATGCCGGCATAAGTCTGGCCAGCAAAGTCGAAGGTGCCGTCGAGGTTATCTTCAACAAAGGTCGGAATCGGCGAGCCGATGGTGATTTCGAACTGGATGTCGTCACCCGGCTCCAGATCGCCAGCAGCCCCAGGGCCAAAGGCTGGCGTCGCATCATACAGCGTCGGCCCGGTGATCGTCGGCTGCGCGAGCGCCGCTCCACTCAGCAAAACGCCGCCTGCCAATGCGGCGAAGGCGGCGCCTCCAAACTTGCTCAAACCGCGGCGCAGCGCGCCTGTCGTCCAGCGAAGGTCGGTGAGTTTAGCCATGGTGTCCCCCGAGGCGCTCAGCGGTCTTTTGAGCCGCCCTACGCAAGAGCCGCGCCAGTCAGAAGCTGGGCGCGACTAAAACCTTAACTCGCATTAGTCTCAATTAGACGACAATTCCCGCAAAACGCCAAAGGAATTCTTTGGCGTGCGGTTAGAAATTTGTTAACCATAATCGGAGGTTGCGAGGCCGGGCCGCGAAAATCCGTGCGGTTGAAGCCGCGCGCGAGGGATTAATTCAGCCCGCCGCGCTCCGGGCGCAGAGTTCGAACGCGGCATGGGCGTCGGCCTGCGAATCCCCGCCGATCCAGACGTCGAACCCGCCCGGCTCCGCGCCGAAGCTCTTGTCGCGCCGGCTGAACGCCAGATCCGCATCCGTCAGCACAAATCGCACCGTCCGGCTTTCCCCCGCCGGCAGCTCGACCCTTTGGAAAGCCTTCAGCTCGCGCACCGGCCGGGTCAGGCTCGCAGCGCGATCGCGGATGTAAAGTTGAACGATTTCAACACCGTCCCGATCGCCAGAATTGGTGATGTCGATCGCTAACTCAAGCGGCTCGCCGGGCGCGATCGATTGCGCGCTGATCTGGATGTGACCATATGCAAACTTGGAGTAGGAAAGGCCGAATCCAAACGGATAAAAAGGTTCATAGCCGTCGTCGAGATGGAAGGAGCTCATGCCCAGCGAGGTTTGCGGCGCGCCGACCGGCACGTCCTCGATGGCGATGACTTTGTCCGGCTCGGCCGGCCGGCCGGAATTCTTTCGATTATAATGGATCGGGATCTGGCCCACCGATTTGGGAAAGCTGACCGGCAGCTTGCCGGAGGGATTCGCCGCGCCCGAAATCACGTCTGCGATCGCAGGACCGCCCATATTGCCCGGGTGCCAGGCGTAGATGAGCGCATCAAAATACGGTTCGATATGGGTCAGAGCCAGGGGCCGGCCCGCCAGGATGACGGCGATCACCGGCTTGCCGGCGGCCCGGATGGTCTTGGCCAGGTCAAGCTGGGCGCCCGGCAATGTGATGTCGGCCCGGCAATGGGCTTCGCCGGACAGGATGGCCTCTTCGCCCAGGCAGAGAATGACCGCGTCGCTGGCGCGGGCCGCAGCCGCCGCATCGGCGAAACCGGTCTGGCTGTTGTCGCGCGAGTGGGTCAACCCCGGCGCGAAATGCAGCTGCGCCTGATCGCCCAGGGCGGACCGTACGGCGCTGAGCGGAGTGATCGAGCGCTCCGCCCGTCCATCGAACACCCAGGTGCCCATCTGCTCGACCGGTTGGTCGGCCAAAGGCCCGATCACCGCCAGATTATCGATCTCGCTGAAATCGAGCGGCAAGACGCCGCCCTCATTCTTCAAAAGCACGAGGCTTTCGACCGCCGCCTTGTGGGCGAGCGACAAGGCGTCGGCCGGCGCCGGGGCGCCGCCGCGATGAATGTCGGCATAAGGATCATCGATCACGCCCAGGGCGAATTTCAGGGTCAGGACCCGGCGCGCCATCTCATCGAGCAGCGCCTCGGACACCAGACCCTGGCGCACGAGCGCCGGCAGATGATCGACGAAGGCGGAGGACATCATATCCATGTCCACCCCGGCCTGCGCGGCGATGCGCGCCGCCTCTTCCGGGTTTTCGCAGAAGCCGTGGACGATGAGCTGACCAATGGAATCCCAGTCGCTGATCATCAGGCCGTCAAAGCCCATTTCGCCGCGCAGAACGCCGTTGATCAGATAGTCATTGCCCGTGGCCGGAACGCCGTCGATATCCCCGAAGGAGGTCATGAAGGTCGCCGCACCGGCCTTCAGCGCCGCCTTGAAGGGCGGCAGATAGACATTGCGCATTTCATTGTCGGGGATGGAGGTCGCCGCATAATCGCGCCCGCCTTCAGACGCGCCATAGCCGGCGAAATGCTTCACGCAGGCGGCGATGCTGCCCGGTGCGGACAATTCTTCGCCCTGAAAGCCCTCGACCATCGCCGCGCCCAGCACGGAGGCGAGATGCGGGTCTTCGCCCAGCGACTCCGCGATCCGTCCCCAGCGCGGATCGCGCGAGATGTCGACCATGGGCGCGAAGGTCCAGCGCACGCCCGTCGCGGCGGCTTCCGCGGCGGCGATCCGCGCCGCCTCGCGCACCAGACCCGGATTCCAGCTCGCCGCCTGGCCCAGGGGCAGCGGGAAAACGGTGTTGAAGCCATGGATGACGTCGCGGCTGAACAGCAGCGGCACGCCCAGGCGGCTCTCCTCCAGCGCCAGATATTGCAGCTTGCAAATCTCCGGCAGCTCGACCTGGTTGAGCACCGCGCCGACCCGGCCGGCCCGGATATCGTCCGCCAGGCGGCCGGACGGATCGGGGCTGGAGGCGTCCACGCTGTTCAGCTGACCGGCTTTTTCCTCCAGCGTCATCTGCGACAGGATCGACTCCACCCGGGCGTCGATATCCATCGAGTTGATCTCGTCGGTGAGAATGGCGTCAGCCATGTCAGTCATCCTCAATGTCTCCGGCGCTTGCCGGTAAACGTTGTCATCGCCTTGTGCAACAGGACAAGCCGCCTCATGCGCTCCCGCCTATTCCGCCGGGTGCGGATCGGGCGCGCCCCGGCGGGCCTCGAGCTCCGCGCGGACCGCTTCGGATTTCTCCCGCGACACATCCAGCGTTGCGATCAATAAAATCGCGGTCAGGTAAAAGACGATGGGCAGACCGATATCATAAATCCGCAGCCAGAGCAGCGTCTCCTCGGTCTGCGCGCCGCCCAGCGCCACATCGAATCCGGTATTGGCCAGCAGATAGCCGCCGATCGCGGTCGCAGCGCCCTGGCCTAACTTGACCACCCACCAATAGATCGAGGCGAACATGCCCTCGCGCCGCTGATGGGTCCGCAATTCATCCCGGTCGACGATGTCCGCCATCATCGACGGCATGAGCGTGAACAGCCCGCCCAGGCCGAACGCCAGGAAGGGCGCCGGGATGAACAGAAGATAGGGCGCCTCGGGATTGTAGCAGAACCATTTGATGGCGTAGCCGAAGGTGGCCAGCCCGGTTGCGATGATGAAGGCGGTGCGCTTGCCGAAGCGGTTCGCCATCCAGGTCACGACCGCCACGACGATGAAGGTGCAGACCACCCCGGCCCAGCCCAGATAAGCGGACAGCTCGGCGGCCGCGACCGTGTCGCCGGCGAAGACATAATAGGCCGTCACATAAAAGCCGAAGGCGGCGATCATGATGAAGCCGTTGAAGACCAGGAAGGTCGCCAGGCACAGCTTCAGGAAGGGGATGAAGGCCAGCGCCTCCGCGAAGCCTTTCATGAAGTCCCAGATCCGGGCGGTGACGGCGGGCCCCGTATCGTCGGCATGCGCCGCCAGATTCTCCTGCGCCGCAACGCCCGCCAGGCGCTCGCGCAGGAAGATCGGCGGGATGACGCCGGTGACGACGACCAGAACGGCGATGCCGATGGCCACCACGCTGGTGCCGTGGACCATGTCGTCAAAGACCGGGTGCTGAACCATCCACAGAAGCGAAGGCGGGATCAGATAGGCCAGCTGGGCGATGAAATTCTGCGTGCCCATCAACAGATTGCGCTCATTATAGTCCGGCGTCAGCTCATAGCCGAGCGCGACCCAGGGCGTGGCGAACACCGTGTAGGCCAGGAAGAAGATGAAGGACCCGATCAGGAAGTACCAGAAATAGAACATCTCGCTCTGGCCTTCGGGGAACTGCCAGAGCATGGCGAAACAGATCGCCACCAGGATCGCGCCGATGAAGATGAAGGGCCGCCGCCGCCCCCAGCGCGAGCGCGTATTGTCGGAGATATAGCCGATGATCGGGTCCGTGACGGCGTCGAAGAAGCGGGGCAGCCCGCCCAGCAAGCCGACCAGGACCGGGTCCATGCCCAGGCCCAGATTGAGAACCACCATCAGCCCGCCCAGCGCGCCCGCCAGCAGGTTGTTGGCGAAGGCGCCCGACCCATAGGCCAGCCGGTGAAGGAAGGACACACGGTCCTCCGGCGCGGTGACGCGTCGCGCTTCGGTCATGGATCAGGCGCCTTTGTGCGCTCTTCTCGCCGGCCTATTGCAGGCCGGCGTTGCGGCAGGCCACGGCGGTGTCCGGATCGCTGGGGCAGTCATAGACCCGCACATAATCGATCTCGAACTGCTTGGGATAGCCGGACGGGTCCACGCCGCCGGCGCTGCGGCTTTCGGCCAGATGACCGCCGATCGCCAGATTCAGGATCAAATGGAAATCCTGATCAAACGGGGCGTAAGGATTGTTCCGGGCTTCCGGCGCCTCCGACAGAGTCCGCCAGCGGCGCTGGGTCAGATAGCCGTAGCTTTCCCCATTGAGGAACCACTCGATGCGGCCTTCGCTCCATTCGATCGCGTAGGTGTGGAAGATCTGCTCGCCATTCTCGCCGGTCGGCAGAGTGGTTTCCCGGTTCTGATACGTGTTCTGAGGCCAGGCGCCGCCGAAATGCAGCGTTCCGAAAATGCGGTTCTCCGTTCGGCCGCGGCATTCGCGGCAATCCGCCCCCAGATTGACCGCTTCAAGAATGTCGATCTCGCCCGACAGCGCCCAGCCGCCATAAACCTCGTCGGTGGGCAGCATCCAGATCGCCGGCCAGGTGCCCTGGCCTTCCGGCAGGCGCGCGCGGACCTCGATCCGGCCATAGGTCCAGTCCCCCTTGCCGGCCGTGTTGACGCGGCCGGACGTGAAAGGCTGGGTGTTTGTGTTGGTCCGGTCTTCTTCGGTGGTCCAAAGCCGCTGCGGCAAGGCCGGACCGGTCGCCTCTTCAAGGCGCGCCTCGAGGATCAGCATGCCGTTTTCAACCCGGGCGTTCTCCTCACGCGCGGTATAGCACTGGCGCTCCTCATTGCCGCCGCCCCAGCAATCGACTTCGCGATTCCACAGGGATTCATCAAGGGTCTCGCCATCGAACTCGTCGGACCAGACCAGACGCCAGCCGGGCTCCGCCTGGCTGCTGTCCACGGCGTCCGCCGCGGACAGCGCCAGCGTCCCCCCAAGGCCGGCGAGCAGGGATGAAATGATCATCTCGCTCTCCTTAAGGACGTTGATCGATCAATAGACCCAGCGCACCCGCGCGCCGTAGGTGCGCGGACGGGTGAAGAAGCGGGTGTTGTCGAACTGGGTGATGATGATGGCCGCTTCGCGCTGTTCGTCGGTCGCGTTCTGAACATAGACCTCAAAGTCCAGGTTCGGGAATTGCGCCGGCGTGAAGCCCGCACCCAGATCCCAGGTGGAATAGCCTTCCACCGTATCGTTCAGGCGCAGCGGATCATCCGTGGTGGGGTCGAATTCCGGGAAGACGACACCGTTGAACAGATCCTGGTTCTGCTCGGAGCGATAGCCATAGCTGACGATCCAGTCGAACTCGCCCTGATCCAGGAAGATGCGCTGGGTCAGCGACATCTGGATGGACAGCTCCGGCGTGCGGCGCAGGCGGAAACCGTCGATCGATTGCGGGATCGCCTGAGCCGGCGCCACGTCGGCCTGGAAGCGGCTGTCCTGAATCAGCTCGGAGTTTTGAATCCGGGCTTCCGGCATCCACAACAGCGTGCCCTTCCACTGCATGTTCGCCGGCAGGTCGAAGCCCGCTTCGAACTGGGCGCCGTAAATCTCGGCGTCGGCGGCGTTGAAGTTGAAGTTGACCACCAGGCCCAGCTCGTTGGGATCGGCGCCGGTGGTGTCCAGACCCTCATCGTCCAGAATCTGGCCGACCGACAACAGGACGTTCTGGATCAAGTCCTTGTAATCATAGTAGAAGGCCGAGACGTTGAAATAGGCGCCGCCCCATTCGGTCTCGAATTCATTCTTCGATCCGATTTCGTAGACGATGACGCTTTCCTCATCGAAGGTCGGCGACAGGGTCGAAGTGTCGAACGGCGCGGAACCGCCGCCGGTCGCCGAGAAGCTGACGCCGGACACGCTGGGCAGGTTGTCGTTGAAACCGCCGCCATTATGGCCGGTGCTGATCGAGCCGTAGAGCAGGTTGTCGTCAGAGATGTCCCACTCGAAGCGCAGACGCCAGTCGACGAAGTTGTAATTCGCGAAGCCGTTCTGCGGGGCGATTTGACCCTGGAAGGGCACCGCGAAGGTGTACCGGTTGCCGACGAAGTCGTCGAAATCAATGCCGTCGCCGACCGCCGGGCAATTCCAGAAATCGCCGACAATGGTGTCGATACAGGCCGGACCCGCCACATCGCCGCCCAGGATGGGACGGATCGCCCCGGTGGCCGGGTCGATGAAGATGTCGTCGATATTGTCCCGCACGCCAAAACGGCGGACCCCGTCAAAGAAGAATTCCAGCACTTCTTGGTCGCTCGTCGACCCGTCCCCATCGGTGTCCGGGTTGAAGATCGTGCGGTCGAAGACGTTGAACTGGAAGCCCTCGGTGCCGATTCGCACGCCGCCGCAGCAGCTGAAGCCCGCGCCGCCGATGGCGAAGCCGTAGCGGGCGTTCACGCCCTGGCGCGCCTTGTCTTCATCGGAGTAGCGAAGACCGCCGGTGACCCGGAAAGTGTCGGTCAGCGGATAAGTCGCATCGGCGTAGTAGGCGATGGATTCCGTCTGGGTGCGCTGGTTGAATTCCAGACCCTGGAAGAAAAGGCCCCGGTCGCCGGTGGAGCCCAGGAAGGTGCGCTGGTCTTCATCAAAATAGAAGACGCCGGCATTCCAGATCGCGCCATTATCATGCTCGCGGAACAGGCGGATTTCGTGGACCTGGGATTCAGAGTCGTTGATCGACTGGAAGAAGGAGAAATTGTCCAGCGCCTCGTTCAGATTGCCGTCGACCGGATTGCGCAGATTGTCGTACACGCCCTCATAGAACGGCCCGAGCGGGGTATCCGCCTGATAATCGTAAACCAGGTCCCGATAGCCGCCGATATATTCGATATTGAACCAGTCGGTCTCATATTCGACATGGGCTTTGAAGCCGTAATGGTCGGTATCGAGCTCCGGGGTGCGGGCCCGGCCGATCACGTCGCGCGGCTCTGAGATGTCCTCGGGACGAATTCCGTTGCCCAGCGGGTTGGCGTAGTTGACGCCGGTATACCCGCTGCCGCCTTCAGCCAGCCAGTCGGCCGTGAAGGTCATCCGCAAGCGACTGGTCGGCTCGATCAGGTAGGAGGCGCGAAGCCCCCAATTCTCGACCGCTTCCGCGACGCCGACGCCTTCGGATTCGGCGGTGGGAACGTTTACGCCCAGCTCGGCGCTGGTCGGATTGACGTTGTTGAAATAGCTGTCGTGCTCCAGGTAGGAGCCCGCCAGCCGGAAGGCGGAGTTTTGCGTCACCGGGATGTTGATCACCCCTTCAACGGAATACTCGCCGAAATTGCCGACGCTGGCTTCGGCCGCGGCGTTGAAGACGCCGATGCCCGGGCTCCACGGGATCACATTCACCGACCCCGCCGTGGCGTTACGGCCGCGCAGCGTGCCTTGGGGACCGACATTCACTTCCACACGCTGAATGTCGAAGAAGGCCGCGCCGAAACCGGACGGGCGCGGAATATAGATGCCGTCCAGGTGGGTGGCGGCGGCGGGCTCGCCGAGTTCGGTATTGTTCGAGGAGCCGACGCCGCGGATATAGACCTCGATATTGCCCTGGTTGTTCGCAACCTGGAGGCCCGGATAACGGCCGTTGAGATCAGCGAAATTCTGAACGCCGATCTGTTTGAGCTCTTCGCCGGAGAAGGAGGTCGCAGTGCCGGCGACATCCTGGAGCGACTGCTCGCGGCGCTCGACCGTAACGACGATGACGTCGGTGGTTTCCGGACGCGCCTCATCGGACTCGTCATTTTCCTGCGCCAAGGCGCCAGGGGCGGCGGCCAGCAGCAAGGCGGAAGCGGAACACGCTGAAAGAAGAGACGCGGCGCGTCGTGAATGAATCATCTTTTTTCCTCCCCGAATGCGCCCGAACTTTTTCGATGCCGGTGCGCTCGATGCGTCACCTCAGCCTCATATGTCTATCCTTGTCAATCAAAATGTCTGTCGTTGTCATTTGGCCGGTCAATGCTCCAGCGCCCATGGATTGTGACAAATCAATGACTTGGGGGAGGCGCCGTTGACGCACGCACTTTCAGGACATGCGGAAGCGTGCGCGTCTGTGCTGTCCAGGACACGCCGGGATCGGTCGGCGTCTGGGAAATCAGCTCCACAAGGGAGTGCGCCATGGCGTCGAACGGCTGGGCGATCGTCGTCAGCGGCGGCCATAGCGTGGTCGCGATGGGGACATCGTCAAACCCGGCCACGGACAAGTCTTCAGGCACGCGCAGGCCCATGCGTCCGGCGGTGAAGCAGACCGCCGCGGCCGTCTCGTCATTGGCCGCGAATATCGCGGTTGGCCGCTCGGGCCCGGACAGCATGCGCTCGGCCGAAGCGATCGCTTCCTTGAAGCGGAATAATCCGGGAAGAATCCAGTCTTCGCGCACCTGCGCGCGGCCATGCGCCCGGATGGCGTCTTCAAACCCGGCCCGCCGCTGGCCCGACGCCGTGTGGCCGGACGGACCGGACAGATGGCCCAGGCGCACATGACCCAGATCCAGCAAGTGTTCGGTGATCTCCTGCGCCGCGCCATAGTCATCCATGCGCACCGTATGCGCCTGGGCGATGGGGCGGCTGGGCGAGATCAAAACGGCGGCGAGGCTGTGCTCGGCGAGCTCCTGCTGCAAGGCTTCGGAATCACACAAGGGCGGCGCCAGCACGATGCTGTCGGTGCGCGTGCGATTGCGGAAGTCCTGAAACTGGCGGCGCCAATCAGGATCGGATTCGTCAAACAGGCCGGCCGCCAGGAAATAGCCGGCTTCGCTGCAGGCCTGAAGCGCGGCATGGTGCAGGCGCGCCTGGAAGCCGCTGGACGGATCGGAGAACAACATGCCGATGAAACGGGATCTGCCGCTGCGAAGCTCGCGCGCCGCCGTACTGGGCTGGTATTTCAGCTCGTCCATGGCCTGACGCACCCGCTCGGCGGTGGCGGGGCGCACGTTTTTCGCGTTGTTCATGACGCGCGAGACGGTCTTGATCGACACGCCGGCGCGCTTGGCAACATCGATAATGGTGGTCATGGCCCGCCCGGATCGAATGCAGTTCGCTGGCCCAAGACTCGCCCGCCCCAGCGCGATTGACAAGCTGATGCAACGCCAGGCGGTGTAATCACACCGCGACAGGCGTTTCGAAGCCGGAAGCCAGGCTAGACGTATTTCGGCGCGCCATCCTTGTCCCACAGGCCCCAATAGGCGCCGACATCGCCCTCGCTGGCGATCTTCCAGGCTTCGTCGAATCCGGCGAAATAAAACAGCTCAATACCTTCGTCCTGGGTCCAGCGCACCGCGTCGAGGAAATACTTCATGGCGTTGGCCCGCGACGGCACGGCGCCCCGGTCCGGCGTGCCGATATTCGGCCAGCCGGTCTCGGCGATGATCACCTTCTTGCCGTTCGCCACCCGCTGCGCGCGGCGATACATTTCGCGCATATAGATATGGGCGTGCTCGATCGGATAGCCCTCCCAGAAGGGATAGCAGTTGACCAGGATCACATCGCAGGCCGCCGCCACCCGCGGATGGTTTTCGAACAGGAAATAGGCGTCGACATAGCCCACCGGCACATCGACCCCGGCCTTTGAAAGCTCGGATTTCGCGCGTTCGATATAGGCGATCAGCTGGTCTTCCGTGAGCTCTTCGCGAAGCATCACCTCATTGCCGATGGCGAGGACGCCCGCCTCGCCGCGCTTTGCGATCTCGATGCCGGCGGCGAGCTCGAGCTCGTTGTAGGCAAGATCGTCATCGATCCAGACGCCGACCATGGTTTTAAGGCCCAACTCCCGCGCCACGCCCGGGCTCAGCTCGTTACCGCGCGTGCAGGAAAACGTCCGGATCCAACGGGTATGCGGCGCCAGCATTTCCATGCGGGCGCGGATCTGCTCGGCGCCCACCTCGGTCTTATTGTCCTGGCCGTCGACATAGGGGCTGAACGCAACCCCGTGCAGCTTTTCCGCGAGCACCTCCTCGATGATCGGACCCATGCCCGATTCTCCCAGACCATGCATGTCGATCCCGGACCAGATCAGGTGTTGACGGTGAAGCTTGCCCATGAAGGCCCCCTGACTGCGAAACATGAGACGGACGGCCGGCCGCCCTTCCATCACCACTTTTGACAACGATGTCATTTGATGTCCAGAGCAAGGCTGAATTCGGCGCGCGTCGAGCGGCCCGCGACCGGGCCGTTCAAAGGCGCGCGCCACCGGTGCGCAGCGGCCGCGCCCGGTTCTGAACAGGCGGTCCGCTCCGGGCCCGCCTGCGCCCCCGGACCCGCTTCATGCGGTCATCCCGGAACGTATTAGAATCTCAGGCGGAAATCGAACCCGGCCCGGTGATCCTCGACCGCGTCGCCGAACTCGCCGGTATAGCCAAAGCGCAGCCCGATCCGGTCCGAGCCCGCCAGGTGCAGATCCGTCGAGATTCGATAGGATTCCTGATCCAGCGCCGTGCCGATCACCGCCGGATCCGCGACCGGATTGGCGCCCAGAAGCCGCATGGGCAGCTCAAGCTGATCGGCGGACTGGAAGTCCGCGCCGAAGGTCACCGTGAACGTGGCCGCGCTGCCGTCACCCTCGTGAAGCACGGCGCCGAGCGCGAGTTCAGGACTGATGCGCGCGACGGTCTGGGTGTCCGAGAGAATCTCCACGCCAAGCCCGTCCAGACCGCTCTCGCTCAGACCGGTATGGTGCAGAACCGTCGCCGAACCGCTCAGCTCGGGCCGGGCGAAAACGCGGCCGGCGCGCAGCACCTGCGCGATGTGCAACGCCGTCGTCACATAGCCGGACGTGGCCGAGGATTCGCCGACGCCGGGGTCGAAGATGGCCTGTGCGCGCGCCGCGTCCGTCCACTGCCAGCCGGTGGTCACGCCGCCGCCGATAATCGTGCCGGAGACCGGGCTGGTGCGCTCGAAGCCAAGGCCCGCGTGCAGGGCCTGACCACTCGCCCGCATGCGGGTGTTGTCGACGCGGAAGCTGCCCAGATGGTCGTAGCCGATGCCCGCGGCGACGGTCCAGAGATCATTGTCCAGGCGTTGCTCGAAACCGCCGCGGAAATGGGTCGCGTCCGCTTCAACGGAGAAGGTCTCGAACGTCTCGCCGCGGGTTGAGGCCGAGGCCTCCAAGCGCGTCCACACGCATTGACCTTCGACCCGGCGCACCGGGCTTTCGCAGGAGAAGAGCTCGCCGGCGAAATGCTGCGCATTGCCCAGCTGGGCGTGCAGCGGCGCGAGGTGTCCGGACGGATCCAGCTCCGTGAAGATCGCCGTGTAGACGTCTTCCTGACCGGCCTGGAGATTGCCCAGCAAGGCGCCGAGCCGGCCGATGCCGGCTGAGTCGTCCGCGCGGATGGCGCGATCGATATGAACGCCCATCGCCTGGCCGTTCTGATTGAGGAAGTCCTGACCGAAATCGCTCTTCAAGGTGAGCTGGATGCCTTCGGCGTTGGCGACGATGCCGTAATCGATGGCGATTGTGTCTTCAATCTCCAGGCCGTTGTCCACAGCGGTTCCCGCCGTGGCGAACAGGGTGCGGTTCTCGTCGCTCTCCAGCCAGGTGAGGATCACCTCGCCGGTTCCGTCGACCACCGTGTCGCCGCTGACATTGACGATGTCGGAGGCATAGGGTCCGAACGCCACGTCAAAGGCCAGATGACCGGTCTCGGTTTGAACGTAATCGCCGTCTAACTCGACCGTGTTGATCACCCGGGCGCCGAACAGAAGATTGGTCGCAGGCGCGCTCTGATTGTCCAGATTCCCGAAGGTGTCGCCGTTGAGAAGGTCGATCGGGAAGCGGGGCGCGGACAGTCCCATCAGAAAATCGCCCGCATTGGTGAAGGTCCCCGGCGCGCCGACAAGGCTGGGCGTCGCGGCGGGGGCGGCCGAGACCACCGCGATGAGCTCGCCTTGAGACGTCGACACGTCCTCAGCGGCCGATGGCGCCGCGCCCTGTAGAACGATATCCGCCGCGCCGGCGCGCGCAGACGCCGTTTCCGCGCCCTCCGGCGCGTCGGCGAGGCTGGCGCGGTAGGCCGGGCTGGGCTCCGGCGCACGGTTCGGGCTCGCCATGGGCGGCAGAGTCGTGACGGACACCGCCGCGTTCGACGCATCCGCCTGGCTCGGCGTCCCGTCGCTGAGCGGCTCGATCGAAACGGCCGCGGTCTGCGCGGCAGGGCCGGCCGTCCCGGTGGAACCGGCCGGATCACGCAGATCGATCGTATCAAACGCGATAAACGTCGCGCCGGCTTCATTGTTGAAGCGGTTCGAGCCCGATCCAAGATCGACATTGCCGACCACGAGGCCGAAATTGCTGACGGTGTCGTCGCCGCTGGTGGTGTTGATCGCCAGGCCGGAGATCGAGGAGACCGAACCGAACGCCGTCAGCTGATTGTTGGCGCCGCCATCGAACATGACGCCCGCGCCCAGACCGTCGCCGCCGCGCACCAGGCCCTGGATCAGCGCGATGATGTCGCCCGCGCCGGTCGCGCGGCGGCTCTGCGCGAAAACCGCCGTGCTGTCCTGGCCGGGCGCGAAGACCGCGCCGTTGATGTCCAGAGTGATCGCGCCGCCATCGCCCTCGCCGCCGGCGACATAGCCTTGGCCGGCCCAGCCGCCGCCGCCGCCCAATGACTGGGCGATGACGCCGTAGGCGCCCAGGCCGCGGACCACGATGTCACCGTTCTGGGTGAAGTTGATGGCCCCGCCGTCGCCGACGCCTTCATCGGACAGATCGACCGTGCCGAATCCGACATCGCCGAACACCGCGCCGCCGCCGCCGCCGATCGATTGCAGGAACACGCCGTGAGCGCGCGCGCCTTCGGTGGTGATCGAGCCGGAATTGGTCAGCGTGACCGCGCCGCCATCGCCCGCGGCGCAACACACCCCGCCGAAGAAGACGTCCATGGTTTCAACGCCCTGGACGCGCACCTCGCCGCCGCCGGCGCCGATGGACTGGACCACCAGGCCCTGGGCGTCGTCGCCCAGCGTCGCCACCCCGCCGCTCAAGTCCGCGGTGATCGCGCCGCCATGATTGCCCGAGCCGCCATCAGCGCCGAAGGACGCGCTGACGCCCGCATCGCCTGCACCGAAGCCGCTGATGTCGATCGAAGCGATCCCGCCGCCGCCGCCGATGGATTGCAGGATCGCGCCCGCCGCCAGATTGGCGGTGGTGGTGATCGACCCGGATTGGGTCTGGAAGACATCCCCGCCCACGCCGTCGACGCCATTTTCGCCGCCGAGCTGCAGGTCGATGGTCCCGATCTCGGCGCCCTCCGGCGCGGTGATGTCCATCACCACCCGGCCGCCGCCATCGCCGATGGACTGGATCAGGACGCCATGGGTGTTGGTTCCCGTGGTGACCACGTCGCCGGAATGGGTGGTGGTGATTTCACCGCCGGAATTGCTGTCGCCATTCGTGGCGCCGAGGCGCGCCTCGAAATTGACCGGCAGTTGCGCCGCATCGGCCTCGCCCGTGGACAGCGTGACGATCAGGTCGGTGGTTCCGCCGCCGCCGCCGATCGCCTGGTTGGCCACGGCCGCACTGTCTTGCCCGGCGACGCCGAACGTGCCCGACAGATTCAATGTGACGCGGCCGGCGTTCATATCGGACGCGTCCGAGCTGCCATTGACCATCTGCACGGTCGGCACGTCGACGTCGGAATCGCTGCCTTCCCCGATCAGCGGGCCAATGATCGGCAGGGTTTCAAAGCCGGCCAACCCGTCGAAGCGGATTTCCAGCGAGCCGCCGCCGCCATTAGTGCTCTCCGCCTTGATCGCTTGCGAGCGGTCACCCAGAACGGTGATGTCGCCGGAGTGATTGACGGTGACATCGCCGCCTTCACCGCCCAGGCCGCCGCCCAGGCCGCCGACCAGGGCCGAGATGGCGTTGGACAGAATAAGGGTGTTGGGCTCTCCGGTGACGCCGAAGCCCATGGAGGAATTGCCGCCGCCGCCGCCGATCGACTGGGCGACGATGCCGTGGGCCGCTTCGCCGCGGGTGACGATCGTGCCGGAATTGGTGACGACGACATCGCCGCCATTTTCCCCGTCGCCGCCGACGCCGCCGATCGCGATGATGGGCGAATTGGCGCGCGCGCCGATCGCGGCGTTGACGCCGACGGCCAGGCCGCCATTGCCGCCGCCGCCGCCGACCGATTGCGCCAGAATGCCGTGAGCGCCGTCGCCGGTGGTGTCGATCAGACCTTCATTGACCACCTCGACCATGCCGCCGGTATTGCCCTGGCCTCCGGCGCCGCCGAGATTGAAGGAGCCGATGAAGCTGTTCTCGCTGCTCTGCATGCCGGTGACGGAATAGACCGTCGAACCGTTGCCGCCGCCGCCGCCCAGGGACTGGGCGAAGATGCCGTAGGCGTTTTCGCCTGTCGTGACGATCTGGCCGGACCCGGCGTCGGCCGTGGTCATGTTCGAGACGATCACGTCGCCGCCGCGGCCGCCGGTTCCGCCCTCGCTGCCGATATTGATCGCGGCTTGAATGGAGTTGTTGTCGGAACCGGACACGCCGCCGACCGCATTGATCACCGTGCCGGAATCACCGCCGCCGCCGCCGATCGAGGTCGCCACGATGCCCGCGGCTTCACCGCCGGTGGTGAAGATCATGCCGGTATTGGTGACGTCCACATCGCCGCCTTCACCGCCATCATCGCCGGCGCCGCCGACATTGATGTCGAGCGCCTGGTTATTGCCTTTGCCCTGAGCGCGCAGATTCATCACGGCGCCGCCGATGCCGCCGCCGCCGCCGACCGATTGCGCGCGAATGCCGTAGGCGTATTCGCCCTGTGTTGAGATGACGCCGGAATTATCAACGGTCACATCGCCGCCGGCCGCGCCCGTGCCGCCCGAGCCGCCCACATTGATCGCGACGGTGCGCGAGGTGGTGCTGTCGGGCACGCCGCCGACCTGAAACGCGGTCGTAATGGCCATGCCGCCGGTTCCGCCGCCGCCGCCGATGGACTGCGCCAGAATGCCGTCGGACCGGTCACCCTCGGTGATCAAGGTCGCGGTGTTGGCGACATCCACCGCGCCGGAGGTGGCGCCCGTGCCGCCCGCGCCGCCCATGCCGAAGGTCAGGGAGCCGGCCGTTCTTAGAACGATATTGGTGGCCATGCCGCCGGCGCCGCCGCCGCCGCCCACGCTCTGCGCGAACAGGGCGCGTGATTCATCGCCGCGCGTCGTGACAGCGGCGGAGGACTCGATGGCGACATCGCCGCCCGTGGCGCCGGCGCCGCCTTCGATGCCGAACGCGAAATTGGCCTGGAAGGTTTCGTCGCCGCGGGTGACCGCCCCGCCGATCGAGGTCGCCGAGCTGGAGCCGCCGCCGCCGCCGACCGATTGCGCGACGATGCCGGAGCTGTCATCGCCCGTCGTATCCACGACGCCGGCCGCGGTGACGGTGACATCGCCGCCTTCACCGCCTGAGCCGCCTTGGCGGCCCAGGACGATATCGATCGAATTGGACGCCAGCAGCGACATGTTGAAGTCGGTGCCGGCATTGCCGCCGCCGCCGCCGACCGACT
Organism: Oceanicaulis sp. BBD 1991-10; assembly: GCA_001657295.1. Taxonomy (GTDB): domain Bacteria; phylum Pseudomonadota; class Alphaproteobacteria; order Caulobacterales; family Maricaulaceae; genus Oceanicaulis. The sequence continues at coordinate 21,236 of LYSW01000018.1, read as the reverse complement.
GGGCCAAAATGCCTTCAGCCCCGTCGCCCAGTGTGACGATGGCGCCGATATGATCAACGGTGACGTCGCCGCCGGACCCGGCCGCGCCGGTTGCGCCGCCCAAAGCGACATTCAACGAGCTGGCGCTGTTTAACAGGCCGACGCCAATGTTGAAATTGGCGTTGCCGCCGCCGCCGCCCTGCGATTGGGCGTGAAGGCCGATGGAGTATTTGCCGTCCGTGATGATGTCGCCGGCATGGGTGACGCTGACCGCGTCGCCGCTGCCCGCGCCTGCGCCGGAGCCGCCGATGGTGATCAGCGCCGCGACCGGATTATTGGTTTCATTGCCGGTCGCGCCGGCGAAGTTGAAATTCATCCCGGCGTCACCGCCGCCGCCGCCGACGGACTGGGCGAATAGGCCGGTGGAATCGTCACCGAAGGTGCGGATCAGGCTGGGGTCGAGCGTGTTGGACGCGTCATAGCCGCGGACCACGTCCACCCGGCCGCCGTCACCGCCCGACGCGCCGGAGCCGCCGACGGCCAGGTTGGCGGGATTGCCCTGGGGCGCGATGGAGCCGGTGATGTTCATCCCGCCCGTGCCGCCGCCGCCGCCGACCGATTGCGCCAGCAGGCCGGTGGCGCCGCCGGTGAATTCGGTTGAGCGGAAGGGATCGTCATCAACCCCGGCGTCCGGATCCAGTTCGCCATTGATCAGGATCAAGCCGCGGCTGTTGACGGACACGTCGCCCGCGTCCGCGCCCGCGCCGCCGCTGCCGCCGATGCCGACATTAGCGATCCAGCCGCGCGTGCTTCCGCCCGAAAGGCCGCCGCTGAGGCTTAGGGCCGCGCTGACATTCAGGCCGCCCGTGCCGCCGCCGCCGGCGACGGATTGCGCCAGAAGGCCGATGGCGTCCTCGCCATCCACCTGAATCTGACCCCGCTGCGTGACCGTGACGTCGCCGGATTCATTGCCGGCGCCGCCGTCACCGCCCAGACCAAAGACGATCGCTGGATCGGAGGTCACGGTGCTGGCTGTGATCCCGCCGGCGATATTGATGGCGCCGTTGCCGCCGCCGCCGCCGATGGATTGCGCCGCCAGGCCGCGCGCCTGGTCGCCGGAAGCGAACAGATCGGCGTCCACATCAGCGACGACATCGGCGCCCCGTCCGCCAGCGCCGCCGAAGCCGCCGACGCCGATGGTCAGCGTGCCGTCCATGGCGATGCCGCCGGAGATGTTCATCCCGCCATTGCCGCCGCCGCCGCCGATCGACTGCGCCATCACGGCTGAGCGGTCGTCGCCAACCGCTTGCACCTGAACGCGATCATCGTCCGGCGAGCCCACGGTCAGGTCGACATCGCCGGCGTCGCCGCCGCCGCCGCCGAATCCGCCGATGCCGATGGTGAAGGCGCGACTGGCGACCTGCGTGCTGCCCGGTTGGGTCACGGAGATCTGGCCGGTGACATTCATGCCGCCATTGCCGCCGCCGCCGGCGATCGATTGAGCCACAACGCCGTTGGACCCGTTGGTGCGGGTGCGTTCGGCGTCGATCGTGAAGGTGGCGTCGACACCCAGGCTGGTCAGATCGAAGACTTGCTCGTCGGTGAGGATGTCCTCGCCAAAGCCCTGGGCCAGGACATTGCCGGTCACGCTGGCGGTCACATCGCCGCTGTCTCCGCCATCGCCCCCGAAGCCGCCGATGCCGAAGCCCAGGCTGGCCGCATTGCCGTTGGTCGTTCCGCTGATCGCGCCGGTGACATTGATCGCGCCATTGCCGCCGCCGCCGCCCAGCGATTGAGCCATGAAGCCGTCGGCGTTCTCACCCGTGGTGATGATGTCGCCGGCGTAAGTCAGGTCGACATCGCCGGCGTTTCCGCCCGCGCCGCCGAAACCGCCGATGCCGATGGAGCCGGTCCCGGCCGTGCCGGCGCTGAGCGCCACCGAGCCGGTGACATTGATGCCGCCATTGCCGCCGCCGCCGCCGATCGACTGCGCGACGACGCCATCGGCGTTGTCTCCGACGGTGATGTAGTCGCCGGTCACCTCTCCGGTGACATCATCGGAATCGCCGCCGGAGCCGCCAAATCCGCCCAGGCCGAATCCGATGGCCACAGAGGGGTTGTTCGAGGTCGCCAGCGTGATGGAGCCGGTGACGTTCAGTCCGCCATTGCCGCCGCCGCCGCCGATGGATTGCAATGCGGCGCCAAAGCTGTTCTCGCCCCGGGTGACCACATCGCCCGTCAACACGCCGTTCACGGTGGACGCATCGCCCGCCCCGCCGCCGAAGCCGCCGATCCCGACGCCCAGCGTGCCGGCCGCGGCTTTGCTGGCGCTGATCGTGCCGGTGATGTTGAAACCGCCATTACCGCCGCCGCCGCCGAGCGATTGTAAAAGGATGGCGTGGGAATCATCCCCATCGGTGTCGATATCGCCGGTGATGGCGGCGTTTACCAGGGCCGCATCACCGCCAAGACCGCCAAAACCACCCACGCCGACGCCGATATTACCGGCGCCGCCGCCGGACAGCGCGATCGCGCCGGTGATGTTGAAGGCGCCGTTGCCGCCGCCGCCGCCCAGGGACTGATAGGTCACCGCGGCCGAGCGGTCGCCGTCGGTTGAGACGTCGCCGGTCAGAAATCCCGTGGCCGAGCCGGCGTCGCCGCCATCTCCGCCGACCCCGCCGACGCCGACCATGATATTGCCGGCCACCGTCTTGGTCGCCGAGACGCCGCCGGAGACGTTGAAGCCGCCATTGCCGCCGCCGCCGCCGACCGACTGGACCAGAAGACCCGAGGACTCGTCGCCCAGGGTGACGATGTCGCCGTTGACGCCGCCGAACGCATTGTCGGACGCGCCGCCATCGCCGCCGGAGCCGCCGACTCCGACACCGATATTGCCGGCTCCGGCCGCCGAAATCGCCAATCCGCCCGTGACGTTGAAGCCGCCATTGCCGCCGCCGCCGCCAATGCTCTGCACGGTGACGGCGCGGGCGTTGTCGTCCGCGGTCGACGCCGCGAGCAGGGTGTCGTCCGCATCGACGACGTTCTCGTTGATATAGGCGGTGACCGTTCCCGCGTCTCCGCCGCCGCCGCCGGACCCGCCGACGCCGACGCCGATATTGCCGGCCGCCGAGCCGGACAGCGCGATCCCGCCGGTGACGTTGAACCCGCCATTGCCGCCGCCGCCGCCCAGGGATTGAACGACGACCGCGTCGCTCAGCGCGCCTTGGGTCATCGTCGCGCCGACCGCGTCCAGGCGGACATCGCCGGACTGCCCGCCCAGGCCGCCGGAGCCGCCGACGCCGACATTCAGATTGCCCGCCGCCGAGCCGGCCAGGGCGATGCCGCCCGCGATCGAGAAGCCGCCATTGCCGCCGCCGCCGCCCAGGGACTGGGCGACGATGCCGCTGGAGGATTCGCCCTGCGTCGTCACATCGCCGGTCACCGAAGCGCCCACGCGGGAGGCGTCGCCGCCATCCCCGCCGGCGCCGCCGACGCCGATATTGATCGTGCCGGCCGCGGTGCCGCCGCCGCCGATGCCGCCCGCGATCGAAAAGGCGCCGCTGCCGCCGCCGCCGCCGACGCTTTGAGCGAGAAAGGCGGCGGCTTGATCACCCAGGGTGCCGATGGCTTGGGCCGAAGCGTCGACTTCGCCGCCATCCCCTCCGCCCTCGCCGCTGCCGCCGACGCCGACATTGAGCACGCCGCCGACCGTGCCGCCGACACCAATGCCGCCGGAGACGTTGAAGCCGCCATTGCCGCCGCCGCCGCCCACCGACTGGACCACCACGCCGGCGGAGAGATGGTCTTCCGTCATGACGGTGTCGTTAACCGTACCGGTCACATCGCCAGCATCGCCCCCCGGTCCGCCGCTGCCGCCGACTCCGATGGCGAGATTGCCGCCGACCGTACCGCCGAGACCGATGCCGGCGGACACGTTGAACGCGCCGTTGCCGCCGCCGCCGCCCAGCGACTGGATCACAACGCCGGAGGAGGACTCGCCGCGAGTGGTCACCGGGCCCTCGGCCGTGCCTTCAACATCACCCGAATCGCCGCCGGCGCCGCCGGCGCCGCCCACGCCGACCTGAAGAGCGCCGCCGAAGACGCCGCCGGAACCGATCCCTGCGGACACGTTGAAGCCGCCATTGCCGCCGCCGCCGCCCACAGACTGGACCAGAAGGCCGCCGGATTGATCGCCGGACGTGGTGATGGCGCCGCCCGCCGAGCCGGTGACGTCCCCGCCCGCGCCGCCAGCGTCACCGGCGCCGCCGACGCCGACCGACACCGCGCCGCCCGCAGCCCCGCCTGCACCGATCGCGCCGGACACGTTGAAGCCGCCATTACCGCCGCCGCCGCCGACCGACTGAACGATCACGCCGGTGGAGCGATCGCCCGATGTTTCGACATCGCCGCCGACCGAGCCGGTGACCGCGCCGCCGGCGCCGCCCAGCCCGCCATCGCCGCCCACGCCGATCGCCGCGGCGCCCGACAGGCCGCCGGACAGCGCCACCGAGGCGGTGACATTATAGCCGCCATTGCCGCCGCCGCCGCCGACCGACTGGATCAGGGCGCCGCCGGCATCATCGCCGCCCGTGGTGATTGTGCCGTCAAATCCCGCGTTGACGAGGCCGCCCGCGCCGCCATCGCCGCCGGAGCCGCCGACCCCGACCCCGATCGCGCCGGAGGCGCCGGCGCCGCTCGCGACAGACACCGACACGCTGAAGCCGCCATTGCCGCCGCCGCCGCCGACAGACTGCGCGACCAGACCGGTCGAGAAATCCTCCAGCGTGGTGATCGCGCCGCCGCTATCAATGCTGACTTCGCCGCCCGCGCCGCCGCTGTCCGCCTCGCCGCCCACGCCGACTGAGATCGAGCCGGAGGCCGGCGAGCCGGCCGTCACGGCGATGGAGACGGCGTAGCCGCCATTGCCGCCGCCGCCGCCGACCGACTGAGCGAACAGGCCTTCAGACCGTTCGCCCTGGGTGAGGATGATGACGTCGCCGTCCACCGACACGTCGCCGCCAAGACCGCCCGCGCCGCCGTCGCCGCCGACCGCGATGCTCGCCGCCAGGCCGTAGCCGACGGTGACCTGCACCGCCGCGCCGCCATTGCCGCCGCCGCCGCCGACCGATTGGGCGAAGACGCCCTGGGACCGGTCGCCGGAAGTCTGGATCAGCGGAGAAAAGAGCTGACCGTTGACCGTGCGGTCGGAGAAATTGATGTCGACCGCGCCGCCATCGCCCCCATCGCCGCCCGTGCCGCCGATGGCGACCCCGGCGAAGACGCTGACCGAGGTGGCGTAACCGCCATTGCCGCCGCCGCCACCGATGGACTGGGTGAAGATGCCGCGGGAATCATCGCCCGACGTGGTGATGTCGCCGCTATGGTTAACGGTGACGGTGCTGGAATCCCCGCCGCCGCCGCCAGAACCGCCAATAGTGAAGAAAGCCCCGCCCGAGCTGCCGCCGTCGCCGCCGCCGCCGCCGATGGACTGGGCCTGAATGGCGTTGGAATCAGAATTCGCCGTGCTGATGTCGCCGCTATTGGTGACCGTGACCACGCCGCCGGTGCTGGCCTGACCGCCGGACCCGCCGACCGAAACCAGGCCGCCGCCGGACCCGCCGTCGCCGCCGCCGCCGCCCACGGACTGGGCGAAGATGCCGCGCGCCCGCACCCCGCTGGTCGATACGCCGCCTGCATTTATGACGGTCACCGTGCCGGAATCGCCTCCGGAATCGCCGGTGGATCCCAGGCCGACAATGCCCGCGCCGTCACCGCCCGATCCGCCGCCGCCGCCCACGGACTGGGCGAAGATCGCATGGGCGTTCAGCCCGCTGGTGGTGATGGTCGAGCTCGACAGCGTCTCGACATGAACGTCGCCGCCCGTGCCGCCGACGCCGCCATCGCCGCCGGACGCCACGACACCGCCGCCGTCGCCCGCATTGCCGCCGTCGCCGCCGATGGATTGCGCCAGAATGCCATAGGCGTTCTCACCGCGGGTCTCGATGCGGCCGGAGTTCAGCACCGAGACATCGCCGCCCTGACCGCCCGCCACCGCCGCGCCGCCGGAGGCCACGATGCCGCCCGCATCGCCGGCGTTGCCCGCTTCTCCGCCGACGCTCTGAGCGAATATGCCGATGGCGCCTTTGCCGGTGGTCAGGATGTCGCCATGGTTCTCCACGGTGACTGTGCCGCCTTGCGAGCCGCGCCCGCCCGTGCCGCCGCTGCCGTCGACGCCATAGCCGTCGCCGCCATTGCCGCCCTCCCCGCCGACCGATTGCGCGGAGATGCCGTGGGCGTTCTCACCGGTCGTGGTGATGTTGACGTCGGCGACGAGCGTGATGTCGCCGCCATCGCCGCCATCGCCGCCGTCCGCGCCCGGCAGGTTCAGGCTGACATAGCTGGACCCGCCATTGCCGCCATCGCCGCCGCGGCTGGTCAGCGCTATGCCGGGCAGCTCGTCGGTGACGGTTGAAATATCGCCGTTATTGGCGGTGGTCACGTCCTCATCAATCGGATCGGCGGTCGAGCCGTCGCCGCCGTCGGTCGGGTCCTTGCCGATCGTCGCGCAGCCGATGAAGGGAATACAGATCCGCACCCCGCCGCCGCTGGACCCGTTCGAGCCGTCATCGCCGTTGCTGACGCGGGAGAAGGCGTTGACGTCATTGACGCCCGGGGTCAGCGAGCCGGACGAGGCGCCGGAGCCGTCCGCGCCGTCGGAGTTCGCTTCGCCCGCAATCCTGCCGGAGATATCAACCACCCGATCCACCGTCTCGGTGATCGTCGTGTCGTCGACGCGTTCGACGTCCAGGCTGATGACATTGCCCGAGCCGTCGGTCGTCACCGCCGTCACGCGCCAGGTCAGCTCGATCGTGGCGTCTTCAAAATCGATGGTGTCTGAGGTCGAACCGCTCGCGGCGGTCAACTCGACAAAGGTGTCCCCGACCGCGTCGGCGAGAATGATGACGTTTCCCGCATTGGTGCGCACCACATTGGTGCTGATGACCTCGACAATGGTCTCGGTCGCGCCGGTATCGGGATTGACGACGGTGTCGCCGACCGTGTTGAGGCGGAAGCGCTTGGCGCCGTCGACCGGCTTCAGCGTCAGCGACATCTCCACCTGGGTGTCAATGCTAAAGGCTGGCGAGGCCTTGGAAATCGGCGTTGCGTGAGCCGACGCCGCAACAAGGGCGGCGAGCCCGGCGCTGGTCAGCAGGGCGGCGCGAAAGGCCGTTTTGGTTCCCAGCTTATTGCGAGTGTCCATGATCGCCCCTCAGCATCATCAATCCCCTCTGGACGGGCATCATGCACGAGCGGGGCCAGGATGGACACAACCGTTAGGATGGAAGGGTGCGGAATTCGCAGGTTCACAGGCTGGCCGCATTTGCGCGCCGCCGACACGCCCTGCGCCGCGTCTGGCGGCGCATCATGCAAACGCCGGGATGAGAAAGGCGGCGGCCGCGAGGCCGGCTCACACGCCGTCGCCGGCGAACGCTTTCTCAATAACGAAATCGCCCGGTTTGGCGTTGGACCCCTCTGCGAATCCACGCGTGAGCAAGATGGATTTGAGTTCGTCCAGCATCGCCATCGAGCCGCATATCATCACCCGGTCCTGGGCCGGATCGAAAGCCGGCTGGTCGATCCGTCTGAAAAGCTCGCCCGTTTCGATCAGGGTCGTGATCCGGCCGGTGCGCGGTCCGGCCTCCCGCGTGAGCGAGTTGAAATAGATCAGCCGGTCGCGCGCCATCGCGCCCACCAGCTCATCGCCCTGCACAGCGCTCACAAGCTGTTCGGAGTATGCCAGCTCCGCCGCGTAGCGGCAGGTATGGGTGAAGACGACTTCTTCAAAGCGCGCGTATATGTCAGGCTCACGGATCAGGCTCGCGAAGGGCGCCGCGCCGGTTCCGGTGGACAGCATGTAGAGCCGCCGGCCAGGCTTGAGCGCGTCCACAACCAGGGTTCCGGTCGGCTTTCGCCCGACAAGAACGCGGTCGCCCGCCCGGATATGGCGGAGCCTGGAGGTGAGCGCGCCGCCCTTAACCTTGATGGAGTAAAACTCCAGCGTGTCGTCCCAGCTGGCGCTGGCGATGGAATAGGCGCGCAGCAGCGGCCGGCCATCGAGCTTCAGACCGATCATGACGAATTCGCCGGGCCGGAAGCGCAGGCTCTGCGGACGGGCGGTGCGGAAACGAAACAGCGTGTCCGTATAGTGCTCCACCTCCGTCACACGGCAGCCGAAGAAGGCGCCCTCGTCAATAATATCGGGCGCAGCCGGGCCCCCGCGCTCCGCGCGATCGCGCAGATCATCGTCAAGCATGGTCGGTCTCCTATGAGGTCAGGCGCTCGCGGACGCCGGCGCCTCTATTTCCCAGGGCGGGACCGGCAGGCCGCGCGCGCCGAGATAATCCTTGTTGAACAGGCGGCCGGCATACCGCGCCCCGGAATCGCAAAGCAGGGTCACGATGGTCTTGCCCGGCCCCAATTCGCGGGCGAGCCGGATCGCGCCCGCGATGTTGACACCCGCCGATCCGCCCAGCGAGAGACCCTCGGACCTTACGAGATCAAACAGGATCGGCAGGAATTCCGCATCATCAATGCGGTAGGCGTGGTCGATCCTGAGACCGTCCAGCTGGCCGGTGACGCGGCCCACGCCGATGCCTTCGGTGATCGAGCCGCCGCCGCTCTTCAGGACGCCTTCGGTATACCAGCTGTAAAGCGCGCCGCCGGCCGGGTCCGCCAGACCGATCCGGGTGTCCGGATCGGCCGCACGAAGCGCTTCGGCGACGCCGGCGAGCGAGCCGCCCGTTCCCACGGCGCAAATGAATCCGTCGACCCGCCCCCCGGTCTGCTCCAGAATCTCCCGGCCTGTGGTGGCGGCGTGAAACGCCTTGTTGGCCGGATTGTCGAACTGTCCGGCCCAAACGGCCCCCTGGAGGGACTCCGCGAGGCGCTTTGACGCGTGCACGAAGTGATGTTCGCTGGAGTAGGGGGCCGGATCGACCTCGACGATGCGCGCGCCCGCGGCGATCAACGCATCGCGTTTGGCCGGGCTCTGGCCGCGCGGCATCACGATCAGCGTGGAGTATCCCAATGCGCCGGCGACCAGCGACAGGCCGATGCCGGTATTGCCCGCCGTGCCCTCCACAATGGTTCCGCCTGGCGTGAGCGACCCATCCGCCTCTGCGGCCCGGATCAGACCGAGCGCGGTGCGGTCCTTCACCGACCCGCCGGGATTGAGAAACTCCGCCTTGCCCAGGATTTCACAGCCGGTGGCCTCCGACGCCGCGTTCAACCGGATGAGCGGCGTATCGCCGATCAAGCGCGTCACATCGCCGGACATGAAGCCTCCTCAGATCAATCGGACCGACTTGGCCCGCGCTGCGCGGTCGGCCCGCGCAGGATCGAAGATGCCGCACTCGCTGCGCTCCTGACCAGCCCAGCGCCCTTCACGGGAGCCGGCGACGCGGGCGGGCGCCGTGCATGGCCAGCAGCCGATCGAGGAATAGCCGTCCGCCGTCAAAGGGTGCCGGGGCAATTTCAGCGCAGCGAAACGCGCGGCGATTTCTTCGGAACCAAGATAGGCCAGCGGATTGATCTGCACGCGCTCGCCGTCGAATTCGACCGCCTGGGCCTGGCTGCGGACGCCGCCATGGTGGCGCTTGCGCCCGGTGATCACCGCGTCGAAGGGCTCGAGCGCGCGCGCCAGCGGCCGCACTTTGCGCAAATCGCAGCAAGCCTGACCATCGCGCTCAAATAGTTTGCCATCGGCGTCTTCGCCGGCGGCTTCCGCGGCGTCGGGCTCAATGATGCGAACGGACTTTAAGCCCAGCTCGTCGATCAGCTGATCGCGATAACTGAGCGTCTGCGGGAAGTGACGCTTGGTGTCCAGAAACAGAACCGGGGTGTCCGGCGCGATCTCCGACAGGAGCTTCAGCCCCAACGCCGCCTCCGCCCCGAAGGAGGAGAGCAGGGCGATGCGCCCGTGATAAGCCTCCAGCGCCTTGGCCAGAATCACGTCGGGTGCGGCCTCTTCAAGCGCGCGCGCCAGAGCTTCGGCCTGGGTTCTGCGCGCCGCCAGCGCGCGCTGACGCATGGCCGGGGCGCGCGCGCCGAGCCCGTCCGGGTCAGGCTGGTAGACGTCAGCGAAGCCCTGGCGCTCGCCGCGGCCGCCGGCGGCGATGCGCATACTGACGATCTCGTCAAATCCGACGCGCTTCAGCGCCGCTTCCTGATCGGGCAGCAAAGGCCCGACAGCCCGCAAAGACCCCGCGAATCCGTGAGCGCGCAGCAGGGCGGCGAGCGAAAAGCCGCGGCCGTCCTTGAAAGTTTCGAACGCGATATCGATCCGGTCAGCCCCCAATCCGTCGCGCAAGGCGGCGTCCGGCGGTTGGGAGGCCGGGATCAGAACCGAATCGGGCTGCAGCTGGCGTGCACCATCAAGCGCCATAGACCGCCTCCTTAAAGGGCCCGTGTCCGATGCGGGACAGGGTGTCGATGAAATCCTCGTCGCGCTCCGCGCGATCGGCGAAAACCCGGACACAGGCGACCACGGCCCCGATCGCATCCTCCGCAGTCAGGCCGGGCCCGGCGATCTTTCCGATCGCGGCCGCTCCATCCGCCACGCCGCCCAGGGTGAGCTGGTAGACCTCCTCGCCCTTCTTATCGACGCCTAAAAGGCCGATATTTGCGACATGGTGATGGCCGCAGGCGTTGATGCAGCCGGAGATCTTGATGGTCACCTCGCCCGCGATGTCGTCGAGACCCGCGGCGGCGATCCGCTCCGAAATCGCCTGGGCGATCGGAATGGAGCGGGCGTTGGCCAGATTGCAGTAATCCAGTCCCGGACAGGCGACGATATCGCTGGCCCGCCCGGCGTTGGCGGTGGCGAGCCCGATCGCCTCCAGCGCGCCGTAAACGGCGGGAAGCGCCGCCGCCTCGACATGGGGCAGGACCAGATTCTGCTCCTTGGTGACCCGGATCTCCGACAGGCCGTGCCGGTCCGCCAGGTCCGCGATCGCATCCATCTGGTCGGCGCTGGCGTCGCCCGGCGCAGCGCCATAGGGCTTGAGCGCCACAGTGACGATGGCGCGCCCGGCGATTTTATGCGGCTTCACATTCACCCGGCGCCAGCGCTCAAAGCCGCTGTCCCGGGGCGCGCGGGCCAGGGCCCGACCTTCAGCCGGGGCGGCGAAGAAGCGTGAAACCCGTTCAATCTCCTCGGCCGGCACGGCGAGCTCGCGGCCCCGGATCTGCGCGTACATGTCTTCGACCGCCGCGGCGAACGCCTCGGGGCCCATCGCCTCCACCAGGATTTTGATGCGGGCTTTGTAAAGATTATCCCGGCGGCCGGCGAGATTATAGACGCGCAAGATCGCCGTGAGATATGCCAGCAGCTCAGCCGCCGGCAGGTAATCGCGAATCTTCGCGGCGATGCGCGGGGTGCGGCCCTGGCCGCCGCCGACATGAATCTCAAAACCCAGCGCGCCGTCGGCGTCATGGAGCAGCTTCAGGCCGATATCATGCACGCCGATGGCGGCGCGGTCCCTGGGCGAGCCCGTCACCGCAATCTTGAACTTGCGCGGCAGCCAGGTGAATTCGGGATGCAGGGTCGACCATTGCCGGATGAGCTCACACCAGGGTCTCGGATCAGCGATCTCATCTTCGGCGGCGCCGGCGAACGGGTCTGTGGTGGTGTTGCGGATCGTGTTGCCGGAGGTCTGGATGGCGTGCATCTCCACGCCGGCCAACTGGTCGAGAATATCTGGAATATCCACCAAGGACGGCCAGTTGAACTGAATATTCTGGCGCGTGGTGAAGTGGCCATAGCCCCGGTCATAGGTCCGCGCGATGTGGGCCAGGGTGCGCAGCTGTTCAGACGACAGAACGCCATAAGGAATCGCCACGCGCAGCATATAGGCGTGCAGCTGGAGATAGACGCCGTTCATGAGCCGGAGCGGCTTGAACTCATCCTCGGTCAGCGCCCCGGACAGGCGCGCCTGCACCTGTTCGCGAAACTCGGCTGTCCGCGCCTTCACGATGTCGCGGTCGATGACGTCATAGCGATACATGATTCAGCCTTTCAGCGCCTGACGGGTGGAACCCGCGCTCGGCCCGGTCAGCCGAATGGTTTCGCGAACCTGCTTGCGTCCCGCGGGGCGGAATTGACCGGACGCTGCGTCCACGTCGATCAGATAGGCTCCAACCGCTTCCAGGACGTCCGCCGACGCGTGTTTCAGCACGGCTTCCGCCTCGGCGTCGTCGAGCCGCAAGGCGCTGTCGGGATCGGATCGCCAGCTCTGGTCGGCCGCGAAGTAGACCACGCGGCCGTCGGTCAATCGATTTGCTGTGATCGCCTTCATGCCGCCGCCTCCAGCCCGGCCTGCGCGGCGAGGCCGGCGACGGCGTCCGGGGCGCGCGATACGACCTCGCCGATGACGATCGCGGACGGACCGGTCACTGCGTTTTCACGAATGGCGGCGGCGAGCTGGTCCAGCCGGGTGAAGACCCGTCGCTCATTCGCGCTGCTGGCGTTCTCGATGATCGCGACCGGCGTTTCTGCGGGACGCCCCGCCGCGATCAGGCGCCGCGACAAGCTCGCCGCCACCGCGACGCCCATATAGACGACCAGGGTGTGGCTGGGAGCGGCCAGGGCGGCGTAGTCCAGCGACGGACCGCCGGTCTTGGGCCGCCCGGTCACGAAGGTGACCGCCTGGGCTGCATCGCGATGCGTCAACGGGATTTGCGCTTGGGCGCCCGCCGCCAGGGCCGCCGACACGCCCGGTGTGACGTGGACGTCGATTCCGGCGGCGCGCACAGCTTCAACCTCTTCGCCGCCCCGGCCGAAGATGAAGCTGTCGCCGCCTTTCAGGCGTACGACCCGGCGGCCTTTGCGGGCTTCTTCAATGAGAATTTCGCAAATGCGCGATTGCGGCACCGGATGATGGCCGGCGGTCTTGCCGACATCGATCCGAACCGCATCGCGGCGGGCGCGGTCGAGCACGTCGGGCGAAACCAGACGGTCATGGACGATCACCTCTGCATCGCGGATCAAGCGTGCGGCCTTCACCGTGAGAAGCTCCGGGTCTCCGGGCCCGGCGCCGACGAGGTGAACGACTCCGGCGGATGCGGGCTCCGCGTCCTCCAGCGCCGCCAGGAGCGCCGCGGACGCGGCCTCGCCATCGCCCTGGTCGGCCAGGCGCGCCGCCTCGCCCCGCAAGGCCCGCTCCCAAAACCGGCGGCGCGCATCGACGCCGGGCAGACGCGTCTTGACCAGGCTGCGCGTCTTGGCGGCGGTCTGAGCGAGCAAGCCGACGCCGGGCGCAATCACGCTTTCCACCGCGCTGCGGATGTCGCGCGCCAGGACCGGCCCCGACCCGCCTGTGGAGATGGCGACGCTCACCGCGCCCCGGTCGACCAATGCAGGCGTGTAGAAATCGCAAAGCGGCAGATTGTCGACCACATTGACCAAGGCGCCCGCTCTGCGGGCTTTGCGCGCCAGGCGCCTGGCGAGCTCGGCGTCGTCAAGGCCGATGAAAACCAGGCGGGCGTTCTTGAATGCGCCGCCGACCCGGCGCTCGGTGAGGATCGTCGTGTTCGAATTGAGGTCTGCGGGCGCCGCATAGGGACGGCCGAGCGTCACCCAGACCAGCTCACATGGCGCGGTCCGGAACAGACGAAGCTTGTTCAACGCAGCCTCGTCGACGCCGACGACGACGATCCGGGCTCCGGCGAGCGGAATGGCGGGCAGAAATTGGTCCATGACAGGCCTCAAAATGTCTGAGGCGAAGCTGGGGGCTAGAAAAGCTTTTTACAAATGAGTATTCCTGCGTTTATGAGAAAGAAATTCTTTTCCAAGCCTGCGCCATGATTGGTCTGGTTCCCCTCAACGCCCTGCGCGCCTTTGAGGCCGCCGCCCGGCGCGGCGGATTTGCAGCCGCGGCGGACGAGCTGAACGTCACGCCCGCCGCCGTCGGTCAACAAGTCCGCCAACTGGAGGCGCTGATCGGGGCGCCGCTCTTTGATCGCGCCGGCCGCCAACTGATCCTGACCGAGCGCGGCGCGGCCGCGCTGGCGCCGCTGCGCCGCGGATTCGAACTCATGGGCGAAGCCAGCGCGGCCCTGCGCGAACCGCACGCCGCCCTGGAGATCAAAATCGCCGCGCCGCGTGAACTTCTGGGCGCGTGGCTCGCATCGGATGTCGCAAGCTGGACGGGCCGGGCGAAGCTTGAACTGGTCAGCCTGGCGGATCCGGAAACGGCGACCGCCGCCTTCAGGGACGGCGCGGACCTCGCGCTTGTTTACAAGCGCGCCCTCGACCACGGCCCCAACCATCTCATGGGTGAAACCGTCACCCCGCTGGCCTCGCCAGCCCTCAAGCTGGAGGGCCAGGGCCTGAACCGGCTAGACGGCGTGCCGCTGATCGAGGATTCAAGCCTTGGGGTCGGCTGGCCGCAATGGGCGGCCGCACGCGGCGCCTATGGCGCGCAGCTCAATCCATCGATCCGCGCCGACGACGCCGCGACCGCGGTGGCGCTCGCACTCGACGGCGCCGGGGTTCTGCTCGCCCGCAAACCCTTATGTTTCGACGCCATCCGGGCCGGCTGGCTCAGTCCGGTATTCCCCGACGGGGATCTGGTCGTGGAGCGCGGCTACGAGCTGGCGATCGCGCCGGGAGCGGCGGACAATCCGGTCTTACAGGAGCTTGCCGCCCATCTGAAGCTGCGGGCGGCCCGCCGGCTGGACCTGTCGGGCGAGCTTTGACCATTCAAGGCGAGGGCGAAGACCGATCAGCCTGGGCGCGCATGTGAAATCAGCCGAAAGGGCTGAATTCAAACTTCACGCCGATCCGAAACGCCAACCGGTCGTAGACATAGGCGGCGTTGGGGCTGTCGAAATCATCATATGTCAGGGATGCATCCAGCCACAGCTCGCGCTCCCGGGTGCGCACCAGCCGCCGGTCATAGGCCAGGCGCAGCCTGACGCCGTCGTTCGGAGCGACATTTTCCTCATCATTGATGATGAGCGCCGCCGGAATATTGTCGAAATCAAAATCGCGCCGCTCGAGCTCAATCGAAAACCGGTTGCCCCAGCTCGGCATATAGCGATAGCGGACCCGGGCGCTGTGCAGGGTGGTGTCGTAATAGCCCGTCACATTGTCCTCTCGGACGTCATAGGCGTAGGCGAAGCGGAGGTCATGATCGGGCAGGAATTCATATTTCCAGCTCGCATCGACACTGAAGAAGCTGAATTCGAGATCGGACCCGGCGACGAAGCCGGTATCAAGCGCACGCCCGCGCCGGTCGTCATAGACGCGCCGGCCGAAGGAGGCGCCGAGTTGCGCATCATGGGTCGGATCCTGCCGATACCGCAGCCGCACATGAGCAAAGAGCTGATCATAGTCCAGATTGGACAGACCCAGACCGGTGTAGCTTTCATAGGCGCGGCTGCGCCCGTCGCCCTGAAGGCGCAATGTCCAGGCTTCGGAAAGCCCGATATCGGCCCGTGACCGGACCTCAACGGAATTCTGGTCGAAACGGTCCGCAATCGCCTGACCGCCAAATCGCCCAACCTCGCCCGTATTCCGGCTGATGAAGGTTCGATCAAGACCGGCGATGCGGACATGGTGCTCGAATTCTGCCGGTCTGCCGAAAATCCGCGCCCCGTGTTCAAACCCGAGCGTCGCCGAGTATT
This sequence comes from Oceanicaulis sp. BBD 1991-10, assembly GCA_001657295.1. Lineage (GTDB taxonomy): Bacteria > Pseudomonadota > Alphaproteobacteria > Caulobacterales > Maricaulaceae > Oceanicaulis. Next base: position 5,570 of record LYSW01000018.1, on the reverse strand, counting down.
GGGTCCGGTCGCCATCTTCGCTCTGTGAAAACAAGCGGCTGATCCGGGCGTCCAGCGTGAAGCCGGTGTCGAATCCGTGCTCCGCCCTGAGTTCGGCCTCCAGAAACCCGCCCGGGCGCTGGTCGAACGCATTGGAAAGCCTGAATGGGTTGTCGTCATAGCCAGCGTCGATCGTAGCCGAGAGCTGCGCCTCGGCGGCCGTGCTGAGCAAGGCGACTCCCAATGCGGTGAACGTGAGCGATTTCATCATGGCTGCACCTGTCTGCTGAAACTCATGCGCCCGGCCGGGCTGGAGCCGGCCAAGGCGTTCAAGGAGGCGTTTGCGGTTGCGTTGTCCGGATCGAGCCGGTGGATGCGCTCGAACTCGGCGCGCGCGTCGGCGCTTCTGCCGAGGGTCATAAGGATGTCCGCCCGCTGTTCGCGGATATCGATGCGCGCAGGCTGCAATTCGATCAGGCGATCAAGCGTCTCAAGCGCGGCTTCCAGCCGGCCGGCGCGAATCTGAATGTCTGCGAGCGCGCGCCCGACGCCGGCGTCTTCGGCATTGAGATCAAGGATCACCCGATAAATCTGCTCGGCGCGGTCAAGCTGCTGATTGGCGTCATGAATTCTCGCAAGCGCCCGGAGCGCGCGTGGTTCATTCGGCTGCGCGTCGAGGAAAGCGAACAGGGTCGCGGTCGCGTCCGCGGTTCGGCCCGCCGCATTGAGCGCCTCTGCATATTCAATGGCCATCCGGCCGCTGGTCGGCAGCAATTCATGGGCGGTGCGGTGGGCGATCAGCGCGGCCTCCGGCGTCGGTTCGCTACGCCCCAGATAAAGCCAGAAGATGGGGCTTTGGTCATTGGAGGCGACCAACTCTGACAGAATCGACCGCGCCGCGTCCGCGCGCGCCGCCCGATAGTGATGACGCGCGATCTGGAAGTGCGCGGGCTGGTGATAGCTCGAGCTGGCCGGCAGATCGGCCGCATAGCGCTGCGCCATGGCGATGTCGCCGACCTCCAGATGCCCCAGGATTTGCAGAAAGACGCCGCGCTCGGTCATCTGGCGCGCATCGGCATGCGCCTGGAGGTGGCGCAAAACGGCGGACGTCGAGCGGTTCAAGATATCATCGAGCAAGTCGATCTGCCGGTCCTGAGCCCGGGTGGTGTTTGCGGCTTTCAGGGTCCGCACGACATTGCGGGCCGCTGAGGGGCGTTCGGACAGGACCAGATTGAGGGCGCGATCGATCATGACCTCGCCCCGGTGCTGGGCGTTGCGGCTCGCACTTCGATAGGGGCCGAGCGCCTCGTCAAACCGGCCCGCCGAGAAGTAATATTGCGCCAGCCCGCTCTCGATCAGACCATCGCCGGGCGCCAAGGCGATGGCGCGTTCGAATGTCGCGATCACATCCGCCTGGCTGAACGCGCCGCCGCGGGCCTGGGCCGTGGCCAGCCGACCCCAGGTCGGCGCATGGCCGGGACGATATTCGATGGACTGCTGAAACGCGGCCTCGGCGCCGGTGAAGTCGCCCAGCTCCATGAGCGAGATTCCGCGCAGGGACAGGGATTTGCCCTTCCGGCCGCCGCTTGTGATCTCCACGGCGCGGTCCAGAATGGGCAGGGCCTCGGCGTGGCGGCCGAGCCGCATCAGCAAAATGGCGTAGTTGATATGGCCCGCCTGATGATTCGGATGAGCGGCGACATGGCGCTCGAACGCGGCCAGCGCCGCGGCGTCGTCGCCCAGCCCCTTCAGCGTCTCAGCATAGGCGAATGAGGCGTTGAAGCGATTGCGCTCGGCTTCGCTTAAAACGCTGAGCGCCGCCAGGGCTTCCTCGAAGCGATTGCGCGACGACAGCAGCCGGCCGGTGAAGGCGACCATGGCGCGCCGCCGCTCCTGCGGCGCTGTCTGGAACAGCGCGTCCGCTTGCAGGCTGGCCGCCTCGAAGTCTCCTGCGGGCGTGCTCAATACACGCTGCGTAAGCGCCGCGGTCACGGTTTCGGACAGGTCGCTGGAAAGGCCGGCCTCAAACTCGCGCCCGTCGTCGGAAGACAGGGCGAACGCCATCAGGCTCTCATTATTGACCCGCATCTGGTGTTCAACACCCCATGCCGCGGCGGCGAAGCCGATCACCGCCAGAGACAGCACCGGCGCCGACGTCAAAGTCCGTTTCCTATGCATAGCGAAGCTCCCCCGCCGGCCGGTCGGCGAACAGGCCGCGCTTCTGGACGTTTTGAATTTCAATCCCCGGTCGGCCATTCACCTCCAGAACCAGCGGGCCGCGTTGCTGATCGATGCAAATGTCGACGCCGATATATCCAAGCGGGATGGCTGCGCTGGCGTTCCGGGCGATCAACTTGATCCGGTCCCAGCAGGGCAGCTGGACGCCGATCAGCGGGGCCGACGTGTCGGGGTGGCGCTCCACCGACCGGCCTTTCATGGAGGCATGGGTGATCCGGCCCGTCGCCTGGTTGATCGCCATGCCCACGGCCCCCTGGTGCAGGTTGGCTTTGCCGCCCGAAAGGCTGGTCGGCATGCGCAGCATGGCGGAGATGATCTCCTGATTGTGCAGGATGACCCGCACGTCCGACAGGCCCAGCGCGGCGATTTGATCAAGCCGGGCATGCTGCTGGAGCAGAGGCTCGACAAAGGCGATGTCCTCCGACCCGTCCTGGGAGAATGACCCGGCGAGAATCTCGCACGCATGGTGATGGATGTCTGCGCTGGTCAGGCGGCGCCCGCCGGACGTGATGAATTTCTCACCCTCGCGCCCCTTTATGATCAGGATGCCGTTGCCCTGCGACCCGCGATTGGGCTTGAGCGCAAACCCGTCGAGCTGGCTGGCGACGTCGAGCAAGGCGCCCAGCCGGGTGTGGGTTTCACACACTGCCAGATCGTCCGCGACGGGGACATCATGCTCGCGCAGGACCGCTTTGGCTTTGACCTTGTCGGCGGCCAGCTCCAGAAGCTCGGGCGTGTTCAGCGTGTTCACCAGCGCCACATTGCGCGCATTGATCGACAGCACCGGCCCCGCCTTCAGTATGGAGCGGAAGCGCAGATACTCCAGCAGACGCATGCCGGTCCAACGTCCCGCCGCGATCTGCAGCGCCAGAACCAGCACCAGCAGCTCAGGCAGCAGCGCGATCAGGCCCTGCATGGTCACCGAGGAAAACGCGACATAGCAGCAGGCGATCGCCGCCATAGTGCCGGCGGCGGACACTAGCATGCCGCGCAGATTGCCTTCTGCGGCCATGGTGTGGATGCGTTCGGCCAGGAAGGCGATGATGACGATCGGGAAGAGCGCCAGGACGCCGAATTCCAGATCCACTTCCCGCCCGAAATAGTAGAGCAGAACAATGAATAGCAGGGTGACCAGCGTGATGATCGCCGACAGGCGCGGCACCTTGAGCAGCTTGTAGCGCCCCAGCCAGGCTTGGCCCAGGAAGGCGAACCCCACCACGCCGCCAAAAACCAGAGTGCCCACGACCAGGCCGGTCTGCACGCACGCCGCCGCGACCAGCATCGGCATGAAGGTGCCGAAGGTCTGCACGCCCACCACATTGCGCAGGAATACGGTGATCAGCGCGGCGACCGGGAACATCAGAAACACCCCGATCATCTTCTCATTGAGACCGGTCAGCGACATCAGTTCGGCGGCGTTCAGGGTCGGCAAGTCGTTGGCGCGCTGCTCAAAGCGAAACAGGGCGGAGGATGTCTGCTGTTCGCGAATCGAAAAGCGGTAGTCGAAATTGATGTTGGAGCTGTGCGTGAATAGCGACTGATCGCCGGTGTAAAGGGTCAGGTAATTCTCCGGCAGCGATGCGAAGTGGCCATGGGTCGGGTCGAAGGGCACCCAGCGCCCCTCGATCAGCACCTCCACCCACTGGTGGGAGGTGCGTTTGGAGCCCGCGTCGAGCACCACGCCGCCGACCAGACGGGCCGGTATGTTGTTGAGCCGCGCCAGCGCCACGAAGAGGCGGCCTTTGCCGTTGCAGCTGGCCTGCTGGAGCCTCAGGGCGGTCAAGGCGTCGGTATAGCCCTTGAACGGAGCCGGCGCGATGTCGCGATAGGTGAAGCGGAAGATCGCCTCCAGAACAGGCCGCATCTCATTGACCCGAAGCGGAGCGATGGAGGCCCACAATTCAGCGATTTCCGGGTGATCGACCTGGATGCCGTCGGTCGCCCGCAAGTGGATGTCGAATCCGGCCGGGCGGTCCGGAATCGCGAGATCATCGGCCAGATCGAAGCGGACCGGCTGCAAGGCGATCAGCGCTTCATATCGGATTTCATTGACATTCTGGCCGGACCAACTGCCGACGCGGCCGTTTTCGTCGCTGCGGTCGTCAAACTGCATATGCGCGGACCGCACCGCCTCGCGCAGGATTTCCTGCCGCGGCGTGGAGCGCGGCAGATAGGTGTTGACCGAGACTTCGGAATTCTGGGCGTCGAAGCGCATGGCGAGGCTGAACTGGTACAGCGTCTCCGCCTTCAATCGGGACAGCGTGTCAGGCGACTGACGAAAATGAATCGCGAGCAAAGCCGCGCAGGCCAGCGCCAGAATCAAGACAGGATTAAGGAGCGCACGCACCGGCGCGGCATCAAGAATTCGCACGGTTCTGATCCTTTGATCGCGTCAGTCTTCGGGAGATTGATCCGGGTCGCGCCATCCGTTCTCAATGCGCGCGGCTTCGATGTCCGCCGCCATCGGAGGCCCTGTCATGAGCTGGTCGGCGAGCACGTCGAAAAGGATGGAGGTCTCCGCGCTGGCGGTCTGATATCCGGCGCCGGCATTCGAGGGGGTCTGATGCGTCACCACCAATACGGTCCAGACCGAGGCCGCGCGGCAGGCGAGCGCGCGCTGGCTTGGAGCGCTGATCTCCCGGCATACGCCGGTTTCAGACGTAAAGCTCAAAGTCGGCGACAGCCCGCTGACGGTCGCGCCGCTGGGCGCGGTTTCCAACACCGCGTACAGCGCCGAGCCTGGATCGACCTCGCCCGCGATCATGACGCTCTCGGCCTCTTGAACGCTCAGGTCCGAAAACTGACCGCCGACGATCAGTCCGACCATCAAGGAGGCGGCGAGGCCGACCGGCATTGTCAGACCGGACATCCGCTTCCTCCAGGCCGACAGCGATATGACGGAGCGGCGCGCCTCCGGCGCCGCCGGCGCGGGTTCGGGGTCTGCGACCAGGGCGGCGATATGCTCGGGGACAGGCTCGTCGATGATGTCGCCAAGGGTTTCGGTCAGAACGATGTCGACATTCTGGAGCCGGGCGAGCGCGTCTCGAAGCGCCGCATCGGTCCGCAGCGCCGCCTCCAGGACGCGCGCCTCCGCTTCAGGCAATTCGCCGTCGAGATAGGCCGACAGCTGTTGATCAGTGAAGTTCATGACTGCCTCCCTTTCCGGCGAGCAACGCATCGTCGCCGAACTGGCCGGCCAGCGCTCTGCGCGCCCGCGCGACCCGGCTCATCACCGTGCCGATCGGAATATCCAGGGTCTCCGCCGTTTCCGAATAGCTGAAGCCCTCAACCGCCACGAGGATGATTGCGATGCGTTGATCCTCCGGCAGAGCCTCCATGGCCTTGCGGACATC
>LYSW01000017.1 GCA_001657295.1 Oceanicaulis sp. BBD 1991-10 | reverse complement strand
GACGGCTCGGCTACGCACTTCATCGATCCAGATATTCCGGCAGACCCGGAAGCTCCATTTCAAAAGATCCGCATCCTCCGGCACGTCACGCGCCAGGAGACGCTCGACCGCCTTCTGAAGAAGATCGTCGCCGTCCGCGCGGTCGCCCGTCAGCGAGATCGCAAATCGCCGCAAGCGGGGCAGGATGGAGATCAATGCGTCGTTCACCGCGTCGTCCAATTGCGTTGGTCATTGAGTTGACGTTTCAGGATCAGTTTTATTCCATCACGGTGAAAAATTTTTCTGACGCGTCTGACAGGGGTCCAAGATCAAAGTGATGACCGAGCATCCTTGGCTCTTGTTCGGGCGCGCTTCAAAGCCGCTCCTGATTGGCGCGGCGGCCTTGCTCCTCTTCAGCTTGCCGCTGCCGGCGCCCGACCCGCTCCGCGAAACCGCCTACGCCCTCAGCCTAGATCCAGAGGACGAGGATGACGAGCAGGAGGAAGACGAGGAAGAAGAGGAAGAGGAGGAGGAAGAGGAGGAAGAGGAGGAGGAAACCGAGGAGGAGGAAGAAGAAGAAGCGGAAGAGGACGAGGAGGAAGCCGAGGCGGACGAGGAGGCCGAGGAGGAAGAAGACGAGGCGGAGGCCTGGGACGAGGAAGGCGAAGAAGGCGAGGAGGACGAAGAGGCGGATTCTGAAGCGGAGGAGGACCCGGAGGACTGGGAGGATCCGGACGGGGAGGAGGTCTCAGAAGAAGAGGGCGGCGACGCGGAGGAAAACGAAGATGAGGGCGAGCGGGACGGTGCGCCCGAGCCCGAGGACGATGCGCCGGAACCCGAAGGCGCGACCGACGCCGCCGGCGCCCCGGACATTGATCCGGATGACGGGCTGGACGGCGCCGACGATTTCGATGGGTTCGAAATCGGTTTTGAAGAGGACGGTGATCCGTTTGTTGTGAACGAGTGGGTCATTTTGGCTGCGGACATCTCCTTGTCCGGACTGGACCAGGCCGGCTTTGACGTGAGCGATGTCGAGACGCTGGATCAGCTTGGCCGGGTCCTGGTGCGGGCAAGCTCACCGGATGGAATGGAACGCTCCGCCGCTCAATCAATCATCCTCGGCGTCGCGCCGGGGGCCGTTGTGGAACACAATCATATTTACGGCGCCGATAACGCCGCGCCCTTTGGCTGGCGGCCAACGGACCTGATGCGTGTGACGCCGGCCGGCGCATCGGGCACGGCCAGGATCGGTGTCGTCGACACCGCCGTCGATCTTAATCATCCGTCGCTGCGGGCCGCTTCGATCCAGACGCAGGACTTCGTCTCCTACGCGGCGCGCGCGCGCCCCTTCGGTCATGGCACCTCAGTGGTGTCCATTCTGGTGGGTCAGGATGAGGCGTTCTCCGGATTGATCCCGGGCGCTGAAATCTTCGCCGCGTCGGTGTTTTTCGACGCCGACCAGTCCGGAGACATGGCGACGGCGTTCGGGCTGGTGCAAGCCGTCGACTGGATGATGCAGAATGAGGTTCAGGTCATCAATTTCAGCCTGACGGGACCGGAAAACTCCGTCTTGCGCGAAGCGTTGGCGACCGCCCATGCTCAAGGCATTCACGCCGTCGCCGCGATCGGAAATGACGGCCCGGTGGCGCCGCCGCTCTTCCCCGCCGCTTATGACGACGTCATAGGCGTGACGGCGGTCTCCCGCCGCAAGCAGATTTACCGACTGGCCGGACATGGCGAGCATGTTGATTTCGCCGCTCCGGGGGTGTTCGTCACGCACGCTGACGCAGGCGGGCTATACGCCACCTCGTCCGGCACCTCGCTGGCGGCGCCCTTCGTGACCGCAGCCCTGGCGATCCTCATGGACGCCGACACCGCTCCGGAGGACGCGCTAATCCAGCTGCGCGCCAGCGCGGAAGATCTGGGCGAAGCCGGGTTCGACCCGATCTTCGGCCATGGCCTGATCCAAATGCCTGAATAGCACCGCGAGACGACAGCCCATCTCACGCCGTCACCCGCCGGCGATTAATCGCCAGCGGGTGAGGCGGGACGAGGACACAGTTTCCCGGCCGGGCCGGGAACACGCCGGTGCGGCCCCAAGGGCGAACGCTCAGTAGCGGTAGGACAGGCCGAGTATGGCGCTGCCGCCGGACGCGTCGCGCCCCGTTGCGCTAAACACGTCACCCGGATCGAACTGGCCGGCATAGGCGAATCCCGACAGGTGTTCGGTCAAGGTGAGGCGCGCCGTGACGCCTATGTCCAGGCCGACGAAATCACCCTCTCCTGCGCCGGGCGAAAGCAACGGAGTATTGAAGAGCGTGTAAAGAGCGTCCTGATCCTCGACACGCCAGTAGGCGTGCAAATAGGGCGCGATCCTGAGCCGGGAGCCGACCTGCAGGGGAAGGGAGGCTTTGACCCAGGCCAGATTCCCCGGACCTAGAGGCTGGGTGACATCTTCATAGACCAAGCCGGAGGCGGCCGGGGCCAGGAAGGTGTCGATGCGCCCGTCCGCAGGGTCATCGTCGCCGGAGCTGTAAAGAAACTCCAATGTCGGCGTCGGCACACCGGGCAGATCGGAGAATTGCCGCGCGACACGGCCGCCGATCTGAAAGCCGCCAATGTCCTCATCGGTGGCGTCCCGCGTTCCGAATTGAACCGTCGCTTCAACGTCCCAGGACCAGGGGCCGCGTGCGGCGCCCGACACGCGGAGCCCGGCATAGTTGCGGACGGTTTCCGACGCGTCGGCCGAATTTGCGACATCGTCCTGTCGCCAGCGAACGCCGTACAGATCGACATTCAGGCCCTCAATGACTCCGCTCGAATAAATCCCGCTCAGGCTGGCCGTGTCATCGGCGCCGTTGTCGAAGACGTCGTCGCCATCTTCAACGCCGTAGAAGCCGAAGGCGTCCGTTACCCACGCACCGCGGCGATACCGCACCAGCGCGCCATCATAGTCGTCGCGCATGATGCGGCCGGCCCGAATGGCGATCAGGCGCCCGGCCCCGTAATGCAGCTCCTGACGTCCGGCTCGCACCAGGAGATCGTTGCGCGACTGACCAAGGGCGTCTCCCAGGGCGACTTCGACAAAACCCTGATGCAGATCCAGAGGATCGTCGATCGCCGCCGGCGTGGAGGCGTCTCGCCCCCCGACGCTTGCATGCTTCAACGCGCCGTAAAGGCGGACGCGGTCGTTGAACGTGACCGACGCCCAAGGCGTCAGCCTCAGGAAGACCGATTCATCGCCGCCGGGAACGGCGCCGAAGCTTTCATTCTGAAAGTGCTCGGCATGAAGCCGCGCGTCGAGGCCGAGCGAGGTCGTCACGGCGCCGTTCGCGCCCCAGCTGCGATGCTTGAAGGCGGGGGCCGCCGCATCGGCGGCGCTCCAGTCTTCATCTTGCGGAAGAAGCGCCCGCACGGCAGGCGCTTGGACCGTACCGGGCGCGCGCGGCCGGACATCGCTATCCGGCTCCGTCGCACCCAGCGCGGCGAGTAGGACTGCAGCAAACATGAATCCAGCTCCTATCGGAAACTATTGCGAGATCAGGCGAAAGCCGGAGCCTGGCGGTCGCGCCAGGCTCCGGGCCGTCGTCAGTTCGAGGGCTGCGTGTGGGCGACATAGCTTTCGATCACCGAGCCGTATTCCGGCGTGACGAGCGAGTAGGCCTGCGCCATCACCGGCGTGTTCGCCTCGTCCCAGGCGTCATGGACCTGGCTGAGCACCGAGAAAGTGCTTTCCACCACAACGCCGGCCTGCTGAAGACGCGCGATCGTGGTCTGGCTGGCGAGGTCGGAATAATCGCCCGAGGCGTCGATGGCGGCGATCACGTGATAGCCCTCTTGCGCCATCTCAATGGCGGGAAATGCCACGCAAACGCTGGTCAGGATTCCGGAGATGACCACCGTCCGGCGGCCCGTGGCTTCAACCGCCTCGCGGATCCGGACATCGTCCCAGGCGTTGATCGGGCCGGCCCGGTCGATGACGATGGCGGACGGCGCATTCTCCGTGACCTCGGCGATCAGCGGACCGTTCGGCCCCTCTGGAACCGAGGTGGATGCGATGACCGGAATGTCGAAAAATTCCGCGACCATGCCCTTGGCGGCCACATTGCGGCGCAGCTGGGTCTGATCGATATCGTTGACGATCTGCATCAGGCCGGCCTGGTGATCGAGCATCAAGAACACTGTGTCGTCACGGTCGAGCAGACGCTGGCCGTTTTCGGTGACGGGCGCGGTCTGGGCGAAGGCCGCGGTCGCCATGACCGCAGCGGCGGCGAGCGCTACGGACAGGCTGCGGACCGGGGCGGAGAAGAATGCGGTGAGCATGGGAAGTCCTCTTCGTTAAGACGGCCGGCATGGCCATCGTGACGAGCGGGCATATGGGAGGACGCCGGCGCAGGCGGTATCGCGCGCCCTGGAAAGTAAAATTTTCCAACTAAGAATTAATGTGCCCAATTCGCCTCTATCTTATTCCATTTCCGCTCTAATAATGAGGGCTTTGTTTCGGGCCGTCAGGCTGGGTCGAGACGCCGTCAGATCTGGGTCGCAGACTGACGCTTACGTCTTTTGTCGCGATGATGTCCGGGCAGGGTCAGATGCAGCGCCGGCCGCTCGATCAAGCGCCAGGACAGGCTCGCAATTGCGGCGAGCGGCGCTATCGCCGCGGCGAAGAGCGTGATCGGATCAGGCGCGGTTCCGGTCAAGGCGATCCACCCCGTCACGACGAGCTGTTGGACCGGCCATCCATAGATATAAACGCCGTAGCTGATGTCTGACGACATCCCGCCTGCCGGACGGCCCAGAAAGGCGGCGATCAGCGTGGTGTAGCAAATCGCCGCCAGCACCAGATGCGTTGCGAACATCGGCGGCGCAAACAGCAATCCGGCGGCGGCGACGCTCCAGAACGCGGCCAGGAGGTCGAGTCGAAGACGGATCCAGCGGGCCAGAAAATGCGACGCCGCCCCGATCAGAAACGACGTCATGACCCAGCGCCCTTCCGCGACAATGAAGGCGAGGCCGCTGTGCGCCTGATCCGCGATCATATGCGCGGTGATGATCCAGGCCAGCATCGCGCCAAGGAAGGCTGCGGCTCGGAGCCCGCTTTTAAAGACCCCCAGGACCGCCGCTCCGCCAGCCAACGCATAGACGATGACTTCGTGGCGCAGCGACCAGATCGATCCGTTGATCGCCTCCGGGAAGGGGTTGCCGGCAAAGGCCCCCGGAAGGGTGAATTCGACGAAGAGGATCGTCATTAATCTGGCCGAATAGACGCAGAGCCCGCCGAGTTGATCGAAGCCGACCACGCCGAACGCCAACAGCGCGACCGGAAGGATCAGCGCATGGGCGACGAGCGCGGGAAAAATGCGTTTGAACCGGGCGAAGGCGAAGCGGGCGGGGCGATCGGCGTGGCGCTTTGCGCTTTGCGTGATCAACAAGCCCGACAGAAAAAAGAAGACGTGCACCGCCAGCTCATGAACGCCGAGCCCGAGCACGGGCTCAAGCGGCGCCGCAGCATCGGGGCCCAGGCTGAGATGCCAGGAATGGCCGAAGACCACGGCGACCGCCGCCGCCAGACGGATTTGATCGATCCGGTTTTCACGCGTGCCCAGATGATCGGCGAGTGTCGCTGCCATTCAGCCCTCCTCAATTGCTTGAGGACAGGTCTCGCAAGACAGGGTCCCAAAGACCGCGAGCCGAAGGTGGAAAAGGATCGCCCCGTCGCGCTTGGCGCTCGACTGCATCAGGGCGCCTGGGACCGTGTTGCAGAGTGCGAGCGATGCGTCCGCAGCCCGCTTGCAATTTGCAATACGCTATTCGAACGAGACTCGCTAACCAGCTGAAAATAAAGGCTTGAACCTGAAGCACGCCATGGCCGCGTCCTTGCGGGCTATTCAGCGAGGAGAGCCTTTATGCTGCTTGTTGCTGAATTTGAGACTGATCGCACGCCCGAGGGCTTCAATCGCCGTTTCTGCGAGGCGCTCAACGGGCTTGTTTTTCCGCATGATGATGCGGCGGTCGCCGTGGTCACCGCCCAGCGCGGCGGGCGTTCCGTGCGGCGTGTGGAGTGCAGCGATCAGAAGATCGCAAGGCGGCTCAGACTCATCATCAAGCGCATTGATCCCGCGCTGATCGGAGGAGCGTCCTGATGCGGGCGCTGGTCTCCATCATTTGCGGCCTCAGCGCGGCCGCGTGCGCGACCGCGTTCGAAACGCCGCGCAATAGCGTCGAGTTGAGCAGCGGCGGCTATACGCTGACGCGCTCGCCCATGCAGCCGGCTGACGAGGCGCGGGTCACGGGTCTGGACCGCTACACCGAAGAAGGCCGCTGCGTGGACGCCGATCTGCCGATGGCGCGCCCCCAAGCGCCCGCCCTGCGCAGCCGGACCGCGGCCGGTCCGCCGCTGTCCCCGGGCGATATGGTGCGTTTGAGATTCGACGCCGACGACGTGTTTGACGGGGCCTATATCATCGCGCCGGACGGCCGGCTGGACCTGCCGGGCTTACGGTCTTTCCCCGCGGCCGGGTTTGCGCCCGCCGACATCGCCACCTTCATCGCCGGTCTGATGGTGGATGAAGGCGTCTATCAGCCCGGCTACGCCCGCCCCTCGCTCAGCATCATTCAGTGGGCCCCGGTTCAAGTGCATGTGTCCGGCGCGGTGTTCCAGCCCGGCGACGTGCTGATCAACTCCACCAACGCCGAAACGGTCCAGACCGCACGCGTCGAGGCTGCAGGCGACGTCGCCGAAGGCCGGACGCTGAGCCGGGCGATCTCAGCGGCGGCCGGCGTGCGCCCCGACGCCGATGTGCGCCATGTCGTGGTGATCCGCGCCGGCCGCCGAACCGTTCATGACCTCAGCGGCGCGTTCACCGGCGCCCGGGTCGAAGATCCGGTGCTGATCGCCGGCGACCAGGTTCACATTCCGTCGCGCGCCTGTTTCCAGGCCCAGCTGGCGCGGCCGTCGCGAATCACGACTCCGGGCGTGCGGGTCTTCATGTCGAACCTGACCCAGCCGGCCGCGTCCAACGCCCAGTCCGCGATCGGACGCGACGCCGTCAATCTGCCGTACGGCACGCGCCTGCTCCAGGGCCTGGTTTCGGCCAATTGCGTCGGCGGGGTCCAGGCGACCAATGCGAATCGCTGGGCGGTGCTGATCTCGCGCAATCCCATCACCGGCGAAAGCGAAGTGATCGCGCGTTCGATCGAGGATTTGGTGCGCCGCGCGGACCGGGACCGCTTCAACCCGGTCTTGCTGCCGAATGACGCCATCGCGTGTTATGACAGCCACGTCACCAATGTGCGCGATATCGTGCGCGCCTTCGGGGACGTGCTCTCGCCGGCGGTCAGCCTGGCTCTGACGCGAGAGGCTTTCCGGTGACGCCTCCGCCCCCTTTTCCGCCACACCCCGACCGGATCCTTCAGGGCTCGGGACCGGCGCCGCGCGGCTCCATCTCGTCGACCGCGCTGGGGCGCTTCGCTCGAAAGCTGATCGCCGGCTTCGGGGCCGGCCGCCTGATCCGCTATGTGCTCGTGCTCGCGTCAGGCGCGCTCATCATCGGCGCGGCGGCTTCCGCCTTCTACCTGCTGCCCCCGCGCCAATACACCAGCGGCTTCTCCCTCATCCTGCCGGGCGCCGGCCCATCCTCGCGGATTAATCTGGAGAGCCTTGGCAGCACGGACGCCAGCTCGCCATCCCCCTTCTCAAGCCCTTCGCTGAGCCCGACAGTTCAGTACAAGCGGCTGATGGACTCCCACCGCGTTCGCGGCGCGGTCGCCCGCAGGCTGGGAATCGAGGTCGCCGCGCTGCCCAGCTTCAAGATCCGCCTGCAGGATCAAACGCCGATGATCTTTGTTCAGATGAACGCCGGATCGCCGGACTCAGCATTCGCGGCGTCGGAGACTTTGCTCTCAGTCTTCCAGTCCGAGCTAGACGTCCTGCGCCGGGAAGAGCGCGCGGCGCGGGACGACGCCTTCCGCGCCGCGCTTGAGCAGTATGAAGCGGACGTCACCGCGGCGCGCCAGGCGGTCATCGCGCTCCAGGCCGAGACCGGCCTGATTTCGCGCGAGCAATATGACGCGCTGGTCAACGAGACCGACGCGCTTGACCAACAGCGCGGCGCCGCGCTGGACCGAACCGCCCTCCTGACCGCTCAAAGCCAGGCGCTCGCCCGCCTGATCGGCCTGGAGCCGGACGCCGCCGCCGCCATTTTGGTCCTGCGCGGCGACCCTCAGTTTGAAGCATTGCGGGCGGAGCTGGGAACGGCCGCGAACGAGATCGCAGGCCTGCGCGAAGTTCTGGGCGCCAACCATCCCGACATGCGGGCAGCCCGCGATCGCCATGCGGGCCTTCTGGCCGAAATGGCGTCACGCGGCGAAGCCCTGCTGAGCGTGGCGCGCTATCGGGCCCTGTCGCTGGCCGACATCAATCTTGATGATGAACGCGCCAACATGCTGCGCCAAATGGTGGAGCTTGCGGCCGAAGCGGCGGGCGAACGCGCGTCCGCGGCCGCTTTGTCCGAGCGCATTCAAGCCAACCGCGCCCGGGTCGCCGAGTTGTCGCCGGTCGCCGCCGAGCTGGCGGCGCGCCTGCGCGCCCATCGGGTCGCCGAGACCGTCTTCGCGAGCGCGGTCGCGCGATTGAGCACGGCTCAGTCCGACCTCTTCACCTCCTACCCGATGGTCCAGGTCCTGGAGGCGCCGGCGCGGCCGGCTCGGCCCAGCTCGCCTTCACTGAAAATCGCCGCCGGCGCAGCTGTGGCCGGCTATCTCGCCTATGTCATGGGAGTGTTGCTGTTATGGCTGCGCCTGCCGCTCATCCGCCTGCTGTGGAAGATCGTGTAGTCGCCGCCGCGCTGGTCGGCACCTGGCCGATCTACGCCATAGGCGGGCTATACGTGCTCGGCCCGGTGCTCGGGGTCTTGCTGACGGCGCTCTTTTGCGCGCGCGCCTATGTGCGCGCCGGAACGCGCCGCGCGCCGCCGCCCATTCCGTTCGGCGTCTGGGTCTGGATTGCGGCGATGGCGGTCATGCTGCTGGCGCTGTTGATGGGGCATTGGACCCAAGGTCTGTCCATGGGCCAGACCATCAAATCCACGATCGGCTGGGCGAAAGGCTGGGCGCTGTTCGCCATGTTCCCGCTGGCCGGAGCGTGTCTCAACATCAAGGCGGAGACGATCATCCGGGCTGCGTCGGTGACCGCCTTGATCTCGCTCATGCTCACCCCGCTTTTATTCATGGCGCCCAAGATCGGTCTGCCGCCGACGCTTTTCGTTTCGCCGCTGCAAGCCGTCGGCGGACCGGGCCCGGAATTCTTCGCGGTGCAGCTCTATTCCATGGACCCGGGCGACGGCCTGCCGCGCTGGCGCTATTTCACGCCCTGGTCCCCGGCTGCGGCGATGATCGGCAATCTCTATCTGATCCTCGCGATCGAGGATCGGCGCGCAGCCTGGCGATGGATCGGGATCATTTCGGCCTTGACGATCATCGTGCTGTCGAAATCGCGCCTGGGCCTGGTCGCTGCGGTCATCATCTGGCCCACCGCCTGGGGCGTCTCACGGCTGGGACGGCCGGGCGTCTGGCTGACGGCCGCGCCCCCGGTGTTTCTGCTCTTGCTGCTGTCCGGTCCGATCCTGAATGTCCTGGACCAGCTCTACATGAATATCCGCGGCATGCGCGCGGACTCTTCGCGGGTTCGCGAAGCCCTCGGCCGCCTCGCCGTCGATCGGTGGCGCGATGACGCCCCGGTCTGGGGTCATGGCGTGGTCGAGAGCGGCTCGCACTATGTTCAGTTCATGCCGATCGGCAGCCACCATACCTGGTTCGGCCTGCTCTTCGTGAAAGGCGCGGTCGGCGCCGGCGCCCTGGTCGTCGCGCTTGCATGGAGCGTCATCGAATGCGCCGCCCTGTCTCTGACGCGGCGGATCGGGCGGGCCGCGCTCGCCATCCTGCTTCTCATGATCCTGTTCACCATCGGCGAGAATTTGGAAATCCTCGCCTATCTGCTCTGGCCAGGCCTTTTGATCCTGGGTTCCGCGATGGCCGCGTGCGCACGCGGGCGCGAGCAGACGCTCAGCCAAGGAGGCGTTCCATGACCGCAATCCAACCGGCCATTCTGGTGCCGCGCTACTGGCCCGCCATGGGCGGCGCGGAGCAGCATTCACGCGCCCTGGTTCACGCCCTGCCCGACACTGTGCAGCCATTGGTCGCGAAAATCTGCTCGGACAGTCCTCACGCCACCGACACGGCCTATGCCTTTGGGAAAGCGGAAGCTTTTGACGATCAGGGCGTGTCCACGCATCAGCTCGCTCCCACCGCGCTGGCGGGTCTGGCGCTCCGCGCGCTGGCGCATCATGCGGAGCGAAACCGCTATGCCCGCGCGGCGTTCCGCAAGCTCGCTCAGTGCGCCTTGAGCAAGAATCTGCGCACCAGCCTCGCCTGCGCCGATCTCCATCATGTGATCTATAACGGCTGCACCCCATTGGCCGAGGCCGCGGCGGCGAGCAGGAAGCCCTTCGTTTTCACCCCGCTCGCTCACACCACCCGGCCTGAAGGAACGGCCTGGTCGAGCCCTGGCTTCAGGCGGCTTTACCGGCGCGCAGACGCCGTCATCGCCATGACGGATTATGAGCGCGACTGGTTGATTGATCGCGGCGCGCGGGCGGACCACACCCATGTCGTGCCCATGGCGCCCCTGCTGGATGAGACGGTCCGGACGGACGCCGCCTGGTTTCGCGGCCAGCACGGGATTGGAGATGCGCCCATCATCCTCTTCCTCGGCCGCATGGCGGAATACAAGGGCTATCGTGCGCTGCTCGACGCCCGCCACGATGTCTGGCGACACCACCCCGCGGCGCGGTTCGTCTTCGCCGGGCCCGGGACCACGCGGTCTGAAGCCGCCTTCAATGACGCGGGCCAGGATGCGCGCGTGATCAAGCTGGGCCTGGTCGGCGAAGCGGAGAAGCAATCTGCGCTGGCGTCCTGCTCCATGGTCTGCGTCCCGTCCACAGAGGAGAGCCTTGGCGTGGCTTATCTGGAGGCCTGGCGCTTCGCCAAGCCGGTCGTCGCGGCGCGAACGCCGGTGATGGCGAGCGTCATCAGCGAGGGCGATGACGGCCTGCTGACCGATCCGGTCGGATGGAAGGTCGCACGCGCCGTCAACAGCCTGCTCGACAACCCGCAAATCGCGCTCGCGATGGGTGAAACCGGCCATGAAAAGGTCATGGCGCGCTACACCTGGACGCGCTCAGCCGAAGACCTGGCGGAAATTTATCAGCGTGTTCTGAGCGCCTAGGCCGGTGTCTTGTCCGCCCAGCTATCACGCTTTCGGTAGATCGTGGATGGCGCGACCCCCAATTGCTTGGCCGCCAGAGAGATATTGCCGTCGCATAGCGCGACAGCTGTCTCAATCGCCTTCTTCTCGGTCACCCAAAGGGGCTCGAGGCCCGGTTTGGGCGCTTCGACATCACTTCCCGCGGAAGCCGCCGGGATCGGGTCCGCCGCATCGATCGACGCAGGCCCGGCGGACGTCGCCGCTCGGACGGATGCGGGTGCGACAGCGCTCGGCGGGATCGGCGCATCCAGCGCCCCGCCATCAGACACGCTCAGGATCACGCAACGGCGCATGAAGTTTTCCAGCTCGCGCACATTGCCGGGCCAGGCATGGTTCAACAGGCTCGCGCGCATCGCGTCGCTCATACGGGAAGCCGGCTTGCCCTCCTCGCGCGAGAAGCGCTCGAGAAAGCTCTCGGCGAGCGTCAGGATGTCCTCGCCGCGCTCTCGCAAGGCCGGCAGTTCAATCGGAATGACGTTGAGGCGGAAGAACAGGTCTTCACGCAGCAAGCCCGCGCGCACCGCCTGTAGCGGGTCGCGATTGGTCGCCGCGACGAAGCGGATATTCGCGGTCCGGGCCTTTGAGTCGCCCACGCGCATATACTCGCCGGTCTGCAAAAAGCGCAGGAGCTTGGGCTGCAGCTCGATCGGCATCTCGCCCAATTCGTCCAGGAAGAGCGTCCCGCCGTCGGCCCGCTCCGCAGCCCCGGCCCGGTCGCCGGTCGCGCCGGTGAAAGCGCCCTTCACGTGGCCGAACAGCTCGCTTTCGATCAGGTCTTTGGGAATGGCGCCGCAATTCAGCGACACCAGCGGCTTGCGGCGGCGCTTGGAGTTGCGGTGCACCGCTTGCGCCGTCAATTCCTTGCCGGTGCCCGTTTCTCCGCTGATCAGCACGCTGGCGTCGGAGGGGGCGGCGGCTTCGATCATCCGGTAGAGCGCCTGCATCGGCAGCGACTTGCCGACAAACCCGGAAAACTCGGCGCGGCCGGCGGCCTTTTCATAGGTGGTCACCACCCGCTCCAGCCGGGCCTTGTCCGCCGCGTTTTGCAGCGTGGTCAGCAAACGCTCCGCGCCGAAGGGTTTGACCAGAAAATCCGTGGCGCCCTCCCGCATGGCGTCGACCGCGACGGTCAGACTGCCGTTGGCGGTGATCACCACGATCGGACATCCAATCCCGGCGCCGCGCCATTCCTGAAGCAGCTCCAATCCGTTCGCATCCGGCAAGGCCAGGTCGAGCAATATGGCGTCGGGCGCGCCGGCCCCGGCCACATGATCACGCGCCGCCGCACCGGTGTCCGCGATTGCGGTCTCCGCGACATCCTTGCGCAGAAAGCTCTCATAGGTCCGCGCCAGCGAGGGGCTGTCTTCAACGATCAGGACACGCGCGATAGTCATCAAATAAAGTCCTTATGGGTCCAGCGGACCGCGGCCCAATTCGGTCGCCGTCTGATCCGCAATTCGTTTTAAGATCTCAATTCCGTCCGGTTTGACGGCGTTATCTTTCGCCGCGTGCTCGACGGTGCGTGCGGCCTGGAATAAGCGCTTCGCCGCGAGGTTCTCCGCAGCGCCTTTAAGCGCGTGCGCATTCAATGCGACCGTTTCAAAATCGGCCTGCTCGAACGCCTCCTCGATGCTCTGAAGCCGCTGCGAAAGCTCGCTGAGGAATATCTGCGCGACGTCAGCATAGACATCTTGCAGCTCGCCCCATCGACGGGCCTTGTCCGCCTGATCGATCAACGGACCGGCATGGCGTCCCAGCCATGGCGCCAGCGCCTTCTTCAAAAGCCCCATATTGAGCGGCTTGGTCATATAGCTGGTGACCCCGGCCTCCAGCGCCTCGTCGCGCGATTGAGGCAGGGCATGGGCCGTCAAGGCGATGATCGGGCCCTCATATCCAGCCGCGCGCAGGTCGCGCGTGGCGTCCAGCCCGTCTTTGACCGGCATGGCCATGTCCATCAAGACGACGTCGTATTCTCCGGCCATCGCCAGGCTGACCGCTTCGGCGCCGTTGCGCGCCAGATCGCAGGTCAGCCCGAAGCGGTTGAGCATCGCCTTGGCCACCGCCGCATTGGTCGCGCTGTCCTCGGCAAGCAGCACATGACCGCTCAAGGTCAGGTTCGCGTCACGGTCCGATGACGATGGAACGGCGTCGCCGGTCACCGCCTCAAGCGGCACCGTGAACCAGGCGCGGACACCGCCTTCCGGGCGATTTTCCAGATTGATGTCTCCACCCATCGCCAGCACCAGCTCACGGCTGATCGCCAGTCCCAAGCCGACTCCCCCATGCATCCGCGATTTCGAAACATCGGCCTGCTGAAACCGCTCAAACAGTGTTTCGCGCATGTGATCGGGCACGCCGGGACCCGTGTCGGTGACGTCGACGCGCAGCTCCACGCCGCCATCGGTCTCGGTCGTCGCGAACGCCACTCGGACATGCCCATGCTCGGTGAATTTCAGAGCGTTGCCGGTCAGATTGAACAGGACCTGACGAATCCTGCCGGCGTCGCCGGACAAGGTGGCGGGCTCCGGGTCGGCGCGGACCGTGAAGTCCAGCGCCTTCGACTGGGCGGTCGGCGCAAACATCTGGCGCGTCTGTTCGACAAGTTCGCCCAGATCAAACGGCGCAGGCTCGACAATAATCTCCCCGGCCTCGATCCGGGAGATGTCCAGAAGATCATTGACCAGGGTCACCGCGCTTTCCGCGGAGCGCTGGGCGGTGCCCACATGGGTGGCGTCTTGCGCCTTCAGGCCATCGAGCTCGATCAGCGACAGCGATCCGATCACCCCGTTCAGCGGCGTGCGCATCTCATGGCTCATATTGGCCAGGAATGCGGTTTTGGCGCGGTTCGCCGCTTCAGCGGCGTCACGGGCGGCTTCCAGGGCGTCCTGAGCACGCCGGGCCTCGGTGATATCCTGGATCGTGCCCAGCAAGCGGCGCGTCCGAGGCGCGCGCGCGCCTGGCCCGCCGTCTTCGCTTTCGGTCACCGCTTGCGCGCGGACAATCACCTCCTGGCCGTCAGGACGGTGAATTCGATGTTCAATTTCATAGCCTTCACCGGTCGCGACGGCGGCCTCCACCTTGCTTTGAAGGGCCGGCAGGTCGTCGGGATGAATGCGCGCCGTGTAGCTTTCCAGCGTCACCGCGTCCTCCGGCGTCATGCCGAAAATCTCGTAGGTCGCCTTGCTCCAGAGGATTTCGCCGGTCTCCACATCCCACATCCAGCTGCCCAACTGGGCGATCGATTCAGCCGAGGACAGCAATCGCTCATAGCGTTCACGCTCGGCCTTGGCCTTGGCCTGCTCGCTCTGATCGCGGACGATTCCTTGAACCAGCTCGGTGTCGCCGCTTTCAAACCGTTGGGCGTTGATCTCGGTCGGAATGATGCGGCCGGACTCGTGCAGGAAGCTGATCTCCAAGCGCGTGCGCCCGGTTTCGCTCACCTCGGCCAAGGCCTGCCGGGCCTTGGGATGGTCGGCCTTTGGGTGCAGCATCGGCAGCGGCGTCGCCAGGAGCTCGTCCCGGGACCGGCCCAGAAGCGACATCGCCTGGGCGTTCACATCGTGGATGCGCCCGTCCAGATCGTGGATGATGATAGCGTCAACGCTGTTCTCGAACAGCTCAGCGTAACGCGCTTCGGACGCCTTGAGCGCTTCTTCCTGGGCCCGCCGCTTGGTGATGTCGCGGATATAGGCGGTGAAATAATGCCTGCCGTCAAAGGGCACCGGAGCGACGGTGAGCTCGACCCAGATGGTGTCGCCATTGGCGTGCGTGGCCGGGACTTCGACGCGATTGCCGATCACCCGCTTCTCGCCGGTTTTCAAATAGCGCGTCATGCCGGCGTGGTGCGCGCCGCGCATCTCTTTGGGGATGATGAGGGCGGCCATCGGCTCGCCGAGCACATCTTCGGACTTGTGACCGAACAGGGCTTCGGCCGCCTCGTTGAACGCGACGAAGCATCCATCCTCATCGACCACCACGATGGCGTCCAGCGCCGTTGAAATCACCGCCTGACTGAGCAGATTGGTCAGATCTTCGGCGCGCCGCCCAACCTCGCGCGTGCGGGGATGGGCGGGAGTGTCGAAAATCTGGACTTTGGACTTGTCGTCAGACATCAGCTGCACCTCCCGGCCTTTGGGAGGACGCGCAATATTGACGCCAGGCACCGCTTGCTTTCAGAGCATTGATTTATTTCGATAAAAACCAATTCGTCTCGCAGAATGCGACTCTAGACCTGCATATTGCAAGACTATTTTCGCATTCTGCAAGAAGCCGTTAATAGGCCCCGTCTGCGCCGAAGACGGCTTTGGGGGTCCTGAGCATGATCGCGATATCGCCCCAGAAGCTCCGCGTTTGAAGATAGCGCTGGTCCAGCACGACCATGTCTTCAAATCCGACTTTGGCGCGGCCGGAGACCTGCCAGAGGCCGGTCAGGCCGGGTCGGCCCCTCAGCCTGTCGCGGTGATGCGGCGCATATTGTTCGACCTCCTCGGGAAGGGCGGGCCGCGGGCCGACAAGCGACATGTCGCCCTTGAGCACATTGATCAGCTGAGGCAGCTCGTCGATCGAGTAGCGGCGGATCAATCGTCCGACGGCGTTGATGCGCGGGTCCGCCTTCATCTTGAAGGTCAGGCCGTCCCGGTCGCTCTGCTTGAGAAGCGCGGCCCGCCGCGCTTCGGCGTCGGCGACCATCGACCGGAACTTCAACATCTCGAAGGCCTCGCCGCCTTCGCCGATGCGGCGTTGTCGAAACAGGACCGGCCCTTTGGAGCCGAGCTTCACGGCGATCGCGGCGACGGCCAGCACAGGGCTTAGAAGCGCCAGCCCGCCAAGGGCGCCGGCGACGTCGACCAAGCGCTTCAGGCCCAGGCTCAATTTCGGACGAAAACGCTCGATCTCAGCCCGGCTTCGACGAACGGCGAGGTGGGCGAGGAAGCCGGCATTGCCGAGAACATAGCGCCGCCAAAGCCGGCGCGGCTCCCGCCACAAACGGTAGACCCATTCCAGGCCCGCTTCGCGCATCCATTCCGGCGCGCGCGGAATGCGGCCGGAGACAAAATCGAACAGGCCGCCGACTCCCAGGCTGACCGGCGCGCTTAAGCGCGGCGCGATGCGGGCCAGCCAGACATCCTGATCCGGCACGCCCAGGGCGACCATGACCACATCCGCGCCGCTGGCGTTGATCGCGTCGACGACCGCCGCCTCCGCATTCGGCGCGAAAAAGCCCGACCGGCAGCCTGCGATGATGAGGTTTGGATGCGTTGTCCGCGCCTGCTCAGCCGCACGCCGGGCGACCCCGGGGCGGCCGCCCAACAGGTAAAGCGAGAGCCCGGCCTTCGCCATCGCCTCACAGAGCGGGTCGAACAAATCGGTGCCGTTGAGATTGGCGCTCAAAGACACCCCGTCGAGCCGGGCGGCGAGATCAACGCCGGCGCCGTCAGGAAAGACCGCGTCGCACGTCTTCAGCGCGAGCCGATAACGCCAGTCTGCGCGGGCAACATTAGCGCAATGCGCATTGAGGAACCCGACGCGCGTTCGAACCCCGCGCTGGGCGCGATCAATGATCCAGTCAACGGCCTCGCCCTGGCTCGCATCCGTCAATGCGAAGTCCAGGACGGGCCTCGAGGGAAGATCGTCCGCGCCCCGCGATAGGACTTGCGGCAAAGGGCGAGCAGGCAGAGCAGGCTTCGGCGCCTGGCGCTCCAGCGCGTTCACGACAATAGCGGTATCGAGCATGGTCAACTCCATAACTATGGACCTGACCGCTCCCAATCATATCGAGGCGCAAACAGCCTTCGGGCTTCAAAGTCGCGACATTTCTGAGACTTAAGTTCAAACGGCCTGGTTCGGAGCGCGCATATTGCGTCTCGCAAACTGAGACAGGCATTGCGAATTGAGAGCCGGCCGAGATGGCGCACGCACAGGTGTGCGAACGCGAATTTCCCAATCTTTCCAGAGCCGATAGCGTGTTTTTCGGCGCCGCGACTCGCCGATGGACCTCACCATGAGGCCTGTGCCCTGACATTTCAGGAGCACACCCATGCCGGCGATCAGCCTCAAATCTCTTTCAATCCGCGGTCGGGCGTTGATCCGGGACCGGATTGTGAGCGGCATGAGCTGGATGGCGGGCGCCGAGCTGGCCATTCGGGTCACACGCCTGGGAGCGACAATTCTGCTCGCGCGCCTGATGACGCCGGACGTTTTCGGCGCGGCTGCGTTGGCGCTTGCGGTTTTCGAGATCGTCCGCCTGTTCAATGAGAACGGCCTGGGCGCCGCGGTGATCCGTGCGCGCCAGGAGGAACTGGCGAACGTCGCCGAGACCGCCTACCGGATCAGCTGGGTCGTCGCCATCGCGCTCGCCGTGCTGCAGGTCGGCGCAGGCGCCTTGGTCAGCGCGCTTGCGGATCGACCGGAACTTTTCTGGCTGATCGCGGCGCTGGCCGGCGTCTATCTCTTCATGCCGATGGGGTGCGTGCACGCCTGGATGATCATGCGCCGCGAAGGCATGGCCCGCATGGCGGGCGTCAATGCCGCCCAGCTGATCCTGGACAACGCGCTCACGATCGCCTTGGCGCTGACCGGATTCGAAGTCTGGGCGATCGTTCTGCCCAAGCTCCTGACCGCGCCGGTCTGGCTGATCGGAATGGCCTGGGGCCGCCCATGGCGGCGAAAGCCCGGCGTTCGGCCAGCCCCTCTGGGTCCGCTTGGCCGGTTCTGCGCGCCGGTTCTGATTTCCGAATTGATCGCCGGATTGCGCCTGCACGCGGACAAGCTGATTGTCGCGTCTCTGTTCGGGCTTGACGCAGCGGGCGTTTACTACGTCGCCTTCAACGCCGGCGCCGGTCTGTCGAGCGCGGTCTCCACCGCCTTCAACCGGGTCGTCTATCCGCGCTTTTGCACCGCCGCGACCGAGCCGGGCGGGATCAGAGCAGCCCATGGCCGGGTGCTGCGCGTCTATGCCCCGGCTTTCGCCACCCTGTTCCTGATCCAGAGCCTGGCGGCGCTGGTCTATGTGCCCATCCTGTTCGGAGCGCAGTGGGCGCATGTCTCCGGTCTCGTCGCGGTGCTGTGCCTGTCGGGCGCCGCGCGTCTGTTCGCCGAGACCAGCCTGCTAGCCTTGCGCGCCGCCGGGGCGCCGACACGCGAATGCATCGGCGCCGCAATGCTGGGGCTCGCCTCGCTATTGGGACTTTTGGCCGGATCCGGCGCCGGATTGGCGGGCGCCGCGGCCGGTTACGCCGCCGGGATCGCATTGGCCGCTGCGGTGATCAGCCAGTCCGCCCTGTCCCATCTCTCACACTCTCAGCTTTTAGGAGCCCAGACGTCATGACCCTTGCTGCGCCCCCTTCCCGCTTCACCATCGTGGTGCCCGTCTTCAACGCGGACGCCACGCTGGCGCGGACCATCCAGAGCGTTTTCGACCAGAACCACCAAGCCTGGGAGCTGGTCCTGGTTGATGATGGCTCAACCGATGACAGCATGATGATCTGCGAGACCGCCGCGGCTTTGGACGGTCGGGTGACCGTGCTGGACAGTCCAGGTTCCGGGCCCGCGGCCGCACGCAATTTCGGCGCGGCTCATGGATCAGGTGACGTCATCGCCTTTCTGGACGCCGACGATGTCTGGGCGCCGGACCGGCTGGCGCGCATGGCCGCCGGCTTCGCCGCGCGCCCCAGCGCCGGCTGCCTGTTCTCCCGGGTTCGGCTGATTGACGCGAGGTCCGGCGAGGAGCTCGGCGCCACGCCCCATATCTACCGGCTGTCGTCGGAGGAGCTTCTCGGCGAGTTCGCGATCACCACCAGCTCGAATCTCGTGTTCCGGCGTGCAGCCTTTGAAGAGGTTGGCGGCTTTGATCCGGAGATGTCGGCGGCCGAAGACCAGGACATCGTCCTGCGCCTGGCCTGCCTGACCGCCTGGACGATCAAGGGCGTCAACGCGGTCCTGATCGACTACCATCTGAACACCCAAAGCCTGTCCGCGCGGCTGACGCCCATGGAGGCCGGCTGGCGGCGCATGCTGGCCAAGGCGGAGGGTTTCGCGCCGCTCCTGGTGCGGTCTCACCGCCGGCGCGCGACCGCCATTTTCTATCGCCAGCAGGCTCTGCGCGCCATCCGGGGCGTCAAACGCCCGCTTCGCGCCGCCATGAGCCTGCTGCGCGCGCTCGCCAGCGATCCGGCTCTGCCGCTGCGCAGCCCGCTGCGCACCGCCAAGGCCTGCGCGCTGGTACTGGCGAGCCTGATTTTAACGCCTGTTGAAAGGAGCCATCCATGAGCCCGCCCTCCGTCACCGTCGTCATGCCGGTTTTCAATGTCGAGCGCTATCTCGCCATCGCGATCCGGTCTGTTCTTCGCCAGACCTATGAGCCTTTTGAACTGCTGATCATCGATGACGGGTCGACCGATGATTCAGTCTCGATCGCGAACGGATTTCGCGACCCTCGAATCCGGATCATCCGCCAAGAAAATCGCGGCCTCGCCGGCGCTCGCAACACCGGCATCCGCCATGCGCGCGGCGAATTCATCGCCTTTCTGGATTCAGACGACGCCTGGGCGCCGACCAAGCTTGAGATTCATGTCGCCCATCTTAGGCGCAATTCCGCTGTCGGCGTCAGCTATTCAGGCTCGCGCCTGATCGACGACGCCGGCCGCCCGATCGGCATCGTGCAAGCGCCCAAGCTCCGCAATGTCACCGCAGCCGACATCTTCCTGCGCAATCCGGTCGGCAATGGCTCCGCCCCCGTCATTCGCCGCAGCGTCTTTGATCATATCCAGGGCCCTTATTGCGCAGACGGCTCGCCCGGCTGGTTCGACGAGTTTTTCCGCCAATCCGAAGACATCGAATGCTGGATGCGGATCGCTCTGGGCACGCTGTGGCGGTTTGAGGGCGTCGACGCCATTCTGACCGACTACCGCATCAATTCCGGCGGTTTGTCGGCGAATATCGTGCGGCAGTTCGAAACCTGGACGCGGATGCGCGATCGTGTGGCCCGCAATCATTCCGACTTCGCCGCCCGCTGGTCCGGGCTCGCCGAGGCGTTCCAGCTGCGCTATCTGGCCCGCCGCGCCATCAATATGCGCGATCGCGGGCTATCCTTATCGCTGGCGCTCCAGGCCATCGGCAAGGACGCCCGCATCCTGGTGCGGGAACCGCTCAAGACGGCGGTGACACTGGGCGCCGCCATCGCCCTTCGCATCCTGCCGCCGGACCGGTTTGAGGCTTTGCAGCGCATCCTGCGCCGAAGGCCCGCCGGGCCGCGTGCGCGGGAGCTTGCTCCCTAGGCCTAGGCGTCATCAAACAGGGCCAACCGCCGGCGCCGGAGTCGCGCACTGGCGAGCCCCATCGCTGCGCGGTGTTTCGCGACGCTGCGCCGTGAAAGCACGACGCCCTCCGGCGCCAACCGGTCCGCGATGTCCTGATCGGACAAGACGCGCTCCGCGCCTTCTGCGGCGACCAGGCGCTGAATGCTGGACCGTACGGCCGTGACGCAGGACGCCCCCTCACCCGATGGGGCGGAGAACAGCGCGCGCAACGCGATCACCCCGCCAGGCGTTTCAATGCTTTTGTGGGCGACGGCGCGGCTCACGGTGGATTCATGAAGATCCAGGGCCGCCGCGGCGGCCCGCAGGGTCAGCGGGCGCAAATGCGCCGGCCCGTCCTGAACCGCGCCATGCTGCAAAGCGACCGCATAGCGCGCCACTTTAAGGAGCGTGTCGCCGCGCTGCCGGCAGATATGGCGCACCCAGCGCGCGTGCGCGAGCTGGCCTTTGACGTAGGCGGCGTGCTCGGGCTGATGCTCGATCCGGCGCAAGGCTGCAACCGCGTCCCTGGAAACGCTGACGCGCACCTGACGCTCGCGCGTCAGCTCCACCACCAACTCGCCCGTGGCCAGCGTTCTCACCAGCAAGTCTGGCGGCGCCGGCGGCGCTGCAGCGCTGAACGCGCACCCCGGCGCCGCCGTCAGGGACCGAAGGGCCGCCAGCATGGATCGAAGTTCCGCCCGTTCAACGCCAAGCTGGCGGGCCAGCGCCGCAAAGTCCTGCTTTTCGATCAAGTCGGCGCGGTCGAACAACGCGCGCCATAATCCCGACCAACGCCCGGTCCGCTGGAGCTGGAGGGTGAAGCAATCGAGGAGATCGAAAGCGCCGACGCCGGCCGGATCCAGCGCGCGCAAAGCGCGCAGGGCTTCAGCGCCTTCGTCATCATCGACCCATTCCGGCCGATCCTGAAGATACCCGCGCTCGTCCAGGCAACCGATCAGGTGGCGCAGGCGCGCCCGGACTCGCGGCGCCAGATCGGTGAGTTCGCCGGCTTGCCGCAACAAGTGGTCAGCCAGCGAGACCTGCTCGGCCACCGTGTTCGCAATGATGTCGCAGATCGGCGTGCTGGTCCGCCTGATCACCGGCTGGAGCACGGGATTGCCGAGCGCCTCGTGTTCAATCATGGCCTCAGCGTCTTCAAAGCTCAGCCCCAATAGGTGAACCGCCGCCTGGCCGCGCTGACCCAGCCTTTGACGCTGGTGAAGCGCCTGGCGAAATCCGTGTCGGGTTGAGATCGGCATGAATGACTCCCTTTCGCATCGACTTCGATTTGAGGGGAGCAAACGCGCGGCCGGGGCATTCTGTTGCAAATTGCAAATCGCCCCAACCGGCGAGGATCATCCGCTTGCAAAACGCAACACGCGTGCGCAGGTCCGGCGTCGGCCGGAGCATCGGCAGGTATTAAGGAGTTGTCGGAACGCGACCCGTTCGGCGGGTCCGGCTGGCGGTGGTGGCAGACGAAAGCGGACAAGTCTCGAATAGCGACCGGCGGGTGTTCATGCGGGCAGGCTGGAGCCAAGCCGGATGACGGAAGGTCAAACTCCGACAGTAGCGGGCCGTTTCCTATGACAGGACCGACGTGACAGCTCTGACCCACCCTCGGTCTTATTGCGTGACCTGATCAAACCCGCCGGCATCACACTGGCCGCCCTGACCGGCCGCATAGGCGAAGCCCCGGCTTATTCGATCCTCACACCGTGGCTGCGCGCCGAAGGCCGTCGCCCGCCCTGTGAGCGACGCGCCGCCGCTGCGACCGCGAGCGCCGAACGGGAAGCGGAGCTGAAAGCGGGCTGAGTTGGCTTCGAAATCACCAACACCGAGCCCGGCAATGCCTGCCTTGAAACGGAATCTCATCCCGCAGGCGAGCCCAAAACGTCAGAGCAAGCTCTGCTCTCACACGCAGACCAACGCGCCAATTGGCCACTTAAAGTGTTGAAAGGTCAGGCATCATAGGGTTCGAATTTGGGTCAAATTACAAACCTTGAACACCCATCACACTGCCCGTTGGGCTCGGAAAAGTTGAAGCTGAATTGTTAAGGCGAAGGGCGAAATTCGACAGAATTTCTGTGGGAGTTGGAAAGGGACCAGACTTGCTGGCCTGACTGGCGGTGAGGGTGGGATTCGAACCCACGAGACGGTTGCCCGCCTACACGCGTTCCAGGCGTGCGCCTTCGACCACTCGGCCACCTCACCAGCGCAGGCGCGCGAACCTAGCCGACGCGCCGGTCCAGTCAAGCTGAAGTCGCCGTTGAGCCTTGGGGCGGCGGAAGCAGGCGATTTCCGCCGCCAGGCTCTTGCAAGGCGGCGCATTCAAGACCAAGTCTGACAGTCAGATTTCACGGCGCGTCCGCGCCGGACCTTTTCGCTGATCACCGCCCATTTGCGGCATTGATGGAGAGCCTCGCCGATGTTCGACGTGAACAAGATCATGGACGCCCTGCAGAACGACCCGAACGCCCGGCGCACCGCGCTGGCGGGCGGCGGCGGGGTCGCGGCCGGTCTGGCCGCCTCCATGCTGATGGGCAAGAAGGGGCGCAAGATGATGGGCAAGGCGGCCAAATACGGCGCGGTCGCAGCGGTCGGCGGCCTGGCTTACCATGCCTGGAACAAGCATCGGCAGAACAAGGCCGCCGCTGACGGCGGCGCGGCGCCCGCTCAGGCCGCAGCGCCGGCGGGCTCGGCGCCGTCCGTTCCCGCCGAGTATGAGGCTGCGCCCTCCGGCACCGCCTTCCTGCCCGCGCCGGGCGATGAAGCCGCGCAGGACGCGCTGGGCCAATCCCTGGTGCGCGCCATGATCGCCGCGGCCAAGGCCGACGGTAAGATCGATGCGGATGAGAAGACCGCGATCTTCGAACGCCTGAACAGCATGGATCTCGATGCCGGCGCGAAAGCCTTCGTGTTTGATGAATTGTCCGCCCCGCTGGACGTGAACGCCGTGGTCGCCGGCGCCACCTGCCCGGAAACCGCCGCCGAGATATACGCCGCCAGCCTGGTCGCGATCGAGGCCGACACCGCGGCCGAACAGGCTTATCTGCAAATGCTGGCCGCCCGCCTGGAGCTGGAGCCGGGACTGGTCGAGGAAATCCACCGCTCGGCCGACGCGGCGAGCGCGTAGAGCTTAAGGGATGGGCGCCGACTCATCCTCCGCCAGGACCTTCGCGCTTGAAGGCGCGTGTCATTGCGG
Source organism: Oceanicaulis sp. BBD 1991-10 (assembly GCA_001657295.1). GTDB lineage: Bacteria > Pseudomonadota > Alphaproteobacteria > Caulobacterales > Maricaulaceae > Oceanicaulis. The sequence continues at coordinate 20,575 of LYSW01000017.1, read as the reverse complement.
GGCCGTGCGATGGCGCATAACCCGCGAACCGGAACACCTGACCCGGTGCACCTGCTCGATCTGCCGGCGCCTGCGGGCGCTCTGGATTCACGCCGAGGCCCGGCATGTCGAGCTCGACTACGCGCCGGAGGCGGTGCATCGCTATGTCCAGGGCGACGGGACGCTGGCCATGGTGAGCTGCAAGCGCTGTGGCTGCACGACCCATTGGGAACCGGAACCGAAGCCGTCCCCGACGCCGCCGGATACGCGCATGGCCGTCAACGCCGCGATGGCGGATCCCGCGGCGATCTCACAATTTAGGATCCGCACCTTCGATGGCGCTGAAACCTGGACCTATCTGGACTAGCCGCGAAACGCCTGGCCTCGACGGGTCGAGGATCCGCCTGAATTTGCAGCGAAACCGTCGCCGATTTCCAAACCAGCAAGACGTCAGGAACCGCTGACCTGCATCTAGCTCCGATGCGCCTCCGAGCGCCGGCCGCCGGCCTTCGGCACGTGCGCGCCCTCAAAATCCCTGGAGTTGGAGCTGTGAATTTGACCCATGACGCCAAGACGCCGCCACCCGTTTCGCTTTGGCGGCTGAACGCCTTGCGTTTGATTTATCTCCTGATTTTCCTCGGGTTGAGCAGCTTTGTGTGGGAGCAATTGCTTTTTCAATCGTCCGATTGGCCGCTGATGACCGGGGTCGCGAAGTCCATGTTCGCCGCCTTGGCGCTGCTCACTCTTCTGGGCCTTCGATATCCGCTCCAGATGCTGCCTCTGCTTCTGTTTGAGACCCTGTGGAAGACCATCTGGCTGGCGTTGGTCGCGGTCCCGGCGGCGCAGAACGGACGCTGGGAGGATGTTGAATCCACCTTTTACGAATGCGTGGGCATCGTCGTGGTCTTTGTCATTATGCCGTGGGGCCATGTCTGGACGCGCTATGTGACCCGCCCCGGAGACCCGTGGCGCAGACAAAAATCCACCCCGGATGCGGCGTGACCGATCGGCGGCGGGGGCGTTGCTCGGTCAGGACAGCAGCGCATCCAACTCCGCGACGCTGTCGGCCCAGGCTTGGGCTTTGGCTTTCACCGCGGCGCGCGACACCACGCCGCCAAAGCCGATGAAATGGTCCGCGGCGCCGCCGGAACAGGCCTCAAAATCCGTCATGCCGTCTCCGACCATAACCGCGCGGCGCGCCTGCGCCTGTGATTTCAGGGCCGCGACGCGCTCGGCCTTGCCGCCCGAGCGCGAGAGCGGATTGGCGCGGTCGAAATCAATGACGGCGCCGGCCGCATCGAATACGAAGCTGTTGGCGCTGACATCGCCGGAAGCAAAGCCCAGATCGCCCAGCGCGGGCGCGATCAGATCGTCGAAGCCGCCGGAGACCGCGGCCACCCGCCGGCCCTTCGCCCGCAGCGCCGACAGCAAGTCCGCCATGCCGGGGGTAAGATGACCGCGCAAGGCTTCGCGCGCGTCATAAACGCTGGTCCGCGTCAGACCGGCGATGGCGATGCGCCGCTCCAGCGATGTGCGAAAATCAATCTCGCCCGCCATGCCCTGATCGGTCAGCGCGCTCAATGCGCGCGACCGCTGCGCGCCGTCCGGCGCCGTGCGCAATGCCCGTTCGACGGCGAAATCGAGGCTTTCCACGCCCAGCAACGTGGAATCGACGTCGAATATGATCAGCTCCGCCATGACCGGCCCTCTTCGGGCGCCGTCGGCGAGACCCGCCGATGCGCCGCGCCATGCTTGCATCTGCGCCAGGAAAGGGACAGCCGATCCTGCGGTCCGTCCGGGAAAGGCCGAGGGTCCCGACACAACCGGCGAGCGCGCCGCCTCCGCACCTGGCCAAGCCCGGTCCGGTCTTCGCTCTGAACGCCCGCCTCAAAGACGGATCCAGATTCCGCTCCGTTTCAGCTCCCGATCGCGATATGCTTGCGGCGCTAAAGCTTTGGGAGGGCGTCCCATGCAGTTTCTCGCGGACCTGTTTAAACCGATACTGACCTTGCTTGTGACGGTGATCGGCGCCGCCTTCCTCCTGTCCGTCGCCTGGCCGGCGGCGGATCATTTCATCGAGTCCTATCTGCCGGTCTGGACGCAGCTTGATCCGGTGATCGAGCAAATCCGCGCCTGGCTCGGCATCCACCAACCCGAAGAAGAGCCGCCCTGGTGGCGGTTCTGGGATTAGGCGCGGACGATGCCGCGGCCGTCATCCCGGGGCGGCCTGATCCCGTCTTGACCCTCTCAGCGCCCTATCCGATCTGGAACCGCCGCCGCAGCGCCAGCGCGAACAGAAACAGCAGGGGCACCGCCAGGATGCGGTTGAGCAGACGCAAGGCGGAAAATGCGGTCGACCAGCCGCCGTCCCGTTCGTTCAACCGCCGCGCCCAGTCGTGATAGCTGACCGGGTTCGCAACAGGAACGACGGTGATCTCGGCGGCGAAGATGATGGGGCCGGACAGCCGTCGCCCCTGTTCCAGGATGCGAATCTTGCGCCCGATATGGGTTTCTGCGACGCCACGCGCGAACGCCGCTGCGGGGTGGGGGCGATCCACCACATGGATTAGGGCTGAGCGCGCCGGCGCATCAGCGCCAGGCGCTGTGACGACCCCCGCCGAAAGCGCCAGCACGCTGTAAGCCACGGCGAAGACGGCCAACACCCCGGTCAGCCAATACAAAGGCCGCACCGCGCTGCGGCCATAATCGGCCAACCCGCCATATGCCGCCGCCGCCCAAAGCTCCCAGCGCTTAACATCGGTGCGCATCTGGCGCGCCTTCAGCTCCAAAGCGAAGAAGCGCTGCTCTTCGATGTGGGAGCCGATATCGCGCATGATGAGCTTCAGGCGCCGGTAGGCGGCCTCGTGGAGGTCGGCGTCGGGAAGGCGGCGGGCTTTGCTGGCGGCGCCCTCTGCGCCGGCTGAGCGCCAATATTTGCTCCAAGCCTCAAATGCCGCGCGCCAAAACGTGCGATTCTTATCGTCCTGACCATACGACCGATTTCGCAAGGCGGCGCGTTCAGGCGGCGGCGCCAGGCCATGCCGTTTGCAGAGCTCGGCCGCCAAAGCCTCCCAGTCCAATGGGGGGCAGTCCTGATCGAGCCGGAACTTCGCCTGAAAGAAGCGTGCGCCCTCATGCACGTCGGCGCGGTGAAATTCCGCGCGGTCGTAAAACCGCGCTTCGGAAAAATCCGGCGCCTCGCCGAAACCGCGATCATTGAATTCGGCGGGCCCAAGGCAGAGCGCGTTTTTGAAACTGAAGCCTGAAAAGCCGCCCATCTCCCGCCGTGCGGCGGCGGTCGTCAGCACGAGCGCGAAATCGCCTTCGTCGAGCATCTCCTTGACGCCGCGCTCCCGGAGCTTTGATTGATTCTCTTCCGAGCGCTGCCTGTGGAGCTGTCCGGTCGCCTTCGCCGGCGCCACGCCCCGCGCGAGGCGCAAGCCACGCAGGAAGCTGGCGCCACGGAAAATGGCGCCGCCTGAGAAACATGCGCTTTGGAAGTCTGCGTGGCCTGAAAAGCTTGCGCTGTAAAAATCGGTTAAGCCCGAGAAGCTTGCGCTCCGAAAGTGGGTGAGATCTCCGAAGTTGACGCCTTCGAAGTCGGCGTCGCCTGCGAAGCTGGTTCCATTGAAGTCGGCGTAGCGCGAGAAGCTTGCGTCTCGGAAAGTGGTTTGGCCTGCGAAGTCGGCGCTTGCGAAGTCAACGCCGCCTGTGAAACCAGCCTCGCGAAAAATGGCGTGGCCTAAGAAGTTTGCGGCATAGAAGTCCGCCTCGTCCGAAAAGCGAGTCCCAAAGAAGTCGGCCCCGGCGCCCCATTTCGCCTCAGGATAACCCGCTGGCCCTAGATGCGCGGATTGGTCTGCCCGCATATGGCGCGGACTCGCCTCATCCTCAGGAGCGGGTGCGGCCTCGCGGAGCACACATCCGGTCAACTGGGCGTGGCGATCCGGGCCTTTTAACGCAGACCTAAACCCGAATTCCGTCTCCCGTCCTGCATCCATCCGCACTTGCAACAGACGTTGCAGCACCGCCCAGCGGGCGTCGCCGAGATCGGATTTCCAGCCGGAATTGGCGCCGTCGGGGTCGGCGGGCGGCAGATGCGCGATATGCCAGATACGACCGTCGGGCGTCTCGCCGCCCTCGATCAATTCGGCGACGGGCTCGCCTTTATGGGGTTTAAAGAGGGTGGCCCGTTCGCGCAGGCGCCAGTCCTGCTCCGGGTCGGCGCGCCAATAGTCTTGCAGGGTCGCCTGGCGGGTTTTGGCGCCGTCAGGGGCGTCGTTGGCCGGGACGCAAGCTTGAGCTTCGACATCAACCACCCATCCTTCCCAACGCCTCTTCGCCAGCCCCTCCCAGCTATAATCCGCCTCAAACCACGCGGCCCACCAGTCGGGGTCTTTGTCGATATCTGTGCGGATGCGTTCGGCCATTGCGGGTCAGTGCTGCAGCTTAGACGGGCAGGGGAGCGCGGCGGCGGCGCGGCGTCAACGGGTGTGCGGCGATGATGCGCTGGGCGACGCTCTCCCTCTTCCCTGGCGTAGACCGGCCCTGGACCCACGCAGTCCGGTTTTTGAGGCCTCTGGGCCCCGGCCTGCGCCGGGGAAGAGAAAGCGAGTGAGGACCGTCTATCGTCATCCCAAACTTGATTTGGGATCCAGCAGCGTCGGCGCTGGGCCGGGGTCCCCGCCTTCGCGGGGATGATGAAAGAGGGGTGGGCGAGGCGCGGCTATCCGACCCCTTGCCGGGCGGGCTTACACTTCCCGCCCGCTCTTTGACATCTTGAAAACTCTGAACGCCCTGGCGGAACGCCAAGATCGTCGCGTGGTAGTCGTAGTAGGAGTCAAAAGCGCTCCGACTCCTACCACTCAGACATCGCGTTCGGGCAGGAAGATTTCGCGTTTGCCGGCGTGGTCGGCGGGGCCGATCATGCCCTCGTCCTCCATGCGCTCGATCAGGGAGGCGGCGCGGTTATATCCGATCTGCAAGCGGCGCTGGATATAGCTGGTCGAGGCCTTGCGGTCGCGGGCGACCACCGCCACGGCCTGGTCGAAAAGATCGTCGCCGGAGCCGCCTTCACCGCCCAGCAAGTCGCCGGTCTCGGCGTCTTCAATCTCTTCGGTGACGGCGTCGAGATAATCCGGCGTGCCCTGGGCTTTCAGGAAGGCGGCGACATCCTCGACCTCCCGGTCGGAGACGAAGGGTCCGTGCAGGCGCCGTATGCGGCCCCCGCCGGCCATGAAGAGCAAGTCGCCCATGCCCAAAAGCTGTTCGGCGCCCTGCTCGCCCAAGATCGTGCGGCTGTCGATTTTCGAGGTGACTTGATAGCTGATCCGGGTCGGGAAGTTGGCTTTGATCGTGCCGGTGATCACATCCACGGACGGGCGCTGGGTCGCCATGATCAGGTGGATGCCGGCCGCGCGGGCCATCTGGGCGAGGCGCTGGATGGCGCCTTCGATCTCTTTGCCGGCGACCATCATCAGGTCGGCCATCTCGTCGATCACCACGACGATATAGGGCATGGGGTCGGGCGTGATCGTCTCGGTCTCGTAGACCGGCTCGCCGGTCTCCTTGTCAAAGCCGGTCTGGACCGTGCGCTCCAGCATTTCTCCGGCCTCGCGCGCCGCGCGGGCTCTTTCATTAAAGCCCTTCATATTGCGCACGCCGACCTTGGACATTTTCAGATAGCGCGACTCCATTTCGCGCACGGTCCATTTCAGCGCCGCCACGGCCTTTTTCGGATCCGTGACCACCGGGCTGAGCAAATGGGGAATGCCGTCATAGACGGACAGCTCCAGCATTTTCGGATCGATCATGATCAGGCGGCACTCATCCGGCGGCAGCCGGTAGAGCATGGACAGGATCATGGCGTTGACGCCCACCGACTTGCCCGAGCCGGTGGTGCCCGCGATCAGCAGGTGCGGCATCTTGGCGAGATCGGCGGTGAAAGGCTCCCCGCCGATGGTTTCGCCCAGCGCCAGCGGCAGTTCGGCTTTCGCGGCTTCGAACTGGCGGGACGCCAGCAGCGCGCGCAGGAAGACGGTCTCCCGGTCCTGATTGGGCAATTCTATGCCGATGGCGTTGCGCCCCGACACCACCGCGACGCGGCACGCGACCGCCGCCATGGAGCGCGCGATATCGTCGGCCAGATTGATCACCCGGCTGGTCTTCACGCCGGGCGCGGGCTCGAGCTCATAAAGCGTGACGACGGGGCCGGGGCGCACCTGAACGACCTCGCCCTTCACGCCGAAATCGGCCAGCACGCCGGTGAGCAGCTCCGCATTTTGTTGCAAGGCCTGGGGGTCCACCGCGTCCGTGCGCGGCGGAGCGGGCGCGAGCAGATCAAGGCGCGGCAAATCAAAGCTCTCGGATTGCGCGAAAGGCAGCGCGCCCTGAGCCTCGCGCGCTTCGCGGCCGGAGGGCCTGGCGCTGCGCTTCCTGGCGACTTTGACGCCGGACGCCGCCTTGCGCGCCGGCGTCGGCGGGTCGATGCGGTCCGCGGGGGCCGGAATATCAGAGCTGCGGCGAAGGAAGGCGGGCGCCGTTTCCGCGCGGCCGTCCGGCGCCGCTTCCGCCGCCTCCGGCTCGTCCTTGCGCCAAGGGCGCGGCGCCGCCCCGAGCAGCTGATCGGCCCAGACGCGGACGGTCGCCCAGGCCAGGCCCGCCGCATCGCGAGCGGCGATCAGATCGGCGACGCGCAGGCCGAAACAGAAGAACACGCCGGCGACCGCCAAGGCCAGGCCCAGCCCCACGGCCAGCGCGCCCGGCAAAGGCGCGCCGAAGCCGCCGAACAGGCCGGTCAGGGCGCCCAGCAAGCCATCCCCCAGGAGCCCGCCCAGCCCCACCGCAAACGGCCAGTTGGCGGGCATGGGCAGGGCCGAGACCGCCAAAGCGAAACCGGAGAGCCCCGCCAATCCGGACAGGATGCGTCCAAAGCTGACCCAGGCGCTTCGACGGCGCGGTCCGCGAAAGATCAGGATCGCGCCCCAGGCCAGCAGGGCGAGGGCGCCGGCGGCCCCGGCCCAGCCAGTCAGCTGAAGAACCAGGTCCGCCGTGATCGCACCCGGCGCGCCCGCCAAATTCGAGATCGGCTCATCGGTCGCGACATTCCAGCTCGGATCGAGCGGATTATGGCTGAAAACCCCGACGAGCACGAAACCGCCCAGCGCTGCGCACCCTGCGCCAAGCAGCAGGGCGCGCACGCGGGCCAGAAAGCCTGGCTTAGGCGCGACGATAAGGTCTCGGTCGGCGGCGGCGTCGGTCATGGCCGCCATGGTGCGCCAAGAGTCTTCAAGCGGGGTAAACGCGCGTTAACCCAATCGGCGCACGCGCGCGTTCACGGCAGCGGCAGGCTGAGAATCTGCGGATCAGTGCGCGCGCCGAAATCCGCATCAGGTTCGAACAGCGCCCACTGGGCGTCGTTGAGCACAAAGGCGCGGCCGTCCGCGATGCGCACGGTGGTGGGTTCGCCGAGACGCGAATCCGCCCGCAAGACCGGCGTTAGCGCCGTCAATTCCGCACCGAAGCGGTCGAATTCCAGTTCGAACAGGCCGACCGGCGCGGCGCCGTTTCGCACGACGAAAAGACGGCCGGTCCGATCGGCGGTCAGGCCGTCTAGTCCGATCAGGCTGGCGCCCTGCGGCGGGGCCAAAAGGGCGGCGTTGCGGGTGATCGGATCGATGCGCCAAACGCCCCACGTGTAATCGGCGACGAAAAGCGCGCCGCGCGCCGGCGCCAGCCCCTGAAGCGAGACGAAGCGGTCGTCCTCGGCGTACAGCTCCAGCGTTTCACGCGGTCCGTTCAGACGATAAATCCGCCCTCCTTCGGCGTCGCTGGCGTACACCACGCCGTCTCGCACCGTCACGTCGCCGATCCGCACGGCGCCGTCGATCGTGTGCCGGCGAACGATCTCGCCGGTTTCCAAGTCCAGGGCCAGGAGCGCCGTGCCGATCTCTTCACCGGCCTCGCGGGGCGTGATGTCCACCGCGCCCTCGGCGGCGTAGAGCAGGCCGTTGCGCCGGTCGATGGCGAGGCCGAAGATCGAGCCGACAGGTTGGGCCTCGCCGGCGAAAACCTCGGCCGTTTCCGGCTCGAAAGGCTCAACCCGGTAGATTCGCCGATCCGCGACCGAGCCCAGATAGAGCCGCTCGGTTTCGCCATCCACGGCCAGGGCTTCGATCAGGGCGTCGCGCAGCGGCGGCTCTGCGACCAGGCGGGCTTCCCCCGCCGGCGCGGCGTTTACGGCGAGGCGGGATTCGATCGCGGCGACGCGATCGGCGTCGAGCTCCAGAAGCGCATCCAGCTCAGCCAGGCCGCTCAGATCAAATGTCAGGCCGTGATCAGCCATCGCCTCCAGCGCGCCCAGCATGGCGGTCTGGTCGCCCGACAGGCGTGCGAGCACAAGCTGATTATTCAACAAACCAGGATGGCCCGGCTGCAGCGCCAGCGCCGCGGCGTTGGCGCGCCTGGCGCTTTCCCAATCCTCGATCCCGGCCGCCGCGCGCACTTGCGCCCGCAGCGCCAGCGAGGCGTCCCGCAGGTTTGCGCCTTCGTCCTGCGCGGCGACGGGAGCGGCGGTCAGGCCGGCGGCGCACAGTGCGGCGGCGAGCAGCAGGGAGAAATGCGTCATGGCGCGAAGAGTGAGCTCACCGCCGGGCCGAGAGCAAGCCCCCGCGTCAGTCGGCCGGATCGAGCGCCGCCGCCATCGCCTCGCGCACCTGCACCGCAGTGGCGGGATGGTCCGTGAACACCGCGTCGACTCCAAGCGCGTACAGCGCGCGCAATTCATCCTCCACGGTCTCGCCGATCAACGGCGGACGATCATCGCGGACGGTCCAGACATGGATGTCCAGGCCCAGCGCATGGGCCGCCTCCAGATATCCCGTGCTGCTTGCGTCGGGATTTAGGAGCATCGCTTTATTAGCCCCCACGCCGTCGGCGAAATTCGCGATCTGGGACAGGCTTAGCCCGCCGGCGTCATAGCCCGCTTCGTCCGGCGATGCGATCAGCATGGCGAGCGGCAGCGGCGTTTCAGGGCGCAGGCGCTGCAGGAAATCGGGATCAAAGGATTGGATGACCACCGGGCTGTCCTCGGCGTTCAGCCCGCGCGCCTCCAGCGTCGCGATCAAGATCGGCAGCGGGTCCAGGCCTTCCGCGGCGTAAAGCGCCGGCAGTTTGACCTCCGGCTCGATGGGGATCGTGCAACCGCAAGCGGCCTCCTGCTGTGCGACGAAATCGAGAAAGGCGGGAAAGGTGAGGACCGGGAAGTGCCCGTCATAAAGCTGGGAGCGGTCGTCAAAGACCTGTGACGCGGTGAGTGTGGAGAGCTCGGCGGCCGTGAAATCGGCCACCCACCAGTCTTCCCGGCCAAAGCGCTCGGCCCGGCGGTCGGTGAATTCGGGCCGGCTGGCGATGTCGGTGCTGCTGGACAAATACGGGTCGTGGCGCACGATCAGAACGCCGTCCGAAGACACTTGCAGATCGGGTTCGAGAACATCTGCGCCCTGCTCCAACGCCAAGGCGAAAGCGGCTTCAGTATGCTCCGGCCGCTCTCCTGAGGCCCCGCGATGGGCGATCACCAGCGGCGCCTCGCCCGTCCGGGTCGCCCAGCCCGCGGCTTCGACAGGCTCGCTTCCTGGGCTGAGCTGCGCCTCCGGGCTGCAGGCGCCGAGACAAAGGGCGGATAACACGACAAGCCGGCGCATCTGGCTGCTCCCATGAAACACGATGGTTTGGGAGAATTTAGCCCGATGGCCGGCCTGGTCGCGTGACGTTTCGGTGACGGCGGGGATGAACGCCGGCTCACCGGAGCCCTCTCCCCCTTTGTCCAAGGGGGAGAGGGGGATGGCGCTAGTCCGCCTCCAGGCTCAGCACCTCGCTCAGGAAGAGCGTTTCGGTTTCGCGCTGAAACTCGATATTGGACTGCTTTCTGAAGCCATGGCCTTCATCCATCGCCATAAGGAACCAGGGGTCCCCGCCCGCCTCGCGGACCGCGGTCAGGATCTGCTCGGCCTCCGAGGCCGGAACCCGCGGATCGTTGAACCCCTGGATGATGAAGAGCGGCGCGGTGATCTGATCCGCATTATTGGACGGCGAGATCGCCTGGAGATGCTCAAACATCGCCGGATCGCGCTCGTCGCCATACTCCGCACGGCGCAAATCGCGACGATATCCGTTGGTGTTCTCCAGGAAGGTCACGAAATTGGAGATGCCGACGATATTGACGCCGCCGGCGAGCCGGTCGGAATAGTGCATCATGCTGGCGAGCACCATATAGCCGCCATAAGAGCCGCCATAGACTACGACCCGGTCGCTATCGAGCTCTGGCTGGGACTCGACCCAGTCGATCAAGGCGCCGATATCGCGCACAGAGTCCTCACGGTTGAAGCCGTTGTCCATCAGCAGATATTCGCGGCCATAGCCGGCGGACCCGCGGACATTCGGCGCCAGCACCGAAATGCCCAGCTCATTGACCCAGTACTGGATGCGTGAATTGAAGTTCGGACGCTCCTGGCTTTCCGGACCGCCATGGATGTCGATGATCACCGGGTGCGGGCCTTCGCCGGCGGCCGGGTAGTAGAAGCTGGGCACTTCCAGGCCGTCGAAGCTCTCAAAAGTGATCAGCTGGGGCTCGACCAGCGCGTCCGTGTCCAGACCCCCCACTTCCGACTGAGTCCAGCGGGTCAGCTCGCCGCTGGCGATGTCATAGGTCCACGCATCGCCCGGCGAGCGCGCGGAGATGTGGGTGAAGCCCAGCCGCGTGCCGTCTTCGTTGAACTGCAAACCGCCGATCAGGCCCAGCGGCAGATCAGGCACGTCCAGCGCCTCGCCGGTCGCCGGGTCGATCATGTGCAGCTCTTCATTGCCGCCATTATTGATCGTGTAGACCAGCCTTGAGCCGTCAGGAGACAGGTCCATGCTCTCCACATCCCAGTCATGGTCTCCGGAGACCTGACGCGCGGAGAAGTCATCGAGATCGACCTCGAGGATACGGCGGAAATCGCTGTCCCAGTCGGTGATCACATAGATGCTTTCATCGCCTTGGGCATAGGTCAGGCCGCCATAGGCGACATCCAGATCGGGCAGGATTTCGGTCAGCGCGCCGCTTTCGACGTCCAGCGCGTAGATGTCGGCATGGGTGATGGAATAATAGCGCAGGACCAGGATCCGGCTGGAATCGGACGACCAGTCGGCCGGGATCATCAGGCCTTCGCCTTCCAGCGCGACACGCAGGCTGCCCGGATCGGACGGATCGGCGATCAGGATGTCGGCGTCGGGATCGCCGTCGGTCTGGCGATACCAGGCCACAAGGCTTCCATCGTCATTCCAGTTCAGCGAGCTGTTGCGCGTGCCGGTTTCAGTGAAACGGGTGACCGACGCGTCGTTGGGGTCGAACAGGAAGCCCTGGAAGAATTCATCCCCGCCGATATCGCGGGTGAAGACGAAGTGGCCCGACCCGTCCGGGCGCACATTGGCGCCGGAGGTGCGCTCGTCAAAAAAGGTCACCTGCCGGCGCATGCCCATGGGCTGGGCGACATGGTGGATCTGCGTGGTTTCGCCGAAGCGGGTGGTGATGTAGACGCCGCCGTCGGGCGCGAAGTCGGAGAAGCCGGCGGAGCGCACATTATTGTATTGCTGCAGGCGGTCGCGAACTTCGGCGGGGACCTCCGGGATATTCTCCATCACCAGATTGCCTTCGGTGATGCGTTCCGGCTGGGCGAAGGCGGGCGCTGCGGCGAGCGCGATTACGGCAAGGCTGACGGCGGTCAGTCTCATGGGTGTCTCCTCTCGTGACAGTGATCGCCGGGCCCGCTCTTGCTGGCGGGCTCCAGCTTCGGTCCGGCTAGGGCGCGTCTGCGCCTTCGGCCAGAATCGTGACCCGGTAGGCGGCGTCGGGATCAAGGACCTCGGCCGCCAGCGCGGTGATGTCGTTTACGGTGACGGCTTCATAACGCGCCCTCACGGTGCGGATGTCCTCCAGCCGGTCCGGATCGCTCTGCGAGCGCGCCAGGGCGTTCACCCAATAGGCGTTGCGCTCCAGGCTTTCTTCCAGACTCTCCAGAATCGGCTGCCGGGCGCGCTGCAGCTCATCCTCGCTGATTTCGCCGGCGGCCATCGCCACGGCGATCTCGTCTGCGATGCCGTACATGGCCGGCACGTCCGTGCGGGTCACATCAAGGCCGACCCACAAAAATCCATACTCGTCGAAGACGCGCGAGAACTGGCCCGAGACGATGGCGGAGTAAGTCGCGCCTTCCTCCTCCCGGAAGCGATCGGTGGCCTTGAGGTCATAGACCGCGCGCATCAAAGCGAGACCGACACGGCGCTCGGCGTCCTTCGCATCCCCTGCAGGGTAATAGATATTCGCCATCGCCTGATCCGGCTCGCCGTTGAAGCGGACGATCTCGGCGTCGGCCGTCGCGGCCGGAAACGCGACTTGAGCGTTGTCTTCGTACTCAGGCCAGCTCTCATCGCGCGGCGGCAGGGCGCCGAACGTCGCTGCGACCACCTCGACGGCGCGATCAACGGTGACATCGCCGACCAGCGTGATTTCGACCGGAGCGCCTTGCAGGGCGGGCTCGAGGAGCGCGCGCGCATGATCCATGGTGAAGGCGGCGACCTCCTCGCGGGTGGGGAAGCCCCAGCGCGGGTCGCCGCTGCGCAGCATGCGGCTGACCCGGTTCGTGGCGACCTGAACCGCCTGAGCATTCTGGCCGCGGCGCACCTCCTCGGCGATGCCGCGGAACTGGTTCAGCCCGTCGTCGCGCCAGCCCGGCGCGGTCATGAAGGCCGCCAGCACCTGCATTTGAAGCTCGAAATCGGTCGGCGTGGTGGCGTTGCCGAAGAAGAAGCTGTCGTCGGCGACGCCGACGCCATAGCCCACCGAACGGCCCGCGAAGAGGCGCTGCAGGGCGTCGCGGTCATGGGCCTCCAGCCCGCCGCCGCCGAACGCGGCGCCGAGGATCGAGCCGGCGGCCGGCGTGGGTTGCGGGGTGAGGTCGCCAGCGCCGAAATCCACGCGCACGCGGATGACTCCGTCTTCAAAATCGGTGGGCTTCACCGTCAGCCGCACGCCGTTCTCAAAGACGACTTGAGTGAGATTCAAATCCTCGATGACAGTTTCGCTTACGACCGCGCCAGGCGCGCCGAAATCAGTGTAGGCAAAGGTCTCGTCGGCATAATCCTCCGGCGCCTGGACCGGTTCGGCCGAGGCCGACAGCCAGGCTTCACGGACCGCCGCAGACCCATCCTCAAACTCTTCGTTCAGCGCAACGAAGACGCGCGCCGGCGCAGCCTTCCAGATCTTCTTGAAGGCGTACTCAATCGCTTCAACGGTGAGCTCGGCCTCAACGGACTCAAACCATTCCAGCGCAAAATCCGGGTGGACGAAGACCGTGTCTTCCATCCAGGCGCCCCAGATTCCATCGGCCAGCGCCGTGGAATCGCGCGTATCGGCCTGATCGACGCCATTGCGCAGCGCGGTGCGCAGATTGGCCAGCTGCTCGTTGAGCTCGGACTGGGTGAAGCCGTATTCCAGAGCCCGGCGCAGCTCGTTCTCCAGCACCGCCACGCCTTCACGCCAGCGATCAGGGGTGGCGACGCCCAGCATGCCGGCCCGATTGGCCAACGAAAACTCGTTCGAATAGCTGAGATTGGCCTGCACAAGGGCTGAATCGCCGCGATTGATCCGGCTCTGAATGCGGCGCTGCACGATCGCATTGCCCAGCTGTCGCTTTAAATTGGCGAGACGGCCGGCGCGGGTGTCCAGTTCCGCCGGACCCGGAGCGATCACATCGACATTGATGATCGTGAAGACGTCCGGATCATGGAAATACCCGAACGCGCTGGCTTCTGATTCCGACACCCAGCCGATATCCGGCGGCGTGCGCGCCGGGTCCGGCTGCTCCCAGGTGGAGAAGCCCTCCGAGAAGGTGACGTCCAGCTCCGGGGTGGAGAAAGGAAAGCCGTCACGGATCTTCGTTTCGATGTCATCGGCGTCGACATCACCCACCACCACAAGCATGGCGCGTTCCGGGGTGTAGAAATCGCGATAGTAACGCTCGAACGGCTCCGGGCCGGCGTTCTCAATCACCTCGGCGACGCCGATCGGATTGCGCTCCGTGATCAGCGTGTCGGGATAGTGGAAGCCATAGAAGGCTTCGAAATAACGCGCGACAGGCGTATCGCGAAAGCGCATTTCGCCCATGATGATGCCGCGCTCGCGATCGATCGCGCCCGCGTCGAAGACGATTTCGGACGCCGTCTCGCGCATCAAGAACAGACCGACATCGATCACCTGGGCTTCGGTCGACGGCAGGTCGAGCTGATACCCGACAAGCTCGCGGCTGGTGAAGGCGTTGGTGTCCGGACCGAACGCCAGGCCATAACGCTCGAGCAGCGAGACCATTTCGCCTTCCGGAACATTCGTCGTGCCGTTGAACGCCATGTGCTCGACGAAATGAGCGAGGCCGCGCTGGTCCTCGTCCTCGGCCAGCGAGCCGACATTGAAGACGAGCCGCAGGGCCGCTGTCCCCGACGGCGTGTCATTCTCCATTATCGCGTAGCGCATCCCGTTGGACAGGACCCCGTAGCGCACGCCGGAATCGGCCGGGATATCGCTGACTTCATGCGGGAATGCCGCCGCCTCAAAAGCCGCCCGCAGCGCCTGATCGTCGCCGTGACCACGCGGTTCCTCGCCGGGCGAACACGCCCAGACCGCGAAGGCCGCAAGCGCGGCGCCGAAGAGTTTGAGACGAGGTTGAGCGTTCATGGAGGGTCCTCGCACCGGAAGCGGGCGTAACAGCCGCAGAAGATAGTCAAGCGGCGCCGGGGAGCAAATGAAACTCGCGTTAGCCCTTGGTCAGGCTGCGTCCATGTCAGGCCGGCTCGGTTTGGCCGGATTCAAGCACGGCCTCGACGGGATCATGCTCCGCCACCCAATGGCCGGGCGCCACTTCGATCAGCCGGGGGCGGTACTGCTCCGCATCGGGATCATCGATCAGCTTCGACTTCAGAAAGCGGAGCTGCGCCCGGCTGTCCATCGGGCTGGGCAGGTCGCCGGACAGCTTCAGGCGCGCGCGCGTCTTCTCAACTTCAGGATCCGGGATCGGCACCGCGCTGATCAAGGCTTTGGTATAGGGGTGGCGGGCGTCCTCATAGATCGCGTCGCGATCGGCCATCTCCACGATACGGCCCAGATAGAGCACCATCACGCGGTGGGAGATTTCGCGCACCACCGAAAGGTCGTGGGAGATGAACATCATCGACAGGCCGAAATCTTTCTGAAGCCCGATCAGGAGCTCGATGATCTGGGCCTGGATCGACACGTCCAAGGCGCTGACCGCTTCGTCGCAGATGACCAGCTTGGGTTTGAGGATCATCGCCCGGGCGATGCCGACGCGCTGGTTCTGACCACCGGACAATTCGTGCGGATAGCGGTTGATCATGTTCGGATCGAGCCCGACCCGCGCCATCATGGCCTTCACCTCCGCCTCCCGCTCGGCTGATCGCATGGACTTGCGAAAGGTGAGCATCGGCTCGGCGATCGAAGCCCCGATCGTCATGCGGGGGTTGAGCGAGGCGAGCGGGTCCTGAAAGACGATCTGCAAATCCTCGCGCGACTTGCGCATTTCGCGCGAGCCCATGGCCAGCAAATCCTTGCCGATCCAGCTGACGGCGCCGGCGGTGGCGGGCACCAGGCGCAGGACGGCCCGCGCCAGCGTGGACTTGCCGCAGCCGGACTCGCCGACAATGCCCAGCGTCTCACCTTTTTTCAGCTCGAAGCTGACGCCGTCGACCGCTTTCAGCGGCTTGCGCGTCGGCCACAGCCCGCCCGAGACGGCGACCGGGAAGTGAACCTTCACGTCGTCACCGACCAGGATGGGCTCGTCGGCGCCCTCCACCTGGCGCGGCGGCAAGGTTTCATGGCCCGGCTTGTCGGGCTGGTCGATGCGCGGCATCGCATCCAGAAGCATCTTGGTATAGTCGTGTTTGGGCGATTTGAAGATGTCGTAAACGTCGCCGCCCTCGACGTATTCGCCGTGCTTCATCACCTCGACGCGGTCCGCCATGCGGGCGACCACGCCCATATCATGGGTGATCAAAGCGATCGCGGCGCCGATCTCGCTCTTGAGCTCGTCCATGATGTCGAGCACCTGGGCCTGGACGGTCACGTCCAGCGCCGTGGTCGGCTCGTCAGCGATCAGCAGATCGGGCTCGCACAGCATCGCCATGGCAATCATGACGCGCTGGCGCATGCCGCCGGACAATTCGTGCGGGAATTGCTTCAGACGGCGGCGGGCTTCCGGGATGCGCACCCGCTCCAGCCAGTCCACGCAGCGCTGCTCGGCGGCTTCACCCTTCAGGCCCAGGTGGACGTCCAGGACTTCCTTGAGCTGGTCGCCGACCTTCATATGCGGCGTCAGCGAAGTGAGCGGATCCTGGAAGATCAT
This sequence comes from Oceanicaulis sp. BBD 1991-10, assembly GCA_001657295.1. Classification (GTDB taxonomy): domain Bacteria; phylum Pseudomonadota; class Alphaproteobacteria; order Caulobacterales; family Maricaulaceae; genus Oceanicaulis. Next base: position 4,148 of record LYSW01000017.1, on the reverse strand, counting down.
GGTCATGGACTTGCCGCGCACCGCATTCAGCTTTTTCGGCGGCAGGTTCAAGATCTCCTCACCGGCATAACGGATCGAGCCTTCCGCCTTGCCGTTGGAGGCCAAAAGCCCCATCGCCGCCAGGAAGGTCTGGCTTTTGCCCGAGCCGGATTCGCCGACCACCGCGAGGCATTCACCCGGCTTGATCTCGAGGCTGATCCCGCGAACGGCGTGGACTTCGCCGTCAGGGGTGTCGAACCGAACATTCAGATTCTCGACCTGGAAAATCGGTGCGGCGCTATCGGTCAATGCGGTCTTCCCTCGTCAATACGGTCGGTTCGGCCAGCGGCCATGCGGCGCGCAGGATAGCGGGCCTGCCCGGCGATACCAGTGGTCAGGGCGCCCAGGCGCATATGTGCTAGGTTCAGCGCCGCGATTCGCCTTGTCAGAGGCCTGCCCATGTCCGAGCCTGAACCTTCAAACGGTTTCGACCCGGCCTTCCTGGAGGCGGCCGAGGCCGCACGGGTCAGCCTTTGGCGGTACGATCTGGATGAACGGCGCCTGATCCTGACGGGCGATGTCGTCGCCCGGCTGGGATTGCCCGGATCGGCGGCCGTGTTCGAAATCGCGGACTGGCGCGCCCGCGTGTGCGCGGACGATCATCCGATCATGGACGCCGCCACCCGGGCGCTGGACGCCGACCGCTTCACCGATGTCGCCTACCGGGTGCGCGCGGAAGACGGCGAGCTGGTCTGGCTAGCCCTGCGCGGGGGCGCGCCGGCGGGCGAGGTTGGGCGGGGCCCTGTTCTGACCGGCTTTATTTACGAGCTCGGGGAGCAGCGCGAAGCCGAACAGCGCGGCCTGGTGCGCGAACGGCAGCTGGCCGATGGCGTCGAAGCCGGCATGGTGGGCATCTGGACCTATGATTTCCTGACCGGCGACCAGGCCGCCCATGGCAAGATTCTCGACTGGATGGGGCGGTCACGAGACGCCACCTCCGTCGAAGCGGAAGACTGGCGAGCCGTTACTTTCCCGGAAGATCAGGCCGTCATGCGGGCGGCTCATCTGCGCCTGCGCGAGGGCCGGCCGGTCCAGCCCATGGATGTGAGAATGATGGCGCCGGAGGGTCCGCGCTGGGTGCGCACCATGGGCCGGGTCATCTCGCACACGCTGGAAGGGGCGCCCCTGCGCGCGGCGGGGGTGATTTTGGACATCGATGCGGAACGCCGTTTCGCGCAGGCTCTGACAGAGGAGCAGGCGCGGTTTGAATCGATTTATCACTCCATGCCCGCCTTGCTGCATTCCATCAACGCAGACGGTCTGACCACCATGGTCAGCGATTACTGGCTTCAGCGCATGGGCCGCGTGCGCGAGGACGTGATCGGCCTTCCAGGCTGGGCGTTCATGGATGAAGAAAGCGCCGAGCGGGTGAAATCCGACATCATCCCGCGCGCCTTCGAACGCGGCGTCGTTGAGAATGAGCCGATCGTCTCCTTCACCGCATCGGGCGAAAGGCTGGAGTTGCGCTTGTCAGCCTTCATCGAACGGGGCGCCGACGGAGACCCCGTGGCCGCTCATGGCGTGTTCTCCGACGTGACGACCCTGACCCAGGCCCGCCAGGATATCGAAGCGCACGCCGAAGCCCTGGAGCGCTCAAACCGCGAACTCAACCGTTTCGCCACCGTGGCGTCCCATGATCTCCAGGAGCCGTTGCGCAAGATCTCCGCCTTCGCCAGCCTGTTGCAGCGCCGGCACGCGGACGGTTTGGGCGAAGAATCCGATCAGGCGCTTGAATTCCTGATCGACGCCGCAGGACGCATGCGGCATCTCATCGACGACCTTCTGGCCTATTCGCGGGCGTCCAATCGCGCATTGGAGACCGAAGCGGTCGAGCTTGGCTCGCTCGTCGACGCCGTGCTCGGCGAACTGGACCTTCGCATCACCGAGGCGCAAGCGCGCATCGATCTGTGCGCGCTGCCCATGGTGCGGGGCGACCGCGGCCTGCTGCGCGCCCTGTTTTTGAATCTGATCTCCAACGCCTTGAAATATCGCAAGCAGGCGGGCGTCCGGATCACCTTATCGGCGCGCGAACTGGAAAACGGGTTCATTGAAATCTGTGTCGCCGACGACGGAATCGGCATCGATCCGCAGTTTTCCGAGAAGATATTCGCTCCGTTTTCCCGCCTGCATGGCCGGGAGGCGTATTCCGGCACCGGCATCGGTCTGGCGATCTGCCAGCAGGCGGCTGAACGCATGGGCGGGCGAATCTGGGTCGACAGCGCGCCCGGCCTAGGCGCGCGCTTCTGTTTCACCGTGCCGGCGGCCTAGCGGCCTGGCTCAGTCCCCGGAGGGGACCAGCGCCAGCGCCACCGTAAAGCGTTCATCCGGAGACGCCGCGGACACCGCGCCCGCGGGCGCATCACCGCATGCGGCCGTCTCGGCGTTCGTCACCGCCAGCAAATCCGCCGCCGTCGGGCCGATCAGATCGGCCAGATCGCCGTTTCCGGCCACGGTGAGCGAGGCGGCTGGGGTCTTCATGGAGACCTGGGCTTCCGACTTCACCTTGCGGGCCGCCGCCAGAATCTGAACGAAGGCTTCGCCCTCTTCGGCGAACACGCCTTTCTCGGCCTGCGCCTCCGCCTTCGGCCAGGCGCCGCGCGCGTGCACCGTGCCCGGTGAAGCCTCGCCTTCGCCATGCAGGATGTCGAACAGGGCGTCGGTGACATAAGGCGTGAACGGCGCATAGAGCCGGATAATGGCGTCGGAGGCGTGCCAGAGCGTGAGGCAGGCCGACATCTCCTCATCGTTCGGCGCGCCCTCAAACCGGGTGCGGCGCTTAACGATCTCCAGATAATTGTCGCAGTAAGTGCGCCAGAAGAAGTCTTCGATCACGCGCTGGGCGGCTGCGTATTCATAGGCCTCAAACGCCTCGGTGGCCGCATCCACCGTCTCGGCGAGGCGGCCAAGCAGCCAGCGGTCCAGCGGGTGAAAGACGGCGCCCGATGCGATGTCTTCCGCCGGCGTCGCCGGACTGAACGCGCCCGCCTGCGCCGCGGCGCTGAAGCTCATATGCGCCAGCTTGGTGGCGTTCCACATCTTGGTGACGAGGCGCTTGCCCTGTTTGAGCGTGTTCTCGCTCAAGACCGTGTCCTGGCCCAGCTGGGACGTGCCGGTCCAGAATCGCACCGGGTCGACGCCGTACTGATCGATCAGGCGGATCGGATCGACCACATTGCCTTTGGACTTGGACATCTTCGAACCGTCCGCCGCACGGCACCATCCGGAGATGGCGATATCCGTCCATGGAATCTTGTTCTCATGGTGGAGCGCCTTGACGATGGTGTAGAAGGCCCAGGTGCGGATGATCTCATGGGCCTGCGGGCGAAGCGCCATCGGGAATTGCCGCCGGTGCGCTTCGATATCGAGCGCGTAGTCTTCATTGATCGAGCGCGTGTTGAGCTGCGGGCTGACCGAGGAGGTCGCCCAGGTGTCCATCACGTCCTTCTCGCCGATCACCTCGTCCATGGCGTAGCCCGCGGGCGGGGTGAGCGTGGGATCAACCGGCAGCTCGGCCTTTGACGGCAAAATGACCTTGCCCTCTTCGCCCTCGCGCTTGGAATACCAGACCGGAATCGGCACGCCGAAATGGCGCTGGCGGGAGATCAGCCAGTCCCATTTCAGGCCTTCGACCCAGCTTTCCAGGCGCTGCTTCATATACGCCGGCCGCCAGGTGATCTCATTGGCCTTTTCAAGGATCTGATCCTTGAATTCGAGCGTTTTGATGAACCATTGCGGCGTGACGATGATCTCCAGCGGCGCGCCGGAGCGCTCCGCGATCGGGATGACCTGTTGGGTCTTCTCCTGCTTAAGGACCAAGTCCTTCTCTTTGAGGAGCTCCAGGATCGCGTCCTTGGCCTTGGCGGCTTTCAAGCCCGCTAAGGCTTCCATGGTCGCTTTCGCGCCAGCCGCGTCCACGCTCGGCCAGTCCTCCGAACCGATGGGCAGATCGGCGATCATCTTGCCGGCCTGGTCGATCACCAGGCGCAAAGGCAGCTTGTGAGTGCGCCACCACTGGATGTCGGTGACATCACCGAATGTGCAGCACATGACCACGCCGGTGCCCTTCTCCGGGTCGACGCTGTCTTCCGCGTAGATCGGCACCGGCACGC